>JAPLQY010000082.1 GCA_026399475.1 Rhodocyclales bacterium
GGTGGACCTCGGGAGCGCCCGATCCGCGCTGCAAGATCCTCATCTTCATGGGCAAGACCGATCCCGACAATCCCAGCCGGCATAACCAGCAGTCGATGATCCTGGTGCCGATGGACACGCCGGGAGTCACCCGCGTGCGTGCGCTCAGCGTGTTCGGCTACGACCACGCGCCGCACGGCCACGGCGAAGTCGACTTCAAGGACGTGCGCGTTCCCGTCTCCAACATCCTGCTCGGCGAAGGCCGCGGTTTCGAAATCGCCCAGGGCCGCCTCGGCCCGGGCCGCATCCACCACTGCATGCGCCTGATCGGGCTGGCCGAACGCGCGCTGGAACTGATGTGCCGCCGCGCCCTGAAGCGCGTCGCCTTCCACAAGCCGGTGGCCGACCAGGGCGTGACGCGCGAGCGCATCGCCGAATCACGCATCCTGATCGATCAGGCGCGCCTGCTGACGCTCAACGCCGCGTGGAAGATGGACACCGCCGGCAACAAGGTGGCCAAGCAGGAAATCGCCATGATCAAGGTTGCCGCGCCCAACATGGCCCTGCAAGTGATCGACTGGGCCATGCAGGTGCATGGCGGCGCCGGCGTCTCCGACGACTTCCCGCTGGCCGCAGCCTACGCCCAGGCGCGCACGCTGCGCTACGCCGACGGCCCCGACGAAGTACATCGCAACGCCATTGCCAAGCAGGAACTGGGGCGCTACCTCTGAGAGTCCGTGAAACGTGAAATGGGAAACGTGAAACGTGAAAACCACGGCCCAGCTCAACGTTTCACCTTTCCCATTTCACTTTTCACGGAATCACCAAATGTCCGCCCGTCACTTCGCGCACTGGCCCAAGGGCCTGCCGCGGCACATGAGCGTGCCCGAGACCGACCTGTTCTACAACGTCGAGGTGTCGGCCAAGCGTTTCCCGAACAAGCCCTACCTGGTTTTCTACGACACGAAAATCACGTTCGCGGAATTCAGGGACGAGGCCGAACGCCTCGCCGGCTGGCTTGAACAACAGGGTGTGAAGAAGGGCGACCGCGTGCTGCTCTACATGCAGAACAGCCCGCAGTTCGTGCTGGCCTACTACGGCATCCTGCGTGCCAACGCCGTGGTGGTGCCGGTCAATCCGATGAACATGACGACCGAGCTGCGCCACTACGTCAGCGACAGCGGCGCAGCGGTGGCCATCGTGGCGCAGGACATCTATCCGCAGATGAAGCCGCTGCTCGGATCGGGCGAAACTCAGGGCCTGCAGCGCATTCTCGTTGCCGCCTACAGCGACTACCTCAAGGCGGAAACCGATCTCAAGGTGCCGGATTTCGTCAAGGCGCCACGGCAGGCCATCGCCGACCCGGGCGTCACGCTGTGGAACGACGCGCTGGCGCAGAAGCTCCAACCCGGCCCGATCACGGTCGGTCCCGACGACCTTTGCGTGATGCCCTACACCTCGGGCACCACCGGCCATCCCAAGGGCTGCATGCACACGCATCGCACGGCCATGCACACCCAGATGGGCGGCTACCAATGGTTCAGCATCCAGCAGGATGCGGTGTACCTCGCGGTGCTGCCCTTCTTCCACGTCACCGGCATGCAGGGCAGCATGAGCGGTCCGCTGCAGGCGGGCGCCACGGTCGTGCTGCTGCCGCGCTGGGACCGCGACGCCGCGGCGCAGTGCATCGCGCGCTACGGCGTGACCTCATGGACCGCGATCCCGACCATGGTGATCGACTTCCTGATGAATCCGAAACTCGGCGACTACGACCTGTCCTCAATCAGCCGCATGAGCGGCGGCGGCGCCGCGATGCCCGAGGCCATCGCGCAGAAGCTGCTCGACATGGGCATCACTTACGTCGAAGGCTACGGCCTGTCGGAGACAATCGCGCCCTCGCACATCAATCCGCCGGACCGGCCCAAGAAGCAGTGCCTCGGCATCCCGATCTTCGACGTCGAGTCGATGGTGGTCGATCCGAACACCTTCGAGGAACTGCCGGCCGGCGAGGTCGGCGAGATCGTCACACGCGGCCCGCAAGTGTTCATCGGCTACTGGAACAATCCCGAGGCGACGCACAATGTCTTCGTCGACATCGGCGGCAAGCGCTGGTTTCGCACCGGCGACCTCGGCCGCGTCGACGAGGACGGCTACTTCTTCATGGTCGACCGCTTGAAGCGCATGATCAACGCCTCCGGCTTCAAGGTCTGGCCGGCCGAGGTCGAGGCCCTGATGTACGAGCACCCGGCGATCCAGGAAGCCTGCGTGATCGGCGCGAAGGACGCGCACCGCGGCGAGACGGTCAAGGCCATCGTGGTGATCAAGGAAGCCCAGCGCGGCAAGGTCAGCGAGCAGGACATCATCGACTGGGCGCGCCAGAACATGGCCGCCTACAAGTCGCCGCGCATCGTCGAGTTCGTCGACACCCTGCCCAAGTCCGCCACCGGAAAAGTCATGTGGCGCGCGCTGCAGGAAAAGGAAGCCGCCGGGGCCTGAGGCCCCGTGCGACGGCCGTCGCCGTCGCCACCCCGCCAATCGCGTTGCCGCCAGCGCCGACTTTCCCGGCATCGGCTGCTTCCGCCACTAAAGATCGACGCAATGGACTGCAGGAGACCACGCCTCGGTGTCCGGTGGGAAAGGTAAAGGAGGTGAAGCGGATGACCGGGAAGTACCGATTGAAGCGTCGGCGCTGGCGATACGACCTTGAATCGCGCGGGCCGGTTAATACCGTCGGAAACCGTGGCCCGTCCCCTGTTATTCGTAGACGCATGGTAGAAACAACGTTCGTAGCCAATAACCTGGGAGACACACTATGTTCAGTCACATCATGGTCGGATCGAATGACATCGAGCGTTCAAAGAGCTTCTATGACGCCGTGCTCGGTGTCCTGGGAGCGGGAGAGCCCCTCCGAAACCAGGCGAAGACCGGACATGCCCGGCTTTTTTATCGGCACGACGGCCAGACCTTCTGCGTCAGCGAGCCTATCAACGGTGAGCCGGCAAGCTTCGCCAACGGCAGCACCACAGGATTCAAATGCAATTCACCTGAACAGGTGCGCCAGTTCCACGACGCGGCAGTCGCGAACGGAGGAACCTCGATTGAGGACGCCCCGGGTCTGCGCGAAGGTAGCCTGGGGGCGATGTATCTGGCCTATGTTCGAGATCCCGACGGCAACAAGCTCTGCGCGCTCCACCGACCCAAGGTCTAGCGCTGAGTTCCTGCGGCGGCGCCTGCGCAGGCTGAAAGTGCCGCCAAACATGTCGCTCAACCGACGAACAAAAGGGGGCGTCTTCGGGTCTTGTTTCATGGCATCGAATTTGCCGTGCCGCCAGCGCCGACTTTTTGGAAAAGAGCAATGCGGATCAAACCAATCCGTAGCTGACCCACTTCGCGTTACATGGAGCGCGCAATGAGCACATTCACCAGCACCCGAATCCTGGACGCCGAGCCGTCGGCGGTCTTTGCCGCGATCAAGGACCCGGCCCGCCTCGCGAAATGGTGGGGACCGGACGGCTTCTCCAACCGTTTCGACGTGTTCGAGTTCCGGCAAGGCGGCAAATGGGTCTTCGACATGGTCGGCCCGGACGGAAGGATTTATCCGAACGAATCCGTTTTTGAAAGTATCGAGGCCGACCGCCGGGTCGTCATTCGCCACGTCTGCCAACCCCTCTTCACGCTGACCATCACTCTGGAGCCCGCGCCCGGAGGCACGAGGGTGCATTGGGAGCAGGTGTTTGCCGATGCCGCGGTAGCCGATGCCATTCGCCACATAGTCGCGCCCGCCAACGAACAGAACCTCGACCGCCTCGGCGCCGAGATCGGTGAAGGGGTGGTTCCCGAAAACGAACGCTGGCTGCACGAACCGCAGGCGGCGACCCAACTCCAGGAGGCGCTGGCCTGGGCGCAAACCAATCCGCCGACAGACCGCAAGGCCGGTGCCGTGCTGGAGAAGCTTCGTGGCAAAGGCTGAGACCGAGGCCACGGTCAGGCTCGATCTCAATAACCCGGTCTTTCAGGAAAACCTGCTCACGCTGCAAAAGCCGGAATGGCTCGCCGCGCTCGATACCCTTGGCCGTTTGCGACAAATGACCTGGAGTCAGGTGTATCGCGACAAGGGGCTGAACTGGGAGAAGATACTCAGCATCAGGCCGCCCGCCGGCGTCGATGCCATCTACTCGCTCCGCATCACGCAATCGCGCCGCGCCACCGCCTACCGCGACGACGACTTCATCCGCCTGCTGACGGTCGCACCCGATCACGACAGCACTTACGGCAGGAAGTAAGCTCTCCTCGTTCGGCTGCCATGCCCTCGCGCCGCAACTTTCTCCATCACAGCCTCGCCCTTTCCGGGCTAGGCATGATGCCGTCGCTGGCCAACGCCGCCACTCCCGCTTCCCGTGTAATCCCCACCGATGGCCGTCGCCTGGGCGTGGTTGGCCTGGGCACCTGGCACACCTTCGACGTCGGCAGGGATGCGGCGGCCCGCGACAATCTGGGCCGGCTGCTGTCGCGTTTCGTGGAACTCGGGGGCGAGTTGATCGACAGCAGCCCGATGTATGGCAGCGCCGAATCGGTGGTGGGCGATCTCGCCGCCGCGCGCAAGCTGCGCGATCGACTGTTCCTCGCCACCAAGGTGTGGACGTACGGCCGGGACGCCGGCATCGCGCAGATGGAGGAATCCTTGCGGCGCTTCCGGACGCCACGCATCGAGCTGATGCAGATCCACAACCTGCAGGACTGGAAGCTGCACCTGCCGGCGTTGCGCGCATGGAAGACCGAGGGACGCATCCGCCATATCGGCATCACCCACTACAGTCCCGGCGCCTATGCGGAAATCGAGGACATCCTGCGCACGGAGCCGCTCGACTTCCTGCAGATCAACTATTCGCTGGCGGAGCCGGAATCGGCCCGACGCCTGCTGCCCCTGGCGGCGGAGCGCGGCGTTGCGGTGATCGCCAACCGGCCGTTTGCCGAAGGCGCGCTGTTCGGCAGGGTCAGGGACCGGACGCTGCCTGCGGCGGCGGCAGATCATGGCTGCCGCTCGTGGGCACAGCTTTTCCTGCGCTGGATACTGGCGCACCCCGCGGTCACTTGCGCGATTCCGGCGAGCAATCGCATCGACTACCTGGAGGACAACATGGCGGCCGGCATGGGCTCACTGCCCGGCCTGGATGAACAGAAGGCGCTGGCGCGCATGGCGGGCTTCTGAACCCGGCACCGCGCCGGCCGGGTCACGCGCTTTCGCGCGAGTCTTGCCAGCGTCGATAGAGCCAGACCACCGCGACCACGATCAGGATCAGGCCGATGCCACGGGTGATGCCCGCGATGCGACCGTCGAGATGGAGGACGTGCCAGCGGCTGAAAATCTCGGTCCAGTCGTGGTCCCCGTTGCCGACCAGGGGCAGTTCCTGGGCCCGCGCATCGGCCATGTAGCGGGCGATGTTGAACAGGTTCTCGCCGAGCCAGACCATGGCCCCCGCAACCCCGGCGCGATTTGCGGCACGATGAAAATGGACGGCGGCCGCAAGCGGGAAGACCAGTTGGAACAGGGTGCCGCCGTAGACCGTGGCCCGCGCACTGAAGATGCCCACCAGCGGATGCCCCGCCTCGTGCAGCGCGAGGTTGGCGCTGTCGAGCAGCGGCACCCAGCCCTCCTCGCCGAACCAGTGGAAGCCGAGGCAGAGCGCGGCGAAGGCGATCACCGCGGCAAGCTGGCCCGGCGTGACCGC
Organism: Rhodocyclales bacterium; assembly: GCA_026399475.1. GTDB lineage: Bacteria > Pseudomonadota > Gammaproteobacteria > Burkholderiales > Rhodocyclaceae > Sulfuritalea. The sequence continues at coordinate 5,709 of JAPLQY010000082.1, forward strand.
CGCCACTTGTGGATCGCCGAGGGGGTTCGCTTCGAATTGCGATAGAGGGTTCATGAGACAGGCGGGCTGAAGGCGTTCGCTGCATCCTGCCTCGCATCGCGCAGAATTTCAAGCCGCCCGTTCTCCGCGCAGCCGGGCCATGCGCGTGAGATTTGCCCTTGCGCAAAAATTCGCTGGGGGTAGGATCGCCCATGGTTCCGCAGTATCCAACCTGTACGCCGCGAATGCCCAAACGTCACTACGCACTGGCCCTTGCCTGTTACCTGGCGATTCCCGCAGCCATGATCGCCGGGGTCGGCCTGTTCAATCTGATCGATCCGGAAATGGCTCGCAGCCACGCCGATTACGTGCGCGACTATCGCCTGCTGGAGCTGGCCCGGAGGGGAGTGCTGATAGCCGTGGCGGGGCTGGCGGTGATCCTCTGGGCAGCGACCTGCCATCTGGTGATCAAAGCCCGGCAGCGGTCCCCGGGCTGGCTGGTACTGGCCGCCGCCGGCCCGCTGGGATTCAGCTTCATCGCCATGCTCAAGGACCGCTCGCCCGCGCCCGGTGATGCATACCAGCGCTTCATCGGCACCCTGAAGATCTACTGGCGTGTTGCGCTGGAGATCGCCGTGTTTGTCTCGGTCTGGTTTCTCGCGTACGAGTCCGTGGTGCTCAAGCGCGAGTTGATGATCCGCTACGAATCATTCACGACCGGAACGCCCGTCGCCACGATCATCGACCGCCAGAACGCGTCTTCCGGCATGTGGGCCTTCAGCGAAGGACTGGCAGTGCTCTACCTGGTGGTACTGATCTACCTGCTGTGGCCGATCGTGTTCAATCTTGCGGGCCGACTTCTCGGACCGCGAACAACTCCAACACACCCGGATCCGAGGAATTCCGGTGACTGACCGCTACGAGGGCGGGCCGGGCGTTGGCATTTCGCCGGCTGCGGACCGCGCCCGCCTTTCATGACTTCGGCATTATGGCGAACCGGTCACAGCGCACGGCTGCCGTGCAGAAAACCCGATCGAGCCTTGCCACTGCGCCGGTTTTGATTCGTGCAAAGTAAAGCCTCAGCAGTCAGCCGCCCTGCCGTTCCAGCCAGAAGATTGCGGCGACAAAGAGAAATACGACGAATTCGAGCACGCTGACCCAGATGATCATGCGCACGATGCGACGCTGGCGCGGCGGTATTCCCAACATGAAACGACCGGCCCACCAACGCCAGCCGGGCAGCCAGCCCCAGCGTTTGCGATCGAGCAGATGGCGGCGGATGGCGTTGACCCAGGGAATCAGGCTGCGATCGACTTCGGCGACGCGTGGATCCTGCGCATCGGCGATGACCGGGTAGTGTTCGGTGACGACGAGGACGCTGCCGCGGCCATCACCGCGTTCGACGGCCAGCGTCGTGGCGCGCTTGAGGCCGTCCGCGTAGCGCAGGACCATGCTGCGCGTTGCCCGTGTCGTCTCGACGCGGACCGTCGTCTCGATGCGCCGTCCGGTCGTCTCGTTCTGCGCGGCGAAGCGCATGCCATCGGGCATGCGCTGACAGGTTTCGATCTCGAGATGGGGATTGAGGCGCAACAAACGCTCGATGTCGGAGACGAACTCGAACAAGGCATCGGCATCGATCGGGATATGGGTTTCGGCGCGGGCGCGATCCTCCTGCGCCGCATCCATACCGGCCGTCGCGCCGGGTTTGTCGCTCACGAATGCGGTGCGATCAGCAATGGGCACTTGATGCCGCGCACCAGCTTTTCGAGTTCCATGCGCGAGTTCAGGCCCTCCTCGCCCTTCTTCCGCGGCGAACCGATGACGACGAGATCGGCACCGATTTCGCCGGCCACGGCCAGCACGGTCCCGGCTGGATTGCCGAAGCGCATCACCGATTCGTAGGCCAGCCCGCGTTCCTTGCAGCGTGACGCGACCGCGGCCAGTTCGCGTTTCGCGTCGTTCTCCAGCATGTTTTCGACATAGTCACCGAAGGCGTCGCGTGTCGACGCGTTGTTGAGCCAGTCGTCGCCCTGCATGCCGGCCCAGAATTCGGGCACGACAAGGCAATGGACGATGGTGGTGGTGCCGGGCACGGCGAACTCATAAGCGAGCATTTCCGCGGCCAGCGCGCCGCTGGTGCCATGGTGGCACAGCAGTAGTTTCAGTGGTGTTTTCATATCCGGATCCATGGATACCGTCCCCGGCCGGATGCCGAAGACATAAAATTAAAAGTCCCGCCCCACCCGACAAAAATGCGGGCGGGACGGGACCGGTATTACGGGAGCAAGGGACTTACTTGCCGACGACCATGACGATGCCGATGGCGATCAGCAGCGCAAAAACGAGGGAGCCGATGTCTTCCTTGCGGTCGCTGACGAAGATCGACAGGCTGGTGCCACGCTCGAACTTTTGTTCCGACATGATCTATCTCCTTAAATGAACTCTTTGACGAACAGCAGCACCACGATCAGCGAGCCGACCGCCTTGGCCGTACCCACGATGCCGCCGATGATCAGTGGCGTGCCGCCGGCCTGCTTCAGCGCACCCATGGTGATCTGCATGCCGAGACCGATGAGACCAAACGAGAACAGCCAGGCCAGCCAGTCGCGGAAGGCGCCGATCGTCTTCGAGCTGTGATAGGACGCCTTGCTCGCCTTCTCGATGGCGCTCTTGGCGAGGACATCGAGACCTTTCATCTTGCCGACCGCATTGAGCAGCGTTTCCTGGTCGCGGGTGGTCATCTTCTTGCTGGCGATAAGGTCAGCCAGGCCCTTGTAGGCATCCTCCGGCGTGGCGTGGCGCTGGCCGACATTGATGGCCTTCTCGGTGAAGTGATCCTGCAGTTGCCTGGCGCCGGCAGCCTCCTTCAGGCGCGCAAGCTCGCCTTCGATGGCCCTGGTCTCCTTGCCCTTGAGCAGCTTGTCTTCCTTGATCTCCTCGCTGCTGAAGTACTTGCCCTGATAGTGTCCGGACGGCGTGAAGACGCCCATGGTCGAGAGCCCGAACATCAGGATGAAGCCGAGCACGAATACCGGAAACTTGGCGAACAGCACCTTGCCCAGATCCACCTTCTCGGCGCCGACCTCGTGCTTGACGTACCAGGCTGCGAGCCAGAGCACGACGATGGGCAGGAACAGCACGCGGGTGATGTTGAAAATCTCGGCGACCTTCAAGGTCTCGATGCCGTTTGGATCGAACGCCAGCGCAGCGCCGGCGACCTGCGCCGAGTTGAGGATGCCGGTACCGGCCCAGGCGCCGAACTGTACCGGGCCCATGTTCAACATGTGGCCGATGGTCGGGAAAAGGAACATGCAACCCACACCCCAGACCAGGATGGTGCCGATGGTGTAGGCGATCTCGCCGGCCTTGGCATTGACCACCGGGGAGGCCGCCACCGCCGCGGACACTCCGCAGACGCCCACGCCGGCAGAGAGCACCGCGGTCATCGAGTTGCCGGTGTTCATACGCCGCCCCATGTACAGCACGACGCCGATCGAGCCGAGCACGAAGACGCCGATCATCAGCACGGACAGGCTGCCCAGTTGGGCCAGTTCAGTCGCGCTGTAGAGCGCGCCGAGCAGGACGACGCCGGTCTTGAGGAAGAAGCGCGCAGTGCGCACGCCGTTGGCGGCCCAGTCCGGAATCTTGAAGACGTTGACGATGAGGATGCCGATGACGATGCCCAGCACCACGTAGTTCAGGTTGAAAATGTGGGCGAAGTCGAAGCCGAGCATGTCCTTGGCGTCCTTGCCCCAGTTGGCGAACGTCGGGTCCAGGCCCCAGCGGACGATGAAAGCAATGAGCAGGATGTAGGCCATGCCGGGGAAGATCGACAGGTAGTAATCGAGGTTGCCTTCCGATGGCGTCCACACCAGGATCAACAGGCCGAGTACGGTGGCAATGCCGCCGAAGATGTAGGCGAGCTGCGCTTGCTGCGCCTTGGCTTTGTCGAAGTTGGAATGCGGCATCTTCATGGCCGGGGCCGGCTTGCTTTCAGCCGCCGCCATCTCGCTGGCGACGCGGAATTCGGCGTCGAACTTCTCCTTGACCTTCATGTGGTCGGAGTAAGCGCTCTTTTGAAAATACTGCTGCATGCCATCAATGTTGCCGCTGGCATTGAGCCAGCCCCATAGCAGCATCACCAGACCGATGATGAATAGCGCGGGCGACTTTTTTGTATAGACCATTACTGTTCCTCCCTGTGCCGCGTGTGAAAAAGCAATCCCACCACTGAATCCCCTCCGCGGCGGGGCGCCGCAGACATCAAAACCACCAGAGTGCGATGGGCGCCCCCCTGGTGTTTATGGACGGACCAACACGGAAATTTATTCCGTCGGCAGCTTGCGGGCCTTCCAGTCGGGGAATCCGTTGCGATACCAGTGAACGTTCTTGTAGCCGTTCTTGGCCAGCACGACGGCGGCCTTGTAGGATTTCCAGCAGGTGCCGGAATTGCAGAAAAGAACCACGTCCTTGTTCTTGTCCGCCAGCTTGCTCATGTCGAACTTGTCCTGGCTGGCATCGAAGCCGGCATCCTTGGCGCTTTTCTCGGGATCGTAGGGCACCGAGATCGCACCCTTGATGGTGCCGTCGGCAAATTCGCCGGCCTTGCGGGTGTCGACAATTGAAGCGCCCTTGGCCTGCAAGTCCTGAACCGCCTTGGCCTCGACCAGCTTGACGCCGGCCGGCGCAGCGGTCGGTGTTTCCTGCGCAAAGGCGCTGCCGGCGCCGGACATCAGGCCGAATCCTGCGATTGCGAGCAACAGGTATTTGAGTACATTCATCGTGATCTCCTTGGGTGGTGTGGCCAGTGTCGAATAGGGATTCAACGTAAAATATTAGTCTAATACTAATGTCTGCAGAAGTGTCAGACAAACCCCGGGAGGAACCCCATGCTTGACCGATTTTCAATTCGCGTTCGACTGATCATCAGCGGAGGCCTGGCACTGGCCTTCTTCGTGCTGCTGGCCGCGATGAGCCTCTATGGTCAGCAGCGTGCGACCGCTGCTTTCGGCGAAGTTCGGACTGCGGGCGTGCAACCCCTGCTGGCCGTCGAGGATATCGACGGTGCCTTGCAGGGGATACGTTTCAGGCTCGCCGGCGTTCCGCTCGACGTGATCTCTGCCAATGGCGCCCGCCAGCAGCTCAAGGAAGCGCGCGAGCGCCTGCCGCTCGCCTGGAAGGAATTTCTCGCCGGATATCGCGCAGGCAGCGCCACGGAGGACGAGCGCAAGCTGGTTGAGGCGATCGGCAAAGAACTGGACGGCTTGAAGCCGCTGTTCGACGAAATCGATGCCGCCTATGAGAAGGACAACAAGGAGGCGATCGCGACCATCCTGCGCGAGAAGTGGCCGCGCGTGCACAAGAACCTGATCAAGCCCTTGTCGGAGTTGATCCCGGCGCGGGTGGCGGCGATGAACCGCACCTTCGATGCAAGCCAGGCCGAGGGCAATCGCCTCAGTGCAATGGCGATAGGCGCCAATCTGGCAGGCGCCATTGCGCTGGCGCTGGTGATGCTGCCGCTGGTGCGTTCCCTGACCCGCGCCATAGGCGAAATGCGCGGCGCGCTGGAGCAGGTCGCCCAGGGTGAACTCAGGGTCGAACTGAACACGCATCGCGGCGACGAACTGGGCGACATGGCGCGTTCGCTGGATGCGACGCTCAACAGCCAGCGCGAAATCATCAGCGGCGTGCAGCGCGCTGCCGACACCCTGGCCTCCGCCGCCGAGCGCCTCAAAACCGAGCTCCACGAGGTGATCGAACGCGGCAAGGCACGAGGCGAATACATGGCGCGCGCGACCGACGGTATCGAGCAGACCACCGCCTCGGCGAAGGATGTAGCCGCGAGTTCAAGCCAGGTGGCCACGGCCTCCGCGGAGTCGCGCGGCATTGCCGACAGGGGCAATGCCGGCATGGAGGCTTCCATCGCGGCGATCCACCGCGTCGAGGCGGCGGTCGAAGATTCGGCGGAGGTAATGACCGATCTCGCCACGGCGACCGAGCGTATCCAGGCGATCGCCCAGGCCATCCGGGAGATCGCGGACCAGACCAACCTCCTTGCACTCAATGCGGCGATCGAGGCAGCACGCGCTGGCGAGCAGGGGCGAGGCTTCGCAGTCGTCGCTGACGAGGTGAGGAAGCTCGCCGAGCGCACCTCGGCGTCCACCAGCGATATCGCCTCGACGGTCGACGCGATTCGTGACAAGACTACGACGGCGGTACAAGCGATGCACGCCGTTCATGACGAGGTCGCCGAAAGCGCCCGACACGGCAACGAAACGCGCGAGACCCTTGCTGCGATCGTCGCCTCGGCCGAACGCGTTTCGGACCTCGCGCGCGGCATTGCAGCCTCCACGCAATCGCAGTTCGCCTCAAGCGAGCACGCCATGGGCGAGATGTCGCAGGTGTCGACCATGAACGCCGAAAACAGCGCCAGCATCGCGCGGGTCGGCGGAGTGACGGACGAAGTGGCCCAGCTCGCGCACCAACTGCAGGGGCTGATCGGCCGCTTCCGCGTATAGATCTCCGGCGTGGTGTCAGTGCCGGGGCTTCACGCGCGCACCACGGTAACCGAGCACGGCGCCTCGGCCGCCACGCGCGCGGAGACGCTGCCAAGAAACCGCCGCAGGCCGGAACTGCCGCGAGCGCCCATGATGATGTGATCAGCATGGCTGACGCGGGCATATTCGACCAGGCGGTCTGCTACGTCGCTGCCTTCGAGTACGTGATAGCGCAGGTGTTCCTGCGGCAGGCCGAGGGGCTGGACCCAGTGATGCAGTTCGACCAGCCGCTGCGTGTGCAGCGAGCGCATGATCTCGGCGCCTTCTTCCTGTTCGGTGATCAGCGATAGTTCAAGCACGCTGACACAACTCACGCGCCAGTGCGTTTCGCCGGCGATGATCCGTCGCAACGCGTCGCGCAGGGCCGTGAACAGCACCTCGCTGTTGCAGCCGGTATCGACAGCGACAAGAACATGCGGCGCCTGAGCGAGACGCTCCGGTGGCGGCTTGTGCGCCCGCGGCGAGGAAGCCAGGGCGGCCAGCCAGCGTTTTGCGGCCACTATCGGGCCCGACTGGCTCAGGCGCCGAGCCCGCTCTGTGAGAGTGATCTGACCAGGATGCATCAGATCGTGCGCGACCTGTGCCGCCGTTGCGTAGCGGGCTTCCGCACGCACCTCGAGGCAATGCAGGATGATCTCCTGCAACCACTTCGGCAGGTCGGGGCGGATGCGACGAGGCGGAAGCGGGTCGAAGTAGAGCCGCCGACGCAGGCCAATGAGACTCGTCGGTTCGCCGAAAGGCAAACGGCCCGTGGCCAGCAGGTAGAGGATCACACCGAGCGAGAACACATCGCTGCGCGGATCCCCGCGCACACCCGCAATCTGCTCCGGTGAAATGTAGGCGGGCGTTCCCATCAGCTGGTCGGATTCTTCTTCGACGAGGTCAGGCAGCTGGTTGTGAAAAGCCAGGCCGAAATCGATCAGCACCGCCTGGCCATCCTCCCGCAGGATGACATGCGACGGCTTGATGTCGTGGTGCACCACTTCCTGTCGATGCAGAGCGTGAACCGCCGAGGCCAGTGCCACGCCGAGGCGAACGACTTCCTCGTCCGGCAGCGGCACGCTCCGGGCATATGCGGCGAGCGACGTGCCGACAATGTGCTCGATGAACAGATACGGACCAAGATCGCCCTCGCCCCTGGCCAGCAGACGCGGCACATGAGGCCCGGCAATCCGCCCGAGAATCATCTGCTCGACATCGAAGCCGGCATAGCAGGCCGGGTGGCTGCCGAACCCCAGCTTCGGCATCTTCAGCAGACAGGTCCCGGCGCCTGCAGGCGCAGCAACGCGGTAGAGCACGGCCATACCGCCCTCGCACAGCTTCTCCTGTACGCGGTAACCGGCGATTTCGGTGCCCGGCTGGAGATGCTCGGCGTTCTCCATTCATTCCCCTCTTTGCAGCCGCGCCGCCAACCGCACGGGCAGGCCCGCCTCGACGATCTTGCGCGCCGCCGTCATGTGGTCATAAGGCACGCGGAAAAACGTCAGCATGCGCTCTTCTTCATCGTAAAGCACATATGCCGCAGCATTATTGCCATCGCGCGGCTGGCCGACGGAACCGGCGATCACCAGCCAGCGCCGGCGACCGGCCAGGGGGATCGGCACACCCGGCACCGGCTGAAATGCACGGACACTGCCGGCAGCCGAGAAGAAGAGTGACTGGTGATGCACGTGTCCGGCGAATGTCACCGCTGCGGGCGAGGCATCCATGCAGCGTCCGGCCTGCAAGCTGCTGGTGATGTAATTCCATTTCCCGGGCTCGTCAGCGCCGGCATGAGCGAAAAAAAGATCATCGCGACTTGCGGTCAATGGCAAGGACGCGAGAAAATTCCGCGCGGCGGGACTCAACTGGGCGCGCGTCCAGTACGTTGCTTCGCGGGCGACGAAGTTCATCTTCTCGCACAAGCCGCCCAGCGCGGCTTCGTCGTGGTTGCCCATCACCAGCATGGCGCCCCGCTCGGCATAGTCCGCCAGGAGGTCGAGACAGGCCGCCGGATCTGCGCCATAACCCACCAGGTCGCCAAGAAACACATGCGTCTCCGCGCCCTCTCGCTCGGCATGAGCAAGGCAGGCCTGCAAGGCTTCCAGATTGCTGTGGATGTCTGATAGAACTGCAATCTTCATAAAGGATGAGTTGTCAGGCTTGTCGAAGAGAGAGCGCCGGAGATGCCAGTCGGCAGTCGAACGCCCGGGCTGATGGCGCAGCAAGGATGGAGGAGCTGCCCCTTGCGAACTGCCGGCGTCTGCAGTTTGGCAGAAAAGCCCGGCATCTTCCGCCGCTTGCTCCAACGAAACGCTCAAAGTCATGGCTGATCGAACTCGGTTCCCGACGCCTATCGACGAATCGAGGGATACCGCCCCTACATCAATGTCGGGAACATATCGCTGGGATACCGTCCCCGCCCAGAGGGACGGGGACATAAAAAAGCCCGGCCTCAATGGCCGGGCTTTCTTGTGCCAAAACCCGATTACATGCGTTCGAACACTGCCGCGATGCCCTGCCCGCCGCCGATGCACATGGTCACCAGCGCGTACTTGCCGTTGACACGCTGCAGCTCATACAGCGCCTTGGTGGCGATGAATGCGCCGGAACAGCCTACCGGGTGGCCCAAGGCAATGGCGCCGCCGTTGGGATTGGTTTTCTTCGGGTCGAGACCGAGGCCCTTGGTCACGGCGATTGCCTGCGCGGCGAAGGCTTCATTGGATTCGATGACGTCCATCTGATCCAGAGTCAACCCAGCCTTCTTCAGCGCCATCTTGGAGGCCGGGATCGGGCCTTCGCCCATGATCTCGTTCGGCACGCCGGCGATGGCGTAGGACACCAGGCGGGCAATGGGCTTCTGACCAGCCTTGGCGGCGAGGTCAGCCGCGGTCAGCACGAAGAAGGCTGCGCCGTCATTGATGCCGGACGCGTTGCCGGCAGTGACGGTGCCGTCTTTCTTGAAAGCCGGTTTCATCTTCGCCAGCGACTCCAGCGTGGTGTTGGCCTTGCCGTGCTCGTCGGTGTCGAATATCACATCGCCCTTGCGACTCTGCAGCGTGATGGGGACGATCTGCGATTTGAAACGGCCTTCGGCGATGGCCGCTGCGGCGCGGCGCTGGGACTCGAGCGCGAAGGCGTCCTGCTCTTCACGGGAGATGTTCCACTTGACCGCAAGATTTTCGGCGGTGAGCCCCATGTGGCCGACACCGAACGGGTCGGTCAGCACGGCGACCATCATGTCGATCATCTTGCTGTCGCCCATGCGGGCACCGGTGCGCATGGCGGGCGCCATGTAACTGCCGCGCGACATGACTTCGACGCCGCCGCCGATGGCGTAGTCGCAATCGCCCAGCATGATGTTCTGCGCACTCGTCACGATCGCCTGCAGGCCTGAAGAACACAGGCGACTCACCTGCATCGCCACGGAATCCATCGGCAAACCCGCCTGGATGGAAGCCACGCGGGAAATGTAGGCGTAGCGCGAATCGGTCGGAATGCAGGTGCCGACCGTCACGTAATTGATCTGCTTGGGGTCGACGCCGGAACGGCCGACCGCTTCCTTCATCACTGTACCGGCCAGTTCGCTCGGTTCAATGCCGGCGAGCGAGCCGCCAAAGGTACCGATGGCAGAACGCACCGCACTCAATACAACGACTTCTCTCTTGTCAGCCATTACAAAACTCCTTTATAAGAATCAACCGCCGACCCAACCGGAAATCCAGATCAGCGCCAGAACTGCCAAACCGAGCACGAGACTGCGCCAGACAAGGCCTATCGTGCTCTGCATCAAATCGGGGTCGGCGTCTTCGCCAAGCCCCAGTTCGGGGCGATCACCCACCTCGCCCATCTCCTGAATCACCTCATGCACCGGCATACCCAAGCGCACACCCAGCGCACCGGCACCACTGGCAAGAAGTATACCGGAGCCAGCTTCCGGCCACCTTACAGCCTGAGTGCGCCAGCAATGTACCGCATCCTCGAAATCGCCGACCACGGCAAACGCCGCCGCAGTAACGCGCAGGGGCAGCCAGTCGATCACGGCAAACGCCTGATGCGCGAACTGGCCGAACTCGCCGAACTCCATCTCGCTGCGAGTGCCCCAAAGTTCGTCGAGCGAATGTGCCAGCCGATACAGCAATGCCCCCGCCGGCCCCAGTACGACAAACCACAGCAGCGGAGCGAAGACATGTCGATGGGATGAGAGCAAGGCCTGCTCGATGGCCAGGCGCGCGATCTCGCTCGCGGTCAGGCGGTCGCCTGCACGCCCACGCCATTGCGCCAACAACTGTCGTGCCTGTTCAACTTCACCGAGCCGCAGCGCCAGATGGATGCCGGTGAAGAAATGACTGAACTGGCGAAAACCCATGGTCAGGTACAAAACGCCGATTCCCAGCAGAAAAGCCGACAGCGGCTGAACACGAATCAGCAAGGCGTACAACAGCGATATCAGAACCGCCGGCAGAGCAGCGCCCAATCCCCATGCGATGGCGCCATGACTGCGGCCCCCATCGTTGAACTTGTCCTCGAGGAAGGCGGCCATCCGCACCAGCGGTTCGCGCAGCACGCGCTGAACCGGGAGCGCATGCAGCTGCTCGAGAATCAAGGCGATGACGATGGACAGCAGCGTCACCGGACTACCCTCCCCCCAGCCCCCTGCCCAAGGCAGGGGGTGACGGCGGTTCGCCGCTGCGCGGCTCCGTATGCTGGCTGCGCCCCCCTTGGGGCGGCCCGGCGGGGCGCGCTCATGCCCCAGCCTCGGAGTGCAGCAATCGATGCAGGGTCACCAGCATGCCGGCGGTCGCTCCCCAGATGTAATAGCCCTGCCAGGGCATGGCCCAGTACTCGTGCATGACACCACGTACCTCGATGGTGTGGCGCTGATGGTTGGCGCTGTCGAGCAGGAACTCGAGCGGCGGCTCGAAGACTTCAGCCACCTCGAAATCGTCCAGTTTCAGATTCAATGGCGGCGTCACCAGCCCCACTACCGGCGTAATGACAAAGCCGGTACCGGTGCGGTATTCGGGCAGGCGGCCGAGTATCTCGACCTGGGACGAATCCAGACCGACTTCTTCCTCGGCTTCGCGCAAGGCGGTGGCCTCGGGTGAAGCGTCACCCGCTTCACTGCGTCCACCGGGAAAGCTCACCTGACCGGCATGATCGCGCAGGTGCGCCGTACGCTGGGTCAGTAGCATTGTCGCCCCGGTCTGACGCACAATCACCGGCACCAGCACGGCAGCGGCAACCAGCTCCGCATTTTCGGTAATCCGGGGGTCATTTACGGAAGGCGCAACAAAGCCTTCGCTGAATCGACGACGCATCAGGGAAAGCAAGCCTCCGCTAGAATTCGGGCTCGCGTTAACTAGAGACTTCGGCATGAAACCGATCGCAATATTCCGTCATAGCCCCGGCGAGGGACCGGGCTATTTTGCCACATTCCTCGACCGGCATTCCCTGCCATGGACTCTCTTTCAAGTCGATGACGGCGTCTTGCCACCGCCGACTCCCGACGGGTTCTCAGGACTGTGCCTGATGGGCGGGCCAATGAGCGTGAATGACGATCTGCCATGGATACCGAAGACGCTGGAACTCATTCGCCAAGCCGACCGCAAGGGAATCCCGGTAATCGGCCACTGCCTCGGCGGGCAACTCATGGCCAGGGCCTTCGGCGGCACGGTGGCAAGAAACCCGGTCAAGGAAATCGGCTGGGGCCAGGTCGAAGCCACCGACGAGGCCGCGCAGTTGGCATCCGAGTGGCTTGGCGGCACCACGCACTTTGCCGCTTTCCATTGGCACGGTGAGACCTTCACCCTCCCGCCAGGCAGCACCCGCATTTTGCAAAGCGCGCACTGCGCCAACCAGGCCTTCGTGCGCGGTCCGCATCTGGGCATGCAATGCCATGTCGAAATGACCGACTCCATGATCCGCACCTGGTGCCAGCAGTGGACGGCGGAAGACGTCCCGTCCTCGGCCTCGGTGCAGACGCCGGACCAGATGCAGGCCGGGATAGAGGCGCGCATCGCAGCGATGCGCGCGGTGGCCGACCGAATCTACGGCCGCTGGATAAAAGGCCTAAGCTTGTGAAGAAATCGTAGCGAGCGGGCCGCAGCGGGGTGCGGCCGGAGCGCAGCTACCTGAATGTACGTCTCTGTACATGAGGATAGCGAGCACCGCCCAAGCCCCGACCCGGTACGCGCAGTAGATTTATTTGCAAGCTTTCAGTCCCTGAAGTTGCCGTATTGCAGAGGAAAGTCCGTAATCGACTTCTTCACCAGCGCGATGGCTTCCTGCAGCAGGTCGCGCTTGGCGCCGGTGACGCGCACGGCATCGCCCTGGATGCTGGCCTGCACCTTGAGCTTGCTGTCCTTGATCAGCTTGACGATTTTCTTCGCCAACTCCATCTCAATGCCCACCTTGATCTTGAGTTCCTGCTTGGACTTGTTGCCGCCCACGGACTGAACCGGCCCGTGCTCGAGCCGCTTGGTGCTTTCGCGCTCCTTTTTCTCCATTTCCGGAAAAAGGATGTCCTTGATCTGGGTGAGCTGGAACTCCGAATCGCCGTGGATGGTGATCGTCTTGTCCTTCTCGTTCAGTTCGGCCTTGGCCGGAGTGCCCTTGAAGTCATAGCGATTGCCGATGTGACGGCCCGCTACGTCAACGGCATTCTTCAGGGCCACCAGGTCGGCTTCGGAAGTGATGTCGAAAGAAGGCATGCGGCTCTCCGGTGATCAATCGAAATGGCAAACGTAATGGTAGGGCTCGCCGCTGACTTCGATGTCGAAGCTGGAGTTGCCCGGCACAGTGAAGCTCTGGCCGGCACCGCTGCTCTTCCAGTCCGCACCCTTGATGCGGTAGCGGCAGGCGCCGGCCACGGTTTCCATGATCTCCGGCACACCTGTGTTGAATGTCAATGTCGCCGGCAGGATCACGCCGACACTCTTTTTGGTGCCATCGGCGAACGCAACGGTATGACTGACACATTTGCCGTCGAAATAGACGTTGGCCTTCTTGACCACGGAAACATTTTCAAACTCATTTTTCAATTCGGACATATCAGATTCCCCACATTTTCTGGATGATGATCTTGGCCACGAAGCCGAGCATGCCAAACGAGAGTACAAAGAACAGAATGAAGGTACCGAGCTTGCCCGCTTTGGATTTCCAGGCCAGTTCGCCGATGATGAACAGCATGTACAGCATGAAGGCGCCAATGCCGAACGTCATGCCAAACTGCGCCAGTTGCTCCTCTGAAATGCCAAACATCGGCGGGTTCCTCGCGTACTTTCTCAGCCTTTCTTCTTGCCTGCCCTGCTCTCGGCTCGATTGGCTGCAATGCGCAGGCGCAGTGCATTGAGGCGGATAAAGCCGTGTGCATCCTTCTGATCGTAGGCACCGGCGTCATCCTCGAAGGTCGCGATGGTCGGATCAAACAGGGAGTCGGTTTTCGAGTCGCGGCTGACCACGATCACGTTACCCTTGTAGAGTTTGAGGCGAACCCAGCCATTCACGTTCTGCTGGGTATGATCGATCAGCGCCTGCAGGGCGCGGCGTTCCGGACTCCACCAGTAGCCGTTGTAGATCAGGCTCGCATAACGCGGCATCAGGTCGTCCTTGAGGTGGGCCTCTTCGCGGTCCAGGCAAACGGACTCGATGGCACGATGGGCCTTGAGCAGAATGCTGCCGCCAGGGGTTTCGTAGCAGCCGCGCGACTTCATGCCGACATAGCGGTTCTCGACCAGGTCGAGGCGGCCGATGCCGTGTTTGCCGCCGAGCGTATTGAGCGTGGCGAGCAACTCATGGGCCTTCATCTTCCTGCCGTTGATGGAAACCAGATCGCCGCGCTTGAACTCCAGATCGAGATATTCGGCCTTGTCCGGCGCCTTCTCGGGCGACACGGTCCAGCGCCACATTGATTCCTCGGCCTCGGCGCCGGGATTTTCGAGGTGGCGCCCTTCGTAGGAAATGTGCAGCAGGTTGGCATCCATGGAATAGGGCGAGCCGCCCTTCTTGTGCTTCATTTCCACCGGGATGCCATGCTTCGCCGCGTAGGCCATGAGCTTCTCGCGCGACAGCAAATCCCATTCGCGCCACGGCGCAATGACTTTGACATTGGGCATCAGGGCATAGGCGCCGAGCTCGAAGCGCACCTGGTCGTTGCCCTTGCCGGTGGCGCCGTGGGAGATCGAATTGGCCCCGGTCTTTTTGGCGATCTCGACCAGGCGCTTGGCGATCAGCGGCCGTGCGATCGAGGTGCCGAGCAGATACTCGCCCTCATAGACGGTGTTGCAGCGGAACATCGGAAAGACGAAGTCGCGGACGAACTCCTCGCGCAAGTCGTCGATGAAGATATTCTTCGGCTTGATGCCCATCTTCAGCGCTTTTGCGCGCGCCGGTTCGAGTTCCTCGCCCTGCCCCAGATCGGCGGTGAAGGTCACCACTTCGCAGTTGTAGGTGTCCTGCAGCCACTTCAGGATCACCGAGGTATCGAGTCCGCCCGAATAGGCAAGGACCACTTTGTTGCTTTCCGCTTTCTTTGCCGCTTTCATCATTCTTCCCTTAGTCATTCACCCTGCCCAGGAGCAGGAATTCCATCAAAGCCTTCTGCACGTGCAGCCGATTCTCGGCCTCGTCCCAGACCACGCTTTGCGGTCCGTCGATCACCTCGGCGGCCACTTCCTCGCCGCGATGAGCCGGCAGGCAGTGCATGAACACGGCATCGGGACGCGCTGCGCGCATCATGTCGGCGTCGACCTGCCAATCGGCAAAGTCGCGCAGGCGCTCTTCGTTCTCCGCTTCAAAACCCATCGAGGTCCACACATCGGTGGTCACCAGATCCGCGCCGCGCGCTGCATCCATCGGGTCGGCGAACTGTTCGAAGTGGTCTGTGCCATAAAGGCCGGCGCGCTCTGCCTCGACCTCATAACCCGGCGGTGTCGACACATGGACATTGAAACCGAAAATCTCTCCCGCCTGCAACCAGGTGTTGCAGACATTGTTCGAATCACCGATCCAGGCCACAGTGCGACCCCGGATCGGACCGCGCTGCTCGATAAAAGTGAAGATGTCGGCGAGAATCTGGCAGGGATGGTATTCGTTGGTCAGGCCGTTGATCACCGGCACCCGCGAGTGGCTGGCAAAGCGCTCGATGATCTCCTGCTCGAAGGTGCGAATCATGACGATATCGCTCATACGCGAAATCACCTGGGCTGCATCCTCGACCGGTTCGCCGCGACCAAGTTGTGAATCACGCGTATTCAGGTAGATCGCCGAACCGCCCAGTTGATGCATGCCTGCCTCGAATGACAAGCGTGTGCGCGTGCTGGCCTTCTCGAATATCATTACCAGCGTCCTGTCCTGCAGGGGCCAGTGTCGCTGGTAGGCCTTGAAGCGCTCCTTGATCAGACTCGTACGCGCGAAAATATGATCGAGTTCCTCGCGCGTAAGATCCCTTAGCTGCAAGAAATGCCGCGGCGATGCCATGATCAGGCCCCAAGAAACTTTTTGATCAGCGGTACCAGCGCGGCAACCAGTTCCGCACCCTCGGCATCGCTCATCACCAGCGCCGGCAGCAAACGCACCACCTTGTCGGCGGTCACATTGATCAGCAGGCCGGCTTCCAGTCCGCACTTGACCAACTCGGTACAGGGTCGATCCAGCTCGATGCCTATCATCAAGCCATCGCCACGCACCTCGACCAGGCCACTGACCCCCGACAAACCGTTGCGCAAGCCTTCACGAATCGTTTCGCCCAGCTTGTGTGCATGCGCCATGAGACCGTCAACCTCGATGACATCAAGCGTCGTCAAGGCCGCAGCACAGGCCAGCGGATTGCCGCCAAAGGTGGAACCGTGATTGCCGGGCTTGAACACGCCGGCTGCGCGTCCTGCGGCGAGGCAGGCGCCGATCGGCACGCCGGAGCCCAGGCCCTTCGCCAGCGTCATGACATCCGGAAGAATGCCGGCATGCTGATGGGCGAACCAGACCCCGGTGCGGCCGATGCCGCACTGCACCTCGTCGACCATGAACAGCCAGTTCTTGCGGTCGCAAATCTGCCGCAAGGCACGCATGAAATCATTGTGCGCAAGGTTGATGCCGCCTTCGCCTTGAATCGGCTCGAACAGCACGGCGACGACATTCGGATTGCGCGCGGCGACCTGCTCGATTGCAGCGAGGTCGTCGAACGGTACCCGCACAAAACCCGAGACCAGCGGCTCGAAGCCGGCCTGCACCTTGCGGTTGCCCGTGGCGGAAAGCGTCGCCAGCGTGCGTCCGTGGAAGGCCTGCTCCATGACGATGATGGCCGGTTGTTCGATGCCCTGCTGATGCCCATACATCCGCGCGAGCTTGATCGCGGCTTCGTTGGCCTCACAGCCTGAGTTGCAGAAGAACACCTCGTCCATGGCGGACAGCGCTGCGAGCCGATCGGAAAGCACTTCGGCTTCGCTGATTCGATACAGGTTCGACACATGGATGAGGCGGCCGACCTGCTCGTTCAGAGCCTTCACCAAGCGAGGATGATTGTGGCCCAGCGTATTTACGGCTATTCCCGCCAGGGCATCCAGATAGGATTTGCCCTGCTCGTCGAACAGCCGGCAACCCTGACCATGGGTAAAGGCGATCGGCAACCGCCCGTAGGTATTCATCAGATGCGGCATGAAAGCACTCCGCGAAAACGTAGTTTCAGTGTAGGGTAATGCCGGCCTTATCGGCGTTAAGCACCGCGGCCGGAACTAAAAACTCCACGCAGAAAAACATACGGCGGCCGAAGAGCAACGCGGCCGCCGTGCTTGAAAAACGCCTCTATACTAAGTGAAAAATAAGGCCCTGTACAGAGCAGGGAGACGGAGGATCCGACGGTGAGGATGGCGGTGTTCAATCAGAAAGGAGGGGTCGGCAAGACCACCACGGCGCTCAATCTTGCCGCTGCGCTGGCAAGAGGTTCGGCACCAACACTACTGGTCGATCTGGATCCGCAGGCCCATCTGACGGCCATACACGGCAAGTCGCTGGGCGAAGCCCACAACAGCGTGTTCGCGCTCTATCAGGACAACCGGCCGCTCAATGAATTGGCCGTAATCTGGGAAGGAGTGGGCCGCCTGATTCCAGCGCACGCGGAACTCATCAAGGTCGACTCGATATTCGGCAAGGGGCCGGCCATTCTCAACCGACTGAATACCGGATTGCAATCGCTGGAAAGTTCCGGCGGCGAAAGCACCGCCATGATCGACTGTTGCCCGTTTCTGGGCGTGCTCTCGCTCAACGCGATTTTCGCCTCTGACCGGATACTGGTGCCCGTGTCATCTGACTATCTCTCCTTGCGCGGCGCCTTGCAGATCGAACACACCTTGAAGGCACTGGAGCCGGTACTCAAGCGGCGCATTGAACGCCGCTACCTGCTGACTCGGTTTGATCGACGCCGCAAGATGAGCTTTGACATCCAGCAACGGTTGCGCATGCAGTTCGGGGCAGAACTGTGCGAGACGGTGATTTCGGAAAACGTGGCCATCGCCGAAGCGCCTGCCATGAGCCTCGACGTCTTTGGCCACAACCCGGCCAGCCGGGGGGCACAGGACTATCTGGCACTGATGGACGAATTGCAGACCGCGAGATTTCTCTGAGGGCGGTATAGAAAGAACAACGGCCCAGGCTTGGCTGAGGCCTGGCGAAACTCAGCGAACGATGAGGTTTGCGACTTCCTCGAAGCTGGCCACCGGTACGCGCACGCTGCCATGGTGGCAAATGCATTCGACAATCTGGCAATCATGGTACACCTGCCGCAGCTTGCGCTGGGCGTCGTGCTCGTCACGACCATGGATCATCAAATTATCCACAATCACGCCTTGGCGGGTGCGGATACGAAATGCATATTTTATGAACTGATGGGATTGCATGAAACCCCTTTCACTTCAATGAAGTCTGAAGATTATATGCAGTGACTTCGGCAAACTCAAGCTATTTGTCTAATTTAGCACAACATTTTAAAAAACATTATGCTGATCGTGGTCTTGCCGACAGAGCAGCAAACACAGCATGACGAAGTTTGAGTGCAGGTTAATAGCCGCGGCAGCATGCGTCTGCCGGTGCCCTAACGCAGTTTCAATGGAGGCTAATGCCCGGCTCTTTCGAGCGTTAAGCGCAGCGCGCCGTAACTATCCCCGGGGATACCGTCCCCGCCTCCTGCGGAGACCCATCACAAAAAAGGCTGCCCGGACGGCAGCCTTTTTATGGGAGCACTTGGCTCGCCCGCGGCTTAGAGTGCCTTGATGGCAGCCGAGAGGCGGCTCTTCTGACGCGCGGCAAGATTCTTGTGCACGATATTCTTGTCGGCAACCGAGTCAATAACGCACTGTGACTCCTTGAATACGGCTTGCGCGGCGGCCTTGTCGCCAGCGTGAATCGCCTTGCGCACCTTCTTGATTGCAGTGCGCAGCGACGAACGCAGGCTCATGTTGTGAGCACGCTGTTCGGTCGCCTGACGGGCACGCTTGCGGGCTTGGACGGTATTGGCCATGTCGATATCCGGTAGATCTTGGGAAAGGGTGAGATTATAAGGGGGTCTTCCCCCCATTGCAAGCGGCTTCTGCCGGCTGCTTACCGGATACCATACCCGCAAATGAATCTGCTCCGTGCTTTGGCCACCGTCAGCGGGATGACCCTGCTATCCCGCATTCTGGGCTTCGTCCGCGACTTCGTCATTGCCAGGAGCTTCGGTGCCGGCCTGATGACCGACGCCTTTTTCGTCGCCTTCAGGCTGCCCAACCTGCTGCGCCGCCTGTTTGCCGAGGGGGCGTTCTCTCAGGCCTTCGTTCCCATACTTGCCGAATATCGCAATCGTCGCGGCGAAAGCGAAACGAAAACCTTGATCGATCGCGTCGCCAGCGTGCTGTTCCTGATCCTGATCGCGATCAGCGCGCTCGGCATGGCCGCGGCACCCTTGCTGATCGCCGTCACGGCCCCCGGCTTCAGCGCCGATGCCGAGAAGTTCCAACTGACGGTCGAACTGACGCGCATCACCTTTCCCTACATCCTGTTCATGTCGCTGGTGGCGATGGCTGCAGGCATCCTGAACACCTGGAGCCGGTTCGCCCTGCCCGCCTTCACGCCGGTCTTGCTGAACCTGTCGATGATCGGCATGGCACTTTTCGCTGCGCCCTGGTTCGACCCGCCCGTGGTGGCGCTGGCTTGGGCCGTTTTCATCGGCGGTGCACTGCAACTCGGAATCCAGCTTCCGGCACTGGCAAAGATCGGCATGCTGCCGCGCTTCGATCCGGTCTGGCGCGATGAGGGCGTGCGAAGAATCTTCAAGCTGATGGCGCCCGCGGTGTTGGGGGTTTCCGTGTCTCAGATCAGCCTGTTGATCAACACCATCTTCGCCTCCTTCCTCGAGAGCGGCAGCGTCTCGTGGCTTTACTATGCGGATCGGATGATGGAATTCCCCGCAGGCTTGCTGGGAGCGGCGCTGGGCACCATTCTGCTGCCGAGCCTGGCGAAAACCCATGCCGGCGGCAGGACCGAGGACTTTTCGGGATTGCTCGACTGGGGCCTGCGCCTGACCCTGATGCTGACCCTGCCCGCATCCCTGGCGCTGGCGATGCTGGCGACCCCCCTGTTGTCGACCCTGTTTCAATACGGCGCGTTCGCGGCCGCCGACGTCTTGCGCACCCGCGAAGCGCTGGTCGCCTATTCGCTCGGCCTGACCGGACTGATCCTGGTCAAGGTGCTGGCGCCCGGCTTCTACGCCAGGCAGGACATTCGCACGCCGGTGAAGATCGCCCTGGTCACGCTGGCCCTGACGCAGATGATGAACATCGCCTTCATCGGCTGGCTCAAGCATGCCGGCCTGGCCCTGTCCATCGGCCTTGCCTCCTGCTTCAACGCCGGCATGCTCTGGCGCGGCCTGCGCCAGCGTGGCGTCTATCAGCCTCTGCCGGGCTGGGGCATGTTCATGCTGAAGCTCCTTGCCGCTCTGATCGTTCTGGGGAGCGTGCTGTGGTTTGCCGCCGACAGGGATGCCGCGTGGCTGGCGATGAGCGGCAGCCAGCGCGTGCTGCGGCTGTCGGGCGTGGTGCTGGGAGGAATCGCCAGCTACTTCGCCACGCTGTGGCTGCTCGGCTTCCGGCTGGAGGATTTCCGCCGCAAGGCGGGTTGATCAGTCCCCGCGGGCGACGCCTTCGCGGCGCGGGTCGACCGCACCGACCCAACCGTCGGCGGTACGTACGATCAAATTCAGGCCGCTGGTCATGTCGGTTCGAATTACTTCATGTCCGCGTCGTTCGAGTTCCAGCGCCAGGGCTTCCGGCACGCGGCCGCGCTCGATTTCCGTCGCCCCGTTGCGGTTGCCGACGTGAGGCAAGGCAACCGCGGCGGCCGGCTCCTGCCGCCCATCGAGCAGCGCGACGAGGGTGCGAGCGACATAGTTGATGATCCGGCTGCCTCCGGGCGAACCCAGCACGGCAACTACCCGCCCGCCGCCATCGAAGACGAGCGTGGGCGCCATCGAAGACAAGGGGCGTTTGCCCGGCTCCAGGCGATTGGCCACCGGCTTGCCATCGCGCTCCGCGGTGAGGGAAAAATCGGTAAGTTGATTGTTGAGCAGGAAGCCATCGACCTGTATCCGGCTGCCGAAGGCGCTTTCGATCGAGCTGGTCAGAGCCACGGCATTGCCCGCCCGATCGACAATCGAAATATGCGTCGTCGCCGGCAGTTCCGGGGCATCATCGTCGGCCTGCGCGTGGCCTGCCGGAAGCTCCCCCGGGGCAGCGATACCCATGCTTCGCCGAAGATCGATCAGACGCGCTCGCTGGTCGAGATACTCTGGCGCCAGCAGCGCGCGTTGCGGAATCGAAACAAAGTCGGGGTCAGCCAGATAGCGCGCGCGATCGGCGTAAGTGAGCCGCCCGGCCTCGGCAAACAGATGTACAGAATCCGCTGCTGCGGGATCTCCCGGCGGCAATCCAGTGCGTTCCAGCAACCCCAATAGTTGCAGGACGCCGATGCCGCCGGACGAAGGCGGCGGCATGCCGCAAATGCGCCAACGGCGATACGAACCGCATACCGCATCGCGCTGCCGCGGCTGGTAATCACGCATGTCCGCCGCCGTCAGCGACCCTCCACGTTGCCCAAGTACAGTCGCAATTCGCTCGGCGCCTTTGCCACTATGCAAAGCAACCGCACCGTCCAATGCGATGCCGTGCAGGGTGGCGGCCAACTCCGGGTTGCGCAGGATTTCGCCGACCGGCTTTGCTTCACCATTGTCCTGAAAATAGAGTGCATGTGCCGCAGGATCGCGGCGTAGCAACAGGTCGTTCCGCAAGAGCAGGTGCAGGCGCGGTGAGATCGCAAAGCCATTTTCTGCCAGCCGTATCGCCGGCCAGAAAAGCCGCTCCCATTTCAGCTTGCCATGGCGCCTATGCGCCGCCTCCAGCATGGCGACCAGCCCGGGCACGCCGACTGCCTTGCCCGTTGCCAGCACTTCGGAAAATTTCGCCAGACTGCCATCAGCCCGTCTCGCAAAGTCAGCTCTGGCACTACGGGGAGCCGTCTCACGGCCATCCCAGGCCGACACCCGACGACGCTGTGCATCCCAGTGCAGCATGAATCCGCCCCCGCCGATGCCCGAGGACTGCGGCTCGACCAGGTTCAGCACCCATTGCGCCGCGATCGCGGCATCCAGCGCATTGCCGCCAAGCTGCAGAATTTCCGCCGCGGCATTGGTAGCGTACACATTTGCGGTAACCGCCATGAAACGGGCACTGACCACCGCTGGCCGTGGCACAAAACCACTGGCCGCCTCCGGTTGCCCGGCTTGGGCCCATGCCGGTGCGGCGCCGGCCATGATGGCCAGCCCCAAGAGAAAACGGGCAGCCCGCAGGCTGCCCGTTCTATCGAACATCGAGCAAAGAATCACACCACCAGCGGCAGGATCAACAAGGCCACGATGTTGATGATCTTGATCAGCGGATTCACTGCGGGGCCGGCCGTATCCTTGTAGGGATCGCCCACGGTGTCGCCGGTCACCGCAGCCTTGTGCGCTTCGGAACCCTTGCCGCCGTAATGGCCGTCCTCGATGTACTTCTTGGCGTTGTCCCAGCAGCCACCGCCGGTGGTCATCGAGATCGCGACGAAAATGCCGGTCACGATGGTGCCCATCAGCACGCCACCCAGCGCCCGCACGCCGGCTCCGGGGCCCATCAGCGCATTCATGCCGAAGGCCACGACGACGGGAACCAGCACAGGCAGCAACGACGGGATCATCATTTCCTTGATGGCGGCCTTGGTCAGCATGTCGACACAGGTGCCGTATTCGGGCTTGGCCGTGCCTTCCATGATGCCCTTGATCTCCTTGAACTGGCGACGTACTTCGACAACGATGGCACCAGCGGCGCGACCGACCGCTTCCATGCCCATCGCGGCAAATAGGTAAGGCACCATGCCGCCTATGAACAGGCCGATGATGACTGCCGGATCGGACAGGTCGAAGGCGAACTTGACGCCCGGCTTGAGCGATTCCAGCCCATGCGTGAAGTCAGCGAACAGCACCAGCGCAGCAAGGCCGGCGGAACCGATCGCGTAGCCCTTGGTGACCGCCTTGGTGGTGTTGCCTACCGCGTCCAGAGGATCAGTAATGGCGCGCACGGAAGCCGGCAGTTCGGCCATTTCGGCAATACCACCGGCGTTGTCGGTGATCGGACCGTAAGCATCAAGCGCGACGACGATACCAGCCATCGACAGCATGGAGGTGGCTGCGATCGCGATGCCGTACAAACCACCCATGGTGTAGGAAGCCCAGATGGCGGCACAGACAGACAGCACCGGCCACGCCGTCGACTTCATCGAGACGCCGAGACCGGCGATGATGTTGGTGCCGTGACCCGTTGTGGAAGCCTGCGCCACGTGCTGCACCGGCGCGAACTCGGTGCCGGTGTAGTACTCGGTGATGTAGACCATCAGTCCGGTCAGCACCAGGCCGATCACCGCCGCACCGTAGAGACGCATCTGCGAGCCACCGCTGATGCCCAGCACGCTGTCGAGCAGATGATCATCGATCAGCCAGGTCGTCATCGGGTAGAAGGCCACCAGCGCCAGTACGCCTGCAACGATCAGGCCGCGGTAAAGCGCGTTCATGATCTTGCCGCCCGGCGAAGCCTTGACGAACATCACGCCGATGATGGAGGCGATGATCGAGAAGCCGCCCAGTGCCAACGGATAAATGACTGCCTGTTCGGCGAAGGCAGGATTCGCCTTCAACAACAGCACTCCCAGCAGCATTGTGGCTACCGTCGTCACCGCGTAGGTCTCGAACAAGTCGGCCGCCATGCCGGCACAGTCGCCGACGTTGTCACCGACGTTGTCGGCGATCACTGCCGGGTTGCGCGGATCATCCTCGGGAATGCCGGCTTCGACCTTGCCCACCAGATCGGCACCGACGTCGGCGCCCTTGGTGAAGATGCCGCCGCCCAGTCGAGCGAAGATCGAGATCAGGGAGGAACCGAAACCGAGGCCCACCAGCGGATGAATGATGTCTTCCATCTTCGCGCCCGTACCGCCCAGTGTCTTCAGCACGGCGTAGTAACCGGCAACACCCAGCAGACCGAGGCCAACTACCAGCATGCCGGTAATGGCGCCGCCCTTGAAGGCGACGTTTAGCGCCTCGTTCAGGCCGATGCGCGCCGCTTCGGCCGTACGCACGTTGGCGCGTACCGAGACATTCATGCCGATGTAACCAGCCGCACCCGACAGCACGGCGCCAATGATGAAACCGACGGCGGTGGTGGTACCGAGGAATATCCAGATGGCTATCGCAAGCACGACGCCGACAATGCTGATCGTGGTGTATTGACGATTCAGATAGGCTTGAGCACCTTCCTGAATCGCAGCGGAAATTTCCTTCATGCGGTCGTTACCGGCCGGTTGCGCCAGAATCCACTGGCTCATGATCCAGCCGTATGCGATCGCCGCCACCGCGCAGATCAGCGCAAACATCAATCCTGCTGACATAAAACCCCCCTGATAATTAAATTAATGAACTCAACGTTTAATTTTATCACGCCATCCGTCCAGCGCAGCCCAAAGCACGACCACTTGTATTGCTTCAAACTTAACAGAGTCTTCAGCGCAGGCGGGATGTTGGAGTGCTGCCTCGTATGCCAAGCCGCTTTCCCTGTGTCCGTCAGTATGCGCAAACGTCGACTGCCGATGCCAAATTCTGTTGATGGACAAATCCGGTTGATGGATGCCGACCGAGCATATTGACGGATATAGTAGATGCCGAACAGGGATTCACTCGCATCCCGGACCATCCATCCAATCTGATTAACTGAAAGGAAAGCCAGATCATGCCGCACGGAAAGGTTTTAGTCGCGCAGGGCGGAGGACCAACCGCTGTCATCAATCAGTCGATGGCAGGTGTCGTCCTGGAGGCTCGCAAGTTCCGCAATGTCGAACTGGTCTATGGCGCGTATCACGGGGTATCGGGAATCATCAACGAGGACTTCCTCGACCTCACCCAGGAGACCAGCCACAACATCGAGATGGTTGCCAATACGCCGTCTTCGGCGCTCGGCTCGACACGCGACAAGCCTGACCTGAAGTACTGCCATGAGATATTCGAAGTTCTCAAGGCACACGGCATCGGCTACTTTTTCTACATCGGCGGCAATGATTCTTCCGACACGGTTCGCATCGTCAGCGAAGAAGCGCGCCGCGCCAACTATGCACTGCGCTGCATCCACATCCCCAAGACCATCGACAACGATCTGGTCGGCAACGACCATACGCCGGGCTTTCCATCGGCCGCCCGCTTTGTCGCCCAGGCCTTCATGGGCGCCAATCTGGACAATGCCGCGCTGCCCGGCGTCTATCTGGCCGTGGTGATGGGTCGCCACGCCGGATTTCTGACCGCCGCGTCGGCGCTGGGAAAGAAGTTTCCGGACGATGGCCCGCATTTGATCTACCTGCCGGAACGCGTCTTCAGCGTCGATAGATTCCTGTCGGACGTCAAGAACACGTATGAGAAGTACGGTCGGTGTGTGATCGCCGCCTCCGAGGGCATTCATGACAATCACGGAACGCCCATCATCACCCAGCTTAGCAGCCATGTGGAACGCGACGCCCATGGCAACATCCAACTGTCGGGCACTGGCGCCCTTGCCGACCTGCTGTGCGATGAGATCAAAGGCAAGCTAGGCATCAAGCGCGTACGGGGCGACACCTTCGGCTATCTGCAACGCTCCTTCATGGGCTGCGTTTCGGATGTCGATCAGCGCGAGGCGCGCGAGGTCGGCGAGAAGGCCGTGCAATACGCCATGTGGGGCGATCGCGACGGATCCGTCGCGATCAAGCGCACGGGTTTCTATTCGGTCGATTATCAGTTGGTGCCGCTAGACAGTGTGGCGGGGAAAACACGCGTCATGGAAGACGAATTCATCGCCGCCAACGGTACCGACGTCACCGACGCCTTCCGCCTGTATCTGCGCCCCCTGCTCGGTTCCGGCATGCCGGACGCCTACCGTCTGCGACTCAACAAGGTCGAAAAAATACTGAAGTCCGGATAACAGGCCGGGGCGCCAATGCCCGGCGAGATTTCGCCGGGCGGGCCGCAATCAATCGCCGAAACAGATGCCCAGATCCCGTCCGGTCTGAAGTGTGTCGCTGTCCGGAGGCACCGCCTTCATGCGACCGGCGACTTCTGCGAGCGCCACATAATTCACGTTGGGAAATCCCAGGGCCACCATGATGCCGGATTGCCCTTCATCGAGCGCCCTGACTGCGGCGCTGCCGAAACGCATCGCAGCAAGGCGATCAAACGAGGTCGGACTGCCGCCGCGCAACAGGTGCCCCAGCACGACCACTCGAACATCCTTGCCGGTCCGGTCACCGAGTACCTTGGCCACTCTCTCGCCGACACCGCCCAGTCGCTCGGCATGACCGATCTCGGCCGGAGCAAGTATTTCACGATGCCCGTGGATAGGCTCGGCACCCTCGGCGACCACGACCAGCGAGTACATTCGCCCTTCACCATCCCGCGCATGGATCTTGTTGGCAATCTTGTCGATGTCGAACGGAATCTCTGGAATCAGGATGGCATGTGCCCCCCCCGAAATACCTGCATGCAGGGCAATCCATCCGGCATAGCGGCCCATGACCTCGACCACCATGACTCGCTGATGACTCTCGGCGGTGCTATGGAGGCGATCCAGACATTCCGTGGCAAACGCGACGGCCGAATCAAAACCGAAAGTCGTGTAGGTCTTGTCCAGGTCGTTGTCGATGGTCTTTGGCACGCCGACCACGCGCAAGCCTCTCTGGTGCAGGGCATTGGCAATGGTGAGCGAACCGTCGCCACCGATCGAAATCAGGGCGTCGAGTTCCTTACGCGCGAAGTATTCGAGAATCTCGCCGGAAAGGTCCATGTCCCTTGTCGTGCCGTCCTGCATCTTCATCGGAAAATGCAGCGGGTTGCCCTTGTTGGTGGTGCCCAGGATCGTGCCGCCCAGATGCCCGATGCCCCGCACTTTTTCGCGCGTCAGACGGAACACACCCCCGTCGGGATAACGCTCGGGAAAAAGTATGCCGTTGAAGCCGTCGTGAATGCCATAGCATTCCCATCCCCGATTGGCTGCTGCGATGACCGCTGCCCTAATGACGGCATTGAGCCCCGGCGCGTCGCCACCACCGGTGCAAATGGCTATGCGACGTATATGATAGGACATGAAACCTCCTGTGTCGGGGACGGGACGGACGCCTGTTCCTGCAACGTTAATCAGCTCAGCGCGGCAAACAGGGAGCTCTTGATCGCATCCAGCGAGCCGACTCCTGAAACCTTGCGGTACCTGGGCGCATCCTTGGCTCCCGTGTCAGCCCACTTGGAATAGTAATCGGTAAGCGGCTTGGTCTGGCTGTGATACGCCGATAGGCGTTTCCTGACCGTTTCTTCCTTGTCGTCGTCGCGCTGAATCAGTGCTTCACCGGTGACGTCGTCTTTACCCTCGACCTTGGGCGGATTGAACACGATGTGATAAGTCCGTCCCGAGCCCAGGTGCACGCGACGCCCGCTCATGCGCCTGATGATTTCCTCATCACTGACGTCGATCTCAAGCACGTAGTCGAGTTCGACACCCTGATTGCGCATGGCTTCAGCCTGCGGAATGGTCCGCGGAAATCCGTCGAACAGAAAGCCATTGGCGCAATCGGGCTGCTTCAAGCGCTCGGCAATCAGGCCGAGAATGATGTCATCGGACACCAGGCCGCCGGCATCCATGACCTTTTTTGCCGCCACGCCCATCGGCGAACCGGCCTTGACCGCCGCGCGCAGCATGTCGCCCGTGGATATTTGTGGAATGCCGTATTTCTCGGTAATGAATGCTGCTTGTGTTCCCTTGCCGGCGCCTGGCCCACCCAACAGGATCAATTTCATAACTATCTCCCCAAATAAAGTTTATCTCAATGATTTAAAAGTGATTTTTTTATTTTTCACCGAGACAAAACTTACTCCGAATCCCTGCCGGCGTCAAACAGTCGGCGCACGCGTTCCAGATCTTCAAGGGTATCGACCCCAGGTGCCGGCGGGTGATCGATGCTGACGACCTGGATCGGATAGCCGTGCCAAAGCGCACGCAGTTGTTCCAGCGACTCACAGCGTTCAAGGGGGGAGGCAGCGAGCTGCCCGAAGCGGCGCAAAAACTTCACCCGATAGGCATATACACCGATGTGACGTTGTGCCGGCAAGTCGGCAGGCAATACGCCAGGCTTGCTTGCAAAGCTGTCTCGATCCCATGGAATGGGAGCGCGACTGAAGTACAGAGCACGGCCGCGCTCGTCGCATACAACCTTGACCACGTTGGGATTGAAGAAATCGGCGGCAGCCGCGATGGGATGTGCGGCGGTCGCCATCGCGGCGTCGGAATCGCGACGCAAAGCCTCGGCCACGGCCTCTATCAACGCTGGGTCGAGCAACGGCTCGTCACCCTGGACGTTGACCACGATGTCAGCATCGCCCCAGTTCAACTGGTCGGCCACTTCGGCGATACGGTCGGTACCGCTGGCATGATCCGCACGCGTCATCACCGCGTCGAAGCCATGCCGCCGAACAGCCGCCGCAATCCGCTCGTCATCGGTCGCCACCCACACGCCATCGCTCTGTGCGCGCCTTGCTGCCGCCGCCACACGGACAATCATCGGCTGGCCAACAATATCTGCCAGGGGCTTCCCAGGCAGGCGTGTCGACGCATAGCGCGCCGGGATAACGACGCGAAGTCGCATCAGACCTCTTCGGCGCCCAACTGCCGTGCCTCGTCCTCCAGCATCACGGGAATATCGTCCTTCACTGGATAGGCAAGCTTGCATCCCTTGCAGACCAGTTCGGACGCCCCTTTTCGGTACTCCAGCGGCCCCTTACAGACCGGGCAAACGAGTATTTCAAGCAGACGGGGGTCCATTAAGTTTCTCCAGAACAAATGCAGCGAGGTCGGGGCTTACCTCGGCCGTCACGGGCAGCACCCATACTGGCAGAGGCAAGGAAATTCTGGCCAATTTTACGGCATCCTTTTCCGTCGTCAGGATAGCGTCGCCGGCAAAAGCGAGATCCTCCGCGCAAAAGTTGTAGTGATCGCCGAAGGCGTGTTCGGCAAAGCTCAGCCCCATCTCGCTCAGCCGATCAAAAAAACGCTGCGGCGAACCGATGCCGGCCACTGCATGCAATTTTCGACCTGCCAGGTCGATGGCGCTACACGTCATCAGCGGATTATCAAGAGAATGGAAACTGTCGCCCATCAGTCGCATAACGAATACGGCGCAATCAAAAGTCGTCACTGGTGAGACGGCGGCCCCGTTGAAAACCACCGCATCCACCTGCGTCAGTCTCGACGCCGGCTCTCGCAGAGGCCCCGCGGGCAACGGCCAGCCGTTCATCACCCCACGTTGATCGAACATGGCAATCTCGACATCGCGAGCCAGACGATAGTGCTGCAGTCCGTCATCGGCAAGAACCACATCGCATTCCGGATATCCAGCGAGCAAAGTGCGGGCCGCTGCCGTCCTGTCCCTGCCGACAAATACCGGGCAGCCACAACGTCGGGCCAGGAGTACCGGTTCGTCACCCACCGCGGCGGGATCACTACCGGGCATCACCTCGACTACACCTGTCATGCCGCCGTGATAGCCGCGACTGACAATACCCGGATGCCGCCCGAGCACACGCAGGGCCAACGCCAGATGAATCACCAGCGGGGTCTTGCCGGTACCACCGACGGTAATGTTGCCGATAACAACCACTGGAACCGGCATGTGGTCGCGGTGCAAGAGTCCTGCACGGTAGCAGATTCGCCGCAAGGCGACGAGCAGCATGAACAGCAGCGAAAAGGGAAGCAGCAGATAGGCCAGCGGACCACGCCGCCGCCAGATAGCGGCAAGTCCGCCGACGTCAGCGTTGCGCCTGCTGGGTGGCAAAGGATATGTGCGACAGCCCGGCCTGCTGGGCTGCCTGCATGACATCGATGACACTCTGATGCGCGGCCTTGGCGTCGGCGTTGATGACTACTACCGGCTCCTTGCCGGTACCTGTCAGTCGCTTCATCGCGTTGGCAATGGATCCGATGTCGCGACCACCTGTCGCTGCCTTGTTCACCATGATTTCACCGGCAGCGGTAACAACCACATTGATTTCGTTCGGCTGTTCCTTGTTCTGCGGCGCATCGGCTGTAGGCAGGTTGATCTCCAAGCCGGAAAACTTGGAATACGTAGTGGTGATCATGAGAAAAATCAGGATCACCAAGAGCACATCGATCATCGGGATCAGATTGATCTCAAGTTCTTCGCGCTGCCGTCCTCGCTGGAAATTCATCGCCCCCGTCCCTATCTGCGCTCGCCTTGCATGATCTCTACCAGTTTCACCGCTTCCTGCTCCATCTCGACCAGAAAACCGTCGACCTGCGCCCGAAAATGGCGATAGAAAATCATGCTGGGGATTGCAATGATCAAGCCGAAACCAGTGTTATAGAGCGCCACCGAAATGCCATGCGCCAAGGCTTGGGGATTGTTACCTGAAGAGGTTGGCGAGCCGAAAATCTCGATCATGCCTACCACGGTGCCAAACAAGCCCATCAGCGGTGCAATCGACGCGATGGTCCCCAGCGTGGTGAGGAAGCGCTCCAGATCATGAGCCACTCCGCGCCCGGCTTCTTCGATCGCCTCCTTCATGATCTCGCGCGAACTCCTGGCATTTCGCATACCGGCGGCAAGAACCCGTCCTAGCGGCGAATGAGCCTCGAGGCGTGCCAACTGGGCCTCGGCAAGTCCACTTTGACGGTAGTCGGCGACAGTGCTTTGCAGTAATCCGACGGGAACGATTTTGGTGCGGCGCAGGGCCGTGGCACGCTCGATGATGAGTGCTACTGCGATTACGGAAGCGAACAGCAGGGGCCAGATGGGCCAGCCGGCAGCCTGAATGATGGAAAACACGAGAACGACTCCGGTAAGCGGTAAAGCGCGAACTTTAGCCCGAGTAGGCCGATTCGGCAACACAAACGGATACGCCAGGGAAATGCGAGCAAAGCCGAACAGCATCCTTCACCTCAAACTTGATGAAATATAGCCTGCATGAGTTCGGAAAGTAACGGCTTCACTATCTCCGGCCGCATCCGACTCTGCCGTTGATTCCACCGCAACCGCATCGACCCGGTTTGCGCAACGCGGCCTATCGTCACAGCCCCCATGGAGAAAAATTGCTTCCGGAATGTCCTGCCTTAGTGCTCGCCGGATTAGCGAGCCAATTTATCCACAAAATCTGTGGATAAGTGTGTGGATCATCATGCGATATACCTGCCAAGTCGGCCTCCCGCATGGACTCCGCCTTTTTCGAGCAATTTCGGAGCAGTTGAAATCTTCAAGTAATCATATGGTTGCTCGGTATCCCTAGCCGCAGCGCGGCTTCGCGGGCATTCTCACCGAGGCAGCACGCGACGTGGATGCTGTAGAATTTTCGCTCCTGCCTATCCCTGATCCAGAGCACCCAGTCAATGCTTGATCCCGCAACTGTCGTCAGCATTAGCGAACTTAACCGGCTCGCCCGTAATAGCCTGGAAAGGGAGTTCCCGCTGCTATGGGTGGCGGGCGAGATTTCCAATCTGAACCGAGCTGCCTCCGGCCACGTCTACTTTTCACTCAAAGACGAAAGCGCCCAGGCACGTTGTGTAATGTTTCGCTCCCGTGCCCAATCGATTCCCTGGCAACTGGAAAATGGACAGCAGGTCGAGGCGCGTGCCTTGGTGTCGCTCTATGAGCCTCGCGGCGACTTCCAGCTAAACATCGAAACCCTGCGTCGCGCCGGACTGGGACGTCTGTTCGAAGCCTTCGCCAGGCTGAAGGCGCGACTGGAGGCGGAGGGCTTGTTTGCGCCTGAGCGCAAGCGACCGCTACCGCGTTTTCCAAGTCGTGTTGGGATCATCAGTTCGCCGCACGCCGCCGCGTTGCGCGACGTACTGGTGGCGTTGAAACGCCGTGCGCCGCATCTCACCGCAGTCCTTTATCCAACCCTGGTTCAGGGCGACAGCGCCGCCGAGGATATTGCCAAAGCGATCGCCGTGGCAGGCCGGCGCAATGAGTGTGACCTGCTGCTGATTGTGCGTGGCGGTGGCAGCATAGAAGACCTCTGGGCATTCAACGAAGAGATCCTGGTACGCGCGATTGTGGCGAGCCCACTACCGATCATCAGCGGGGTAGGTCACGAGACGGATACAACCGTCGCCGATTACGTCTCCGACCTGCGCGCCGCAACACCTACTGCTGCCGCTGAACTCGCGACGCAAGGATGGCATGAGGCGGCGGGCGAAATTTATGATCTTGGAATAGCTCTTGGCAGAGCCATGCATTACCTCATCGCCCGGCAACAACAGGGACTGGATCAGCTGTCGCTGCGGCTGGTTCATCCGGCGGCACGCTTGGCGCGGGCACGCGACAGGCTTGCGCTGCTAGGCTCACAACTGGACGTCTCCCTGTCCCGCGGCCTGCGCCGACATCGAGACCGCCTGAACCGCACCGCGCTGGGTCTGAGCCGCAGCGTTCCACGTACCGAACAACGCAGGGGGCACATCGGACTACTGGCACAGCGACTCGACGCCGCCCTCCGCAGGCAGCACCAAAAGCGGCTAAGTGCCCTGGACAACTTCGCTGCAGCACTCGCGCACCTGAATCCGGAAGCAACGCTGGCGCGCGGTTTTTCCATTGTTCGTGATGCCGACGGCCGGTTGATAACCGATGCTGCCGGCTTGCGGGCGGGCCAAACCGTAAGCCTCCATCTGGCGCATGGCGGCGCTGAAGCCAGCATCCTCAATAGCACCGCTGATCATGGGCCAATTGCCACAGAATGAATTCTTGACTATAATAGTCAACCTTATCGCCCTCCACCCCACAGCAACAGGAGAACCACAATGGAACACACCCTCCCCCCCCTGCCGTATGCGATGGATGCACTCGCTCCGCACATCTCGAAGGAAACCTTCGAGTACCACTATGGCAAGCATCATCAGGCTTATGCGACCAACCTCAACAATCTGA
The DNA here is from genome assembly GCA_026399475.1 of Rhodocyclales bacterium. GTDB lineage: Bacteria > Pseudomonadota > Gammaproteobacteria > Burkholderiales > Rhodocyclaceae > Sulfuritalea. The sequence continues at coordinate 38,774 of JAPLQY010000082.1, forward strand.
TCAAGGGCACCGAGTACGAGAATCTCGACCTTGAAGCCATCATCAAGAAGGCTCCGGCCGGCGGTGTTTTCAACAACTCGGCGCAGGTCTGGAATCACAGCTTCTTCTGGAACAGCATGAAAGTAGGTGGTGGCGGCGCGCCGACGGGCGCCCTGGCGGACGCAATCACCAAAAAGTGGGGAAGCTTTGACGAGTTCAAGAAGGCCTTTCAGGCCTCCGCCGTGGGCAATTTCGGATCCGGCTGGACTTGGCTGGTGAAAAAACCCGATAGCTCGGTCGATATCGTCAACACCTCCGGCGCCGGAACGCCGCTGACCAGCGAGAACAAAGCACTGCTGACCATCGACGTATGGGAACACGCCTACTACATCGACTACCGCAATGCCCGGCCCAAGTTCGTCGAGACGTTCCTCGGTTCCCTGGCAAACTGGGACTTTGCGGCAAGGAATTTCGCCTGATAAAGACGGTTGTTTTACCGTTGAGTGCAATCAGCAAAGGGCGCCCGTAAGGCGCCCTTTGCTGCTGGATGACTGGGGAATCGGCATGGAATCCAGGATCACCGAACTAGAAATCAAGCTAGGCCTCGAAGAAGATCATCTTGAAGAACTCAATCGCACCGTCTTTCGCCAGCAGCAGCAAATAGACCTGCTACAGGCTCAGATTCGCGAGTTGTACCAGTTGATTCTGCCCGCGGCTCCCAGCGAACCGCGAAATCTGCGCGACGACGTTCCCCCGCATTACTGAAAATCCAGCTATCCAGAAAACACGCCGGCAGGAATGAGCGTCAAACGATAGACGCCCAGCCCTGTTTTAGCGGCCGGAGGCCGCTTTTTCGATGCCTATGATGGGGAACGCAGCGCCCAAACCACGGCTCTTGAACCAGCCTAAGTTCATCTCCAGTGCGTAGCGCGCAGGCTTTGCAGCACAATGGTTGTCGTCAGATTGCGGCTGCATGTCTTCAACATTTATGATCCGGCCTTTTTCGTCGAGGAAAGCTACGGACAACGGCAAGAGCGTATTGCGCATCCACATGCAGTGTGCAGCGACTTCAGGAAACACGAACAACATGCCGCGCTGAGGCGCCATGGTCGTGCGCTGCATCATTCCTGTCTGGCGGCTACTTGGTGTCGCCGCGACTTCGGCCTCGATTCGGTGCATCCCGGCGAACAATTCGAGCAGGGGCAACTGCGACTGCTGAGCCCACCCCGTCATGGAAATGGACAGTGATAGCGCCAACAGCACCGTTCTCAACAGCACGATGAACCTCCTTCGGCATGAACACCCGAGAGGCGGCCTCTTGGCATCCAAATCGACCATAGGAAAGGGAATCCCGACCTAGGAGCCAGATACAAAATATTTTTGTGAATCGGCAAGTTAATCGAAAATTCCGAAACCATAGACAAAAAAATGGCAGGTTTCCCTGCCATTTTTTATCCCGGACTGCGGAAATTACTTGGCTGCGTCAGCCTTCTTGGCCTTCTTTGCCTTCTTGGCCTTCTTTTCAGCCTTGGCGGGAGCAGCTTCAGCCTTCTTCTCGGCGGCCATCGGGGCAGCAGCCGGAGCGGCAGCCTTGGCAGCGGGAGCGGCAGCCGGAGCAGCAGCAGCAGGAGCGGCAGCCGGAGCGGCCTTCGGAGCATCAGCGGCAAAAGCGGAGGTGGCGATCAGGCCGGCAACCAGGGTAGCGAGAAGCTTGTTCATCGTGTTTCCTTTAGTTTGTATATAGGTAGAGTGTTGTTAACACCACGGTTCTTCGAGGCGTTATGGAGATTAACGCGCTGCTTTGCGTCAGGTTGACCTGAGATTTCAATTTCACGCCACTGCCCAGATGCAAGACCTTCCAAGGTCCAGTCGCCCACCGCCCAGCGAATCAGCCGTAACGTCGGAAACCCGACATGTGCCGTCATGCGCCTGACCTGACGGTTTTTTCCTTCCCGCAGAACGATTTCCAGCCAACTGGTCGGAATCGCCTGCCGATATCGGATTGGCGGATTTCGCTCCCAAAGATTCTGCGGTTCGGCAATACGGCGTGCCTGACATGGCAGCGTAATGAAATCGCCAAGATCCACCCCCTCCTCGAGTTTCCGCAGAGCGGTATCGGTGGGCATGCCTTCGACCTGGACGCGGTAGAACTTGGCGAACTTGTGGCGCGGATCGGAGATTCGCGCCTGCAAACCTCCATCGGCAGTCAGTACGACCAAGCCCTCCGAATCGGCATCAAGCCGGCCGGCGGCATACACCGCGGGGACAGGAATGTAGTCGGCAAGCGTCGGCCGCCCATCGCGGTCGGAAAACTGCGTCAGGACGCCATAGGGCTTGTTGAACAGTATCAGACGGCTCAAACCGAACAACCGCTGCCAAAGACATTTAGGAAGCGCTGCGATTCCGGGTAAGGAAAAAAGTCCTGCATCGCGCCCTTGCGGATCTCTTCCTGAGTGCTCTGCCAGAACTCCGCATCAAACAGATCGGAGTGATGGCGCATGAAGGCATCGCGAATCCTGTCCGACACCAGCAGAAAGGTTGCGAACTCCTCTGGGAATACGTCCAATCGTGACACCGAGTACCAAACCTCACCCGACATTTCGGCCTCAAAATTCGGCGCTGGCGGGATACGACGAAACTTGCAGTCAGTCATGTATTCAATTTCGTCGTAGTCATAAAACACCACGCGCCCGTAGCGAGTGATGCCAAAGTTTTTCCACAGCATGTCGCCGGGGAATATATTGGCAATGGCAAGCTCCCGGATCGCGTTGCCGTATTCGCAGACAGCGTGCTCCACCTGATCATCGCGACCAGCCTTCTCTGCCTTCTCAAGGTAGATATTGAGCGGCTCCATGCGTCGCTCGATGTAAAGGTGCCTGATGACCAGATCGTCACCATCCTCCTCCATCAGCGACGGTACCTCCTTGTATAGTTCATTGATCAGTTCCTGCGAGAAACGTTTGCGGGGCAGCGCAACCTTTGAAAACTCGAGCGTGTCAGCCATGCGCCCGACGCGATCCACTTGTTTTACCAACTGATACTTGCGCCGCACGGTGTCGTGATCAACTTCCTTAGAACTACCGAAAACATCCTTGATGACCTTGAATACATAGGGGTAGGACGGCAGTGTGAACACCAGCATGACCAGACCGGGTATGCCCGGCGCGACGATAAACTGGTCGGCCGAATGGTGCAGGTGAAATATCAGGTCCCGGAAGAACATGGTCTTGCCTTGCTTGCCCAGTCCGAGCATGGTGTAAAGCTCGGAGCGCGGCTTGTTAGGCATGATCGAACGCAGAAACTGAACATAGCCCGAAGGCACTTCCATGTCGACCATGAAATAGGCGCGCGACAAGGAGAACAACACCGCAATCCGCCAAGCATCCAGGATGATCGTATCAAGATAGAGTTTGCCTTCGTCGGAATGCAGTACGGGAACGGCAAACGGATACTCAAAAGCGCCATTGACCGCCTTGCCAATAACGTAGGCACCTTTGTTGCGATAAAAAGCCGAATTGAGTACCTGAATCTGGAGGTTGGCCTCACGCGCCGGAATGGTGCCAAGATGCGATTCAATGCTACGCAAGATAAAATCGACATCGCGATCCAGGTCGTCAAATTCCCGCGTCCAGCTGAAATCGACGAACACTTGGCGAATCGAAGCGCGAAAGCCCGCGTCATTGGGGTAGTAACAACGATAAGTTGGCGGATCGGACTCAATGTACTCGGTGGACACCGCCGGCCGCACGAAAATGAAATCGTTATGGAAATACGTGCGGTGCAGGATCTGGCAGAACACCGAATTGAAGAAGGTTTCCGCTAGTTCGGGTTGCTTGTGGTTGGTCAGCAATCCGATGTATTGAAGCTTCGCTTCCTGCCAGACAACGTCGCTCAAGCTGTCGGCATTGAATTCGCGATGCAGCCTATCTGTCGTTTCTCTGACCCGATCGTCATAAAATTGGATGCGATCCCGAACTGCCTGCCGGCCCTCCTGCCAGCGCGCCTGATCAAACCGTTGCTTGGCGAGCGCGGAACTCTCATGAAACAGTCGATAGTGCTTGTTGAATCCGTCGACAAGCACATTAGCGATGGATTCGGAGACCAGATCATCGGAGGAGGCAGCGGGCATGATGCGCAATCTTGTTGATGTAGTCCTATGAATTCTACCAGTGCGCGCTGCAGCGGCCTGACACCAAGGGCAGTTGGAGCCAGATACGTTTTTGGAGGATAATTAATATTGATCAGTCCCGCAGTCATCTTGATTCTCAACACACTATTCTTAACGGAGCAGGCATGAGCACGTCTCTTATCAAGGTTCCCACACATGGTCAGAAAATCATTCCCGGCCAGCCGATTCCTGACAATCCTGTCATTCCTTTCATCGAGGGCGATGGCATAGGTGTGGACATCACGCCGGTCATGCAAAAAGTAGTAGACGCCGCCGTGCAGAAGTCTTACGGCGGCAAACGCAAGATCTCCTGGATGGAAGTTTATGCTGGAGAAAAAGCTACCCGTCTATACGGGCCTGACGTCTGGCTGCCGGCAGAAACCATCACTGCGTGCAAGGAATATTCAGTCTCGATCAAGGGACCGCTGACTACGCCGGTGGGCGGCGGCATCCGTTCGCTCAATGTCGCCTTGCGGCAGGAGATGGACTTGTACCAATGCGTGCGTCCAGTACGCTACTTCAAAGGCATCCCGTCGCCCCTTAAGGACCCAAGCAAAACCGACATGGTGATCTACCGGGAGAATACGGAAGACATCTACTGTGGCATCGAATGGCAAGCTGAATCGGCGCCGGCGAAGAAGCTGATCAAGTTTCTGCAAGAGGAAATGGGGGTAACGAAAATCCGCTTCCCCAATACGTCAGGCATTGGTATAAAACCGGTCTCGCGTGAAGGAACCGAGCGCCTGATGCGCGCCGCCGTCAACTACGCCATTACCAACAAGCGCAAGTCAGTCACGATCGTACACAAGGGAAACATCATGAAGTACACCGAAGGTGGCTTCCGTGACTGGGCTTATGCTTTGGCGAAGAACGAATTTGGCGGCGTGGAAATCGACGGCGGCCCGTGGCTCAAGCTGCCCAACGGCATAATTGTCAAGGATGCGATTGCTGATGCCTTCCTGCAGCAGATCCTTCTCCGCCCGGCAGAGTATGACGTCATCGCCACACTCAACCTGAACGGCGACTATATTTCCGATGCACTTGCAGCTCAGGTTGGTGGTATTGGTATTGCCCCGGGGGCCAACATTTCGGACCTGTATGCCTGTTTCGAAGCGACTCATGGAACGGCGCCGAAATACGCGGGGAAGGATTACGTTAACCCGGGTTCGCTGATCCTGTCTGCCGAAATGATGCTGCGTCACCTTGGCTGGACAGAGGCCGCAGACCTCATCATCAAATCGATGGAAGCCGCCATCGGCGACAAGGTCGTTACGTACGACTTTGCCCGTCTTATGGAAGGCGCCAAGGAAGTCAAATGCTCGGCATTCGGCCAGGCGATGATTGATCGCATGTAAGCCGCCAATCGATCAGCCGCACAAAAAACAAAGCCCGCCCAATTGTTACGTCGGGCGGGCTTTGCATTTCCGGAACCAGAATTATCCTGGCGCCGAAAAGATCGGGAACATCAAGGCTTCTGAATGTTCGACGCCTGCTTGCCTTTGGGGCCTTGCACCACGTCAAAAGTCACCTTGTCGCCTTCCTTCAGGGACTTGAACCCAGCCATGTTGATGGCCGAGAAATGCGCGAACAAATCTTCGCTGCCGTCATCCGGGGTAATAAAACCAAAACCCTTGGCGTCGTTGAACCACTTAACAGTACCAGTTGCCATGTAACTTTTTCCTTAATCAAAAACGAACGAATCGGCCACCGCTGCGGGCTGCAAAACGCCGCACCCCGGCCGGGGCATGTTTGAGGTTCAAATTCGGAATAGCAGAGGGGGCCAAGCGGCAATTCAGAGGAGCTGCAATTCGACAGACTATGAGACGACCGTAGGTCACTGCGGGGAAATTTGAACTAAACACGTTTCGCGTTTTACGCACATTGTCAAGCAGCGTCAACAACTTTCGATGTTGCATCGCACATACCGGACTCTTGCATATTTGGCGATCATCCCAAAATACGGTGACATCGCCGCGCTATTCCCCTCTTTTCCTTGGTGTTGAACTGCGTACGAATCACATTAGAATCCAGTCATGGTTACACGCAAGCAAGTCGGCTTGGAGGGCGGCGCCGCCTTGGCGCCGGAGCAGAGTCGCACCAAGCCGCCACCAATGTACAAGGTATTGCTGCTCAACGATGACTTCACTCCGATGGATTTCGTCGTAGTAGTACTTGAAAAGTTTTTTGGGTTGTCGCGCGAGCAATCGACGCAAGTTATGCTCAAGGTACATCGCGAAGGAAAAGGTGCGTGCGGAGTGTATCCTCGGGATGTAGCTGCGACAAAGGTTGAACAGGTGAGCGAATTTTCACGTCGGCACCAGCATCCGCTGGCTTGCGTGATGGAGGAAAACTGATGATTGCCCAGGAACTCGAAGTCAGCTTGCACATGGCCTTTGTCGAAGCCCGACAGAAGCGTCATGAGTTCATCACCGTCGAGCATCTTCTGCTCGCGCTGCTCGATAACCCCTCAGCGGCCGAAGTACTGCGCGCCTGCACCGCCGACGTAGAAGGCCTGAGGAAGGAACTGCTGACCTTCATCAATGAGCACACGCCGACCGTAGCCGGCAGTGATGAAATTGACACGCAACCGACACTCGGTTTCCAGCGGGTGATCCAGCGCGCAATCCTTCATGTGCAGTCCTCGGGAAAGAAGGAAGTCACCGGCGCGAACGTGCTGGTGGCAATATTCGGCGAGAAAGACTCGCACGCCGTCTTTTTCCTTCAGCGCCAGAACATTACCCGACTGGATGTAGTGAACTTTATATCCCACGGCATCACCAAGACTCCGCAGCCAAGAGGCAAGGAAGATCCGGCGGAGACTGACGTTGAAACGCAAGAAAAGGCGGGGGCACTTGAGAACTTCACACAGAACCTCAATCAATTGGCACTAGCCGGCAAGATCGATCCGCTGATCGGACGCGACAAGGAACTGGAGCGGGTAATCCAGACCCTTTGCCGCCGCCGCAAGAACAACCCGCTGTTGGTTGGGGAAGCGGGCGTCGGCAAGACAGCCATCGCCGAAGGGCTTGCTCTCCATATCGTCGAAGGACGCGTGCCTGAGATTCTGGCCAATGCAACCGTGTATTGCCTGGACATGGGAGCCCTCCTGGCCGGGACCAAGTATCGCGGTGACTTCGAACAGCGCCTTAAAGGCGTCCTCAAGCAACTGGCAGAAAACCCGAACGCTATTTTGTTCATTGACGAAATCCATACTCTGATCGGCGCCGGCGCGGCATCGGGCGGCACCATGGATGCGTCCAATCTGCTCAAACCGGCCTTGTCGTCCGGCGCGCTGAAGTGCATCGGTGCTACCACCTACACCGAGTTTCGCGGCGTGTTCGAAAAGGACCACGCCCTGTCGCGTCGCTTCCAGAAGGTCGATGTCGATGAGCCGTCGGTGGATGAAACCGTGTCGATTCTGCGCGGTCTCAAGTCCCGCTTTGAAGAACATCATGGCGTCAAATATTCCTCCGCGGCCATTTCGAGCGCGGCAGAGCTGGCGGCGAAATACATCAACGACCGCCACCTGCCCGACAAGGCGATCGACGTTATCGACGAGGCTGGTGCCGCCCAGCGCATCCTGCCGAAGTCAAAGCAGAAGAAAACCATTGGCAAGCTCGAGATCGAAGACATCGTCGCTAAGATCGCCCGAATACCGCCACAGCACGTTTCCGCAGACGACCGTTCGGCACTGAAGAATCTCGACCGCGATCTGAAAAACATGGTCTTCGGCCAGGAAGCGGCCATCGATGCCCTGACCAGAGCGATCAAAATGTCGCGTTCCGGACTGGGTGATCCACAGAAACCAATCGGCTGCTTCCTTTTCTCCGGACCCACAGGCGTCGGCAAGACCGAGGTAGCCCGCCAGTTGGCCTATGGCATGGGCATAGAACTGATTCGTTTCGATATGTCGGAATACATGGAACGCCATGCCGTTAGCAGACTCATCGGTGCGCCGCCGGGCTATGTCGGGTTTGATCAGGGGGGGCTACTGACCGAAGCGGTTACCAAGAAGCCACACGCGGTGCTGTTGCTGGACGAAATAGAGAAAGCGCACCCGGAGGTGTTCAACATTCTGCTGCAAGTAATGGACCACGGCACCTTGACTGACAACAATGGCCGCAAGGCAGATTTCCGCAATGTGGTGATTGTCATGACCACAAACGCGGGAGCCGAGGCCCTTCAGAAGACCAGCATTGGCTTCACCGCCAACAAAGGTCAAGGCGATGAAATGGCTGATATCAAGCGCATGTTTACGCCGGAGTTTCGCAATCGGCTGGATGCCATCATCTCGTTTAGAGCGCTCGATGCTGAGATCATTCTGCGCGTGGTGGACAAGTTCCTCATGCAGCTCGAAGGGCAACTTCACGAGAAGAAAGTGGAGGCCATCTTCACCGACACGCTACGTGCCTGGCTGGCAGAAAAAGGCTTTGATCCCCTGATGGGCGCTCGCCCGATGGCACGCCTGATCCAGGATACGATTCGCTCGGCGCTAGCCGACGAATTACTGTTCGGAAAACTGGTCCACGGTGGTCGCGTCACCATTGACCTCGACGAACACGAAAAGGTCGTGCTCAGTTTCGAAGAGACAGCGAGCATCCCGCCCGTAACTTCTGCAATCTGAGCTAACGAAACCGCGCTATAGAGCCTCGCGCCGGATTTACTCATAACATCTGACCATGGACATCCGTACCGCCGACCTTTGCGACGCTCATGAATACAAGGTACGCGTCGTCGAGCCCATGTTCAGCAGCTTTGGTGGTCGTGCGGCCTTTTACGGCTGCATTGCCACGCTCAAACTTTTCGAAGACAACTCGCTGGTCAGAAATGCGCTCGAATCTCCAGGCGAAAACCGCGTACTGGTAATCGACGGGGGCGGTAGTCTGCGCCGGGCGCTGGTCGGAGATCAGCTTGCGGCTTTGGGGGTACAGAATGGCTGGGCGGGCATCGTCGTCTATGGCTGCATTCGCGATTCTCGCGCGATTGGCGAGATGGACATCGGAGTGTTTGCGATTGACACCCATCCGATGAAGACCATAAAGAAAAATGTCGGTGAAGCAGATATCCCTGTGAATTTCGGCGGAGTCACATTCACTCCTGGCGAATGGCTATACGCGGACGAAGACGGTGTTATTGTCAGCGCCACCCCGCTGCACTAAGCTAGGTCTTATATAAGACATATATCAATAAAGCTGGGAAATGTTTTGTTATCACGAAACGCTTCCCGCATTGCAAAATAGTTAGCGCAACATACTGTTAAATAATAATAATAAAATATTCCAAGTCTTATATAAGACTATTGCTGCAACGCAAAATCCTCTTTATACTGTCGTCACTGCTCCTGCCTGGAGCACCCCCTTCGACAACGACCCTTCAGAGGATTGAACATGACTGATCGCAAAGCACAAGCTGCCGCCCTGGCCAAGGACTGGGCCGAAAACCCCCGCTGGAAAGGCATCAAGCGTGGATACAGCGCCGATGATGTAATCCGCCTGCGTGGTTCCTTCCCCATCGAATACACGCTGGCCCGCCGCGGCGCCGAAAAGCTGTGGGATCTGGTGAACACCACACCCTACGTCAACTGCCTCGGCGCCCTCACCGGCGGTCAGGCCATGCAGCAGGTCAAGGCCGGCATCAAGGCCATCTACCTGTCGGGTTGGCAGGTTGCCGCGGACAACAATTCCTATGCCGCCATGTACCCGGACCAGTCGCTGTATCCGGTGGACTCGGTACCGAAGGTGGTCGAGCGCATCAACAACACTTTTCGCCGTGCTGATGAAATCCAGCATTCAAAGGGCGTCAATGCCGGCGACAAGGGGTTCATCGACTATCACGTACCGATCGTGGCCGATGCCGAAGCAGGTTTCGGCGGCGTGCTGAACGCCTTTGAACTGATGAAGGCGATGATTCGTGCCGGTAGCGCGGGCGTGCATTTCGAAGACCAGCTTGCCTCGGTCAAGAAGTGTGGCCACATGGGTGGCAAGGTGCTGGTGCCGACGCAGGAAGCCGTGCAGAAACTGATTGCCGCGCGCATGGCGGCCGACATCATGGGCACGCCGACCATCATCCTGGCCCGTACAGATGCGGAAGCCGCTGACCTCGTTACTTCCGATTTTGACGAGAACGACAAACCCTTCATCACTGGCGAACGCACCTCGGAAGGCTTTTACAAGACCAAAAAAGGTCTCGGACAAGCCATCAGCCGCGGCCTGGCCTACGCACCCTACGCCGACATGGTATGGTGCGAAACTGGCACCCCGGATCTGGCGTTTGCCAAGGCGTTCGCCGAGGCCATCCGCGCCAAGTTCCCGGGCAAGCTGCTAGCCTACAACTGTTCGCCGTCGTTCAACTGGAAAAAGAATCTCGACGATGCGACTATCGCCAAGTTCCAGCGCGAACTGGGCGCCATGGGTTACAAGTACCAGTTCATCACGCTGGCCGGTATCCACAACATGTGGTACCACATGTACGATCTGTCGCAGGACTACATGGCGCGCGGCATGACGGCCTACGTCGAAAAGGTCCAAGAGCCGGAGTTCGCTGCCCGCGACCGCGGCTACACCTTTGTCTCGCACCAACAGGAAGTTGGCACCGGCTACTTCGACGACGTCACCACTGCAGTCCAGGGTGGCGCGTCATCGGTCACGGCACTCCACGGGTCGACTGAAGAAGAGCAGTTCCACTAAGTAGTAATAGGACCGCACTCGCGATAATGCCGCACCGGGAAACCGGTGCGGCATTTTTTGTGGGTTAGAGTAGTCATGTGATTTGCTTACGAACTACCCACGTACATTTTGACCGCTCGACTCCCCAGAAAGATTTCCTCGATGTTGTGGTCGGCACTCCAGATCATTCTGTTGATCTATCTAGGGCTGATGGCCCTGATCTATTTCAGACAGGCCTCCCTGGTGTTCCTGCCAGAGATCGATCGCAGCTTTCGCGCCAGCCCGGCAGATATTGGTCTACCGTTCACCCCGGTGAAACTGGCGACCGCCGACGGCGAAAGTCTCGACAGCTGGTTTGTTCCGTCTGACACGAAACGAGGGGCACGCGGTCTGGTGGTCTTCTTTCACGGCAATGCCGGCAACATTGCTCACCGGCTTGACTACGTCCGCATGTTTCATGATCTGGGCTTGGCAACTTTCATACTTGATTATCGCGGCTATGGCCGAAGCAGCGGAAGCCCATCGGAGAACGGCATCTATCTTGATGCAGACGCCGCCTGGCTCCACGCCACACATACACTCGGATTTCCCGCTAATCGCATCGTCCTCTTTGGCGAGTCCTTGGGAGGCGGCGTGGCAGCGCGGCTGGCGACACAGAAACATCCGGCCGCATTGGTGCTGGCCTCGACCTTCACCTCCGTGCCCGACCTGGGAGCCGAGCTGTATCCCCTTCTGCCGATACGACTGCTCGCCCACATTCGATATGACACCCTGACGAACCTATCGCAGGTTGCCTGCCCGGTACTGGTGATCCACAGCCGTAATGACGAGATCATTCCCTTCGCCCATGGCCGGCGCCTTTTCGAAGGCGCCCACAAACCGAAACAGTTTCTAGAGATTGAGGGTGGCCACAATGACGGCTTTGTCTTTGGCAGAGGTGAATGGATACGGAAACTCGACGAATTTATGCAGCAGGCCTTGCCATGACGCGCGATCATCCGCCCTCCAAAATTCAGCCCCCTGCTGCCGCTGCCCAATAGGCTGGCTTGCGCCACGTCGCCTTGAGCAAATCGATGAACAACCTAACGCGCAGGGGCAAATGCCGACGCTGCGGCACCACGGCGTGAATTCCTACGGGTGGCGCTGCGAATTCGTCAAGTATCGTCACAAGTCGTCCCGCGGCAATATCTGCACCCACTTCCCAGAGCGAGCGCCAAGCCAGCCCCTTGCCTGCCAGCGCCCAATCGTGCAACACAGCGCCATCGTTGCACTCGAAGCTGCCGCTCACCTTTATCACCCGCACTTCGTCCTCTACACGGAGCGTCCAGCCGCGTTGCTGACGCAGCGACAAGCAGTTGTGCTCGACCAGAAAAGTCGGTGCCGGCGGCACGCCGAATTTCGCAATGTAATCCGGGCTGGCAACAACCACGCGCTGCATTTCGCCAAGCCGGATGCTGATCAGCGATGAATCCGCCAGATCACCGATACGGATGGCGCAATCGACGTTCTCATCGACCAGATCGACGAGCCGGTCGGACAGGTCGAGCCTCACCGTCACATCCGGATTTCCTTCGACGAACCTCGTCAGCAACGGCGCCACGTGGCGCCGTCCAAACCCGGCCGGAGCGGATACCTTCAAATGGCCACCGGGACGAATGCCGCCCAGACTCACCGCGCCTTCCGCATCCGCCAATTCGCGCAGGATACGTTGGCAATCCTCAAGGAAGGCCGCACCCTCGAAGGTGAGCGAGATTCGTCGCGTCGTGCGCAACAGCAGTTTGACTCCCAGGCGCTCTTCCAGCGCATCCAGACGCCGGCCGATGATGGCTGGGGTGACCCCTTCGGCACGCGCAGTTGCCGACATGCTGCCGCGACTTGCGACACCAACAAAGGCAGAAATCTGCTTGAACTGATCCATTCGATACTATTAATCAATAATCAATTGATTAAATCATAGCTTCTATCCTGAAACAGGCAAGAATAGAATTCCATCATCGTCGCACCCCACACCAAGGAGCCCCTACATGAACCTGCCTGCCGGTATTCAGATCACCGCCCCCGTCACCGCCGACTATGCAAAGATCCTCACACCCGAAGCCATGGCGCTTGTCGCCAAGCTGCATCGAGCCTTCGAGCCTCGCCGCCAGGAACTGCTCAAGGCCCGCATCGAACGACAGGCACGCATCGATGGCGGCGAAATGCCGGATTTCCTGCCCGAAACAAAGCACATCCGCGACGGCGACTGGAAGATTGCACCCTTGCCCAAGGCACTTGAACGCCGCCATACCGAAATCACGGGCCCGGTCGAAGCCAAGATGGTCATCAACGCCTACAACTCCGGCGCGGACAGCTACATGACCGATTTCGAGGATTCCAACAGCCCGAAGTGGGACAACCTGATTCAGGGCCAGATCAATCTCTACAAGGCCATCCGCCTCGAACTGAGCTTCAAGAACGAGGCCGGCAAGGAATACAGGCTCAATGACAAGATCGCCACCCTGCAGGTGCGTCCGCGCGGCTGGCATCTCGACGAAAAGCACGTGCTGATCGACGGCCAGCGCGTCTCCGGCGGCATTTTCGATTTCGCGCTATTCCTGTTCCACAACGCCAAGGAGCAAATCGCCCGCGGGGCTGGTCCCTTCTTCTACGTGCCGAAGATGGAAAGCCATCTTGAAGCGCGCCTGTGGAATGACATTTTTATCATGGCGCAGAACGAGATCGGCCTGCCGCAGGGCGCCATCAAGGCCACCGTGCTGATCGAAACGATACTGGCCACCTTCGAGCTCGAAGAAATCCTTTACGAACTGCGTGAGCACAGTGCCGGCCTTAACGCGGGACGCTGGGACTACATCTTCTCCTGCATCAAGAAGTTCAAACGCAACAAGGATTTCTGCCTCGCCAATCGCGGCGCCATCACCATGGAAGTACCCTTCATGCGCAGCTACGCGCTGGCGCTGGTCAAAGCATGCCACAAGCGCGGCGCCCCAGCGATGGGCGGCATGAGCGCGCTGATCCCGATCAAGAACGACCCGGTGGCCAACGAGAGGGCGCTGGCCGGCATTCGTCACGACAAGACCCGCGATGCCAACGACGGCTTCGACGGCGGCTGGGTGGCGCACCCTGGGCTGGTGCCGATCGCCGCCGAGGAGTTCAAGAAAGTGCTGGGCGAGCGCCCCAACCAGTGGGAAAAACAGCGCGACGAAAACTTCGGCCCCAAGGACTGGCTCAACTTCCAGCCCGAGCAGCCTATCACCGAGGCTGGAGTGCGCAACAACATCAACGTCGGCATCCATTACCTAGGCAGTTGGCTCGCCGGCAACGGCTGCGTGCCCATCCACAACCTGATGGAAGACGCCGCCACGGCGGAGATCAGCCGCTCGCAGGTGTGGCAGTGGGTAGTCAGTCCCAAGGGCAAGCTGGATGACGGCCGCAAGGTCACCGCCGACATGGTCCGCGCCATCATTCCCGAGGAACTGGCAAAGGTGAAGGCCACCGTCACCGCCCAGGGTGAAAAGACCGAGACCTACGACCAAGCGGCAAAGATCTTCGAGGAAATGTCGCTGGCCGATAACTACCCCGAGTTCCTCACACTGCCTCTGTACGAAGCAATGGAGTGAAAAGTCGGCGCTGACGATACGGCGCGCGGGTTTCTCCCGCGCCGCTTTCGTTTGCCCATGCCGGAAATTAGCCACCGGACCCCAATCCGGCCGGCGCCCAAACGCCTACCCCGACTAGCCCGGGTAGATACCAATATCATATTAGCAAAATCTAAAAAAGACTTGATCGATCGATCAATCACAATTTTCTTTTTCGAACGAGGCACGGTCTGTGATAATCACCCTATAAGCAATAGTGACGCTAGCATGACGTCACATTCGGGGAGATAGGCGAAGCGTGGGCTGACACAGATTGAATCTGCGCACTCCTTGCCATTTCCATTGACTCAAAAACAAACGTCTCGCCTATCCCGGCTGACGACAATTTTGGATTTGAACAATGGCGGACGAAAACAAATGCAGTGAAGCCAAGCAGGGTTTTATCGATTCCCTGCTCAACCCACCAAAATGCTCGATGCTGCGCATGATCGTCATTGGCATACTGGGCGGCGTGATCATTTGGGGCGGCCTCAACATGGGCATGGAGTACACCAACCGCTCCGACTTCTGCATGTCCTGCCATGAAATGACGATTCCCTTCGAGGAACTGAAGAAGACCGTCCACTACAAGAACCGCAGCGGCACCACGGTGCAATGCGCCGACTGCCACGTGGCCAGCAGCAAGACGCCCACCGACTACATCTTCAAGTCCTTCCAGAAACTGATGGCGGCGCGCGACGTCATCGGCCACATCAAGGGCACCCTCGACACGCCGGAGAAATATGAGGAACACCGACTGGTCATGGCTGAGCGCGTCTGGGAGCGGATGAAAGATCGCGATTCGAAGGAGTGCCGCAACTGCCACGACTTCAAGACCATGGACCCGGCGAAGCAGAAAGATCGGTCGGTGACCAAACACGAAGGCGCCATAGAGGACGGCAAGACCTGTATCGACTGCCACAAAGGCATCGCGCACAAGGCTGTTCATCTGAAGCAGGACAAGGCGAAAGGACAGCAAGCTGCCGCGCCGGCGCCGGAACCCGCTGCTCCAGCCAAACCCGAGGAGAAGCCCGCCACGACCGCCGCAGCGGCAGCGCCTGCCGTGGCAGCGGCGGCCACTGCGATGAGCACTGCCATGAATGCCGCGGCAACCGTCGGAGCGACTGCAGCGGCAACTGCAGCGACTACGGCGGCGGCGGTTGCTGGCCAGGCCAAGCCGACGAAGACTGAAGCCGCAGCCAGCACCATCACGGCCGTCGACTGGAGTAAGGTGCCGACGCGCCAGATCAAGGTGTTCTATCCCGGCCAGGCAGGCCTGGAATGGATCATGAACAAGGCAGACCATTCCTCCGCCGCGGACATCGTCGAAAAAAAGCGCGCCTGCGCCAAGTGTCACGAAGGCGACGCCAACGAGGTCGGCACAGCCATCGTGACGGGCAAGCCGGTCGGCGTTTCGAAGACCGTTATGGAGCCGAACCCGCCGGCAGGCAAGGTGGGATTCATTCCCATGACCTTCCAGGCCACCCATGACGACAGCAAGATCTACTTCCGCTTCGAATGGGTACCGCCGAAGAATAGCGACAAGAAGCTCGACCCGAAGAACGAAGTCAAGCTCACAATGATGTTCGACGGGGGCGGCACGGTCGACGGCAGCGAACTGAACGGCTGCTGGGCCACTTGCCACGTTGATCTGCGCACCATGAAGGATGCCAAGGACGACAAGAAGACGAAATACATCACCGGTGCCGATCTGGCCGGCGGCAAGTTCATGGACCTGATCCAGTTCCGCAGCGGCAAGGGCCAGGGCCCGGTCGACGGCTGGGTCGACAGCGAGCGGCACATGGACGGCGGCAAGAGCGGGCTCAAGGCCGAAGGCAAAAAGGAAGGCAACAAGTGGGTCGTGATCTTCGAGCGCAGCAAGGCCGGCGGCGGCAAGGGTGACCATGCCATTACCGCCGATAAGGTGTATAACTTCGGCTTCGCGCTGCACGAGGACTACACCAATGCCCGCTTCCATTATGTTTCGCTGGGCTATCAGTTCGGCCTCGACAAACCCAGCCCGGGCGTGAAGAACTATATCGATGTACAGAAGCAATAAACTCGTATCACGTGCAGCATTTTCTTCAATAAGAAGGAGGAGGCAATAATGACGATGAAGTGGAAAGGATGGGCGCTGGCCACCGGTGCCCTGGCGTTTTCGGCAGCGGCAATGGCTGCGCCGCCCAGCGCCGAGATGATCTCGTTCGCCTGCGCCGGTTGTCACGGCACCAATGGCGGCAGCGCGGGCCTGACGATGCCCAGCCTGGCCAGCCAGTCAAAGCCGGCAATCGTCGACGCGATGAAGAAATTCAAGAGCGGCGAGCGTCCTTCCACCGTGATGGGTCGCCTGGCGAAGGGCTACACCGACGCTGATTTCGATGCGATGGCAACGTTCTTCTCCAAGCAGAAGTTCCACCCGACCACGCAGGCCCTCAATGCGGCCAAGGTCAAGAAGGGTGCCGAGCTGCAGGAGGCCAATTGCTCACGCTGCCATCTTGAAGACGGCAAGGAAGGCAAGGACGATACGCCGACTATGGCCAGCCAGTGGCTCCCGTATCTGCAGATGCAGATGGACTTGTACCAGTCCGGCGCACGCAAGATGCCGGAGAAGATGGCTGAAAAGGTTAAGCCGCTGTCCAAGGAAGACCTGGAAGCGCTGCTCCACTTCTACGCCAGCGTGAAATAAGGGAGAACATGACATGACACTGGATCGCAGAAGTTTTCTGAAACTGGTTGGCGCCGGAGCCGGCGCAGCCGGAGCCGCGGGCCTGCCGATGATCGGCCGGGCGGCGGAGCTCATGCCCAAAAGTGGGCGCCGCGTAGTCGTGATCGGCGGCGGCTACGGTGGCACCATTGCTGCCAAGTACGTGCGCATGCTGGACAAGTCGATCGAAGTGGTAATGATCGAACGGAACAAGCAGTTCGTTTCCTGCCCGTTCAGCAATTTCTACATCGCGGGCCTCACCAACGACTTGAATTCGCTGACCATCGGCTACGACAAGCTGACGGCGAATCACGGCGTCAAGATGGTCTATGCGGAAGTCACGGATATCGATCCGGCAGCCAAGAAGGTCGTTACCGACCAGGGCACCCTCGACTATGACCGCCTGATCGTCTCGCCCGGCATCGACTTCCGCACCGAGGAAATCGAGGGCTACAACGCCCAGACCGCCGAAATCTTTCCGCACGCCTGGAAGGCCGGCGCGCAATCGACCCTGCTGCGCAACCAGCTTCAGTCGATGAAGGATGGCGGCACCGTCATCATCAGCATGCCGCTGACGCCCTATCGTTGCCCGCCCGGACCCTATGAGCGTTCCTGCCTGATCGCCCATTACCTGAAGACCCGCAAGCCGAAGTCCAAGCTGATCCTGCTCGACGCCAATCCCGACGTGGTTTCCAAGAAGCCGCTGTTCACCAAGGCCTGGAGCACCTACTACAAGGACAACTTCCAGTACATCGGCGGCAAGAAGGTCACCAAGGCCGACACCGGTGCCAAGCTGGTCAGCGTCGAAGGCATCGAGGACTTCAAGGGCGACGTCATCAATCTGATCCCCTCCCAGCGCGCTGGCGATATCGCCGTCAAGGCCGGCCTGGTTGGCGACGACAAAAAATGGTGCCCGGTCGACGCGGTCAGCTTCGAGTCCACCAAACACAAGGGCATCCATGTCATCGGCGACGCCACGGCCCTGCCCTCCGATGGACCTCCGATGCCGAAGTCGGGCTACTCGGCAAATTCCCAAGCCAAGGTCTGCGCCATGAACGTGGTCAATCTGCTGAACGGCAAGGAAACCATCGAGTTCTCGGGCATCAACGTCTGCTACAGCGCCGTCAGCGACCACGAGTCGGTCAGCATCGCACAGGTATTCAAGCTGGAAGGCGGCAAGATCAAGTCCAGCGCGACGGCGATTTCGCCTGCCGACTTCTCGCTCGGCAAGGCTGAGCACGCTTATGGCGAAAGCTGGCTGAAGAACATCCTGACCGAAATGTCGACCTGATCGGTAGCTGTCTGGCAAGGACAAACCCCGCCAATTGGCGGGGTTTGTTTTTTGGGCCCACCAAGAGTCGGTACTGGCGGTACGGCGAGACGCTACTGCAGGCCGCCTATATAGACGGAGACAGCCTTGATTTCGAGCTCGGTGAGCTTGGAGGCGACCGAATGCATGATCGAGTTGTCGTTGGTGCGCTCGCGCTTGTTGAACTCCTTCAACTGGACTTCAATGTAGGCCGGATGCTGGCCAGCCAGGCGCGGCAGCAACTCGGTGCCAAAACCTTTCGGGCCATGGCACGAGGCGCAGGCCGCCACCCCGGAAAAGTTGTTGCCGCGCAAAAAAATATACTTGCCAACCCCTGCCAGATCAACATCGCCCGGCTGGCGCCCACCGGCCTTCCTGCTGGAGAAAAATGCGGCCAAGCCGGCGATATCCGGATCCTGCAAGTCCTTCGCCATATCGGTCATTGTCTCACCCTTGCGCCGACCATCGCGAAAATCCTTCAACTGCTTGATGATGTAGTCCGGATGCTGCGCGGCAAGGCGTGGATAGATCGCGCTGGCGCTTTCGCCTTCCGGTCCGTGACACAAGGCGCAACGTGAGGTGATGATCTCGGCGACACGCGGGGAAGCCGCAAGAACGGATGGCGCCGCGCCCGCCGGCAGCGACAGAATTCCGGAGACCAGCGTCAGCAGCAGTTTGACCAATGCTTTCATGATCCCTCCTCTTTGAGTGATCAAATATCTATCCGGCAACGCCCGTACTGCCGAAGCCGCCGGCACCGCGTTGGCTGACAGGAAACTCGTTGACGACATTGAAAGCCACTTGCACCACCGGCACAACCACGAGTTGTGCCAGGCGATCCAGTGGATTCAATGTGAAAGTATCGTGGCCGCGGTTCCAGGTTGAAACGAAAATCTCGCCCTGATAGTCGGAATCAATCAGCCCGACCAGATTGCCCAGCACTATCCCGTGCTTGTGACCCAGGCCCGAGCGCGGCAGGATCATCGCCGCCAATGCCGGATCAGACAGATGAATGGCGATGCCGGTCGGAATCAGGACGGTTTCGCCCGGATGGATTCTTATCGCCATTTCGATGCAGGCGCGCAAGTCGATGCCTGCCGCTCCCGGTGTCGCGTATTGCGGTGCGTATCGATCGTCTTTCAAACGGGCATCCAGAATCTTGAGGTCAATGCTGGCCATGCTGATTCTCCAAAAGCCGGGCGATATGCGCGACGATGCCGCGCGCCACTTCGGACTTGTCGGCCAGGGGCAGAACATGCGCGCCGGCGGCATCGAACAGGGTCACCGCGTTGGTATCGCCGCCCAACCCGTCCTGCACCAGATTGCCGACCACCAGTGCGAGCTTTTTTGCGATGCGCTTGCCTTCCGCGTAGTCAGCCAGATCACGGCTCTCGGCGGCGAAACCCACACAAAATGGCGCATCGGGCAGCGCCGCCACTTCGGCGAGGATGTCTGGATTGGCTTCGAGCTCGAGGGAAAGACGGCTTGCGCCCTTCTTGATTTTGTGCGCCGCCGCCTGTAATGGCCGGTAGTCGGCCACCGCCGCAACGCCTATGAACACGCTCTGCCCCGGCAGCGCCTGCATCACAGCCTCGCGCATCTGCCGGGCGCTCTGCACATCCTCACGACGCACTCCACGCGGCGTGGGGAGCGCAACCGGACCGGCAATCAGCATCACTTCCGCGCCCGCCTCGACACAAGCCCGCGCCAGGGAAAAACCCATCTTCCCCGAACTGGAGTTCGTGAGGCCGCGCACCGGATCAATCGCTTCGAAGGTCGGCCCGGCGGTCAGCAGGACACGCTTGCCAGCAAGAGGTTTCGCTTGCAGGGATGCATACATGTCATCGAACAGTTCGGTGGCTTCGAGCATGCGTCCCGCACCCGTTTCACCGCAGGCCTGATCACCGTACGCGGGGCCGAGAATGTTCACGCCATCGGCACGCAGTTGCGCGGCATTGCGTTGCGTGACCGGGTTTTCCCACATCTGGCGGTTCATGGCGGGGGCCACCAGTAAGGGACAATCCCGCGCCAGACAAAGCGTTGAGAGCAGGTCATCGGCAAGCCCATGCGCCAGTTTGGCGAGAAAGTCCGCCGTCGCCGGGGCCACCAGCAGTGCTGCTGCACCACGTGTGAGATCGATGTGCGCCATACCGTTATCCATGCGCTCGTCCCACAGCGCCTGCCAGACGCGGCGGCCGGTGAGCGCCTGAAAAGTTGCGGCGCCGACAAACTGCGCGCCCGCCGCCGTCAGGGCGACATCCACTTCCGCACCGGCCTTGACCAGCAGGCGCACCAGTTCCGCCGCCTTGTAGGCCGCCACGCCGCCCGTCACGCCCAACACAATGCGTTTGCCCTGAAATTCATTCATGACATTAAAATCCCGCCAATCGGCAATCAAGCGGGGATTCTAAACCATGGCCATACGCGATTGGCCCGCGGCGGAACGACCGCGCGAGCGGCTGATCCAGCAAGGAGCAGCGGCGCTCTCCGACGCCGAACTGCTGGCGATCTTCCTGCGTGTCGGTATCCGCGGCAAGAGTGCGGTGGACTTGGCGCGCGAATTGCTGGCAAGCTTTGATGGAGACTTGGCCCGCCTTGCCGCCGCCAACACGAAGGACCTCTCCTGCCTGCCTGGCATTGGACCCGCGAAAGCCGCGCAACTTGCTGCCACGCTGGAACTGGCACGACGCGCGCTTGTCGGGTCGATGAAGGTCAAGGATGCGCTGGCCTCGCCACAAGCGGTCCGCGACTGGCTGCGGCTTTCTCTTGGCAAGTTGCAGCACGAAGTCTTCGTCGCCCTTTGGCTGGATGCGCAGAACAGGCTGATTGCCAGCGAGGAACTGTTTCGTGGAACGCTGACGCAAACCAGCGTTTACCCGCGCGAAGTCGTCAAGCGAGCACTGGTGCATAACGCCGGCGCCGTGATCCTCGCCCACAACCACCCCTCTGGCCTAGCCGAGCCGTCCCGCGCCGACGAAGTACTCACTTCATCGCTGAAGCTAGCTCTGGCTCTCATAGACGTAAAGCTGCTGGACCATTTCGTCGTAACTGGCAGCGCAGAACCACTGTCCTTCGCCGAGCGAGGATTGATATAAAAATGATTGAGTTTTAGGGCGATTGTTTGGTAGACTAGCGAGCTTTGCAAAATCAGCACTCAGGAGCACTACATGTCTCGCGTATGTCAAGTGACGGGCAAGGCCCCGATGGTAGGGAACAACGTGTCCCACGCCAACAACAAGACCAAGCGTCGCTTTCTGCCTAACCTGCACAGCCGCCGCTTCTGGATCGAAACCGA
>JAPLQY010000051.1 GCA_026399475.1 Rhodocyclales bacterium
CAAGATCAGGAAAGTCGGCATGAACTCCTCCGACACCGCCCAGTTGTTCTTCGACGACGTGCGCGTGCCGCAACGTAATGTGATCGGCCAGGAGGGCATGGGTTTCACCTTCCAGATGATGCAGTTCCAGGAGGAACGCCTCTGGGGCGCCGCCAGTTCGCTGCGCATGCTCGACAGCGTGATCGACGAGACCATCGAATACACGCGCGAACGCCAGGCCTTCGGCAAGAGCCTGCTCGACAACCAGGCCGTGTACTTCCGCCTCGCCGAACTGCGCACCGAAGTCGAGGCGCTGCGCTCGCTGACCTATCGCGCCGTCGAGGCCTATGTCGCGGGCCAGGACGTGACCAAGCTGGCCTCGATGGCCAAGCTCAAGTGCGGCCGCCTGATCCGCGAAGTCACCGACTCCTGCCTGCAGTACTGGGGTGGCATGGGCTACACCTGGGACAACCATGTCTCGCGTGCCTGGCGCGATGGCCGCCTGGTCTCGATCGGCGGCGGCGCCGACGAAATCATGCTTGGCATCATCGCCAAAGTGGAAGGCACCCTGCCGCGCGCCGGCTGACATGAAGTTCAGCAAGATACTGATCGCGAATCGCGGAGAGATTGCCTGCCGCGTCATGCGCACGGCGCGCGCGCTGGGTTACCGCACGGTGGCCGTGCATTCGGTGGTCGATGCCGATGCGCTCCACGTGAGGCTGGCCGACGACGCAGTGTCGATCGGCGCCGCCCCCGCGGCCGAGTCCTACCTGCGCGTCGAGGCCCTGCTCGACGCCGCGCGGCGCACCGGCGCCGATGCCATACACCCCGGCTACGGCTTCCTCTCCGAAAGCGCCGGCTTCGCCCGCGCCTGCGCAACGGCCGGGCTGGTCTTCATCGGCCCGCCGGCCGAGGCGATCGAAGTCATGGGCGACAAGGCGGTCGCCAAGCGGCGCATGATCGCCGCCGGGGTGCCCACCGCGCCCGGCTACCTGGACGCCGAACAGGATGACGAACGACTGGTCGCAGAAGCCGAAAAACTCGGCTACCCGCTGCTGGTCAAGGCCGTCGCCGGCGGCGGCGGCCGCGGCATGCGCCTGGTGCATGCCGCAGGCGAACTGCGCGAGGCCATCGCCGGCGCGCGGCGCGAGGTGCAATCCGCTTTCGGCAACGACACGCTGATGCTCGAACGCCTGATCGAGCGCAGCCGCCACATCGAAATCCAGGTCTTCGCCGACGCCCACGGCAACGCGATTCATCTGGGCGAGCGCGACTGCACGGCGCAGCGGCGGCGACAGAAGGTCATCGAAGAGGCGCCCTCGCCCGTGGTCAGCCCTGCGATGCGCGAGGCCATGGGCCGCGATGCCGTGGCCGCAGCGCTGGCGGTCGGCTACTGCGGCGCCGGCACGGTCGAATTCATCGTCGACGACCAGCTCAGGCATTACTTCCTGGAAATGAACACGCGCCTGCAAGTCGAGCATCCGGTGACCGAAATGATCACCGGCCTCGATCTCGTCGAGTGGCAGTTGCGCATCGCGGCCGGCGAGCCCCTGCCGCTGACGCAGGAGCAGGTGCAGTTCAGCGGCCACGCCATCGAAGCGCGGCTCTATGCGGAAGATCCCTACTTGGGATTCGCGCCGCAGACCGGCACGGTGCTGCACTGGCGCCCCGCCGCGGCAGCGGCGCAGCCCGGTATCCGCATCGACGCCGGAGTCATTGAGGGAGGCGCAGTTACACCCTGGTACGACCCCTTGCTGGCGAAAGTGATCGCTCACGGCCGCGACCGCAATGATGCCATCCGGCGCCTCATGGCGGCGCTGGAGGATGCGCCGCTGCTGGGGCTGGCCAGCAATGCGCGCTTCCTGCGCGACCTGGTCGACCACCCGAAATTCCGCACCGCAAGCATGCACACGGCGCTGCTCGACGAATGGACTGCCGGCGGCGAAGCGCTACTGCAACGCCCAGAACCCGACGGCGAGCTCTGGTGCCTCGCCGCCGCGGTCGCGGTCGGCCGTGGCACGCGGCCGGCCAGCGTCGCCGGCTTCGACCTCAGCCTGGAATGCGGCGCAACGAAGCGCACGCTGCGCGTCGAACTCGGCGCCGGCAGCGTGCATGTCGATCTGGGCGCAACGCGCCACGAAGTCGAGCTCGGCAGCGAGGACGCCGGCTGGCTGGACTACCGCTGCGACGGCATCCGCCGCCGAATCGCGCTGGTGCGTGAAGATGGCCGCCTGCACTTCTCGCGCGCCGCGGCGGGCTTCGTCTTCGCCGAGGTGTCGCCCTTCCCGGCCGTCGATGCCGCCCACGATGCGAGCCGCGTGCGCTCGCCGGTGGCCGGCACGGTAACCCGGGTACTGGTCGTCGAGGGCGACCTGGTAGCGGCGGGCCAGACCGTGGTCTGCGTCGAAGCCATGAAGATGGAAATGAAGCTGGTCGCCACGGTGGCCAGCCGCGTTGCTACCGTGCGCGTCAGGACCAGCGACCAGGTCGCCTCCGGTACGGTGCTGGTCGAACTCGAAAAGGAGGCATAGCATGGAAAAGGCAATCCTCACCTGCGCGCTGACCGGCGTGCTCACCGATCCCTCGCAGTACCCGGTGCCCGTGACGCCGGCGCAGATGGCCGCCGAGGCGCGCGACGCCTTCAACGCGGGCGCCAGCATCATGCACGTGCATCTGCGCCGCCAGGAGCCCGGCAAGGGCCACCTGCCGTCGTGGGAACCGGAGGTCGCTGCCGAAATCGTCGACGCCATCCGTGCCGCCTGCCCCGGCGTCATCATCAACCTGACCACCGGCGTGATCGGCCATGACATCTCCGGCCCGGTGGCCTGCATCCGCCGCGTCAAACCGGAGATCGCCGCCTGCAACGCCGGCACGCTGAACTACCTGAAGATCCGCGAGGACGGGCGCTGGGCCTGGCCGCCGATGGTGTTCGACAATCCGGTGGAGAAGGTCAAGGCCTTCCTCGACGTCATGGCCGAGACCGGCACGCTGCCCGAGTTCGAGTGCTTCGACGTC
>JAPLQY010000064.1 GCA_026399475.1 Rhodocyclales bacterium
AACGACGAGCGTTTCGCTCTAGCCGCTTAACAGCGGCTGGCTTCCGAACTGGTTTGCTTCTGGACCAGGTAGCGCAAGCTACATCGGAATCATATACAGGAGATAAGGCTGTGCGGAGTCGCGATGCACAGTTCGAAAATCCAGCGAATCGCCTGCAACCAGCCTGTCCGTCGGCGTGTTGCGGGTTAAATCAAATGACGCGGCTAAGTATGTAGAACTGTCTGTGGCGCACTTATGGACGCGGGTTCAATTCCCGCCGCCTCCACCATTTAATTGAAGACCGGACTTGCCTCCGGTCTTTTTTTTGCGTCCTACAACGCATTAAAAAAAAGCGGCTCCCATCGCTGGAAGCCGCTCTGTTACTGGTGCCGGCAACCGGAATCGAACTGGTGACCTACCGCTTACAAGGCGGTTGCTCTACCATCTGAGCTATGCCGGCGAAAAATGGAATTATAGCGGAGCCGATCCGCTATAAACTTCCTGTTCGCCCTATCCACCGTTACCCATGGTCGCCAGTTCGACTCTCCGCCAGCCTTTGCATCTGCTCGTGATCGCCGCATCCGATGAAGTGGCGGCGTGTCTGCACCCGGTCGTTGCCGAGGCGGACAAAGCCTGTGAATTTCACCGCATCGACACTCCGGCCGGGCTGCGCGAGGCCTTGCCCGAGCATCCGTGGGACGCCGTGCTCTACATTCCGGGCCTTCCCTCGCTTTCCGTGCAGGCGGCGGTGCGACAAATCGATGCGGCCGGCTTCGACCTGCCCCTGATCGTCGTGGCCGGGCCCGACGACGACCGTGGAATGCAGCCGGCAATGAAGGCAGGCGCACGCGACGTTATCGATGCGGACCGCCTGGAACGACTGATTCCTGCGGTCGAGCGCGAAGTGCGTGAAGCCCGCCATCGTGCCGACCACCGCGCGGCGCTGGAAATGCTCAACGAGAGCCAGGCGCGTTTCGACGCGCTGGCGTCGAACCTGCCGGGCATGCTGTTTCACCTGCGGCGCGATATCGAGGGCGGGTTTCGCTTCCTGTTCGTCAGCGAAGGCTGCCAGAAGCTCTTCGGCTTCAAGCAGCAACATCTGCTGGCTTCGGCCAACAGGCTGTTTGATGCCTTCGACGTCGAAAAGGGGAGAAGTCTCGAAAACGCCCTGAGCAAGTCCGCCGCCAACGGCACGCTGCTCAACTGGGAAGGCCACACCCGCGGCCGTACCCGGCAAAAGTGGATCAACCTGCGGTCGACACCCCATCGCTTCGATTCAGGGGTCGTCGAATGGCGTGGAATCGCCACCAATGTCACCGAGAGCAAGGAGAATGAATCAGAACTGCGCGCCTCCCGGCAGCAGCTTGCGGAGCTTTCCACCCACCTCGAAGCCGTCAAGGAAGAAGAGCGTGAACGGATCTCGCGCGACATCCACGATGAACTCGGCTCCATTCTGGTTTTTTTGAAAATCGAGGCCGCGTACCTGGCCAGCAAGCTGCCGAAGGGTGCCGACCAGTTGCGCGAGAAGGCCCACTCGATCGAACATCTCCTTGATCAGGCGATGAGCACGGCCAGCCGCGTCGCCCGTGAATTGCGCCCCGGCATTCTCAAGGAGTTTGGCCTGCCCGCTGCCATCGAATGCCAGGCGGAGGACTTCAGCCAGCGCTTTGGCATCCCTTGCCGGGTCCAATGCGACGAGGACGCCATCGAGCCCGAGCCCGATACTTCGCTGGCACTGTTTCGCATCGCCCAGGAAGCGCTGACCAATGTCGCCAAACACGCGCACGCATCGCTGGTTGTCATGCGTTTGCGACGCGAACGCGGTAACATCCTGCTCGAGATCAGGGACAATGGTCGCGGCATCTCCGAAGCAGACATGCAGAAGCCGAAATCCTTTGGTCTGCGCGGAATTCGCGAGCGGGTTTTGAGTCTTTCCGGAGAATTTTTTATTGGTCCGGCGGAGCACGCCGGCACTCACATCATCCTGCGCGTTCCGGAACGTGCAGGCGTGGAACCTCCGAGCGAAGAGGAATTGCAGCGCAACCTGTTTTAGCTACGGCGTAACGCCGCTTCGCGGCATGAGCCTTCTCTGAAAAGATATCTGTTTTAGCTACGGCGTAACGCCGCTTCGCGGCATGAGCCTTCTCTGAAACACTAAAGTGTTTTAACCATGGCCGATAAAATTCACGTCCTTATTGCCGACGACCATGCCATTGTGCGGCAGGGCCTCAAACAGATACTTTCCGAAACCGAGGATTTGCTCGTTACCGGCGAAGCCGACGATGGCGCCGAAGCCCTGCAACTCGCCCGACAGCAGGAGTGGCATGTTTTCCTTCTCGATGTTTCGATGCCCAACCGAAACGGCATCGACACCCTGAAACAGTTGAAGAAGGAATTCCCTCGCCTGCCGGTGCTGATTCTCAGCATGCATCCGGAAGAACAATATGCCGTGCGCGCCCTGAAGGCCGGCGCCTCGGGCTACCTCACCAAGCAGAGCGCGCCCGAACTGCTGGTCACCGCGATTCGCCAGGTGGCCTCCGGCAAGAAATACCTCAGCCCGGCGGTTGCCCAGCAACTGGCGGAAGCGATCTCGGAAAACACCGAAAAGTCACCGCATGAGCGGATCACCGATCGCGAGTATCAGGTGCTGGTGCTGATCTCGACCGGCAACACTTTGACGCAAATTGCCGAGAAACTTAACCTCGGCGTTGCCACGGTCAGTACCTACCGTGCCCGCCTGCTTGAAAAAATGGGTCTCAAGAGCACGGCAGAGCTGATTCGTTACGGCCTCGAGCACGGACTGGTGGAGTGATACCGCCCGAATCGGGCAGCACGCCACGGCCCCCGTGGCCATTCAGGATGTGATGTAACGCTCCATCTGTTCGATGATGAAGCTTTGCTCGGATATCTTTGCCTTGACCAGATCGCCGATCGAGACGATACCGAGAATATTCTGATGCTCATCGAGCACCGGCAGATGGCGAAAGAAGCGCTCAGTCATCAGCGCAAGGCCCTGCGAGACCTCCAGATCCGACGTCACGAAACGCACCTTCTCTGTCATCACTGCCCGCACCAGGGTCTCCCGCGGGTTGACGTCAAGCGCCGACACCTTGTGCAGGCAGTCGCGCTCCGTAAAAATGCCGACCAGCTTGCCGCCATCAACGACCAGGACCGCGCCGATGTCGCGCTCCCGCATCAACTCCATTGCTTTTTTTACCGTATCGCCAGACCCTACGGTGGCAACCGGTTTCGTCTTCCCGGCCAGGATTTGCTTGATCGTCGTCATGATGCCCCCTCACGCTGAGTTTTTGTTTGGCCTGTCGGATCCGTATCAAAGGACAGACCCGCAACCATACGAGCCCCAGTATCCTTGACCTCTGCAGCCCAGTCAACGCCACTTTTCACAGAACAAAGACCTGACGGTACGGGTCAGGTGTTGCGAGTTCGTGATCTGTCCGGTTTTGTAGCACGACATCTGTCCGGTCGTCATAGTGCCCCGAAGGGGGTACGAGATGAAACGGACGGAACTGTTACAGGAGATCCGAAACATGAGATTCGAAGAAACCTATGAAG
>JAPLQY010000022.1 GCA_026399475.1 Rhodocyclales bacterium
ATCAAGGCGCGCATCGACATGCTGTCGACCGGCATCCGCACACCGATCGGCATCAAGGTCTTCGGCAAGGACCTGAACGAGATGGAAAAGCTGGCCAAGGAGATCGAGGCGGTGGTGAAGACCGTGCCGGGCACCACCTCGGCCTTCGCCGAACGCATCACCGGCGGCTTCTACCTCGACATCACGCCGGACCGCGAGCAGCTGGCCCGCTACGGGCTGGCCGTGGGCGACCTGCAGGACGTGATCGGCACCGCGCTGGGCGGTGAAATGGTGACCACCACCGTCGAAGGCCGCGAGCGTTTCGGCGTGCAGGTCCGCTATCCGCGCGAACTGCGCGCCGACCCGCAGCAGATCGCACGCGAGGTGCTGATACCGACCATGGACGGCGCCATGATTCCGCTCGGGCAGGTGGCGAAAGTGGAAATCGCCAAGGGCGCACCGGGTATTCGCACCGAGAACGCCTTGCTCTCCGCCTACATCTTTGTCGACATCCGCGACCGCGACATCGGCGGCTACGTCGCCGACGCCAAGCAGGCGGTGGCGGCAAAGATCAAGTTCCCGCCCGGCTATTACGTCACCTGGAGCGGCCAGTTCGAGTACATGGAACGGGCCATCGAGAAAATGAAGGTGGTCATCCCGGTGACCCTGCTGATCATTTTCCTGCTGCTCTACCTCAATTTCAGGCGCATGACGGAGACGCTGATCGTCATGCTCTCGGTGCCCTTCGCCCTGGTCGGCGGCGTCTGGCTGATGTGGCTGCTGAACTACAATCTCTCTGTCGCGGTCGCAGTCGGCTTCATCGCGTTGGCCGGCGTCGCGGCGGAAACCGGGGTGGTGATGCTGATCTATCTCGACCATGCCTGGGCGGCGGCGCAGGCGCGCTGCGCCGCGGAAAATCGCCGTGCCGCCAGCGTCGACTTGTACGCCGCAGTGATGGAGGGTGCGGTGGAACGGGTGCGGCCGAAGATGATGACCGTGACGGCGATCATGGCCGGCCTCTTGCCCATCATGTGGGGCACCGGCACCGGTTCGGAAGTCATGAGCCGCATCGCCGCGCCGATGGTGGGCGGCATGATTTCCTCGACCATCCTGACGCTGGCGGTGATACCGGCGATCTATGCCCTGGTCAAGGAATGGCGTTTGCGGCGGCGCCTGGAGGGTTGAACCGGTGGCAGGCTGTTCTGCCAACAGAATCTGTCATGCCCGCTGCAGGCGCCGTACCGTCGACAGCAGATTTCTCGTTACCTGCTATTCTTTCGTCGCGCGACCGGCCCCCGGTCCGCGGTTGCCTCAGTTCCAAGGTGAACGTCAATCGTGAAAATAGGCCGGACAGTGCGGCAGCGGTCGGAGCGACTGCCAGGAACATGCTGAAAGGGTCTGATCATGCTTGATGCAAACACCATCGCCCTCCTCAATCAGTTGGGATTCGACGCCGGCAGCATCGAGTCCTTGATGTCGAGCCTGATCGTGGTCACCGTCCTGACAGTCATTACGGCAATTCCGACCGGAATACTCGCCAAACGAAAGGGTCGATCGGGGACGTTCTGGGTGTTGTTCGCCCTGTCGATTCCTGTGGTTCCGCTGCTGCTGATCTGGTTGCTGCCCAAGCTGCCTTCCGATGAGCCTCCCGCGGAGAGATGACACCTGCGTTCCGAAATATGGGGTTGGTATTTTCGTTTCGGCAATATCCGGTTGGGCACAGCAAAGGAAGACAGAATGAGTCATGTGAAGTCTCGTGAAGTTGTCCTCGCCATCAAGATCACGGACGAGTTGCTCAAGGCGCTCGACGCCTTGCGCGATGCCTGGAGGCTTGACCCAGGCTCGGTTCCGCGAGGTCTGTCCTGCTCCGAGTCCAAGGAGGGCCAGTTTGTTCTGGTGGCCGCCGAATCGGTTTTCGTAACGCTTCCGGGCGCCTGCGTGATCAAGGGCATTGGTGCGCTCGAGTTGATTGGTACGGAGCCGGTTTTTGAAGAAGCAGCGAGTTCGAAGACGCTGGTCCTGAGGGATACGCCAGAAGGCTGGAAGTTCTCCGTCAAATTTGTCCCGCCAATAGTTCGCGAAAGAAACACGAAGTGACTCGGCATTGACTTTGCAAGCGCGAAAGCCGGGCATTCAGGTCGAGTGTTCTGACGGCGCGGTCGCGTGCCTGAAGCGTTTGCGGTACTCGCGCGGGCCGCTGCCGGTCCAGCCGGCGAAGGCGCGATAGAAGGCCGCGGCGTCGGCAAAGCCGAGATCGGCGCCGATGCGGCTCAAGGGGCGTGCGGTCTTGGTCAGCCAGTCGGTGGCGAGGTCGCGGCGCAGGCCGTACTTGATGGCGCGAAAGCTGGTGCCCTCGTCTTCCAGTCGGCGGTGCAGGGTACGTGGCGAGAGGAACAGGCGGCGGGCGATCGCCGGTAGCGCCAGGTGATCCGGCAGGGCGGCGCGCAAATGCTCGCGCACGCGCAAGCAGAGCGCGCGGTCGCGGCGGTAGAGCGTGGTGATGCTGGCCGGCGCGTCGACCAGAAAGCTGCGCAGCGCCGCTTCGTCGCGGCGTACCGGCAAGGCCAGCCATTCGGCGGGGAAGCGCGCTTCCAGGCGCGGGGCGTCGAAGGTGTAGCGCGGCGCGAAGACCAGTTCGTAGTCGGCGGCATGCAGCGGCGGCGGATACGGGAAGCACACTTCATCAAGCGGCAACGGGTGCGCAACCAGCCATGCGGCCAGGCCGTGGATCATGCGCAGCAGCCACTCAAACGCGAACACGCGTCCCGCCGGGCCGACGGGCAGCGCCTGTTCCTCGCTGATGACGATGACGGCGGCGCGCCCGCTCTTTTCCCCTTCCACTTCCAGATCGTCGAGCACCACGTGCAGAAAGCGCGCGATACGCTCCAGCGCCTGTTCCAGCGTCGCCGCCGAGAGCGCGGCGCGGCAGAGGAACTCGAAGCTGCCGCGGCGCAAGGGCCGCGAAAAAAGTGCGAAGCCTTCGTCGTCGAGGCTGTCATTGATCAGGCGGTAGAGCGCGGCGTAACGCGCGACTGGAATCCGGGCGCTGCGATCGTGCAGCAGGTACGTGGCAATTTCTGCATGTTCCAGCAGGCTCTCAGGCGCCAGTCCGGCTCGCGCAACCCCCGACAGGATGCCGCTGACGAAGCCAATGGCAACTGTCGAAGGGCTTCCGGCGGATTTCCGGGAACGGGGCGATTTGGCCAGCATAATGGCGAATTATGCATAGTTCTCGTCGTTTTGTGTCATGGCGTGATCGCAGCGCATTGCCTATGATGCAAGCACTGCCCTTGTCCCGGAGCCGCCGCCATGACCGATCTCAGTTCAGTTGCCAATTCGGCCGCCAAGCTGGTGCCCTACAAGCCGAAGCACAAAGTGCGGTTCGTCACTGCCACCTCGCTGTTCGACGGCCACGACGCCTCGATCAACATCATGCGGCGCATCCTGCAGTCTTCGGGGGTCGAGGTGATCCACCTCGGCCATAACCGTTCGGTCGAAGAGATCGTTAACGCGGCCCTGCAGGAAGACGCGCAGGGTATCGCCGTGTCTTCGTACCAGGGCGGGCACGTCGAGTTCTTCAAGTACATGATCGATTTGTTGAAGCAGCGCGGCGGCGAGAGCATCCAGGTCTTCGGCGGTGGTGGCGGAGTCATCGTGCCGGCCGAGATGCGCGAACTGCACGAGTATGGCGTGGCCCACCTCTACTCGGTGCAGGACGGCCAGAAGATGGGCCTGCAGGGCATGATCAACGACATGGTGGTGCGTTGCGACCTCGATATCAGCAAGCGCGCACCGCAGGACATCAAGGCACTCGAAGTGAAGGATGGCGTGGAGCGCCTGCGCAACCTGGCGCAGATCATCACCGCGCTGGAAAACGGCGCCTGGCCGGAAAAGGCGAAACAGGCGTTGCTGGAAAAAGCCGCCACCGTGTCGTCAGCGCCGACTCTTGGCATCACCGGCACCGGCGGCGCGGGGAAAAGCTCGCTGACCGACGAACTGATCCGTCGCTTCCGCCTCGACCAGAACGACAGCCAGAAGATCGCCGTGATTTCCATCGATCCCTCGCGCAAGCGCACCGGCGGCGCGCTGCTGGGTGACCGCATCCGCATGAACGCGATTCAGCATCCGAACATCTACATGCGCTCGCTGGCGACGCGCAATTTTGGCAACAGCGGCGGCAGCGAAATCTCCAAGGCGTTGCCCGATGTGATTGCCGCCTGCAAGGTGGCCGGCTTCGACTTCATCGTGGTCGAGACCTCAGGGATAGGCCAGGGCGATGCGGCAATCGTGCCGCTGGTCGATGTCTCGCTCTATGTGATGACTCCGGAGTTCGGCGCGGCCTCGCAACTGGAAAAGATCGACATGCTTGATTTCGCCGATTTCGTCGCGATCAACAAGTTCGATCGCAAGGGCGCGGAGGACGCTCTGCGCGACGTGCGCAAGCAGTACCAGCGGAATAGGGAAAGATTCGGCGAACGCACTGAAGAAATGCCGGTGTTTGGAACCATGGCGGCGCGCTTTAACGACGATGGCGTCACCGCGCTGTATCAGGCCTTGGTACCGAGGCTTGCCGAGCGCGGGCTCAATTTCAGGAAGGGCGTGCTGCCGGCAGTGAGCGTCAGGCATTCCTCGGCCGGTCGCGCCATCGTGCCGGCGGATCGCGTGCGCTATCTGGCCGATATTGCCGATGCGCTGCGCGGCTATCACCGCCTGATCGCCGAGCAGGCGATCGTGGCGCGCGAACGGCAGTCGCTGAAGACCGCCAAAGTCATCTTCGAGGGCTGCAAGAAGAACGCCGCCGATTTCGATGAACTGATTTCGTGGAAGGACGGCCAGCTCACCCCCCATGCGCGCAAGCTGCTGGCGATGTGGCCGGACATGAAGAAGGCCTATGCCGGCGACGAGTACGTGGTGAAAATCCGCGACAAGGAAATCCGCACCGGCCTGATTTTCGAGACCATGTCCGGCACCAAGGTCCGCAAGGTGGCCCTGCCGCGTTTCGACGACGAAGGCGAGCTGCTCAAGTTCCTGATGCGCGAGAACGTCCCCGGCTCCTTCCCCTATACCGCCGGCGTGTTCGCCTTCAAGCGCGAGAACGAAGACCCGACGCGCATGTTCGCCGGCGAGGGCGACGCCTTCCGCACCAACAAGCGCTTCCTCAAGGTCTCCGAGGGCATGCCGGCCAAGCGACTGTCGACGGCCTTCGATTCCGTGACGCTCTACGGTTGCGACCCCGACCGGCGCCCGGACATCTACGGCAAGATCGGCAATTCCGGCGTCTCGATCGCCACGCTTGACGACCTCAAGGTGCTCTACTCCGGCTTCGACCTGTGCGACCCGGCGACCTCGGTCTCAATGACCATCAACGGCCCGGCGCCGATGATCCTCGCCATGTTCCTCAACGCCGCAGTCGATCAGCAGGTCGAGAAGTTCCGCTCACAGAATAACCGCGACGCGACCGAGGACGAAGCCGAAAAAATCCGCGAATGGACGCTCTCCTCGGTGCGCGGCACGGTGCAGGCCGACATCCTCAAGGAAGACCAGGGCCAGAACACCTGCATATTCTCCACCGAATTCGCGCTGAAGATGATGGGCGACATCCAGGAATATTTTGTCCATAACCAGATCCGCAATTTCTACTCGGTCTCGATCTCCGGCTATCACATCGCCGAGGCCGGCGCGAATCCGATCAGCCAGCTTGCCTTCACCTTGGCCAACGGTTTCACCTACGTCGAGACCTACCTGGCGCGCGGCATGCACATCGACGATTTCGCCGGCAACCTGTCCTTCTTCTTCAGCAACGGCATGGACCCGGAATACTCGGTGATCGGCCGCGTCGCGCGCCGCATCTGGGCCGTGGCGATGAAGAACCGCTACGGCGCCAACGAGCGTTCGCAAAAACTGAAATACCACATCCAGACTTCCGGCCGCAGCCTGCATGCACAGGAGATGGATTTCAACGACATCCGCACCACGCTTCAGGCGCTGATCGCCATCTACGACAACTGCAACAGCCTGCACACCAACGCCTACGACGAGGCGATCACGACGCCGACCGAGGAGAGCGTGCGCCGCGCCATGGCGATCCAGCTCATCATCAATCGCGAATGGGGCGTGGCGAAGAACGAGAACCCGAATCAGGGCGCCTTCATCATCGAGGAGTTGACCGACCTGGTGGAAGAGGCCGTGCTCAAGGAATTCGAAGCCATCGCCTCAAGAGGCGGTGTGCTCGGCGCCATGGAAACCGGCTACCAGCGCGGCAAGATCCAGGAAGAGTCGATGCACTACGAGCACAAGAAGCACGACGGCTCTTTCCCCATCATCGGCGTCAATACCTTCCTCAACCCGCACGGCTCCGGTGTCGCCACCGAGATCGAGTTGGCGCGTTCGACGGAAGGCGAGAAGCAGTCCCAGCTCACTCGTCTCAAGGACTTCCAGACGCGCAACGCCGGCCAGTCGGACGCCTGCCTGGCCAAACTGAGGCAGGCCGTGATCGACAACGGCAACGTGTTCGAGGTGATGATGGAAGCCGTGCGCCACTGCTCGCTGGGGCAGATTTCCAATGCCCTGTACCTAGTCGGCGGGCAGTACCGGCGTAGCATGTAGAAGTCGGTGCCCGCGATATGGCTATGCGTGTGGAAACCTGTGCTGGCTGGATGCTGGAATGGCCGCACCCCAATACCTGCCGGTGGGAATGTTGCCCCCATTGCGGCCATTCAACCCGGGCTCTTCGCCATAGCGGCCATTCAATCGGAGTCACCAAGTATTCTCGCCTAAACTTCGGCTACGTAGCGAGGCCGTCACTCGCGATGTCGTGATCATGAGATTGGAGTGGCCGGTGCCAGAGTGGATCTGCCGCTCCTGCGCGTGGAATTTGTTTCAGGTGGTAGGCGAGACCTGACCGAGACGGGACATTCGCAGGTGCCGTGCCAACCAGTTCAAGCGAACCAGGAAACGAACACCGGGATCAGCAGCGCACCAAGAATTCCATGAAGCCCCATCGCCAAACTGGCGTATGCGCCCGCTTCGGGATGGACACTGAAGGCGCGTGAAGTTCCGATTCCGTGTGCAGCAACGCCGATGGCAAAGCCGCGCTGCCACCACTCACGAACTCCAACGATGTCAAACACGAAGCGACCAAGTACGGCGCCAAGAATGCCTGTACTGACCGCAAAGACCGCCGTTAGGGTCGGCGATGTGCCTATCCGTTCGGCCACCCCCATGGCAATCGGTGCTGTAACGGACTTGGCATAGAAGCCTCCAACGATAGCCGAATCAGCGCCTAGCAAGCGTGCCAGGAAGACCGCACTAACAATAGAAGTGACTCCCCCGCCAAGGAGGGCGACCAGGAGTGGCAGCATCCGCCCGGATAGCGCGCTGAAACCTTTATAGATCGGCACTGCAAGCGACACCGTTGCCGTGCCAAGGAGGAAATGAACAAACTGTGCGCCTTCAAAATATTTCGGGTAGGGCATGTCAATTGCAGTGATCGCAATCGCAACAATTAATACCGCGATCGCCACCGGATTTGCTAAAGGATTGCGCCCAAACTTTTCATATGTGAGCACGCCTGCCTGGTACGCCGTGAGCGTAAGGATGAGCGCAAGCAGCGGACTACCGGAAAGATAAACCCAGATTTCGGCGATGGGCGGGAGACTACCGTGCATCTTTCTCCCTTCCTGCAAGCGCCTTGAGGATCAGCGCGGTGACGGCCATGGTCAAGAGCACGCTGACGACTAATGCAACGACTACCGCCAAGGCATGTGCCTGGAGTTGAGGCAAGAACATGACCACGCCGACTGCGGCAGGAACGAATAGCAGGCCGAGGTGCTGGCTGAAGGTAACCGCGACCAGTTCGAGCGATGCGCCGATTGACCTCTTCGTGAGGAGGTAGCCCAGAAGCGCGATCAGACCTACCACAGGCCCAGGGACGAGCGGCACAGCGAACTTTGAGAGAAGTTCCCCGAGACCTTGAAACAACAGTATTTGTACCAATCCAGAAATCATCAGGCCTCCACACAGGTAGTCCAATTGCCGAGGAACACCGCTTTCAGTGATGCCTGAAAAGTGGGTGCCTCTTTGTATCGCGAGTACTCTACGCCATCCCGGTCGAACTGATGAAGAGTGGCAGGTTGGCTTGCAGCGGGAGCCTTCACTGGCGGGGCTTTAACGGCGGGGGTCTGAACGGCGGCCTACTGAGTCAACCTGCCGTCCCAAGGGGCAAAGTTCTGCTCAGGTGGCAGACGGGACCCGACCAACACCGGCCGCCGACTCCCTTTTCGGATATCACCAGCACCGTCCGTTGTGTTGTCGACACCAGACCGATAACAGTCACACCGATACGGAGTCATCAGGCGATGGTTTGTCGCAGGTCGCTTGTCGCGACGAGCGTTTCCGCCGCGCGTCAGCCCGAGTAAAGGGCCCAATTGATCGTCGGGGCATTGCAGTATTCGCCGCAAACGTACAGCCAGCCGGCACGCCGCGGATCGCGGTATCGCGGGTTTTCGACGGGAGGTGTTTGCAGCGGCAGTGCATCGGGGATACGAAACGTCTTGAGGTGGCGCCAGCCATCGACTACCGCACCGAACCATCCTCTCATTTGGGCGCGTACCGCTGCTTCCAGCAACGCATCATCATCGGAGGGGATGCCGATAACGTTAATGGCGATCAGAGAATCACCGGCTGGCGCATAGTCGCGGGATAGCAGCGTCGGTACCACCAGACTGCTCACCGGACCGTGTCCTGTAGCGTTGAGCACAAGAATTGGTTCATCAATCGGCGGCGCTGCGGCTGCAAAATAGAGGCAGGTGGTGCCCCGTGTGCCGGGCACGGGTTTGTCACCGAGCAAGCGCGTCGTCGCGACGCCATCGGTGGCCAGCACGATGGCCTTGGCTGAAACGCGCTCGCCGGTTTCGAGCGTGACGCTGCCGTCGCCCAGCCCGGTGACACGCGCGCCGGTGCGCAGCGTGTCGGCGGGCAAGGCCGCCAAGAGCTGGGCTGGAATCGCACTCATGCCGGTCGCAGGCACGGCCGTATCACCCGCGGCGAAGGCTCGAAAGCAGAATTCGAATGCACGGCTCGAGACGGACAGCGCAGGATCGAAGAACACGCCAGCAAGAAATGGCCGAAAGAAGCGGTCGACGATGGCGTCGCTGAAACCGAGTTCGCGCAGGCGGGCATCGGCCGTCGTCTCGGGACGGGCGTAGATCTGATCAATGCTGGCCGACATCACCTGCCGGCGTAGCAGCGCCATTCGCCACTTGTCGGCCAGCGTACCCACCGGCGAGAACAGCGTGCCAAGGGCGGTCAGAGGCTGGCGCCACGGATCGGCAATCCGGTGGAAGCGCCCCTCGAACCGGATCAGTGCACCGGGAACGAACGCCCGCAAATCAAGTGCCGACAAGTCCAACGCGCTGCGCGCTTCCGGGTAGGCCGTCTGCAGGACCTGAAATCCCCGGTCGAGGCGGTAGCCTTGGTAAAGCTCGGTGCGGATCCGACCTCCAATCGTTTCCGCTGCTTCGAGCAGGCGCACCGACCGTCCACGGCGGACCAGTTCGCGCGCGCAGCTGAGTCCTGCCAGCCCAGCCCCACGATGATTGCGTCAATCTTGTCCATGCTTCAGCTCGCTGGCCGCAATGCTTTCCCTGACCTTCATGGATGCCATTTCGTTTTTGGCTGCAGCCGATGCCGGCCAGGTGTCGATCACCGCCTCAGGCCCGCCCCATCCGCTGCAGGCCGCGCATCACGCAGCCAATCAGCGGCAATTTGGCGTACAGCTCCTCTGCGGCATCCCAGTAGTCGCGATGCAGCACGATCCTTCCTGCGGCGTCGAAGCGCAGATGGGTTGCGCCGCGAGCCGTCATGGCCTTCTGCGGCAACGGGGCGCGGTTGCGAAAATGAAAATTCCACAACAGCATTACGCCGTCGTCGCCACTGAAGCTGCTGCCCACCACGAAGAGGGGTTCCGCCACTTGCGAAAACATGTGGCGAAAGATGTGCTGAATGGATTCGACGCCGCGCACCTCGTTGAACGGATCCTTGAACTCGGCATCCGCGGCATAGAACTGCGGCAGCTGGTCGAGGGTGTCCGGAGTCAGATGTTCGAACCAGTGGATCAGGGGCTTCAGGTTGGTCATGGTGGCCTCTCTTTCACAGCCTGGTAAAGCGCCGCACCAGCGAAAAATAGAGTCGGTAGGGTAACAGGCGCAGCAGTTTCAGCCAGTTGGTGAACCTGCGCGGAAAGTGAATCTCGAAACTGCCGCGGGCGAATCCGGCGATGATTTCTTCGGCGGCCTCTTGTGGACTGATCAGCGCCGGCATGGCGAAGTCGTTGCCGGCCGTCATCGGCGTCGCGACGAAGCCGGGGTTGATGAGAAATACCGAAATACCGCGCGGCGCAAGATCGAGATACAGGGTTTCGGCGAAGTTGATCAGCGCCGCCTTGGTGGGGCCATACGCGGCGGCCTTGGGCAGGCCGCGATAGCCGGCGACACTGGCGACAAATGCCATGGCACCGCCACGCTGCTTCAGCAGCAGGGGAATCAGATGTGCAGCAGCCGCCATCGGCGCCCGCAGGTTGATGTCGAGCACCTGGTCGAGAAGCACCGGATCAAGCTCCCAGGCCCGCATCGGCGCATAGGCGCCGGCGCTGAACACCACCAGGTCGATGCCGCCCCAGGCCTGGTACAGATCGTCCTGCGCGCGCGCAAATGCGGCGCGGTCGGTCAGGTCGAAAGCCATCACTGTGGCCTTCGGCGTCGCTGCGGCCAAGGTGCGCAAGGTGTCCTCGCGTCGCGCCGAAACGGCAACGCGCGCGCCGCGCTCGAGCAAGCTCTGCGCCAGCGCCTGGCCGATGCCGGACGAGGCGCCGATGATCCAGACGCGCTGTTCGCTCCAGTCGATGATGGCCCGATTCATGGCGGTCGGCGCGTGAACGACAGCGTCACTTCACCCAGCGTGAAGCCGAATTTGCTCATCACCGAGCGGTTGAACATGACCCGGTCGTCAACCAGAAACATCCAGTCGTCGAAATCGACGTGAATCACCTTTCCGTCGACCGGCAGCGCCAGCACGTAACGCCAGCGCAGCGCGTTGCCGGAGGCCTGGCCGTGCGCTTCGCCCACCACATCGCCGGCACGACCGACAAAGCGTCCGTCGCCCAGGTCCGTCAGCGTCCACGCGCGCCGCGCCGGATTGCCACCCTGCTCGCCGTCCGACCACGTGAAGCGCTCGTCGAGCGTGCCCTGATTGCCCTCCCAGCGGGCGTCGATCACCACGCTAAAGCGCTTCACCACCTTGCCGGAGCGATCCTGGAACATGCCCCAGCCGTCGACCGTGCCCGAAAAGTATTTGCGCATATCGAGTCGGGGCTTCTCGGCGCGGTACTGCTCAATGTCGATGCCGGCGCAGCCGCCGAGCAGGACCACGGCAAGCAGCGCGGCGCATAACAGGCGCGCGGATCGGATCATGGCCTTGCTCCTTCGAAATCGCTTTTCCAGCGCCACAGCAGAAGCAGCGAAATCACCTTGATGGCGGCTGGCAACAGGGCATAGATGGCGGACAGTGCCAGCAGTCCGGCGCTGGTCGCCGCGTCGCCAGCGCCGACTTTATAGCCGCCGAGACTGACCAGCGGCAGGTCGATGCCGGCGGCCAGCGCCAGGTTGAACTTGGTGACGAAGTTCCACACACCAAAATAGGTGCCGGCACCGACTGCGGCGGTGCCGGGCGTACTGTTTCGCCGCCCCCCGGCCAGGCCGTCAGCAAGCAGGGCCGGCGGCAGCGCCAGCTCGGCGCCGAGTGCCGCACCGCTGGCGGCGCAGATCATGCCAAACGCGATTCCGTCGCCGGCATCGAGCAAAAAGGCCCAGACGAAACTGCCGATCGCCAGCCCCATGCTGACGGCCCAGGCCACGACTTTTCCGTGACGTCGCGCCAGCATCACCCAGCCCGGCAGGGCGAGGCCGCCGCAGACAAAGTAGATGACCAGGAACAGCCCCTGCCATTCCTGCAGACGCAGCACATCGGCGATGAAGAACAGCACCAGGGTGGCCGGAATCGCCGAGGCAATGCCGCCCACCGCCAGTACGATCAGCAGGCGGCGAAAGTGCCGGTCGGCGAACACCGCCGCCAGCGGCAGTTGCCGGCTCGCGGATGCTGTCGCCGCCATTGCCGGGGTCAGCGGCGCGCCGGCGAAGGTGCCCAGCGCCGCCACCGCCAGCAGCGGAAGGAAGACCCAGCCCAGATGCCGCATTGCCGTTGCCACATCATTCGCCAGCAGGGAGGGCAAGGCGGCCGCGACCACCACGCCGCCCAGCGCGAACATCTCGCGCACCGACGTGACACGGATGCTTTCCTTCGGAGTTGCGCCGAGTTCGGCACCCCAGGCGTGATAGTTGATGGTGGCCAGGCTGAAGCCGGCAAAAGTGACGACCAGGCTCAATACCAGCCATGTCGCTCCGCCCGTGGCCGGCGGCGCCAGCAGGGCGGCCAGGCCGAGTGCGAGGAGAGGCAGGGCGAAAGCGATGAGGCGTCGCCGGTTGCCCAGGCGATCGCTCCACTGTCCCAGCAGCGGATCGATCAGGGCATCGGCAAAACGCGTCAGCAAGAGCACCGCGCCGACGACCGCGAGCGGCAGCCCAGCGCGGTCGGCATAGAGTCGCGGGACATGGACATAGAGCGGCAGGGCGGCAAACGCCAGCGGAAAGCCAAGCACTCCGTAGGCCAGAAGCTCGCGCGCCGACAGGTTCGTCGCGGCCATCAGTCGAGGCCCAGCAGGCGCGCACGCAGCGCCGGCTCGCGCGTGCGCTCGTCGAGCCAGATGGCGAAGAAGGCGCCGGCGAATTCGACGTCGTCGATGCGGCCGGTGAGCTTGCCCTGGTGGTAGAACTCGGCGCCGCGCTGCGGCTGGTGCATGCCGACTATTACCTCTCCCGACCGCACGTCGGGAAACACGCGTTCCAGCTCGACTTTCCAGCGTGCCAGCGGTTCGCTTCCGGCATTGCCGAGGCGCTGCATTTCCTCCATGCTGGCTTGTACCAGCCGGCTCGACGGAATATCCCGGGCGTAGCGCAGTTCCAGCGCATACGGCTGGTGCACCTGCCAGTGTCCGCCGGGCGCCCGCAGGCTGGCCTGGTAGAGGCGAAAACCGAACCAGCGCATTTCGCCCTGGCCCTGCACCCGCCAATCCGCGGGCAACACCGCACCCGCTGCGCCGGTGAGCAACACCAGGCCGAGGCCGATGATCCCGAGGTGCAGGAAGCGTTTCATGCCGGATTTTTTTCCAGCAGGAAGTGATAGACGTCGGTCGCGCCGGCGCGGAAGCCGGCCTCGCAATACGCCAGGTAGAAGCTCCACAGCCGCCGGAAACGCTCGTCGAATCCCTGTGCGGCAATCTCCGGCCAGGCCGCATCGAAGTTGCGATGCCAGTGCGCCAGGGTGCGCGCATAGTCGCCGCAGAAGGCGAAACGCTCGCGAACCTGAAAGTCGGCGCTGGCGGCACGGCGCTCGAACACCGCGGGCGAAGGCAGCATGCCGCCGGGAAAGACATGGCGCTGGATGAAGTCGGTGCCGCGCCGGTAGGCGCTGAAGCGTTCGTTGGCGATGGTGATGGTCTGCACCACGGCGCGCCCGCCGGGCTTAAGGCAGCGCTTGAGCTGGTCGAAGTAGCTTGGCCAGAAGCGCTCGCCGACGGCCTCGAACATCTCGATGGAAACGATGTGATCGTACTGGCCGCGGATGTCGCGGTAGTCGGTCAGCGAGAACTCGGCACGGTCGGCGAAGCCTTTGCGCTGCGCCCGCGCCCGCGACCATTCCAGCTGCGAAGGCGACAGCGTTACGCCGTGCACCCGGCAGCCGTATTCGGTGGCGGCGATTTCGGCCAGCCCGCCCCAGCCGCAGCCGATCTCGAGAATGCTGTCGCCCGGTTGCGGATCGAGCATGTCGAGCAGCCGCAGATACTTCAGACGTTGCGCGTGTTCCAGCGTCCGCCCGGGATCGGCGCCGAACAGCGCTGCCGAATAGCTCATCGACGGGTCCAGCCAGAGCTTGTAGAAGTCGTTGCCCAGATCGTAATGGGCCAGGATGTTGCGCTTCGAGCCGGCGCGGGTGTTGCTGCGCGCCATGTGGCGCAAGCGGTGCAGCAGCACCGGCGGCCAGCTGCCATGCAGGGCGCGCGCCAGCTGGCCGCGGTTCTCGGCGAGCAGGGTCAGCAGCTCGACCAGCTGGTCGCTGTGCCAGTCGCCGTCGATCCAGCTCTCGCCGAAACCGATGTCGCCTTCCGCCAGT
Organism: Rhodocyclales bacterium; assembly: GCA_026399475.1. Lineage (GTDB taxonomy): Bacteria > Pseudomonadota > Gammaproteobacteria > Burkholderiales > Rhodocyclaceae > Sulfuritalea. The sequence continues at coordinate 14,263 of JAPLQY010000022.1, forward strand.
ACGCGGCGGAACACGCGTTCGTCATTGACCTGCAGCGTCGCGCGTTCCGGGCCGTGACCGAGATGGATCGTTTGATCGTCGGGCAGACACAGGCGCAGGCTGCCGCCTTCGATGTGCTGCAGCAGGTCGATCGCGGTGCGCGTGGCCGGGAGTCGCGATGCCGACGCTGCATCGGCGTTGCGCAGCGAGGCGGGCAAGAAGCTGGACACAAGGGTATTCATCGGGTGGTCTCCTGCAGGGGCGGTTGCGGACGGGAATGGAATACGGCGCGCTTCCACCACAGGCGCAGCGCCTGCCAGTGGATGCGCCAGACGACGCCGAAGGTCAGCAGCGGCTGCAGCAGCAAAGCACGCAGCACGGCCGTGGCATCGAGCGCTTGCGGCACGCCTACCAGCGCGGTGGCCAGCACGCGTTCGCCGTCGAGCCAGTAGTCGAGTTCGACTCGGCGGTGTTGCGGACTCAGATCGAAACGGAATCGGTACTCGCCGGCGACGGGAAAGAAGGGCGAAACGTGGAACACCTTGCGCGCCCCGAGCGTGTCGGTGGCGGTGATCGGGCGCTGGTCGCCATGCGCGACGAGGTAATTGTGGCGATCACCAAAGGTATTGCTGACTTCGGCCAGCACTGCCCGCAGCTCACCGGCCTGGTCGTGACAGAACCAGAAACTGACCGGATTGAAGACGAAGCCCAGCACGCGCGGAAAGGTTTGCAGCACCACCTCGCCGTCGGCTGCGGTGATGCCTTCGGCGGCGAGCAACTGGCGGATCCAGGCTTCGGGCGGCGTACCGTCGCGGGCGCCGCAATCGCGATGGCGCAGCGAGAGCAGGCGCGTGCGTTCGACGCCGAACCAGCGATTGCCGGTGCTGGGAAGCGTCGACAGTGGCAGTGCGACGAAGAACAACGGATAGACGAAACTATGCGCAGCAGGGCTTTGCCTGGCCGCAAAGCGCGCATGCATCACCGTTCCGGTGCACAGCATGGGTTTCATGCAGCGCTCTTGATCGCAGCCGCGGAGTCTTGCCACGGCGCCCGGCAGCCAAGCCGGTTGGCCACCGCCATGGCCGAGGCCAGGCCGTCTTCATGGAATCCGTAACCGCTCCAGGCGCCACAGAACCACACTCGCTCGACACCCTGTATGGCGGCGAGCTGCGCCTGGGCATCAATCGCTGCCTGGTCGAACAACGGATGATCGTAGTCGTAGTCGCCGATCACTTTGGCCGGATCGGGTTCAATATGCGGATTGAGCGAAACGATGACCGGCGAGCTCACCGGCAGCGGTTGCAGGTGATTGATCAGGTAGGACACGCTGACCGACTGCGGGCCATCGTGGCGCGCGCCGGTCATGTAATTCCACGCCGACCAGACGCGCGGATCGCGCGGCAGCAGGCTGGCGTCGGTATGCAGCACGGCGCGGTTGGGCTGGTAGCGGATGGCGCCGAGTATGCGACGCTCCGCGACGCTGGCCGCGCTGCCCAGCAGGGTCAGCGCCTGATCGCTGTGGCAGGCCAGTACTACTTCGTCGAAACGTTCGCAGTCGCCATCCGGCAGGCCCAGCCAGACGCCGTCGATGTCTGGCATGATCGAGCGCACCGGCGTTGCCAGGCGCACGTCGGTAAGCTTGTCGACAACTCGTTTCACATACTGGCCGCCGCCGCCCTTGACCGTGTGCCACTGCGGCCGGTCGACAATCTGCAGCAGGCCGTGGTTGCGGGCGAAGCGGACGAAGGTGGTCAGCGGATAGTCGAGCATGGTCTGCGTCGGGCAGGACCAGATCGCCGCCGCCATCGGCAGCAGGTACCAGTCGCGGAATTCGGCGCTGTACTTTCCCCTTGCCAGGTAGGCGCCGAGGGTCACCTCGGGCAAGGCGCCGGCCGTCGCGCGATTGAAGCGCAGCGTGTCCTGCAGCATGCGCCAGAAGCCGGGCCGCGCCAGATTGCGCTTCTGCGCGAACAGGGTGGTCAGGCTTGATCCGGCCCACTCCAGGTCCGGATCGGCGAGGCTGACGGCAAACGACATGTCGCTGGCGACGGTGTCGACCTCCAGTGCGCGAAACAGGGCCGTCAGATTGGGATAGGTGCGATCGTTGAACACCAGGAAACCGGTGTCCACCGGGAAGCTCACGCCCTCGACTTCGACATCGACGGTGTGGGTGTGGCCGCCGATGTAGTCGGCGGCTTCGAACAGTGTGACTTGATGCTCCTGAGATAGCAGCCAGGCCGATGCAAGCCCCGAAATTCCGGCACCGACGACGGCAATTTTCATGGAATGCTCCGTGATTTTTCTATAAGCACAGTGACGGGTGCGCGCTGCGGTACGCGCTCGGCGAGTCGCAGCAGGAGGGCGGTCAGGCCAAGGCCAATCAGGAAATCAATCATTGCGACCCTCGATCAGTGCATAGGCAGAATGGTTGTGGATCGATTCGAAGTTCTCGGAAGCTACCGACCAGTTTCCGATGCGCGCTTCGTCCTGCAGGCGCAGGGCTATGTCGCGTACCAGGTCCTCGACGAATTTCGGATTGTCATAGGCGCGCTCGGTCACCCACTTTTCGTCGGGACGCTTGAGCAGGCCGAAGACCTCGCAGGAGGCTTCCTCTTCGGCGATGCGTACTAGTTCTTCGAGGCTCACGTCGGCCTTGAGCTGCACGCGCAGGCTCAGGTGCGAGCGCTGGTTGTGCGCACCGTAGTCGGAAATTTCCTTCGAGCAGGGGCAAAGGCTGGTGACGGGAACGGTCACCGCCAGCGCCATTTGTACCGCACCGCCGGGTTCGGCCCAGATGTCTATCCCGGCATCGATGTCGAGCAGGCTGGCAACGCCGGACACGGGCGCCAGTTTGCGGATGAAGTAGGGAAAGCGGATTTCGATGCGGCCGGAATTGGCCTGCAGATGCAGCAGCATTTCGGCGAACATCTGGCGCAGGTCGCGCAGCGTCAGCGCGGGACGCTCGCGTTCGAGCATCTCGACGAAGCGAGACATGTGCGTGCCCTTGACCTCGGGCGGTAGCCCGACGGTCATCGCCAGCGTGGCCACGGTGGGATGCGGTTCGCCGGTGGCGTCGATCAGGGCCAGGGGATAGCGCAGGCCCTTGACGCCGACCTGCTGGATCGCCAGCCGGCGATGGTCGGGGCTGGCCTGCATGTCGGGCAGAAAGCATCGTTCGGGTGCGTTCATGGCGTTCTCCTTGGGGAATTGGCAGGCGGGTTCAGGGTTGCTCGGCAAGCCGGCGCTCGATGCGGGCGATCAGGCCGCGGTCGTCGGGTGCGGTCCGGGTATCGAAACTCTCGACCGTGTTGCCGCTGCGGTCGATCAGGTATTTATGGAAATTCCACTTCGGCGCGGCACCGCTTTTGGCGATCAGCTGCCTGTAGAAGGCGTGGGTCTTGGGTGCGGCAATGTCGGTCTTGGCCATCATCGGAAACTTGATGCCGTAGGTCATGCGGCAGAAATCGGCGATCTCCTTGTTGCTGCCCGGCTCCTGGTCGCCGAAATCGTTGGACGGAAAGCCGATCACCACCAGACCGCGATCCTTGTATTTGTCGTAGACAGCTTCGAGGCCTTCGTACTGACCGGTAAAGCCACAAAAGCTCGCCGTATTGACCACCAGCACCACCTTGCCCTGGTACTGGCAAAGTGACTGCGGGGCGCTGTCCTGCAGGCGCGGAAAGCTGTGACTAAGCAGGGCCGGGCAAGAGGCGGCGGTAGCCGGAAGCGCCGCAAGGAGCCTGGCAGCGATAGCCAGCAGCTGGGCCAAACTCTTTAAGGGCATCATATTGTCCTGGACAAATAGGGTGAATGGCCGTAAGATACGGATCAAGATTCTTGTTGTCAACCTGTTTGTCTTGGACATAAAATAAATTCATGGACAACACTCAGCTCTCAGCCACACTCGCCCCGGCCGGCGGAATCAGCATCGCCGCTGTCGAGCGCGACACCGGTCTGGGCAAGGACACGCTGCGTGTTTGGGAGCGGCGCTACGGCTTTCCGCAGCCCTTGCGCGATGCCTTCGGCGAACGCGTGTATCCGGCCGAACAGGTCGAACACCTGCGGTTGATCAAGCGCCTGATGGATCAGGGTCAGCGCCCGGGCACGCTGTTGCGCCAGCCGATGGCGGCATTGAGCGAGCAGTTCGTCGGCAAACCGTCAACCGTCGCTGCTGACGAGAAGGTGGACTGGGTGATTCCGTTGCTGAAAGAGCGCGAGGTCGATCGTCTGCGCGGCGAACTGGCGCAGCGTCTGGCGCGTGAAGGCCTCGAGCGCTTCGTGATCGAAACCTTGCCTGCGCTCAACCGGCGCATCGGCGACGGCTGGATGAGCGGGGAAATCGAAATCTTCGAGGAACACCTCTACACCGAACTGGTCCAGAACCAGCTGCGAATATCCATTTACGGACTGGCCCGGCGTGGCACCCGGCCACAGGTGCTGCTCACCACCGTCAAGGACGAGGAGCATCTGCTCGGGCTGCTGATGGTCGAGGCGCTGCTTGCTGCCAATGGCGCGTCTTGCCTGTCGCTGGGCGCGCAAACTCCGATTGCCGATATCATCGGCGCGGCGCAGGCCACGACGACGGATATCGTTGCCCTTTCGTTTTCAGGCGCCTACCCCTGGCGCAAGGCGCGCGACAGCCTGGTCGAACTGCGTGCGGCGTTGCCCGCTCGCATCGCACTATGGGCCGGCGGTTCCGCCTTGACCGGCCGCGGGCAAAAGCTCGCCGGCGTCCGCGCGATTACCCATTTGCGCGACCTTGCGCCTGCCCTCGCCGACTGGCACGCTGCGCCAACATCCCGGGGCCATGTTTAGCATGGTGTCGTCCGTGACGAACAATCAGAACACCCAGCATGTTACCGGACGACAATCCATGTCGCGGGGGCCGGACTCGCTGACGATCTACTACGACGGATTGTGTCCGCTGTGTCTGGCCGAGATCCATATCCTGAACGCAAGGAACCGACGCGGCTTGATGAGTTTCATCGATGTCAGCGACAAGGCATTTGCCGACGCCGGCCATCCTGTCTCGTGCGCCGAAGCCATGGCAAAGATGCATGGCCGTCTTGGCGATGGGCAACTGCTGACGGGGGTGTCGGTGTTCGCCGAGGCCTATCGGCGGGCAGATCTCGGTTTTTTGGCCTGGTTGTTCTCCCGCGCCTGGACGAGGCCGATTCTCGACATCGGCTATGGCTGGTTCGCGCGGTATCGCCATTCGATATCGCGCGTCATCGGACCGCCCCTGCTGTCTCTGGCCCGTTGGTGGAATCCGCCCAGGCGGGAGCCCCTGGCCAAGTGACGAAGGAAGTCGCTGCGATCATGCCATCATGATTCGCTTCGACAGGCCGGAGAGCCTGGCCGGCTGGCATGCGATCAACGACACGGTGATGGGCGGTGTCTCTGACAGCCGGATTGGCTACGATCCCGCCGGCCACGCTGTTTTCTCGGGGATCCTATCCTTCGCCAACAACGGCGGCTTCGCGTCGGTCCGTGGCCGTGTCATCGAGCCTTGCCGCGAAAGCATCATGGCCTGTGAGCTGACGGTACGAGGCGATCACAAAACTTACAAGTTGAGCCTGCGCGTCAGCCCGGAATTTGATGGCGTCAGCTACCAAACAAGGTTTCAGGCACCGCCCGGGGACTGGACCCGTATCCGATTGCCGGTGAGGGACTTTTTACCAAGCTGGCGCGGACGTTCGGTTCCCGATGCGCCCCTCCTCGATCCGGCCAAGATCCAGCAGATCGGCCTTCTGATCGCAGATCGGCAGGAAGGACCGTTCAGGATGGAGATACAGTCAATCAACGCGCTGTGCTGAAATTTTTCCATACCGAAAAGTCATCCTAAAGAGCCCGCACTCTTCCATGCAGGGCCACGTGCTCACGACGTAAAGAGTGTCGACCCCTGTGTCGTCAACAGTCATTAGGCCGCTCAGGGCACTCTACGGACCTTGGCGAGAAGAACCTTACCGGTGGCTTCCATCAGGTTTTGTTCCCAGGATCGTCTGCAGGCCGTAGGAGTTAACCGACGGTTTGCACGGGTTTGGCACCGACAACGGGGTGATGCACGGAAGCGACGGGCGTTCGGGTTTCCTATCAACCCACCGCAAAGTGGTCGGGCCGGATAACGGACAGGCCCCCCCGAAAAAGTTCTGAACATTGCAAATTGAGCGCTTATCGCTCAGAATGCGCGAATGTTTGATCGGCATCTTCTGCTGAATGTGCAACGCCGGCTTGGCCAGCAGCCGGCGGTTGTGCTGCTCGGGCCGCGCCAGGTGGGCAAGACAACGCTGGCTCGACTGGTGGCGGCATCTTATCCCGATGCCCTGTATCTGGATATGGAGGACGAGGCAGACCGTGCGCGTTTGAGCCAGCCTGGCGCGTTCTTTGCCCGTCACCGTGAACGCCTAGTGGTGATCGACGAGGTGCAGGCGCTGCCCGACATCTTTACGGTGCTGCGTCCGGAGATCGATGCCGATCGGCGCCCCGGACGTTTCTTGCTGCTGGGGTCTGCCAGCGGCACCCTGCTGCGGCAAACATCCGAGTCCCTGGCCGGGCGCGTGGCCTACCTGGAACTCACTCCATTTTTGGCGAGCGAAGTCGGACCGGAACCGGCCTTGGTGTCGCGTCTGTGGCGGCGAGGGGGATTTCCGCTCAGTTTTCTGGCCGACGATGACGCCGGTTCGCTGGCCTGGCGCGCCGATCTGGTCCAGACATTCCTGGCGCGCGATCTTCCGCAGTTGGGAGTAACGATCCCGGCCGAGACGCTGCGACGTTTCTGGCGCATGTGCGCACATCTGCATGGCCAATTGTTCAATGCCTCCCAGCTTGGCATTGCACTGGGGGGCGTTGCGCACACCACGGTGGGGCGCTACCTGAATCTTCTGGTCGATGCGATGATGCTGCGGCAGCTGGAGCCATTCCATATCAACATTGGCAAGCGCCTGGTCAAGGCACCCAAAGTTTATCTGCGCGACAGTGGCCTGCTGCATGCGCTGCTCGGCATCGATTCGCCGGATGCGCTGGCCGGGCATCCGGTGGCCGGGCATTCCTGGGAGGGTTTTGTTCTTGAGCAGATCATTGCCGAGGCGCCGTCGCTGGCAAGCTTCGGCTTCTATCGCACTGCTGCGGGCGCGGAGCTCGATCTGGTGGTCGATAGTGGCGGTCGGCGGACCGGGTACGAGGTAAAGCTGTCGAATGCACCGCGTCCGACACGCGGATTCTGGGGCGCTTGCGAGGATCTCGGTGTCGATCGTGCTTTCGTTGTCGCACCGGTACTGGATGCCTATCCATTAGCGGATAACGTCGAGGTGGTGTCGCCCCAGATGCTGGTCGCCATGACCGCGTGAATTTCGATTTTTTTAATCCAAGGAGCTCCAAATGACCATCAAGACAGTCGGCATCATCGGTGCCGGCACCATGGGCAACGGCATCGCGCAGGCGTGTGCCGTTGTCGGCATTGACGCGGTGATGCTGGACATCAACGAGGCCGCCGTGCAGAAAGGCATCGCCACTGTTTCCGGCAGCCTCGACCGCCTGGTCAAGAAAGAGAAGATGACGGCCGATCAGAAGGCCGCGGCGATGGCGCGCATCAAGCCGACGACGCAGATGGCCGACATGAAGGGCGCGGACATCGTGATCGAGGCGGCGACCGAGAACGAGGGGCTGAAGCTGCGGATTCTCAAGGAAGCCGAGGCCGTGATCGGGAGCGAAACCATCATCGCCAGCAACACCTCGTCGATTTCGATCACCCAGCTCGCCGCCGCGACCGGGCGTCCGGACAAGTTCATCGGCATGCACTTCTTCAACCCGGTACCAATGATGGCGCTGGTTGAACTGATTCGCGGCTTGCAGACCTCGGACGAGACTCATGCCAGGGTCGAAGCGCTGGCAAAGGCGCTGGGCAAGACGCCGATTACGGTAAAGAACAATCCGGGCTTCGTGGTAAATCGCATTCTCTGCCCGATGATCAACGAGGCCATCTTCGTCTACGCCGAAGGACTGGCGACGGCCGCGGAGATTGACAACGGCATGAAGCTGGGCTGCAACCATCCCATCGGCCCGCTGGCGCTGGCCGACATGATCGGGCTGGATACCATGCTGGCGGTGATGAAAGTCTTCTACGAAGGCTTCAACGATTCCAAATACCGACCGGCGCCGCTGCTGAAGGAAATGGTCGCCGCAGGTTATCTGGGCCGCAAGACCGGGCGCGGGTTTTACACTTACGGTTGATAGCGCAACAAGTCGGTGACGGCGACCCCGTCACCGCGTCAGCTCAACCGCCGAAGCGACGCAGGCCGTCCAGATCCAGCACGGTGATGCCGCCATACTCGGTGCTTAGAAAGCCGGCGTCTTCGAGTGTCCGCAATGCACGGTTGACCCGCTGGCGGGAGACTCCCGCCAGGTAGCCGATTTCCTCCTGCGAGATGGCGACGCGCGACTCCATACCCGGTTGCAGTACGGGGTGGAACAGGGCCGCCATGGTACGTGCGACACGTGCATCAACATCCAGCAGCCGTTCCGATTCGAGCAGGCCGATGAACAGGCCCAGCCGTTCGTTGAGCTGGTTGATGATGAAGCGATTGAAGGCGATGCTGTGATCCAGCAGCCAGTGGAAGGTTTCACGCCGCATGCAGGCAACGCGCGTATCGCGCAGGGCGACCACGTCATAGCGGCGCGGCTCGGTCTTGAGCATCGAGCCTTCGCCGAACCAGCCGCCGGCGGCGATGCCGGTGAAGCTTGCAGTTTTTCCTGTGACCCAGTCGCTGGACATCTTGGCCAGACCATCGATCACGCCATGCCAATGGTCGACCGGCTCGCCTTTGCTGCAGACATAGCCGCCGCCTGGTACCAGGCGCTCGATGGTTCCATCGCGCGCGCGGGTGAAATCCTCGGCAGACAGTCCTTGCGCCCAGCTTGTGCGGCGCAGCATGTCCTCGAGCGAGATCGCGGTTTTTTGGCAATTGTCAGGCACGCGACAATTATAGGCAGGAGAATGGCTTAGACTCAATTTCTGTAGCGGACAACTCGCGAGACAAGCGGATCCGCATCGGTAGCGCTGGAGGAGACAAAACGCATGGTTGCATCCCAATCGGGGCGGGCGTCAGGCCCGCTCGATACTTTTCCCCGCCTGTTGCTGAGTCACGCAGCGACGCGAGGCGACCGACCGGCGACACGCGAGAAGTATCTCGGCATCTGGCAAACCTGGAGTTGGGGTCAGGTCGCGGAGGAAGTACGCGCCATTGCCTGCGGGTTGGCGGAACTGGGATTCAAGCGCGGCGACAATCTTGCCATCATCGGTGATAACCGCCCGCGTCTGTACTGGGCGATGTGTGCCGCACAGATGCTGGGTGGCGTGCCTGTACCCATGTATCAGGACGCCGTGGCGGCGGAAATGGTTTTCGTACTGACCGATGGCGAAATCCGGTTTGCCATCGTCGAAGATCAGGAGCAGGTAGACAAGCTGCTCGAGATCAAGGTCCAGTGCCCCAGCCTGCAGCACATCCTCTACGATGATCCGCGCGGCATGCGCCACTACACCCAGACTTCACTGCAGGGCCTCGATGAAGTGATCGCCATGGGGCGCATCCATGACAAGAATCAGCCTGACTTCATCCCGACTGAAATTGCCAAAGGGCGCACGGAAGATGTCGCCGTGATGCTCTACACCTCGGGCACCACGGGCAAGCCCAAGGGCGTCTGCCAGACCCACGAAACCTTCATTGCCGCAGCGACCAGCGGCGTCGACTTCGATCACCTGACCGAGCAGGAAGACATTCTTTCCTACCTGCCGATGGCCTGGGTCGGGGATCACCTGTTTTCCTATGCGCAGGCCATGGTGGCGGGCTTCACCATCAACTGTCCGGAGTCCGGCGACACGGTGATGACCGACCTGCGCGAGATCGGGCCAACTTATTATTTCGCACCGCCACGGGTGTTCGAGAACCTGCTGACCACGGTGATGATTCGCATGGAAGATGCCAGCGCCATGAAGCGCGGCATGTTCCATTACTTCATGACGGTGGCCAAGCGCTGCGGCTCGGATATTCTTGACGGCAAGTCGAGCGTTTCCAGTTCGGACCGTCTGCTCTATGCACTGGGCAATCTGCTGATCTACGGGCCGCTGCGCAACGTGCTCGGCATGAGCCGCGTCCGCGTTGCCTATACGGCGGGTGCGGCCATCGGCCCCGACCTGTTCCGCTTTTATCGTTCCATCGGCGTCAACCTCAAGCAGTTGTATGGCGCGACGGAAACCTGCGCCGCGGTTTGCCTGCAGCCGGATCGGGAGATCAAGTTCGACAGCGTCGGCAAGCCGGCGCCCGGCGTCGAGGTCAAGATTTCCGGCAATGGTGAAGTGCTGGTGCGCGGCAAACTGCTGCTCAAGGAGTACTACAAACGGCCGGACGCAACGGCCGAGGTGATCGACGCCGAAGGCTGGTTCCATACCGGCGACGCCGGCTTCTTCGACGAGGACGGTCATCTGAAAATCATCGACCGCGCCAAGGACGTCGGCAAGCTTTCCAACGCCGCGATATTCGCGCCGAACTACATCGAGAACAAGCTCAAGTTCTTCCCGCACATCAAGGAAGCGGTCTGCTTCGGCCACGACCGCGACATGGTCTGCGCCTTCATCAACATCGACATGGGCGCGGTCGGCAACTGGGCCGAGCGGCGTGGCCTGCCCTATTCCGGCTACACCGATCTGGCTGCCAAGCCCGAAGTTCTGGAACTGATTCGCGAGTGCGTCGAGCAGGTCAATGCCGACCTGTCGCATGATGCGATGGTGGCCGAGACCCAGATTCATCGTTTTCTGGTGTTGCACAAGGAGCTTGATCCCGATGACGATGAGCTGACCCGTACCCGAAAAGTGCGGCGCGGTTTCGTTGCCGAAAAGTATGGCGTCCTGATCGACGCGCTATATTCCGGCAAGACTTCGCAATTCATCGAAACCCAGGTCAAGTTCGAGGATGGCCGTACCGGCAAGGTGGCGGCCGACCTTCCGATCTGCGAAGTGAAGACTTTCCCCGTAATGAAGAAAGCAGCCTGACCATGAACAGGACCTTTCCCCCAGCCCCCTTCCCAAGGAAGGGGGTGACTACGGTTCGCGGGCAAGGCCCGCTCCATGAAGTTGACTCGCTGCCCCCTTGGGGCGGCCCGTCGGAGGCAGCATGAGCGGAAGAAAAATCGGCGAGGTCATTCTCGACCTCAAGAACATCAGCCTCAGCTTCGGCGGCGTCAAGGCCTTGCAGGACATTTCCTTCAATGTGCTGGAACATGAAGTGCGCGCCATCATCGGCCCCAATGGAGCCGGCAAGAGTTCCATGCTGAACGTCATCAACGGCGTTTACCGTCCGCAGCACGGGGAGATCATCCTGCGCGGCGAGCATTTCGCCAACATGAATTCCTACAAGGCTGCCAAGGCCGGACTGGCGCGCACCTTCCAGAACATCGCCCTGTTCAAGGGCATGTCGGTGCTGGACAACATCATGACCGGCCGCAACCTGAAGATGAAGGCCAACATGCTGCAGCAGGCTTTCTGGCTCGGGCCGGCGCAACGCGAGGAACTTGAACACCGGACCAAGGTCGAGGAGATCATCGACTTCCTCGAAATCCAGCACATCCGCAAGACCCCGGTCGGACGCCTGCCCTACGGCCTGCAAAAGCGCGTCGATCTGGCTCGTGCCCTGGCGATGGAACCCCAGATTCTGCTGCTCGACGAGCCGATGGCCGGCATGAACGTCGAGGAAAAACAGGACATGTGCCGTTTCATCCTCGACGTCAATGACCAGTTCGGCACCACCGTGGTGCTGATCGAGCACGACATGGGCGTGGTCATGGACATCTCCGACCGCGTCGTGGTGCTCGATTACGGCAAGAAGATCGGCGACGGTACGCCTGACGAAGTCCGTGCCAATCCTGATGTCATCAGCGCCTATCTTGGCGCCAGCCACTGAGGAATCTGAATAATGGCATTTTTTCTGGAAACCCTTATCGGTGGCCTGATGAGCGGCATGCTGTATTCGCTCGTGGCGCTGGGCTTCGTGCTTATCTTCAAGGCATCCGGCGTGTTCAATTTCGCCCAGGGCGCGATGGTGCTGTTCGCCGCGCTTTCCATGGCGCGCTTTTCCGAATGGGTTCCGCAATGGATCGGAACCGACAGTCTTTTCCTGGCCAACGTCATTGCCTTCGCCATTTCCGTGGTGGTGATGTTCATCGTCGCCTGGCTGGTCGAGCGTCTGGTCTTGCGCCATCTGGTCAACCAGGAGGGCGCGACCCTGCTCATGGCGACCATCGGCATCACCTACTGCCTTGACGGAATCGGCCAGACCATCTTCGGCAGCGACATCTACAAGATCGATGTAGGCATGCCCAAGGACCCGGTGATGATGCTGGAGAGCGTCTTCGAGGGCGGCATCCTGATCAACAAGGAAGACTTCATCGCAGCACTTATTTCCGCGCTGCTGGTGGTGGCCCTGACGATTTTCTTCCAGAAGACGGCGACCGGACGGGCGCTGCGCGCGGTGGCGGACGACCATCAGGCGGCGCAGTCGATCGGCATCCCGCTCGACCGGATATGGGTCATCGTCTGGTGCGTCGCCGGCATCACGGCGCTGGTGGCCGGTATCATCTGGGGCTCCAAGCTGGGCGCACAGTTTTCCCTGTCGACCGTTGCCTTGCGCGCTCTGCCGGTGGTGATTCTCGGCGGCCTGACATCGGTTCCCGGCGCCATCATCGGCGGCCTGATCATCGGCGTCGGCGAGAAACTGTCAGAGGTATTTATCGGCCCGATGGTGGGTGGCGGCATCGAGATCTGGTTTGCCTACATGCTGGCGCTGGTCTTTCTCCTGTTCCGGCCGCAAGGCCTGTTCGGGGAGAAGATCATTGATCGGGTATGAAAATCATCGATCGCGTTTGATTCGGGGACTGCGTAATGTTCTATAGAGAAAACGGTCAGTTCAAGACCTCGTACAAGTCGGATCAGCAGATCTTCCCGATCCCGCAGGATCGCTGGGCGATCGTGGGCATTGTCGCCTTCGCCTTCCTGGTGATTCCGCTGATGGTCGACGAGTACCTGTATCGCGCCATCCTGGTTCCTTTCCTGATCCTGTCGCTGGCTGCCCTGGGCGTGAATATCCTGGTCGGCTACTGCGGACAGATCACTTTGGGTGCCGGCGCCTCGATGGCTGTGGGCGCCTACGCGGCCTACAATTTCCTGATTCGCGTTGATGGCATGCCGGCGCTCGCAGCGATACTTCTGGGCGGGGTCGTGTCGGCTGTGGCCGGCATCATCTTCGGCATCCCGAGTTTGCGAGTGCGCGGCCTCTATCTTGCGGTGGCCACCCTGGCTTCGCAATTCTTCTGGGACTGGGCCTTCCTGCGCATCAAATGGTTCACCAACAATGCGTCATCGGGCTCTGTTTCCATTGCCGACATCAACGTCATGGGCTGGACCGTCAGTTCGCCAAACGACAAGTATCTTTTCTGCCTTGGGGTTCTGGTGGTATTCAGCCTGATGGCGAAGAACCTGGTGCGCGGCAACATGGGCCGGCAGTGGATGGCGATACGCGACATGGACGTGGCTGCCACCGTGATCGGCATCCGCCCGATGTACGCCAAGCTGACCGCTTTCGCCGTCAGTTCTTTCTACCTTGGCGTCGCCGGGGCCTTGTGGGGCTTCGTCAATCTGGGTTCCTGGGAGCCGGCGGCGTTCTCGATCGACCGTTCTTTGCAACTGCTGTTCATGGTCATCATCGGCGGCATGGGCGCGATCGTCGGCAGTTTCTTCGGCGCTGCCTTCATCGTGATCCTGCCGATATTCCTCAACCAGATGTTGCCGCTCGTCGGGGGGCTGTTCGGCCTCGAGGTGTCGGTTGCACTGGTTTCGCACGTCGAGATCATGGTCTTCGGCGCGCTCATCATCTTCTTCCTGATCGTCGAGCCGCACGGCATTGCACGTCTGTGGTCGACAGGCAGGGAAAAGCTGCGTTTGTGGCCCTTCCCGCATTGAACGGCGAGGCAGGATCCTAATTGAAGCAGATTCAAAGCAGGCGTAACACCAAATCATCCTAGGAGGAGAAAACATGAATATTCGCAAACTAGTTGTAGCCGCTTCTGTCGCAGCAATCGGCCTGTCCGCGGTGCTTGCTTCACCTGCATCTTTCGCGGCCGAGGAGCAATTCTTCCCGGTGCTCGCCTATCGCACCGGTGCCTATGCACCCAATGGCACACCTTGGGCCAACGGCTTCGTCGACTACATGAAGTTGACCAACGCTCGCGGCGGCGTCAATGGCGTCAAGATGATCTGGGAAGAATGCGAAACCGCCTACGCGACCGACCGCGGCGTCGAGTGCTATGAGCGCCTGAAAGGAAAGCATGGTGGCGCGACTGCGGTTCAACCGCTGTCCACCGGCATCACCTTCGCCCTGACCGAGAAAGCCCCGGTCGACAAGATTCCCGTCATTACCGCCGGCTATGGCCGCAGTGAGTCGCAGGATGGATCGGTATTCGGCTGGAACTTCCCGCTGGTAGGTACCTACTGGATGGGCGCCGACGTGCTGGTTCAGCACCTCGCCAAGAAGGAAGGCGGTTTCGACAAGCTCAAGGGCAAGAAGATCACGCTCGTCTACCACGACAGCCCCTACGGCAAGGAGCCGATCGCCCTGCTGCAGGAGCGGGCCAAGATGCACGGCTTCGAGCTTTCCCTGCTGCCGGTCGCTCACCCGGGTGTAGAGCAGAAGGCCACCTGGCTGCAGATTCGCCAGAACAAGCCTGACTATGTTCTGCTTTGGGGCTGGGGAGTGATGAACTCGACTGCGATCAAGGAAGCTCAGGCCACCGGCTATCCGCGCGAAAAGATGTACGGAATCTGGTGGGCGGGCGCAGAACCCGATGTCAAGGACGTTGGTGATGGCGCCAAAGGCTACAACGCCCTGGCCATGCAGCACGGCGCCGAGCCGAACTCCCAAGTGGTCAAGGAAGTTCTCGAGAAGCTGCATGCCAAGGGCCAGGGTACCGGTCCGAAGGAGGAAGTCGGCCAGGTGCTCTACATGCGCGGCCTGATTTCGTCGATGCTGCAGGTCGAAGCCGTGCGCGTGGCACAGGCACGCTATGGCAAGGGCAAGCACATCACCGGCGAGCAGATGCGCTGGGGGCTTGAGCATCTCAATCTCGACCAGAAGGCGCTGGATGGCCTGGGCCTGGCCGGCGTGATGCGTCCGGTGCAGACCTCCTGCCTCGACCACATGGGTTCGGCATGGGCGCGCATTCACACCTGGGACGGCAAGAAGTGGAACTTCACTTCCGACTGGTATCAGGGTGACGAGAAGGTGCTGCGGCCTTTGGTGATCAGTACCGCTGGCAAGTATGCCGAAGAGAAGAAAATTGTTCGGCGCACTGCCGAGGACTGCAAGAAGTAAGCAGGAAGCGACTTGAGGGCCTTCCGGGCGGGGTACGATTTTCCCTGTCCGGAAGCAGTTTCCGACATCGCCCGCGTCTTTCGAAAGAGCACATGACTACTGCCAATATCCTTCTCAACGTCAATAGCATCGAGGTGATTTACAACCACGTCATCCTCGTGCTCAAGGGCGTCTCGCTGTCCGTGCCGGAAGGCAGCATCGTGGCCTTGCTCGGCGGCAACGGTGCGGGAAAGACGACCACGCTGCGTGCCGTGAGCAATCTCCTGCATGGCGAGCGCGGCGAGGTAACCAAGGGCTCGATCGAGTGTCGTGGCGAGCGCATCGAGGCGCTGACGCCGGCCGACCTGGTCAGGCGAGGAGTTGTTCAGGTAATGGAGGGCCGCCATTGTTTCGGCCACCTGACCATTGAAGAAAACCTGATGACGGGCAGCTACACCCGCAGCGACGGCCGCGCGGCCGTGGCGCAGACGCTGGAAAAGGTTTACAACTATTTCCCCCGCCTGAAAACGCGGCGCAGCAGCCAGGCGGCCTATACCTCGGGCGGGGAACAGCAGATGTGTGCCATCGGGCGCGCACTGATGGCCAATCCGACCATGGTGCTGCTGGACGAGCCCTCGATGGGACTGGCGCCGCAAATCGTCGACGAGGTATTCGGCATCGTCAAGGATCTCAACCAGAGAGAAAAAGTCACCTTTCTTCTGGCCGAGCAGAATACCAACATGGCGTTGCGCTATGCCGACTTCGGCTACATCCTCGAAAATGGCCGGGTGGTCATGGAGGGGGCGGCGTCGGAACTGGCCAGCAACGAGGACGTCAAAGAGTTCTACCTCGGCATTTCCTCGGGGGAGCGCAAGAGCTTCCGCGAGGCCAAGCATTATCGCCGCCGCAAACGTTGGCTCGCCTAGACGACACTGAATCACGCGGCGCGCTGCGGCGTTGGTCGCGGGCTTGTTTAGCGCTGCTAAACGGCGCCCCCGCCCGCCTTGCATCGCTTGGTGCTTCAGCGCCGTATGCAGCGCCCATCCACTACGGAGCAATTCATGTCCCAATTTTTTGACGCCCTCGAAACCCGCTCTGCAGACGAGCGAGAGTCGGCGCTGGCGGAACGGCTACCGCAGCAGATTGCGCACGCCAAGGCCAATACGGCCTACTTCGCAATGTCGCTGAAGAACATCGATGCGGCTTCGATCACCTCGACGGCCGCACTGGCGGCCTTGCCGGTGGTGCGCAAGAGCGATTTGATCGAGTTGCAGAAGCGGCAGCGACCGTTCGGTGGTCTGGCGGCGTCGCCGTGGGGCCGGCTTGGCCGCGTGTTTTCCTCCCCCGGACCAATCTATGAACCGGAAGGTCGCGGCGCGGATTACTGGCGCACGGCGCGGGCTCTCTACGCGGCGGGCTTTCGCGCTGGCGACCTGGTGCACAACAGCTTTTCCTATCACATGACGCCAGGAGCATGGATCCTCGAAGCGGGCGCGCAGGCCCTCGGGTGTACTGTGTTTCCGGCAGGCGTCGGCCAGACCGAGCAGCAGGTGGCGGCGATGGCCGACCTGCAGCCCAACGGTTACGTGGGCACCCCGTCCTTCCTGCGCATCCTGCTGGAAAAGGCCGACGAACTCGTTCTCAAGCTGCCTTCGCTGACCAAGGCGCTGGTTTCGGGCGAGGCCTTCCTGCCGCCCGTGCGCGACGCCCTTTTGGCGCGCGGGATTGCGGGTTACCAGGCCTATGCCACGGCTGAACTGGGAGTGATTGCCTACGAAACCGAAGCACGCCAGGGGCTGGTGATCGACGAGGGCGTGATCGTCGAGATCGTGCGTCCCGGCACCGGCGATCCGGTGGCGGCCGGCGAGGTCGGCGAGGTGGTGGTGACGACCTTCAATCCGGACTACCCGCTGATCCGCTTCGGTACCGGCGATCTTTCGGCGTTTCTGCCTGGTATTTCGCCCTGCGGTCGCACCAACATGCGTATCAGGGGCTGGATGGGTCGCGCCGATCAGACCACCAAGATCAAGGGCATGTTCGTCCATCCGGAACAGGTGGCCGCAGTCATCAAGCGTCACCCGGAAATCGCGCGCGCGCGGCTGGTGGTGACCAATCCGGACAGCATCGACCTGATGACGTTGAGCTGCGAAATTGGCCCGAATCGAGCCGAAGGCCTCGAAACGAAGATTGCTGACAGCGTGCGCGATGTCACCAAGCTGCGGGCCGAGGTAAGGCTGGTGGCGGTCGGCAGCCTGCCCAACGACGGCAAGGTCATCGAGGACAGCAGAAAGTATGACTGAGAGCGCGGCTTTGTCCCGCGGGCCGCTTGCGGGTTTGCGCATCCTCGACCTGACCCGGCTGCTACCGGGGCCGGTGGCGACCATGCATCTGGCCGACCTCGGCGCCGAGGTGATCAAGATCGAGGACACCGGTGCCGGCGACTATGCTCGCGCCATGGGCCCCGGCGAGCGTGCGGCTGGCGGTGGGGGCAGTGACAGCCTGTTCTTTCGCATGGTCAATCGCAACAAGAAGAGCCTGCGCCTGGATTTGAAGCAGGCGGCCGGCGTCGAGGCTTTCATGCGTCTGGCTAAGGATGCCGACGTGATCTTCGAGAGCTTTCGCCCCGGCGTGGTGGACAAGTTGGGAATTGGCTACGAGACGGTGCGAAAGATCAATCCGCGCATCGTCTACTGTGCCATTACCGGCTACGGACAGACCGGCCCCTGGGCGGAACTGGCCGGTCACGACATCAATTACCTGGCCACGGCAGGGCTGCTGGATCAGATCGGCACCCACGACGGCACGACCAGCGGTGCGCCGGCGATTCCCAATCTGCAGGTCGGCGATCTGCTAGGGGGAGCGCTTACTCCGCTGGTAGGAGTTCTTGCCGCAGTGATCGGTGCCAAGGTGACCGGGCAGGGCAGTCATGTTGATGTGGCAATGACTGATGCGGTGCTGGCCCACACCATCTTTCCGCTGGTGACTACGTTGGTGTATGGACAACCGGCGCCACGCGGCGCGGATCTGCTAACCGGTGGCGTCCCCTGCTATGGCGTGTATCGCACCGCCGATGACCGCTATCTCGCCGTGGGGGCTCTGGAGCCCAAGTTCTGGCAGGCTTTCTGCGCCGCAATCGGGCGGCCCGATCTGGCGCCTTTCGGCCTAGCTACCGGCAGCGAAGGCCGGCGGGTGAAGGTCGATCTCACCGCCTTGATCGCCTCGCAGCCGCTTGCGCATTGGCAGGCCATTGTCGAAGTGGCCGACTGTTGTGTCACACCGGTTCTGCGCATCGACGAAGTCATGACGCACCCGCAGATCGTCGCCCGCGAGATGGTGGTCGAGGTTGGCGGTACGAAGCAGTATGCGCCGCCCTACAAGCTTTCAGCCTGGCCGTGGGCCGATGCCACGCCGGCCCCGGCCTCCGGTGCAGACAGCGAAGACGTGCTTGCCGCCGCAGGCTTTGCGGAAACAGAAATTGCCGCCCTGCGCAATGCAAAGGTAATCTGATGGCGCCCCTGCGCAGTGGGCTAAGCCCGCAAACGACACGGGCAAAGCACTCCGGATAGGCGGACGATGCATGTCGAAACCGCCGTCGCCCTCGCGCTACTTCCTGATTTCGCGCTGATCCTGCTCGGTGCCGGCTTGCGCCGCGTGCTGCATCTGGGCGACCACTTCTGGAGCGGGCTGGAGAAGCTGGTCTACTACGTCCTTTTCCCGGCCCTGCTCTTCAGCGGGCTGGTGAAAACGCACATCGACTGGTCGGCTGCGGCGCCGATGATCGGAGTTTCCGCTGGGGCGATGGGCACCGGCATGCTGCTGGGGCTCGCTGCCCGGCTAATGCCTATTTCTTCGCTTTCCTTCGCCTCGCAATACCAGTGCGCGTTTCGTTTCAACTCCTACATCGGCCTGGCGGTTGCGGGAGCCCTCCATGGCGTACCTGGCATCGCTGCCATGGGGGTTGTCGTCGGCCTCATGGTGCCGCCAGCGAACATGGTTGCGGTATGGATGCTGGCACGCCATGGTGAGGTCGGAGTCTGGCGCGAACTGGCCCGAAATCCGCTGATTCTGGCGACGCTGGCCGGCGTCGCAGCAAATCTGGCGTGCTTTGAGCCGCCTGCCGTGCTGCTGCACTTTCTGACACGGCTGGCCGATGCGGCGATTGCACTCGGTCTGCTGGCGGTAGGCGCGGGCTTGCGCCTTGTCGGCAGTGGCGCGCTCTGCGTACCTGGGGCTCCGCTTCGTGGGCAGGTAACTGCGGCGACGCATGCTGCCGCCGGCTACCTGCTGGCGGTCAAACTGGTCGCCATGCCGGCGATGAGCCTGTTGTTGATTCACTGGTTCGGCCTTGCCGGCATCCACGCCGATGTCGCGCTGGCTTTCTCTGCGCTGCCGACGGCGAGTTCGGCCTACATTCTTGCCCAGCGCATGGGCGGTGATGGAGCGCGCGTCGCCTGGCTGATCTCGGCCAGTACCCTGCTCGGCATGCTGAGTCTGCCTTTGTGGCTGGCCGTGCGGTGACCTACTTGGTTTTGCCGGTCGATGCCGGTGGTGCCTTGCCAGCCGGCGCGTCTGCAGCATCGGTAGTAGTGGTGTGGCCGGCGCCCTGCATCAGGTTCCACGGCCACAGTGCCGGGTTGGCGAAGGGATTTGCATTGGCGTCGGGGTTGCTCGCCGATTGGCTGATGGCCTGGAACGCCGACAGGGTCGCGCGCTGCATTTCCAGTCCCTGAATGGTCATTTGCAGCATCCCGAGGTTGGTCTTGAGCCAGCCCTCAACCGCCTTGAGATCGGCAATGCGCTTCTCCAGTTCGTTGGTGTCCAGCGTCGGTGTTACCAGACCGGGCAGAGGCATGCCGGTATTTCCCCAAAGGGATTTCAGGAATTCCATCGGATCAG
Source organism: Rhodocyclales bacterium (assembly GCA_026399475.1). GTDB lineage: Bacteria > Pseudomonadota > Gammaproteobacteria > Burkholderiales > Rhodocyclaceae > Sulfuritalea. Next base: position 34,530 of record JAPLQY010000022.1, read on the forward strand.
ACGGGGTTGTGCTCATGGCGATTGCTCCCTGGATAATCTGATGATCTTACCGCAGTGCCGCCTTCCGCGCTAAACTGCCCGTTGTCATATCCGGAAGCGATCTGGGGGAGCGATGCTCAAGCTATTGGTGGTGGAAGACCATGCTCTCGTGCGCGAGGGGTTGCTGGCGACGCTGAAGAACCTGGGTGAAGATACCGAGACTTTCGGCGTTCCCGATGCCAACGAGGCCATCGGCGTGCTGGAGATCGAGGATATCGACATGATGATTCTCGACCTGATGCTGCCCGGGACCAAGGGCCAGACATTTCTGCCGCTGGTGCGGCGGCGTTTTCCAACTGTCCCGGTGGTTGTTTTGTCCGCACTGGACGATGCCGACACCGTTTCGCGTGTGATGAAGGCTGGCGCGTCAGGGTTTGTTTCGAAGTCGGGATCGAGTAGCGAGTTGCTGGAGGCATTGCGCGCGGTGTTGTCGGGCGAAATCTATCTGCCGCCCAAACTGCTGGAACTGACCAACCGCAGCGAAACAGCGAATGGCGAGGGGAAGTCGCTGGCGCAGCGCTTCGGTCTGACCAAGGCTCAGGCCAGAGTGCTGGACCTTCTCACCGAAGGGCGCAGCAACCGTCAGATTGCCGAGTTGCTCGGCCTGACCGAGGGCACGGTAAAAATCCACGTTTCCGCGATCATGAAGGCCATGGGTGTCAGCAACCGCTCGGAAGCTGCTCTGATGGCCAGTCGCAAGCGGCGCCAGTACTGACTGACGGACAACAGGCAGGTTCTCAGGCCGCCATCGCCATCGCCGAGCCGTGGTCGGTCCCGGGTCTGGCGTCCTGATCTTCGCTGGCCGGATCATCCTTGTCTTCGAAGGATATCTGCAGGAGATCCAGCACCTGACGGGCGATGCCACGGCTGGCATTGACCAGCGGCGAGGGCAGGCTGGCGGGAATGGTTTTCTGCAGCAGGTGCTTGCTGGCGGAGAGCGTGGCCACCGGCGAAAGTATGCGGTCGGCGAAGCGGACAAGAAACTCGTCAACGGTTTTTTCTGCCGCCTCGCGTTGCCAGATGTTGGTGGGCCACTGCGACGGAACAGCATAGGCGCGCGGGAACATTTCCAGATCCCGGATTACGGTGCGGATGTCTTCATGCGAGTCGCGAAACGGCAATAGCACCAGATCCGCCAGACCGTAAAGATTGCGGTCCATCTCGGTCCGGTTGCCACCGCCGTCGATTACGCCCATCCATGAGTCGAGCGAGCGGATCTTGCTGCTTACCTTGGTCAGCGCTTCGCGCGAACGGGCGTCTGCTACCAGGTAGCGGCGGCCGGCCGGGTCCAGCGGTTCGCGGCAAGTGTCGGTAAGTACGCAAACCGAGCGTTGTCCGAGCAGGCCCATGCCCTGGCACAGCATGTGCGAAATTGTGGTCTTGCCGGTACCGCCCTTGTTGCCGATAACGCAGATGATGTCTGCCATGTGTGACTCCTCATCGATCCCGGCACCAAGCCTGAGTCTGTGTGACAAGGATTATTGGGCATCGACAGCACCTTCGATGGCTGAAATTGCGAGGCAATCGCCGCGTTTATGTCCCGGTCCCGCAGGGCCGGGACGGTATGTGTCAGCCGGCCGGTAGCAGTAGAGGCGGCTGTGCCGGCCATCGGCCACCTCGACGATGCGTTCGGGCTGGATGTCAGGTACGGCGAAGCTGTTGCTGACCAGCAGCGCATCTGCCTTCATCTCTGGTTTGGCCTTGTTCCAGAGCCGTTGCATGGGGACGGGCGAGAGAAACGCATAGACCAGCGAGTAGTTGCTGAGCGGGTGAGCCCAGAAGTCGCCAAGCCGAATCTCGATGTTGGGCAGGCGATGACAGGAGAGCCAGGCCCAGGCCCAGGTCAGCGGTGCGTGTTCGAAACCGACAAAGCGGCAATCGGGTCGCGCTCGCGCCAGGCGACGGAGCAGGCTACCATCGCCGCAGCCGAGATCGATCACGGCGATCGGAGCGTCGGGGAGCAATTCTGCCAGAGCCCCGCTGGTCAGGGCGTTGGTGAGGTAAAGCGGTACCCGGCTGCGGTCGGTGCGCCAGAATGTCAGCAGCAGCATCGCGAAGCCCGCCAGCCAGATCCAGGAGGGCAGGCCCATTCCCCGTGCGAGTACCGCCAGCGGCATGAATGCGAGATGAATCGGCAGCCACCAGACGGGACCGCGCAGCAGATGACTGGCCAGCGCGGCAAACAGACCCTGAATCGCTGCTGTCGCCAGCGGCTGGACGATCAGGCTGGGAACGAACAGCAGGATCAGCCCCGCTGCCAGCGCCGCACCGAGTAGTTGCGCTGCCAGCGCGTGCCGCAACGGTGACCCTGCTGACTGATCCTGTTTCAAGCAAGCCCAAGCCGGGTCCGCAAGGCCGCGCGTTCGGGTACCGCGGCGTCCATGCTGCGCTGCTTTACATGGCCGAAGCCGCGAATCTTTTCTGGCAGTTTGGCGAGGGCAATCGAGTCGCTCAGCGTCGTTCGCTCCAGTTTCGGAAGCAGTGCGGCGAGGTCGGCTTCATAGTCGGCCAGCAATACGCGCTCCAATCGCCGCTCGTCGCTACGCCCGAAAACATCCCAGCGCGATCCGCGATAGCGTCGCGCCTTCGCCAGCCATTTGAATGCCGTCAGCATCCATGGACCGAAGGCCATCTTTTTGATCCTTCCGGTCTTCGGATCGGGGCGGGCGAAGAGGGGGGGCGCAAGATGAAAACTCAGCGAGTAGTCGCCGTCAAAGCGTTCGCTGATTTTCTGCAGGAAGTCGGTTTCGGCGTATAGCCGCGCCACCTCGTATTCGTCCTTGATCGCCATCAGCTTGAACAGGTTGTGGGCCGCGGCCTCCGTCAGTTGCGATGAATTGATGGCCGTTTCTGCTGTGCGAACTTGCTCTATCTGTACCCGGTAGCGGGTGGCGTAGGCGGCATCCTGATACTCGGTGAGAAAGCTCACGCGCCTCGCAATCACTTCATCAAGAGTGGGCGCTGGCTCGCTCTGCATACCTGGGATTCCGCTTCGCGGGCAGGTAACGGCGACTTGCGGCCGGGCATAGGCCGCAACTGCAGCCGGATCGTGCGCGGCACGGCGGCCCCAGAGGAAGGCGGCGCGACTGATCAGTATGGCTGTGCCGTTGAGTTCGATGGCGCGATCGATGGCCTCCCATGACACCGGCACCATTCCCTGCTGCCATGCGTAGCCGAGCAGGAACAGGTTGCTGGCGATCGAATCTCCCAGCAGCCGCAGGGCGAGATCGGAGGCGTCGACAAAATGTGCCGCCCCGGCGCCGACGGTTTCGCCGACCACCGCCTGCATGCGCGCCAGCGGAAACTGCCAGTCCGGATTGCGGGTGAAATCAGCAGTCGGCGTTTCCGCGCAATTCACCACCACCCGCGTGCGGCCGCTGCGCATGCGGCTAAGGGCGTCGGGTGATGCAGTGACGATGACATCGCCGCCGATCACGGCGTGCGCGTCACCGGTGGCGACGCGCACGGCATGGATCGCCTCCGGATCGTCGCAGATGCGCACATGGGAAAACACCGCGCCGCCTTTTTGCGCCAGGCCGGTCATATCGAGCACCGTGACGCCCTTGCCATCGATGTGCGCGGCCATGCCGATCAGGGCGCCGATGGTGACTACGCCGGTGCCACCGACGCCCGTGATCAGGATGCCGTAGGGCTTGGTGGTTGATGCAAGAGCCGGCGCTGGCGGCTCGCCGAATGAATCGCCCGCTTGGTTTGAACCGGCCAGACCGCGGCCCTTCTTGACGCCGCCGCCCAGCACCGAAACGAAGCTCGGACAAAAGCCCTTCTCGCAGGAGTAGTCCTTGTTGCACGCCGACTGGTCGATGGCCCGCTTGCGGCCGAATTCGGTTTCCACCGGCACCACCGCGAGGCAGTTCGACTGCACCCCGCAATCGCCACAGCCTTCGCACACGGCCTCGTTGATGAACAGCCGGCGCGGCGGATCGATCATCTTGCCGCGCTTCCTGCGGCGGCGTTTTTCGGCGGCGCAGGTCTGGTCGTAGATGATCGCCGAAACGCCCGGGCATTCGCGCATCTCGCGCTGGATCGCATCGAGGTCGTCGCGATGCCTGATCGGCACGCCGTGCGGCAGGTCGGGATGACCGTAGGCGCGAGGCGTGCCATCGGTGACGACGACAACATGATGCACGCCTTCGGCATGCAACTGATGGGCGATCTGCGGCACCGTCAGGTTGCCGTCCACCGGCTGGCCGCCGGTCATGGCGACAGCATCGTTGTACAGAATCTTGTACGTGACTCCCTTTCCTTCGTTCTTCGAGCGCAGCGAGCCGTCGTCACCCCCGCCCGCGGGGATGGGGATGGGGGGAGAGCCGTTGAATGCCGCCACGGCGGCTCGCACCGCGAGTACGCCGGAATGGAAGTAGGTACCGTCGCCGAGATTGACGAAGACATGGCGCTGCTCGGTGAAGGGGGCCTGTCCCATCCAGGCCGCGCCTTCCCCTCCCATGTGCGAATAGGTCGCCGTGGCGCGGTTCATCCACAACACCATGAAATGGCAGCCAATGCCGGCCAGCGCGCGCGAGCCTTCCGGGACGCAGGTCGATGTGTTGTGCGGGCAGCCAGGGCAGAAGTAGGGTGTCCGCGCGATCTGGATCACCGGTGCGGCGGCGCGCTCTTTCGCTTCGATCACCGCGAGGCGCTCGCGAATGCGCGGCGAGGTGAAGTGACGGCCGATGCGGTCGGCGATGACGCGCGCAATCTGTGCCGGTGACAGTTCGCCAGAGGCGGGCAGCAACCAGCGCCCGTTGGGCAGTTCCCATTCGCCCTTTTCGTCGAACTTGCCGATCACGCGCGGGCGCACGTCTTCGCGCCAGTTGTACAGTTGCTCCTTGAGCTGGTATTCGATAAGTTGGCGCTTTTCTTCCACCACCAGGATTTCTTCCAGGCCCTCGGCAAAGCGCCGTACGCCATCCGACTCGAGCGGCCAGACCATGCCGACCTTGTAGAGGCGGATGCCGAGTTCCGCGGCCAGTGCGTCGTCGATGCCGAGGTCATCGAAGGCCTGACGCACGTCGAGGTAGGATTTGCCGGTGGTGATGATGCCCAGCCGCGGGATGGGCGCGTCAATGACCACCTGATTGAGCCGATTGGCGCGGCAATAGGCCAGCGCGGCATACAGCTTGTGGTCAAGCAGGCGGGCCTCCTGCAGCAGGCGGTCGTCGGGCCAGCGGATGTTGAGGCCGTCGGTCGGCAGGGCGTAATCGGTCGGAAGCACTATGCGCACGCGGTCCGGCGAAATGTCCACCGAGGCAGAGGATTCGACGGTATCGGCGACCGCCTTGAAGCCGACCCAGCAGCCCGAATAGCGGCTCATTGCCCAGCCGTGCAGGCCGAGGTCGAGATAATCCTGCACGCCTGCGGGCACCAGCACCGGCATCATCGCGGCCTTCAGCGCGTGCTCCGACTGGTGGGCGACGGTGGACGAACGCGCGGCGTGGTCGTCGCCGGCGACCACCAACACGCCGCCATGCTTCGCGGTTCCGGCAGAGTTTGCATGCTTGAATACGTCGCCGCAGCGGTCCACGCCCGGCCCCTTGCCGTACCACATGCCGAACACGCCGTCATGCCTGGCGCCAGGCGAAAGATTGACCTGCTGTGTGCCCCATATCGCGGTCGCTGCGAGGTCTTCATTGACGCCGGGCTGGAACACGACGTGGTTTTGCGCCAGATGCTGTTTGGCCTTCCACAAGGCCTGGTCCAGTCCGCCCAGCGGCGAGCCGCGATAGCCGGAGACGTAGCCGGCGGTGTTCAGACCGGCCAGCGCGTCGCGCTGGTGCTGCAACAGCAGCAGGCGCACCAGAGCCTGGGTGCCGGTAAGAAACACCCGGCCCTGGTTGAGGGCGTACTTGTCCTCGAGCGTGATGCTGGGAAGTGGCGCGTTCATGGCTGCGGCAGGATCTTGCCGGGATTGAGGATGTTGTCCGGATCGAGTGCGCGCTTCAGCGCCCGCATCACGTCAATGGCCACATCGCCATGCTCCAGCGCCATGTAGGCTTGCTTGCCAATGCCGACGCCGTGCTCGCCGGTACAGGTGCCGTCCATGCGGATCGCGCGTTGCGCCAGGCGCGAGGCGAAGCCCTTGGCACGGGCGAGTTCCTCGTCGTCGTCGGGATCGACCAGCAGCACCATATGGAAATTGCCGTCGCCGACATGGCCCACCAGCGGCGCGGTAAGGCCGCTCGCCTTCAGATCCAGATAGGTCTCGTCAATGCAATCGGCCAACAGCGAGATCGGCACGCACACATCGGTCGTAAGTGCCCGGCAGCCGGGCTTGAGACCTATGCCGGCATAATAGGCGTCGTGTCGCGCCTGCCACAGTCGACTGCGATCCTCGGGGCGGGTGGCCCATTCGAAATCCTGCCCGCCGTGTTCCGAGGCAATCTCCTGCACCGTTTCAGCCTGCTCCTTGACGCCCGTGGGCGAGCCGTGAAACTCGAAAAACAAGGTCGGTTCTTCGCGCAGCGTGGTCTTGCTGTAGAGGTTGATGGCGGTAATGGCCAGCGCGTCCAGCAGTTCGATGCGCGCTACCGGCACGCCGAGCTGGATGGTCTGAATCACTGTCTTGACCGCGGCCGCCAGGCTTGGAAATGCGCAAACGGCGCTGGAGATGGCCTCCGGCACCGGATACAGCCGCACCGTGAGTTCGGTGATGATGCCGAGCGTGCCTTCGGAGCCAACCATCAGGCGCGTCAGGTCGTAACCCGCAGAAGACTTGCGGGCGCGACCGCCGGTCTTGAGGATGCGGCCATCGGGCAGCACGACTGTCATGCCGAGCACGTTTTCGCGCATGGTGCCGTAGCGCACGGCGTTGGTGCCCGAGGCGCGCGTCGCGGCCATGCCGCCCAGGCTGGCATCGGCCCCCGGATCGATCGGGAAGAACAGCCCGGTGCCGTTCAGGGCGGCGTTGAGGGCCTTGCGCGTGACGCCGCATTGCACCGTCGCATCGAGATCTTCCTGGCGCACGGCGATGACCTCGTTCAGCGCCGACAGATCGATGCAGACGCCGCCCTGGACCGCCAGCAGGTGGCCTTCCAGAGAAGTGCCGGTGCCAAAGGCGATGACCGGGGTGCGATAGCGGTGACACAGCCCGACGATTTCCGCAACTTCCGCAGTGGATTCGGCGAATACCACCGCATCCGGTGGCATCGGTGTGTGTGTCGATTCGTCCTTGCCGTGATGCAGGCGGACCGTGGCGGCGACCGAGAAACGCGAGCCAAAGCGCGAGGCGAGAGCGCCGGCCAACTCCTGGGACAGCGGCAGGCGGTCAGCTGGGGCATTCATGGCGATCTCCGGCTTTGGGGACGATCGCGAGATTCTACGCTGCGTCAAGGCCGGTTTAGTTACGGCCGCTGCGCTAAACCCGGTTTATGTCCCCGCTTCTGGCAAGGGCGTAAACCGGGGTTAGCCTCCACTGAGCCCTCTTTTTAATCGACGTCAGCAGTTAATTCATGCGCCCAAACGTCATTCACCTGCAACTGTCGGGACGGGCCGAGCCCCAATGGTTGACTTAACCGTTGACGGTGCTGCCGAATTTGGAGATAATCACGGGTTCAGCTGGAGGGGTTCCCGAGCGGTCAAAGGGATCAGACTGTAAATCTGACGGCTCTGCCTTCGAAGGTTCGAATCCTTCCCCCTCCACCAGCAGGTTGCAGCAACAGGTTTTACAAGGCGGTTAGCGGACAGACAAGTAGGGCGGGCGGCGGTAGTTCAATGGTAGAACCTCAGCCTTCCAAGCTGATTATGCGGGTTCGATTCCCGCTCGCCGCTCCAGGTTGTGTTGTAAAGGGTTTCAGCCCTTGTAGCTCAGTGGTAGAGCACTCCCTTGGTAAGGGAGAGGTCGCGTGTTCGATCCACGCCAAGGGCACCATTTCTAGTGCATTTTTGTTGGGGTAATTGACATGGCGAAAGCGAAATTTGAGCGGACGAAGCCGCACGTAAACGTAGGGACGATTGGTCACGTTGACCATGGCAAGACGACCCTGACGGCGGCGATGACATCGGTGCTGTCGGCGAAGTTTGGTGGGGAGGCGAAAGCC
>JAPLQY010000001.1:0-605 GCA_026399475.1 Rhodocyclales bacterium
TGATGCCCATCAGGTCGTTGGAGACCATGCGCGCGTAGTCGGCGGGATCCTGCTTGTCGCCGATGTAGGTGTTGATCGCCGACAGGCCCTGCGCCACGGCGCCGGAGCGGTCCATGGCAGCCTTGTCGACCAGCTTGATCTTGAGTTCCTTGCCGGTTTCTGCCTTGAGGGCTTCGGCCCAGCGCATCATTTCATATGCCGTACCGCAGCAGGCCATGCCGCCGCCGATCAGCAGAATGTCCAGTTCTTCGTGGACGACTTCCGGTGCTTCAAATGTTCCAGCCATTTTTGGTTCCTCGATTGGTCAATTATTTGCGGATCAGTTCGGCGGGGTTGCCGGCGCGAAAGCCACCCATCATGCCCTTGGTGAACACGCCATCGATGGTGAGTTCGGACATCTTGGGCATCGGCTTGCCGCCGTAGCAGTCGATCGAACCCTCGGCAGTGGTGCGGATCGGGAACTTGAAGCGTTTCAGCGTGCCGTTACGGAACTTGATGGTCCACATGATGGAATCGGACCCGCGCAGCGGTTGCACCGAACCGCCCAGCGGCACGATGTCGGCGTAGTGACGGCACTCGATGGCGCCCTGCGGGCAAATCTTGAC
>JAPLQY010000001.1:634-4392 GCA_026399475.1 Rhodocyclales bacterium
ATTGTGCGGGCAGATGTACATGCAGGCGGTCTTGTCCTGCCCCTTGCAGCCATCGCACTTCTCGGTACGAACAAAGGTTGGCATTTGGTTTCTACTCCTAGGTTACGTGTTGATAATCAAAAAAACTCTTGGGAATGCGTGGGGATCTGAACTTTCAGCGGGCCGAGTGTCCGGTCAACTTGACCTCGACCTTCTCATGCTCGGCCAGACTGGCGTAGTAGGCGCGCAGCACCTCCAGCACCTCCGGTCGGGAAAACTCGGCGGGCACTTCGCCACCTTCGGACAACATCTTGCGCAACTTGGTACCGGAGAGCATCAAACGATCGGCTTCGCCGTGCGGACAGGTGCGCGCAGACGCCATGCCGCCGCACTTGAAACACCAGAAGGTCCAGTCGATCTTCAGCGGCTGGGTCTCCAGCGCGCCCTTGGGGATCTCGTCGAAAATGTGGTGGGCATCGAAGGGGCCGTAATAGCTGCCGACGCCGGCATGGTCGCGGCCGACAATCTGGTGCGAGCAGCCATAGTTCTGGCGGAACAGCGCATGCAGCAGCGCCTCGCGCGGGCCGGCATAGCGCATGTCGAGCGGATAGCCCGCCTGCAGCGCGGTATTCTTGACGAAATAGTTTTCGGCGAGGGTGGCAATCGCCTCCGACCGTACCTCGGCAGGAATGTCGCCCGGCTTCAGGTTGCCGAGCAGCGAGTGGATCAGCACGCCGTCGCAGGTTTCGATGGCGATCTTGGCCAGGTACTCGTGCGAACGGTGCATCGGGTTGCGCGTCTGGAAAGCCGCAACCTTGCTCCAGCCCATCTCTTCAAATTTTGCGCGGGTTTGCTTCGGCGACAGGAAGAGGTCGCCGTACTTCTCCGGGAAATCGCCCTGCGAGAGGACCTTGATCGGGCCGGCAAGATTGACGTCGCCCTGCTCCATGACCATCTTCACGCCGGGATGTTCAGGATCGGTGGTCTTGAACACCGTCGCGCACTCGTGCGCCTTGTTGATCGAGTACTTCTCCGTCACCTTCATCGTGGCGAGAATCGAATCGTCGTCCGGATCGATCAGGGCAATATCGCCACCCGTGTGGAAGCCAGAGGCTGTGGCCGTGTCGGTGGACAGCGTGATCGGGATCGGCCAGAACAGGCCGTTGGCCATCTTCATGCCATCGCAGACACCCTGCCAGTCGGTGTGGGTCATGAAGCCCTCGAGCGGCGTAAAGCCACCGATGCCCAGCATGATGATGTCGCCCTTCTCGCGCGAACTGACCTTGACCCTGGGCAAAGATCCGGCTCGCGCCAGTTCCGCCTGCAACGCCTGCCCCTCCAGCAACAAAGGTCGCAGACTGCTGCCGCCGTGCGGATTAACCAACGCCATGCCCCATCTCCTCATTTAGTGGTTATTCTGTGAAGCATCAAGGCTAACAATTTCCCCTTCTGGCGCCAATGCGATTATTTCTATTTGGGGATAAGGGGATTGTTTATCGGGTTCGCGACTGTCTCTGCCCAAAGCCAGAAGTTCATTGAACTGAGTACCCGGGAGTCGAAGGATTGCCAGCAATGCATCTATCAGATCAGGTTGTCGAGGTTACCCCGCTGGGTCAGGCGGGATTTCGCCTGTGCTTCGCTGCAATCACTTTATACATAGATCCCTACCTTTCACACCAGGTTGAAGTCATCGGGGGATCGGATTTTCGCCGGCAGGTGCCCATTTGGAAGGCGCCTGATCAGGTTGACGATGCTGACTGGGTTCTGGTTACTCACACTCACGGGGATCATTGCGATCTTGCTACGCTGATTCCCATGTCTCTTGCTTCCGCGAAGGCCCGGTTCGTAGGGCCGGCAGATGTCTGCAATCTGCTCAGAGAACATGGAATTTCCGATACCCGTATTTTCCCTGCGACCGACAATTGGCGATCGCTCGGACCCGATCTCGGGATTCACCCGATGCCGGCCGCTCACCCTCAAATTGCATTTGACGAACAAGGCAATTGGCTTTGTGTCGGGTACCTTTTTGACTACGGCGGCAAACGTATCTACCATTCCGGCGATACATCGCTCAACGCGACGATTATCCAATCCGTAAAGGCGTACACGCCGATTGAAGTCGCTTTTCTCCCCGTCAATGAAAAAAACCACTATCGCGATGAGCAGGGAATCATCGGCAATATGTCTATTCGGGAAGCTTTTCAGTTTGCTGGCGATCTTGGTGTGAGATCGCTGGTTCCCATGCATTGGGACATGTTCCTGCCCAACAGCGTCTATGCCGAGGAAATCGAGGCTGTTTCACGCAATATCAAGCCGCCGTTCAGGGTGCTGATGAATCCTGACCGCATCTGATCTGGTACCGGATGAAAGTCAGCATCATCATTCGTACCTACAACGAAGCGCGGCATCTTGCGGCACTTCTCGAAGGAATTCGATCACAGAACACGCCTGATTTCGCAACTGAAGTCATCGTCGTGGATTCCGGCTCAACAGATCGCACATTGAGTATTGCCCAAGGCTTTGATTGCCGCATTGAGCATATCCGGAGAGAAGATTTCTCTTTTGGCCGCTCGCTCAACCTTGGATGTCAATGCGCCTCTGGAGATGTATTGGTAATGGTAAGCGGTCACTGCATCCCAATCAACGAGAATTGGCTCAACAACCTTGTAAGCCCATTGGCCGACGACAAACTGGCGCTCGTCTACGGCCGTCAGGTCGGCAATGAATCCAGTCACTTCAGTGAATGCCGCATCTTTGAGAAATATTACCCTGACATAAGCCGGCTGCCGCAGGAAGGTTTCTTCTGCAATAATGCAAACTCGGCCATGCGACGAGGCACCTGGCTGCAGAATCCGTTTGACGAAAGTATCACCGGGCTCGAAGACATGCGTCTTGCCAAGCAACTTACGGCAAAAGGCTTGTTGATCGGGTATGTTGCCAGCGCCGGCGTCTACCACCTCCACGATGAAACATGGACTCACATCCGGAACCGGTTCGAACGCGAAGCTATCGCCCTGCAGTACATCATGCCTGAGCTACACTTGACGCTTATTGATTTTCTTCGCTACACCGCGAGCTCCGTTTTTCTTGATCTTCTTGCCGCAACCAAATCCGGAAAATTCTGGCAACTCGTGCCTGAAGTCATCATGTATCGGGTTGCCCAGTACTGGGGCTCATATAGCGGAAACCACTATCATCGAAAGCTGTCTCGCGAGCGCAAGGAACGTTATTTCTATCCACGCTGATCGACCTTGGAAAACATTCCCACCACCGCTATGGCAGATACAAGCATGAGTAAGGCGTTCGACAATATCGTGGCATTGCTGCCGATGAAAGCCAACAGTGAGCGCGTCAAGGGAAAGAACTTTCGCGAATTCCTCGACAAGCCGCTTTTTCGGTGGGTTCTCGACACGCTGCTTGAAATCCCCGAAATTTCCCTGGTCGTCATCAACACGGACGCGCGGCACATCCTGGCCGAAAGCGGCCTTTTGGAGACTGACCGGATCATGATCCGCGACCGAAAGCCGGAGCTGTGTGGCGACTTCGTAAGCATGAACAAAGTATTGGCGGACGATGTCGCCTGCGTCAAGGCCGACGCTTACCTGATGACGCACACAACCAACCCCTTTTTGAGCGCGAATACGATTCGAACTGCCCTTGCCCAATTTGGCGAGGCGCACCGTAGCGCCAGCGCCGACTCCTTGTTTACGGTCGATAAAGTGCAAACACGCTTGTACCGCGCTGACGGAAGTGCCGTAAATCACGACATGAACAACCTG
>JAPLQY010000002.1 GCA_026399475.1 Rhodocyclales bacterium
CCTTCACTCGTTTCACCGACAGTTCCCTGAACTCCGGTGTGTACTCCTGCTTCGGTATCTTCTTCAACTTCGCTTCTCCTTCCAATTTGCCGGGGCGTTATACCCCATCTCTTGGAAGACGAAATTTCGGGGGAAGCTCAGACTGTTCCACGACCGACCGGCGAAGGAGTTTTGTGTTTCTTTGGGAGGTAATTTGCTTGCCGCAGCTTGGCATTCCTCTTTATCGCTAAATGCGTCCAAAGGTTTAGGGGGGGCGGGGGATAGGCCAATCGTCACGGTCGTAATTACGTCGTGCTGCCATAGCACCCATCGTATAGCGGGCGCAGTAGGTTTGGCGTTGATTTGCTCAACAAGCCGCTGCTGCGCTTTTTCGACTGTATCAAGGCGCTGTCTTACATCATTCAACTCAGCACGCAGGTCATCGACTTGCTTCAGCTTGTCGCAACCCATAAGCCCCAAGCAGCAGATCACTACGAGCAGTTTTTTCATCGCCATACATCCTTTGTCGTTAGGGGTTTGGGCTGGCAGTTGCGTCTTTGTTTAACTGTTAGGGCAGGGCTAAATAGTGGTCTTACCAGCATGATGTTCTCCGATTAGCCCGCAGCATAGAAGCACTCCAGCTCACCAGACGAGCCTAAGCCGCCCTGCTCTTGATTGGGGTCACCTTGTTTTCGCCCTTCTTCCATCCGTCCAGAAGATCAGCCCATTGCTGCATCATCTTCGCCCGATCAGCAAGATAGTCGGCGTGGTTGTATGTCCGCCTCACGGCATTGGGTTCCTCATGGGCTAACTGCCGCTCGATCCAATCCGCTGAATAGCCCATCTCGTTAAGGCGAGTGCTGCCCGTTGTCCTGGTCGCGTGAGGGCTGTACTTTCCCGACCAGCCCAGCACATGCAGCATGGTGCGGAATGTGGCCGTTACCATCGGCGTGGTCTTGTCATCACGATGCGGAAAAACATGCACCTTGTGCCCGGTAATGGTGTGCATGCCGCGCAGCAGTTCCACAGCTTGAAGTGGCAACGGAATGACATGCTCTTTGCGTTTCTTCATGCGCTCGGCAGGAATGCGCCAGATCGCCGCGTCAAGATCAAATTCCGACCATTGCGCCTCGATCACTTCGCTAGGCCGCGCCAACGTCAGCCACATCAGCCGAAACGCGCAGGCCGTTTGATGGTTGCCGCCATGCGTTTCCAAGTCGCGCAGCAGTTGCCCGATTTCCACCGACGATAGCGGGCGCTTGTGCTGGGTCTTGTTTGGCGGTAACGCCTTCCGCACTGGATAGACCGGATCGGTATCAGCCCAAAGCGTTGAAACGGCAAGCTCGAAGATTCCGGACATGCTGCGCTGGGCTTCCGCTGCTACCGATGGCCCGTTAGCTTTTGCCGACTTGTTCAGAATGTCGAGAATATGAGCAGGCACAATCTGGCGCACAGGCAGTTTGCCGATGGCAGGGAAAACTACCCTTTCCAGCATATTCAAACGGCGATCCTTGGTAACTTGCTCCCAATCCTTGAGGGCTAGCCATTCCTTGGCGATGGCCTCAAAGGTATTGGCCTGCTCATGTCCGCTCTTGATTCGGGTCAGTTGTTTTTGGTGCGATGGATGAATGCCGGACTTAACCAGCTTGCGGGCGGCCTCGGCTTCCTCTCGCGCCGCCGTGAGCAGCAAGTCGGGATATGCCCCCACCGCGTAGCGGTTTTCCTTGCCCCCAATTCGGTACTTCAAGCGCCACAGCTTTGAACCGCTCGGCATCACTTCCAGATATAGGCCATTGCCAGCGGCGATCTTGTATGGCTTGGCGGCAGGCTTGGCGGCACGGAGGGCGGCATCGCTTATGCGGCCAGTGCTGGTGCGGGTCTTGGCGGTATTAGGGGGCATATTATCCTCCGCATGAAGGGGCGATTGCTCGCCATGCCCCCTATCATGCCCCCATCTTTTCCGGTTGTCAATGAACTAATGCGAACCGAAGCGAACTACGATCTAACTGTTTATATTAGCTTTTATCTAGAATTGCGGATGCTAGCGAACACTTGCGAATTCTAAATGAGGCTTAGACGTTGAACAGGAAGTTCAACACGTCGCCATCCTTGACGACGTAATCCTTGCCTTCAGCCCGCATCCTGCCGGCTTCCTTTGCGCCCGCTTCGCCCTTGTACGCAATGAAATCATCGAAAGCGATGGTCTGGGCGCGAATGAAACCCTTCTCGAAATCGGTGTGGATCACACCGGCCGCCTTGGGCGCGGTGTCGCCGACATGGATGGTCCAGGCGCGCACTTCCTTGACGCCGGCGGTGAAATAGGTTTGCAGGCCTAGCAGCTTGTAGGCGGCGCGGATCAACCGGTTCAGGCCCGGCTCCTTCAGGCCCAGATCGGTCAGGAACATCTGCTTCTCGTCGTCCTGTAGATCGGCGATTTCGGCTTCGATCGCGGCGCAGACTGCCACGACTTCAGCCTTTTCGGCAGCGGCATGGGCCGTTACAACATCAAGGTAGGGATTATCGTGGAAGCCGCCTTCCTTGACATTGGCAACATACAGCACCGGCTTGGCGGTGATCAGGCAGAAGGGTTTGATGCTGGCCCATTCTTCCTTCGACAGATCCAGCGCCCGTACTGCCTTGGCCTGATCCAGCTGGGCGATGCATTTTTCCAGCACGGCGCAGAGGATCTTGGCCTCCTTGTCGCCTGCACTGGCGGGCTTCCTGTAGCGGTTCAGCGCCCTTTCGGCTGTCGTCATGTCGGCCAGTGCCAGTTCGGTGTCGATCACCTCGATGTCATGCAGCGGATCGATTTTCCCCGAGACATGCACCACGTTGTCATCGCTGAAACAGCGCACCACATGCACCACGGCATCGGTTTCGCGGATGTTGGCGAGGAACTGGTTGCCCAGGCCCTCGCCCTTGCTGGCGCCGGCCACCAGGCCGGCTATATCGACGAATTCAACAATGGCCGGCTGAATCTTCTGCGGCTTGACGATGGCAGACAGGGCCGCCAGGCGCGGATCAGGCACTTCGACAATGCCGACGTTCGGCTCGATGGTGCAGAACGGGTAGTTCTCCGCCGCGATGCCCGACTTGGTCAGCGCGTTGAAAAGGGTGGACTTGCCGACATTGGGCAGGCCGACGATGCCGCATTGGAGACTCATGGATTTTCTTTCATTGCCGGTGTCGGCTTGCTGTTGATTTTTTGCGTGGCGGCAGCAAAATCGCCGCGCGCCAATGTTGGCCAAGCGAGAAGGGCGCGATCGAGAGCGGCGTCGATCTCGCTGCGTTCTTCCTTGCGTGGCGGCTTCAGCACATAGTCGACGACCTCGTTCCTGTCGCCGGGATGGCCGATGCCGATGCGCAGCCGCCAGTAGTCCTGAGTCCCCAGGTGCGCCGTGATGTCCTTGAGACCGTTGTGACCGCCCAGGCCGCCGCCGAACTTGAGCCGGATCTGGCCCGGCGGCAGATCCAGCTCGTCGTGCATGACCAGCATTTCGGCCGGCTCGATGCGGTAGAACTGGGTCAGCGCCCGCACCGACTGGCCGCAGCGGTTCATGAAGGTCTGCGGCAGGAGGAACCATAAATTCTCGGCGCGCGCCTGCCCCGCCAGACCGTGAAAGCGCGATTCGCGGCCGGGATTGACGCCAAGTTCCCGTGCCAGGCGCTCACAAAGCCAAAACCCGGCGTTATGCCGGGTTTCAGCGTATTCGGCCCCGGGGTTACCCAGTCCGACGATCAGACGCAGCGAAGCCTGCAAGCGATTATCTCTTGTCGGTCTTCTCGGACTTCTTCTCGGCAGGCGCCGGTGCAGCGGCCACAACTGGCGCTGCCTCGGCTGCGGCAGCGGCAGCGGCGGCTTCTTCCTCGTCGGCCTTGCCACCGCGCACGATCACGGACGCCACCACCGGGTCTTCACCCTTGTGCATCACGGCTTCGACGCCTGCGGGCAGCTTGAGTTCCGAAACGTGCAGTGAATGGCCCTGGACCATGTCCTTCAGATCCACTTCGATGAAGGCCGGCAGATCCTGCGCCAGGCAACGTACATTGAGATCGGTCATGACATGCTGCACCATGCCGCCGGAGAGCTTTACGCCCGGCGAGACATCGGCATTGATGAAGTGCAAGGGCACCTTCTGGTGCAGTTTTTTTGTCGCATCGACGCGCTGGAAATCCGCGTGCAGGATCACCGGCCGGTAGGGA
>JAPLQY010000084.1 GCA_026399475.1 Rhodocyclales bacterium
ACAACCGCAGACGGCAGCACTCCACGCTCGGCTACGCCTCGCCAATGAAATTCTTGGAAGACTGGATCAGCACTCAGCATGAGCAGCAATTGGCGGCATAATGCCGTTGGGTTGGAAGACGAAAAACAGAGGGAAGCTCACTTGTAGGCCTCTATAGCTGAAGCTTTGTTCCATACCTTTGTACTGTTGTCCCCTTGGCCCAACAGAACTCGGAGATTTCTCACGCCACCAAGCCATAGCTTGATGTAAATCGACATCGTGTTTAGCAGTTCCCCGGGCCGATCCTTCCATTTGCCGCGTTTGCGAAGCCATTCTTCGGTTGGAAACTGACCATTTGGCATTGACTCAGCAAGTTTCCGGCAGGCATCCAACAGTTCATCGGCGTTGGACCAATGGGAAGACTGAATATGGACATCGATAGCCTTGGTGAATAGGAATGGCGCGATCCTGCCAATGAATGGCTCAAGTATTCCTGAAAGCTTTTCGTCGCTGAAGCAGTCTTTGAAGTGAATGCCCAGAAAGGATTCGCATCCGGCGTGGTATGCCTCTTTTTGCCTGCGCTTCTTGTCGTACTCTTGTTCATTGTGTCCGTGTGGCTTGTCACCCCAAATCTCGACGTCAATCCAAATTCCATCCTTGGACAGGAAATGAAGGTCGTAGTATGCATACTTGGCACTCGAGTGCTGGGCATATTCGTCTGGATACCTTGTTCCCCGTTTATGTGAAATGCCTCGCGCATAGAGAAAGTTTGACATGGAAGCTTCAGGATGGCTTCTCCAGCGGATACCGTTGCGAGATTCAACAAATGAACTTTGTTCGAAATCACCGACAGCTTCCCGCAACATTTCCCACGACTTGTTCAGGTTGTAAACCGCTTGCACTAATGAACCGTAGCCGTTGGCTTGAAACCATGTAACGGGAGGTAACCCGGAGTGTGAATTTTTTATTGATAAGGCCTCGGCAACGATTCTTGGCCAACTCCATCGGTAGGAGACTCTTCCACCCTGGACCCTTATTGGTTGTGAATCCTTATGTGCCTGATACTCGTGATTAAGCCCAAGAGCGCTGATCAACTGCTTCTGAGGAAGTCCGTTACGATAAAGTGTTTCGTACAGTGATCTATGCTTCTTCAGCGCTGGATATGAAACGGCGTCTATACCTCCGTTACTGTACAGCGAGCGGCAGAATTCCACGAGCTCCTGACGACTCATCTTAGAAAATGCACTGTTCTTGCTGCCTGAAGGTCTCATGATGAAACAGTTCGAGAATTTTCTTTGACAAAATGACGTTTGAAATCTTCCAATAAAGCACTGGAAGCTCCGTCCTTTGTTCCAGCAAAGGTCTTTATCGCCGCAAAAACTTGTCCTGAATAATGGAGATGTTCAGCCCTGAGCAGGTTGGCGAAAGAAATGATTGCCCGGCGAGTAAGTTTCTTTTCCCGCCAGGGTTTGTCAATCCACCATCCGACTTCCAGACCGGATTGTATGAAATTGGCGTAAAGGATGCCAATCGGAGTTGATGAGGAAGCTATTACAACTGCATACAGCATGGATTCACATGCAGGCTGGTCCCAGGCTTTGCATGGGCCGTTGTCGTTGGAATGTTCAGGCGCAGCAACGCGACTTGACAAGTGAGCGATCTGTTGCGGCCCAAGCTGAGTACGGTGGTGAATGATCAGGCCCATTAGCAAGCTTCTGTGCGATGCCTTAGAAAGGCCATCTGTTACTTCCGTTTTCCCGCAAGCTTTGCCAACCGCCTTTCCAGCGGTACTGCTTGATCCTTCCGGTCAGTTTGCCGATACAAGTCGGCCAGGACTTCGAGAGTCCACGCACTGTCGGGATCCTTGGGGCCAAGTATCCCGGATATGTCGTCCCAAATCTCCAATGCCCGTTTGCAGAGTTGCTCGGCTTGCACATAGGTACCCTGCTTGGTGTAGAGAGCAGCAAGATTGGTGAGGATCGTGGCCGGAACAGCTTGGTCTTTGTGAAGATCCGTATCCTTTTCCCAGATCGCCAGGGCACGCAGGTACAAGGGCTCGGTCTCATCCGATCGCCCAAGTGCATCGCATGCCTCAGCCAAGTTGTTCAAGCAAACTCCAACAAATGGGTCGTCCGGACCGTGAGCCTTCTCGGCGATCTCCAGGGCTCGTCGATAGAGCGGTTCAGCCGTATCGAATTGCTCCTTGGCATAGTGCTCGGTAGCCAGACTATTCAGAAGGAAAGCACGGTCAGGGTGATCGGGTTCGAGCGATTCTTCAGCCAATTGCAATGCCTGATTAGCGACAATTATTGCCTCGGCATGCCTGCCCTTGGCGGAGAGAGTCTCAACTTTGTTGGTGAGTCGCGCCCATTCGCTGCCGATGAGGGCTGAGACACCGGCCTTGTAGGCCGCTAGGATGCCCGCAAGCCCGGCCATCGGTTTCCTTTCGTCCGCATCCCATTGGGCCAGATCCACTTCATTGATACGGCTGATGCCCATTTCTCGCAACCAGGAGAAACAGGTGTCGGCCTTCGCGAAGTACCTCGTTTGTTTCATGCGATTGGCGACCGTGAATGTCTTGTTGACTTCCACATATAGTCCGTCGGCTGACGCCACTACACGAACATGATTGACGGCGCCAGCCTCGCCCAGCGCCCGAGCACCCTCGATTTGCAATGGCTTCATCCCTCGAACTCCGTTTTAGGTTGCACTAGGCGCAAATATAGTATAAAAATGCGCCTGTGTAAATTATATTTGAGCAAGTTACGTGGATAGTCTGGGTCAGCCATAAGGGAGCAGAGATCGTGGGAGCAGCCAAGAAACAACTTGCAGTACATCGTCTTACCGAGCATTTCGGCGAATGTGTCCTCGAACAACTCGTGGTTTTTCGCCACGATTTTTCGCCGTGGATGCGTGTGGATGTCCATGCCGAAGTTTGCCGGCACTTTGCGAGACGGCTGACACACCAGTTCTTTGGGTGTCGCGTCAGGGGCAGGGGAATCGACTTTCGGTTTCCGAACCTGCTTGAAAAAGGTGAGCGTGCGGTCGCCTTGGCTCCCCCCGTTCATACTCTGTCGACCTCGGAGACGGTGAGATGGCTCAGGCATTGCTACGTGGTTTGTGGCTCGATGAACAGGAGGACATTCGGTATGCGATGCTGATGGAGTGCAACGACAACCCTTGGGAACAGGAATTCCGTGTAGAAGTAGCCGTGCCAAAGGGTGATCAGGCAGAGCGATTCGCCAAGGCGCTGCTGGACCAGATGATCAAGGCAGGCGATAGCGCATCTACCCATCGCGGCCGGGTCTTGACGCCGCGCAAGGCATCAAGCCATTACGAAACCGCTCTCGATTTGCAGCGCGTGCCACTGGATCCCGTGACCCGGGACGACGTGATCATGGATCACCGCACGTTCGAGTTGTTCGATATGAACACCCTGGGGTTTGTCGCGCAGGCCAAAGCGATGGCGAAATTGGGATTTTCTGGTCGCAAGGGAGTCTTGTTGTACGGGCCTCCGGGCACCGGCAAGACGCTTCTGGTTCGTTATCTGGTCAGCCAGCTCGATGGCTACACGCGGTTCATCTTGACGCCTGAGAGCTTCGGATTCTTCGGGGAGATCATGGAGGCGGCGCGCAAGATGTTGCCCGCGCTCATCGTGATCGAGGACGCGGACCTGATTGCGGAAGATCGGAATGAATGCGCGCCTGGCGCATCCGGATTACTCAACCAACTGCTCAATGAAATGGATGGGCTGACCGTAGATGCGCCCATCTTGTTCATACTGACGACCAACCGGCCGGAGGTACTAGAGCCGGCTTTGGCGTCACGGCCGGGCCGGATTGATCAAGCCATCGAAATCGGATTGCCGGCAGAGCATGAGCGGAGATTGCTGTTGGCTAGATTTGCGAAGTCCGTGGGGCTTTCCGAAGAAATCACCATCCGTGTAAGCAGGGACACGGGGGATGTCAGCCCCGCCTTCCTGAAAGAACTGGTGCGCCGCGCGGCTCAGGGGATGCTCATCGAACACGAAACCAAACTCGCAGCCAGGCATTTCGAGGACGCAATGAAGGACATGGTAAAGGGTGGCGGAAAGGTCGGGGCTCAGCTTGTTGGGGGCAAAGGCATGGGATTTTTGTAACTAACTGCATCACATGTTGCTGTTCGTGCCGAGGATGTCGGCACCGCCGATTCAATGACCGGTTCCGAGTGATCGAGCCGGACGAATGACCGCAATGGAGGAACGCCGCCACTGGCCGGAAATGGCCGGGTGCGGAAGTCCGGCCCTACAACGCCACCGACCGGATTCGCGGCACCAGCGCCGTTCAAGTCAAGGCATCCAGAGGGCAAGCAAACGAATTCGGAAGCCCGAGCAGCAGACACTCAACAAGCTACCCCTGATTTCCACTGGCGGTCGCGTAAGGGGCGTTCATGGCAGCCTCTCATCACATAGGCAACGGCCGCCCCGTCAGGGCCAATTCTTCGGGGTATTCGAGCCAGGCGACAATCTTGCCCCATGGCGCGAGGACGTATGATGTTCCCGACAATCAAGGGAGGGCGCCGGACATGGATATCGAGGGTCAGTCGAAGGAGCAGCGCATATTGCGCGTGTTGCGCACGGTGCTGGGCAACATCGTCAAGGAAACCGCCCCGCGACCGGGCGTGCCGCGCGCGCTGAGCGACGACACGGTCGCCGACATCCGCAATTTGTTCGGGCTGATCGCCGAGCGCGAGGCGGAACTGGCGGAAGCAGCGGGGCTGGATCGAAATGAACGTCCGCATTTTTCGGACGAGCCGCAGACCACTCATGCGGTGAAGATTCATAGACCGCCAAAAAAGCTGAGCTGATTTTCCAGCCGCTTTCCGTGCCGGGGCTCGGCGATTAAGATCCTGTCCGGCTATTGTTGTCCGGAGACCGAGTAGGCTTGTGGCGTGCCTTCCATGACAGCATATTGGCCACAGCCAAGCGCGCGGCACATTGATAGGTGAATGCTGGCCAAGGTGGTGGGCTTCAGCGTGGCGGCGCGGCCCAGCATGATCGATTCGCTTAGCAATGTCGGCCGGTCGAGCCGGACCCAGCTCGAATGGGCGAGCCCGCCATCGACAAAGTCTTCGGCGCGCAGGGGCTGCGATTCGCGATGCGCTCCCCGCGTCGTCACTGGAAGGCACAGCCAATCGCCAAATTCGCCCAGGTTGCGCAGCAGCAGGGCCGGCCGACGTTTCGCACTGGAAAGGTCGGTGAAGGGAAACGGCACCAGGATCACGTCACCTGAGTGGAATGTCATTCCAGACCTCGTCGTCGGCGTTGTCCCACACATGCGTAAGTGCAACTGTCTGGGCCTTCTGCCATTCGTCGAGTTCCCCGCGTTCGCGCGCCTGCAGAAAGCGGACGAAATCCAGCGCCTCCCTGGCCAGCGATTCGGGCAAGGTGCCGGCGATGCGGGCGATCTGTTCAGCGATGGTCATGAACGTTCTCCTTTGCAAGCAGCAACACTTGCCAATTTTATTGCAAGAATCCGGCGCCGCTGCGCTTAGCCGTTAGTGTAGCAACGTGATCGGCTCTATAGCTGCGCCCTGTTTCAGTATGCGGCCGATGCGTACTGTCTGTGAATAGCCCGCGGCGCGCAGCGCGGCAATGCAGGCTTCGGCACGATCGGACGGCACGCTCGCCAGCAGGCCGCCCGCCGTCTGCGGGTCGAAGATCAGCGGGTAGTTTGGGTGGTCGATGGCCGCCTCCTGGTTGGCGATTGCGCGGCGCAGGCGCAGGTTGGCCGGCTGCAGCGAACTCACCACGCCGGCGGCGACGCATTCGGCGGCGCCGTCGAGCAGCGGCAGGGCATTGAGGTCGAGTTCGGCATCGACGCCCGAGGGCTTGGTCATCTCGACCAGGTGGCCGAGCAGGCCAAAGCCGGTGAGGTCGGTGCAGGCCGTGGCGCCGTGGGCCAGCAGAACCGGCATCGCGGCGCGATTTGACACCTGCATGGATTCCAGTGCGGCGTCGATCCAGCGCCCGCGTGCTTTAAGTCGTGCATGGGCCGCAAACAGGGTGCCGGTGCCGATCGGCTTGGTCAGGATCAGCGCGTCGCCTGGCTGCATGCCGCCCTTGGTCAGCGCGCCGGCGAGCGACTCGTCGATCAGGCCGTTGATGGCGAAACCCAGCGCCAGTTCGCTGCCCTCGCCGGTGTGGCCGCCGACCAGGGCGCAGCCGGCTTCGTTGAGCACATCGACCGCGCCCGACATCATGTACAGCAGAGTGTCCTCGACCTTGGCTTCCAGCCCCGGCGGCACGGTGGCGATGGCCGTGGCCGACTGCGCCTCGGCACCCATGGCGAAGATGTCGCCCAGCGCGTGGTTGGCGGCGATGCGGCCGAAGACCCAGGGGTCGTCGATGAAGGCGCGAAAGAAATCGACCGTATGCACCATGGCTTTGCCCGGCGGCACGCGTACGACGGCAGCATCGTCGGGGGCGTGCAGGCCGATCAGCACGTCGTCGCGCTCGATCGGCCGGATGCTGGCCAAGGCGCGCGCCAGCACCGAGGCGCCGACCTTGGCGCCGCAGCCGCCGCAACGCATGGCGATGGCCGAGATGGCCTGTGCCTCCTCTGCGGGTGCCAGCGGCACGGCATCATTGTCGGCCGGCCTGGCGCCGCTCATCGGCACCAGCTCGCAGAAGTTGCGCATGAAGCGGCGGTCGATCCAGTCCTTCCAGCGCCAGATCCAGTCGCCGCGTGCGAAGAGCCAGCCGCGCGAGGCGATCGCATGTTGGTCGCCGGTGCTGATCAGGGCCAGCCAGCGCGATTGCGGACGGTAGCGGCTGGGCTCTTCGCGGGTGATGATGCAGCGCAGGTTCTCGGCCAGTGGCGGGCCCATGCGCACGGCAAAGACGCCGGCCTTTTCCAGCGCGTGGCCCGTCATCGAGGCGCAGTCACCGGCGGCGAATATCTGCGGGTCGGTTTCGCTTTGCAGGGTCTCGGTGACGCGGATGAAGCCGGCCTCGTCGAGCGCCAGGCCGGTGTCCGCCAGCCAGGCCGCGCCACCGGCCTGGGTGACCCAGACAATCTCGTCGGCGGGAAGCCGCGTACCGTCGCGCACCTGCAGGCCCCCGGCCTCGACCCGGCTGACTTCGGCGTCGAGATGCACGCTGACGCCGCGTTGCGCCAGCACCGATTCGAAGGCGCGGCGCACGGCGGCATTGTGCGTCGGCAGGATCATGGCCTCGGCTGAAAACAGGTGGAAGCGCAGTTCGTCGGGGTCGCGCCCCAGCGCCACGAGTTCATTGCGCAGGCGGTACTGCATGGCCAGCGTCAGCTCGACGCCGGCGGCACCGGCGCCGACCACGGCTATCGTGGTGGTGCCGGCATGGACGCGAACGCGCTCGAACAGCGCCAGCCAGCGTTCGTTGAAGCGGCGGATCGGCTTCACCGGCACGGCGTGCTCGAAGGCGCCGGGCACCTGGCCCAGCCGAGGGGTCGAACCGATGTTGATCGAGAGTGCGTCGTAGCTGACTGGCGGGCGCTGGCGGCAGAGCACCTTGCGTTCGGCGCGGTCGATGCCGATGACTTCGTCGCGGTAGTAGCGGGCGCCGGCGAATTCGGCCAGGCGGCGCAGGTCGATATGCACTTCATCGAAGCTGTAATGGCCGGCGATGTAGCCGGGCAGCATGCCGGAGTAGGGCGTGTCGGTGTCGGTGCAGATCAGCGTCAGGCGCACGCCGGGCAGCGGTCGCATGGCGAACATGCGCAGCACCACGACATGGCTGTGGCCGCCCCCCACCAGCACGATGTCGCGCAGAACGGGGCTGGCGGGCTGCATCATCGGCGGCCCAGCAACTCGCGCACGAGCTTTTGCAAGGCGGCCTTCTCGGCCTCCGGGGCGAACAGCGGCGCGCGTTTCGCGCACTGGCGCTGCAGCTTGGCCAGCAGCTTGTCCGTGCCGTCGGCGTTGCGGCAGCGCAGGATCAGCGCGGCCAGGGCGGCGGCATCACCCCAGGGAAAATAGCCCGCGTAGTCCGCGCCCAGCATGCCGACGTTGCCGGCGATGTCGGAGGCCAGCACCAGCGTGCCGCAGGCAGTGGCTTCCATGATGACGTGGGCGCCGCCTTCCATGCGGCTGCAGTGGATCAGCAAGTGGGCGCGCTGGATGCGCCGCCGCGTTTCCTCGTGCGACAGGCCGCCCAGCCAGCGGTAGTTGGGTGCGGCGCGCATGGTGGCTTGCGCGAGCTTGCCCAGCGCCGGGTCGAGCGGGTCGCCGATGTGGTCGATGTGGATGTCGCCGTGGGCCTTGAGCAGGCGCGCCGCGGCGAACAGTGTCTCGGGCGACTTTTCCTCGCGCAGGTGGCCGACCATAACGGCGCGCAGGCTTCGTGATGGCTTCGGCAGCGTCTTGCGCGATGTGGTGGATTGGTAGATGACGCGGCACTTGCGCCGCAGCTCGGCGGCGAGATCTGCCGGCGCCGCTTCCTGCAGCACCACGAGTTTCTGCGCCAGTTGCAGAGAGCGCTTGGCAGCCGCATCGACGGCGATGTCGCGGTAGAGATCGGTGCCGGTCAGCACCACGGCGAGGCCGCGGCCCGGATGTTCCTTCGCCCAGGCGGCGATGGACTCGGCCGAGCGCCGCGCGTGCAGGGCGATCATCGCCGCATCGTCGCAGGCCAGCGCCGAGGGCCACTGTTTGACGATGCGCACTGCGTAGTCGCCGGCCAGGTGGCGCTGCCAGCGCCGCGCCGTCTGCCAGTTGCCGTTGTTGGCGTCGCGCAGCGCCGGCGTGACGATCACCAGTTGCGGCATACTGCGCGATTCAGACATGGAACTCGACCTCAACTTGGATATCGAAGCGGCCGCAGGCGCACGCGGCGGCGGCCGCTATGCTCTTGCGGCGGCCTTGCGCGACAGTCGTGCGACGACGCTGGCCCTGCTCGATGCCTATATCGCGGCCTTGGGCGAACCCTTGGCGGTGCCTTACTCGGTGCAGCTCAACCCGCCGCTGTGGGAACTCGGCCACGTAGCCTGGTTCCAGGACTACTGGGTGGCGCGCAGTCGGCAGCGCGAGCGGGGCGTCGCCTGTGATCCCGACCACGCCCGGCCCGCGGGGAGGCTGCCGCAGGCCGATGCGCTTTACAACTCCAGCTGTGTCGCCCATGCCACGCGCTGGGCCCTGCCACTGCCCGACCTCGCCGCGACCCGCACCTACCTGGCGGAGAGCCTGGCTGAAACCCTGGCGCTGCTGGCCGGTGCTGGGGAAACCGACGACGGCTTGTACTTCTATCGGCTCTCGCTGTTCCACGAGGACATGCATGCCGAGGCGGCGATCTACATGGCGCAGGCGCTCGACATTCGGCTGCCGGGTGGCCTGATGCGGCCGGCACTGCCGTTGCGGCAGAACCAGGTTTTGCATAGCCCGCCGCAGCGCTGGAGGCTGGGCTGGAGCGGCCCCGGCTTCGCCTTCGACAATGAATTGCAGGCGCATGATGTGGCCGTCGACGGCTTCGAGATCGACAGCGAGCCGGTGAGCTGGGCGCGCTACCTGCCCTGGCTGGAAGCCACCGGCGCCGAACCGCCGCGCTACCTGCGCCGGCAGGACGGCGCCTGGCAGTGCCGCATGTTTGGCGCGTGGCAGCCGCTGGACCTCGATGCGCCGGCCACCCACCTGGCATGGTTCGAGGCCGATGCCTGGTGCCGCTGGGCGGGACGCCGCCTGCCTACCGAAGCCGAGTGGGAACTGGCGGCCTACACGCTGGCGGAATTCCGATGGGGCCAGGTCTGGGAATGGACGGCCAGCCGCTTCCTGCCCTTTCCCGGCTTTGTCGCCCATCCCTATCGCGACTATTCGGCGCCCTGGTTTGGCGAGCGCTACGTGCTGCGTGGTGCCAGCCGCGCCAGCTCGCCGCGCATGGCGCATCCGCGCTACCGCAACTACTTCACGCCCGAGCGCAACGATATCCACACGGGATTTCGCAGCTGCGCCATTTAGCATGCGGACATGTTGAAACCGATGGTTGTAGGAGCGAGCTTGCTCGCGATAATCGCGTATCGCGAGCAAGCTCGCTCCTACAGGGAACGCGCCGATTCCTTGCTGATTGACCACTAGCGGGCCACATTGAAAGTCGGCGCTGGCACTACGGCGATTAGGCATCGCCACTCCCGGCGAAGGCGGCAAAGATCGCGAACCAATCGCGTTCATCGGTCCAGTGGCATAGTCGCGAAAAGCCCGCCTCTTTCAGCAGCGCGGCGAAGTCGTCGAGCTGCCACTTGCAGGAATTCTCGGTGTGCATGCGCTCGCCGGCGGCGAAGCGCCGTTCGCCGCCGGGCCAGGTCACGCTGGCGTCACGGATGGCTTCGAGGTGCATCTCGATGCGCGACTCGGCAGTATTGAAGAAGGCGACATGGCGCCAGTCGGCGATGTCGAAATCGGTGCTGGCCAACTGGTTGAGGTGCAGCAGCATGTTGCGGTTGAAGGCGGCCGTGACGCCCAGCGGATCGTCATAGGCGGGTTCAAGTATTCCGATGGGTTTGACCAGGTCCACGCCGATCAGTAGTGCCCCGCCCAGGGTCGCTGCACGGGCCTGGCGCAGGAAGGCCAGCGCCGCGACGGGCGTGAAGTTGCCGATGCTGGAGCCGGGGTAGAACAGGGTGCGCGGGCCGCGGCCGATCTCCGCCGGCAGCGCCAGCGTCTGCGAGAAATCGAGGCCGACGCCGAGCATGTCCATTTCCGGATGTTCGCGCTGCAGGCAGGCCAGCGAATCGCGCAGGTAGTTCACCGAGATGTCGACGGCGACATAGCACTGCACGCGGAAGGCAT
Source organism: Rhodocyclales bacterium (assembly GCA_026399475.1). GTDB lineage: Bacteria > Pseudomonadota > Gammaproteobacteria > Burkholderiales > Rhodocyclaceae > Sulfuritalea. The sequence continues at coordinate 10,774 of JAPLQY010000084.1, forward strand.
CGAACAGGCGCGCGGCCTTTTCGCAGTTTCCGGCGCCGAGGTCGACCAGGGTATGCACCGGGCCCAGCGCCTGCGCCATGTCCTTCATGTCGCGGCTGAAGATCGCGGCTTCCGTGCGCGTCGGGTAATACTCGGGCAGTTCGGTAATCGCAGAAAACAGCCGCGAGCCCAGCGCGTCGTAGAGGTACTTGGGCGCGATGCTCGCCACCGGCGCGGCGAGGCCGGCGAGAAGTTCGGCCCTTACCGCTTGCGGGTCTTCATGGGCGATCTGGATCAGGCGCGGGGACTTCACTTCGCGGCGGCCCCCTTGGGACTGGCGGCGGCGACGGCCCTGGCCAGGTCTTCGCCGCTCTGGTAGTGGGGCACGCGAATGATCAGCCGCTTCAAGCGCTGGATGAAGCTGTTGCCGCCGGCGACCTCGTTCTTCCAGTAGGACTCGGCCAGCGCCAGGTTCTTCTTCTCGTCGATTTCGAAGGCGTCTTTCGAGGCCTGGCCGCCGAAGATGTAGAGCTTGCCGTTGATCATCTTCCAGGTATCGGCATCGCCGCCCCAGGGAATTCCGTAGGCGATGCCGTTGGCGCAGTAGCCACCGAACTCGGGCAGGTATTTGCCTGGTTGCTTGTCGAACAACGCCTTGTTCTCGGCGCTGGCGAAGCGGAACGTGATCTCCTCGTAGCGGCTGCTGAACTGCGGCAGCCCCTGCCGATATTTGTTCTCAACGAAATAGGCGACGACGTCGGCGCCTTTCAGCAGTACGCGGCTGTCATTGCCCTCGGCGACGGCATTGACCGGCGTGTACTTGCCGGACGGGTTTTGCGCCGTCATGGCGCCGCAGCCGCCGAGGGCGATCGCCGACAGGAGGACGAGCAGCAGGGTTGTGAAAGGGCGGACGTTCATCGGGAGGCCTCCAGGGAAAGTGCCGGCGCGGCTTGCGGCCGGACACGCGGCGAAAGTTCAGTCGTGTCTGCGTCATGCTGCGAGCAGGGTGCAGGCCAGCCGAGCAGTTCGCTGGCGGCGGCGCAACGTGTGGCGAGGTCGGTTGCGTCGCGCCCACCCAGGTGCAGGATGCCATAGCGATAACTAGCCAGCCATTTGAAATCGCGGGCGATCTGTCCGGCCGTCTTGGGAAAGCAGAACAGCATGGCCTCGGGAAACTGGCGCGCGAGTTCGGCTTGCTGCGCCGCCGAGGGCATGGGCGGCCGCGCGGCGGGCTCGAAGCTGCGATAGACGAAGCTTGCCGCCACGCCGGCCGTCGGCTCGATGCGCGGCAGTAGTGCCGGGTCGCGACCGTGGGCCAGTTCGAGGGCAACGCGGTGCAGGTCGATGCCATCGACGCGCAGATAGAGATCGGAAAACTGCGAGGCCATGCGCGGGTTGAATTCGATGACGGTGAGCCGGTCTGCCGCCTCATCATGGAAGAATTCCATGTTGAACAGGCCATGGTCGAAGCCGATCGCAGCGAGAAAGCGATGTGCGACATCGATGGCGCGGGCACGCGCCGCGTCGGGCAGGCCGCAGGGATAGACGAAGCGCCTGAAACACTCGGTGCCCGGATACATCTCGGAATGGACGATACCCAGTGGCCGCAGTTCGCCCCGGTACAGATAGCCGTCGAGGTTGTACTGCAGCCCGTGGGCGGGCCGCTCCAGCAGCATGCGGTGGGCGCTGCCGGCCTCGGGCAGACGCAGTTGGCAGATGCGCTCGAAGGGTTCGACCAGATGGCGGATCACCCACAGTTCCCAGGTACCGAAGCTGACCAGGGCGTCGAGATCGGCACGGTTGCGCACCGTGCGCGCCAGCACCGAAAAGGCGGCCTTCACCGGCTTGACGAACACTGGATAGGCGATGTCGTCGGGCACCGGTTCGCCGTAGCGCGAGGCCATCAGTTCGAAGCCGGTGTTGGCGTCGGGGGCGATTTTCTCCAGTACCCGGCGTGCATGCAGCTTGTGCTGGCAGGCCAGCACGGCATTCACCGGCGTGCCCGGCCAGCCCATGCGTTCGGCCAGCAGCGCGGCGGCCAGCGCGCCGAACTGTTCGTGATTGGAGGTCACCGCCTGCCAGCCGGCACACGCCGCTTTCCGCGCGAGGCGATCGACGAAGCGCGTCAGGTCGAAGCCGGGCAGGCGCGCATTGCTGGGAAAACTGAACAGGTCGAAGCCGGCGTGGTCGTTCGGGAACTCGTCGGCCCAGCGGCCGAAGCCAAACTGATCCCAGTCGTAATTGAACAGCACGAGGGTGCGCGGCGAGGGTGGACTCATGCCTGGTTTTCAGCCTGGAGGCGGCGCACGACGGAGGGCCGCAGAGTCAGTGCGGCCAGCGATGCCATTACGCACAGCGAATGGATGTCGGCCCGTTCGCGGACATGCGCCAACGGTTCAGTACTTCGGACCGCCCTGCCCATAGAAAGGCGGCCAGCGGCCGACCAGGCTTTCGAGCAGCTTGAGTTCGTCGTCACTGTGGTTGATGATGCCTGCCGGCACCATCATCTTGGACATTTTCATGTCGTTGTGGACGTACATCGGCTTGTCGTGGTGCGTGGTGCTGTAGCTTTCGCGTTCCTGCGGGGCTGCGCCGGGTATCAGATCGACACTACCGTAGCATAGGCAAAAGTAGGTGCGCGCCTTGGTGCCTGATCCTTCGTCTTCGATGTAACAGCCGGTGCCGCGAATCCCTATGGTGGCGGTGGATACCTGGATCGTTCTGGCTCCCTTGCCGAACACCGAGAGGATCTTGCCGCTCACGACACGCATCAGGTTCTGTGCGGCATCGGCGCCGAAGCTGACGGTCGAGCTCTCCCTTTGCAGGTAGGCATCCTGCCCGATGACGTAGATGGCCTCGCCGCCGCGTCCGGTAACAATGGTATCGCCTGGACCGATCAGTTGGCCTTCCTGCGCCGGCCTCGAATTCACTGTCACTTCGCCGCGCATCTTGTGCAGGCCCGGTGCGATGGGCGCATTTCCCTTGGCCAGGGCATCCCGGATCAGGCCGGAAATTCCCGCAGGCCCGAACAGACCGGCTGCGGCAAGGGCTTTCAGCAAGCGGCGACGTAGGTTCATGGCGCTTCCTTTCACTCGGTGTTTACTTGTTGAGTTCGCGCATGGCGCGTTCCAGGCCAGCCAGTGTCAGCGGGAACATGCGGTTGTTGAAAATGGTCCTGATCAGTTCGATCGAATGACGATAGTCCCACAAACGCTCCGGTTCGGGGTTGAGCCACACGGCTCGCGGCCAGGTGTCGAGCATGCGTTGCAGCCAGACCGCGCCGGCTTCTTCATTCGAATATTCGACAGAACCGCCGGGCTGAAGGACTTCGTAGGGGCTCATGGTGGCATCGCCGACCACCACCACCTTGTAATCCTCGCCGTACTTGTGCATCACGTCCCACAGCGGGAAGCGCTCGCCATGGCGACGCCGGTTGTCCTTCCACACGTAGTCGTAGATGCAGTTGTGGAAGTAGAAATATTCCAGATGCTTGAACTCGCTCTTGGCCGCGGAGAAGAGTTCCTCGCAGACCTTGATGTGGTCGTCCATCGAGCCACCGATGTCGAGGAAGAGCAGCACCTTGACCTTGTTGTGGCGCTCCGGGCGCATCTTGATGTCGAGCCAGCCGGCGTTCCTCGCCGTGCCGGTGATGGTGCCGTCGAGATCGAGTTCGTCCTCGGCACCTTCGCGAGCGAAGCGGCGCAGGCGGCGCAACGCGATCTTGATGTTGCGCGTGCCGAGTTCCACGGTGTCGTCGAGGTTGCGGTACTCGCGGTTCTCCCAAACCTTGATCGCGGTGCGGTTGCCGGCCGATTCGCCGCCGATGCGGATGCCTTCGGGATGGTAGCCGCCGTGGCCAAAGGGCGAACTGCCGCCGGTGCCGATCCACTTGCTGCCGCCGGCATGGCGTTCCTTCTGCTCTGCCAGGCGCTTCTTGAATTCCTCCATCAGCTTGTCCCAGCCGAGCTTCTCCAGCTTGGCCTTTTCCTCGGGCGTCAGATGCTTCTTCATCAGCATCTTGAGCCACTCTTCGGGTATGTCGGCCTCAAGACCGGGGATGTGCTGCACGCCCTTGAAGTATTCGCCGAAAGCTTGGTCGAACTTGTCGTAGTGCGTTTCGTCCTTGACCAGGCAGGTACGCGCCAGAAAATAGAAGTCGTCGATCGAATTGCTCGCGACATGCTCCTTCAGTGCTTCCAGCAGCGTGAGGAACTCCCGCGTGGAAACCGGCAGCTTCTTTGCCTTGAGGTGGAGGAAGAAGTCGATCAGCATTTTTTGGTGAAATGTGAAATGTGAAATGTGAAAAGTGAAAAGTGAAAAGTGAAAAGTGAAAAGTGAAAAGTGAAAAGTGAAACGTGGGGCGGCGCCTTACGTTTCACGTTTCACTTTTCACGTTTCACGCCCTTTCATCTGTTCTGCCTGGCCATGAACACGAGGCGTTCGAACAGATGCACGTCCTGCTCGTTCTTCAGCAGCGCGCCGGCCAGCGGCGGCACCACGGTCTTGCGGTCCTTGGAGCGCAGCGCCTCCGGCGGAATGTCTTCGGCAACCAGCAGCTTGAGCCAGTCGAGGAGTTCCGAGGTCGACGGCTTCTTCTTCATGCCCGGCACTTCGCGCAGTTCGAAGAAGACTTCCATGGCTTCGCGCAGCAGGTTCTGCTTCAGTTTGGGGAAGTGCACGTCGACGATGCGCGACATGGTCTCCTTGTCGGGGAACTTGATGTAGTGGAAGAAGCAGCGGCGCAGGAAGGCGTCGGGCAGTTCCTTCTCGTTGTTGGAGGTGATGATGACGATCGGACGCACCGCGGCGCGGATGGTCTGCCGTGTCTCGTACACATGGAACTCCATGCGGTCGAGTTCGCGCAGCAGGTCGTTGGGAAATTCGATGTCGGCCTTGTCCACTTCGTCGATCAGGATCACGCTCGGTTTGCCTTGGTCGAAAGCCTGCCACAGCACGCCCTTGACGATGTAGTTGGAGATGTCCTTGACCTTCTCGTCGCCGAGTTGCGAATCGCGCAGCCGCGACACCGCATCGTATTCGTAGAGGCCCTGCTGCGCCTTGGTGGTGGACTTGATGTGCCACTGCAGCAGCGGGATGTTGAGTGCAGCTGCGACTTCCTCGGCCAGCATGGTCTTGCCGGTGCCCGGCTCGCCCTTGATCAGCAACGGGCGTTGCAGGGTGATGGCGGCGTTGACCGCCAGCATCAGGTCGGGGGTGGCGACGTAGGAGTTGGTTCCTTCAAAGCGCATGGTATTTTCTTTCGGGGGTTGATGCGGGAGATTATCCCAGAGCTGGGCCTTTGTCGCCGTGTTACCTGCCCGCGAAGCGGAATTTTAGGTACGCAAAGCGCGTCGGCGCAGACTTTTTGCTGGCCTGCCGTACCCCGTAGGAGCCAGCTTGCTGGCGATAAACCTTGACGCCAGCGCTGTCATCGCGAGCAAGCTCGCTCCGCGCGCCGAACGCAGTCGAGATAGCTGTCGCCATCGGGCGGTAGCCTGTCGCGCTGGGAACGCCAGATCATTTCGCCAAGGCACTCGAGCACCGCGTGCAGCGCCTCGTGGCGGTCGCCACGCCTGCTTTGCATGGTGTTGAAGGCGGCGCGGATGCCCGGCGGCTGGTCGATCGACAACTGTTCCTCGATGGCCAGATGCAGCGACAAATGCAGGAAGGGATTGGTCTCACCGTGCTCGGGCGTCCATTCGCGCGTCAGGGCATCCTCGGCTTCGAGCAGGGGGTGATACTCGGGATGCAGTGCGATGAGGTCGGCCGCCAGCGTGTCCATCGGCGTGCCGGGCAGCCTGTTGCGGCGCTTGGCCCAGGCGCCGATCAGGAACTGGCGGGCCTGGTCGCGGCTGGGATTAAACATTTTTCTCCTTGAAGGCACAGAGATCGAAGACGCCGCAATGTACGCAATCCGGCGAGCGTGCCTTGCAGGTGTAGCGGCCATGCAGGATCAGCCAGTGGTGGGCATGCAGGCGGAATTCGGCAGGCACGACCTTGAGCAGCTTCTGTTCCACCGCCTCGACTGTCTTGCCCGGCGCCAGCCCGGTGCGGTTGCCGACGCGGAAGATATGCGTGTCGACCGCGATGGTGGGTTCGTGGAATGCGATGTTGAGCACCACATTGGCCGTTTTGCGGCCGACGCCGGGCAGGGCTTCGAGCGCGGCGCGGTCGTGCGGCACTTCGCCGCCATGGCGTTCGAGCAGCAGGCGCGACAGGGCCGCGACGTTTTTCGCCTTGGTGTTATAGAGGCCGATGGTCTGGATGTAATCGGCGATACCTGCTTCGCCGAGTGCGGCGATGGCTTGCGGCGTCGGGTGTTCGCGGAACAGGGCGCGCGTGGCACGATTCACGCCCTTGTCGGTGGCCTGTGCGGAAAGCACCACGGCCACCAGCAATTGATAGGGTGTGGCGTATTCGAGCTCGCCTTTCGGTTCCGGGTTCGCCGCCGCGAGACGGGAAAAGAACTCGTGAACCTTCTTCGGACTCATGCCGGGGCTGAAGTCACCGCAGGGGGTTGGTCGTGAATGCGCCGTTCGCGCAGGCGCTGGTTGGCGCGGGCGTCGTACCAGTTACGGCAGGCAATCAGTGTACCGAGCGTGATGAACGCCCCTGGCGGCAGGATGGCGATCAGAAAGCCGGGGTAGTCTTCCGGCAGAATCTGGATCGCGTGGGCCGACGGAATGACCATCTCGATTCCGGAAAGCAGTGCGCCGGTGCCGACAAATTCGCGGATGGCGCCGAGCAGCGCCAGTACCCATGTCAGGCCCAGCGCCATCATGGTGCCGTCGATGGTCGATGCGATGACCGAGTTCTTCGCGGCGAAGGCTTCGACTCGGGCAAGCACGATGCAATTGGTGACGATCAGAGGAATGAAGATGCCGAGCACGACGTACAAGTCGTGCAGGAAGGCGTTCATCGCCAGATCCGTTACCGTGACGAGTGCCGCGATGATGAGGATGAACACAGGAATGCGAATCTCATAGGGAATCAGGCTGCGCAAAGCCGAGACGATGAGATTGGACATGGCCATGACGAACACGGTGGCGAGGCCGAGGCCGACGCCGTTGACGATGCTGTTGCTCATCGCCAGCAGCGGGCACATACCGAGCAACTGGATAAGCGCAGTGTTCTGCTTCCAGATACCGTTCCAGGTGATTTCCTTGTAGGTGCTCATGGCTAGCTCCCTTGCTCTTCAAATCGGTTCTTGGCCGCCACGGTGAACAGTTTGTCGCGGTGTTTCAGTGCCCAGGCCAGTGCGCGGCCGGTGGCGTTGGTGACGGCGCGGGCAGAGATGGTGGCCCCGGCACGCTGGTCGAAGCGGCCGCCATCCTTCTTTACGCGCCATTTTGCCTTCGGAACGGTGTTGAAGCCCAGATTGCTGAACTGCGTGATCCACGGCTGCGCCTTGTTCTTGTCTTTTTTCGGGTCGATGTAGTCGCCCAGGCCGGGTGTTTCGCGGTGTTCGGTGACACGCACGGCGAGCAATTCGCCGGAAGCCTTCACCGCCAGCAGCAGGCCGATGCGGCCGGAATAGCCATCCGGTGCAGCGGCTTCGATGACCAGCGCTGTCGGCTCGCCATTCTTGCGTGCACGGTATAGGCGCACGGTATCGGACGATCCCAGTTCCTTGAGGGAGGACACCTCGATCCAGTCGTCGAGCAGCACGTTGTCGAACATGTCGGGAGGCAGCACCTCGCCGATCAGGGCCAGCTTTTCCTTCTGGGCGCTGGCGGCGACCAGCGGTGCGGTCAAAACGTAGATGCCTGCCATCAGAGCCGTGAACACGATGGTGAAGGCCAGCATGATGGCGGCAGTGCGTACGGAGATGCGCAAGGCGCCAGAGTCGCGTCGGGTGATTTCGATGGGTTCGCTCATTTCGAGTCTTCCCCCTTGATCTTGTGCCCGAACACCGGTGGCTGGGTATACATGTCGATCAACGGTGCTGCGATGTTCATCAGCAATACCGCGAAAGCTATGCCATCGGGATAGGCGCCAAAGGTGCGGATGATCCAGGTCAGCAGCGCAATGCCGGCGGCAAAGAACAGCTTGCCGCGCGGCGTGGTGCAGCCGGAAACCGGGTCGGTGACGATGAAGAAGGCGGCAAGCATGGCGCCGCCGGTAAACAACTGGAAGCCGGGGCCGGCAAAGCGCTCTGCATCGTATAGCGAGAAGCCGCCAGAAATCACCAGCAGCGTGGTCAGGAAGGCGGCCGGCATGTGCCAGGTGATGATGCGCTGCTGCAGCAGCCAAAGGCCGCCGAGAAGATGTCCTGCGGCAACCCACTCCCAGCCGTGGCCGCCGACGTTGCCGAAGGTGGCTTTGTTGCCCAGCAGGCCGGCGATCATCGCGCGCTGTTCCGGATCGCGCAGGACCGTGCGCAGGGCATCCAGCGGGGTTGCCATGGTGATGGCATCAAGCTGGCGCTCCCCGAAGATGGCATTCCACAGCGGTACAAAATCGGTAAAGTCCGCCGCCGGCCATTGCGACATCAGCGACGGGTAGGCGACGATCATCAGTGCGAAGGCGACCATCGCCGGATTGAAGGGATTCTGCCCGAGGCCGCCGTAGAGGTGCTTGGCGATCACGATGGCAGCAACCACCCCGACCACAGTCAGCCACCAGGGCGCTATGGGTGGGAAGGTCAGGGCGATCAGCCAGGCGGTCACCAGCGCCGATCCGTCGCTGAGGAACATCATCACCGGCTTGCTGCGCATGCGCAGCATCAGGGCTTCGGCCGCCAATGCGGTGATCGAGGCAAGCGCGATCTGCACCACGATCGCAGCCCCGAAGAACCAGATATAGGCGGCGATGCCTGGCAGCAGCGCAACCAGTACGCGCAGCATCACGGATTGCACGCTGGTAGGTTTGAGGAAGTAGGGGGAATTGTTCACTGGGGGGGCACGATCTTTTCTAGTCGTCCTCTCGAAGGTGCGGCTTTGCCATTTCACGAATCTCTGCGCGACGCGACTCGATGGCGGCAACTTCAGCTTCCTGTTCCGCGGTCAGATTGCTGACATTCCCCGGATGCACCTGTTCCTTCTGCGCCTTGGCACGCTCGATGGCTGCCGCGATCAGGGCCTTCTTGGCATCCTCCTCCGGGGTAGCGGCAGGTTTCGCGACTTCGGCTATTGCGGCTGCCGCTTTTTCACGTCCCGCGGCGGTCTTCGCCGCGAGCTTGGCTGCTTTTTCCTGCTTCTCCCGCTCTTCGCGCAACAGGCGGAACTCATAGCGTTCACGCGCGACGTCAGCGGCCTCCTTTTCGACTTCGCGGGCCCATATTTCGCTCTTGGCGAAGCGGTAGTAGTCGACCAGTGGAATGCGCGAAGGGCAGACATAGGCGCAGCAACCGCATTCGATGCAGTCGAAGAGGTTGTATTCTTGGGCCTTGCCGAAAATCTTCGCGCGCGAAAACCAGTACATTTCGAAGGGCTGCAGGTCGCTGGGGCAGACCCTGGTGCATTCGCCGCAGCGGATGCAGGGCATCTCGGGCGGCGGCGGCGGGAACAATTTCTTGGATCCGACCAGAACGCAATTGGCTGCCTTGACCACAGGGACTTCATCGCCCGGCATCAAGAGACCCATCATGGGCCCGCCCATGATCACGCGATCGCTGTCCGGCTGCGGATGGCACAAGGCGACCAGGTCCCGCATGGGTGTGCCGAACAGCACTTCATAGTTGCGCGCCTGACTCACGTTTCCCGCGACAGTGACGATGCGCGAGATCAGTGGCTGGCCGAGCGCAATCGCTTCGTAAACGGCATACGCGGTGCCGACATTGAAACACTGCACGCCGTAGTCGGTCGAACGTTTGCCGTGCGGCACTTCGATGCCGGTCAGGACGCGAATCAGCTGCTTGGCGCCGCCGGCCGGGTAGCGTGTCGGTACCGAGACCACCTTGATCGCCGAATCGCCTGCTGCCTCATTGGCGCGCCGGGCGGCGATTTCCATGGCGGCGATGGCTTCCGGCTTGTTGTCCTCGATGCCGATCAGCACCTGTCCCGCGCTGAGCATCTCGCGCATGATGATCGTACCGTTGAGGATGGTCTCGGCGCGCTCGCGCATCAGGACGTCATCACAGGTAATGAAGGGCTCGCATTCGGCGCCGTTCAAGACCAGGGTGTCGAGTTTTCCGTGCTTTCCGGGGTTGAGTTTGAGGTGGGTGGGGAACACCGCCCCACCCAGACCGACGACGCCGGCGTCGCGCAGATAGTCGCGGGTTTGCGTCGGTGTGGCGCTGCGGAAATCAAACGGCTGAAGCGGAATCCATTCGTCGCGACCGTCCGGTTCGATGACCACGCAAAGGGCCGAAAGCCCCGAGGTGTGCGGCATGAGGCGCATCTCGACGGCAACCACCGTCCCGGAAGTCGAGGCATGGACTGCTGACGACACGTTGCCGTCAGCACCTCCGATCCGCTGGCCCTTGAGTACGTGCTCACCCGTCGTCACGAGGGGGCGTGGCATGCCGCCGATGCTTTGATGCAGCGGGATGACGAGCAGAGTCGGCGTGGGCGCCACGGCGATGGGCAGGCCGGTCGAGGCTTCCTTGTTGTAGGCCGGTTTGACTCCACCATGAAACTTGAACAGGCGCTGAAATGCGGTCATGCTGCTTCCCGTTGCGCCGGATTGATCTTGAACACGGGGTATTTCCACTTCCAGGTTTCAACGCTCTCGCCAATCGGCTGCATCGAAATGCAATTGACCGGACAAGGTGGCAGGCACAGTTCACAGCCGGTGCATTGCGGAGCGATGATCGTGTGCATCTGCTTTGCCGCACCCACGATCGCATCGACCGGACAGGCCTGTATGCACAGCGTGCAACCGATGCAAACCTGTTCGTCGATTACGGCGACGGATTTCGGTTTTTCGATTCCGTGCTCGGCGGAAAGCGATTTGAACTCGCGGCCGAGAAGGTCGGCGAGTTTGTGGATGCCTTCGTCGCCCCCCGGTGGACATTGATTGATCTCCGCCTCGCCTTTGGCGATGGCCTGTGCATAGGGTTTGCAGCCAGGGAAGCCGCATTGGCCGCATTGTGTTTGCGGCAGTATGGCGTCGATCTTTTCAACCAGCGGATCGCCTTCGACGCGAAACCTCACCGCGGCATAGCCGAGCGCAGCACCCAGCACGACGGCGCCCAGCGCCATGACCAGAATCGCTTCGAGCATGGCTACTTGTATTTGTCCAGCCCGGCGAAGCCCATGAAAGCTAGGCTCATCAGGCCCGCAGTAATCATGGCGATGGCCGTGCCACGGAAATGAGTTGGAATGTCTGCCGCTTCGAGGCGTTCGCGAATGCCGGCGAACAGGATCAGCGCGAGCGTGAAGCCGACCGCGCTGCCGAAGCCGAACAGTAGTGATTCAAGGAAGTTGTGGCGCAGGCTCACGTTGAGCAGCGGGATGCCGAGTACTGCGCAATTGGTCGTAATCAGCGGCAGGTAGATACCCAGTACCTGGTGCAGCAATGGGCTTGTCTTCTGGATCACCAGTTCCGTGAGTTGCACGATGGCGGCGATGGTGACGATGAAGGACAGGGTGCGCAGGTATTCGAGCTGATTGGGTATCAGCAGCCATTGGTCAATCACGTAACTGGCCCCACAGCCAAGGGTTAATACGAAAGTCGTGGCGGCACCCATGCCAGCCGCAGTCTCCAGTTTCTTCGAGACCCCCATGAAAGGGCACAAGCCGAGAATGCGGACGAGGACGACGTTATTGACGAGCACCGCGCCGAGAACAATGAAAAGGTAACTGGTCATGATATGCGGAGAGTCAGGTTTGCTCCGCAGTAATTGGTGGAGATCAAATTATCTCGCTTTTAATGGTATTTGTACAAGGGGTTGAAATTGTAACTGCCGCGCTCAGATGCTGGTAGCGGTAACGCATTCGGCGACAAGCTGCGGGCCTCTGTATATCAGCCCGCTGTAAATTTGCAGCAGCGTGGCGCCGGCCTCCAGTTTGGCCCTCGCGCGCTTGCCGCTGGTGATTCCTCCGGCGGCGATGATGGGCAACTCACCGGCCAAAGCCTGTGCAAGGCTGCGGATAACGGCAGTCGATTTTTCGAACAGCGGGCTGCCGGAAAGGCCGCCGGCCTCAGTCGCAAGCGGCGACATTTCGACACCTTCGCGACCAAGCGTCGTGTTGGTCGCGATCACGGCGTCGATTCGATGCCGTTTCAGGGCGTCAGCGATGTTGACGATCTGACTCGCGTCGAGATCGGGTGCGATCTTCAGCGCCAGCGGAACGTATTTTCCATGCCGATCCGCAAGTGCGGTTTGCCGTGATTTGAGAGAACCCAGCAGCGCGTCGAGTTCAGAAGCCCCCTGTAACTGGCGCAGATTCCTGGTGTTGGGCGATGAGACGTTGACCGCGATGTAGCTGGCCAGCGGATAGGCCTTGTCGAGGCAGATCAGATAATCATCGACTGCTTGCTCGATTGGCGTATCGAAGTTCTTGCCAATGTTGATGCCAAGTATTCCACGATAACGTATATGCGCCAGCCGTTCTTGCAGTGCATCGATCCCGGCGTTGTTGAACCCCATGCGGTTGATGATGGCCTGATATTCCGGAAGTCGAAACAGGCGTGGTTTTGGATTGCCTGGTTGAGGGCGTGGCGTGACCGTGCCCACCTCCAGAAAGCCGAAGCCGAGACGGCCAAGTCCGTCGACTGCGGTTCCATTCTTGTCCAGGCCGGCCGCCAGCCCAACGCGATTGGGGAATTTGATCCCCATGACTTCGACCGGATTGTCGCTCGTGGGTGACGAGCGTACCAAGCCCAGCGAATCGCCCATGGCGAGAAGGCTCAGCGTCAACTCATGGGCGCGTTCGGCGTCGAGTGCGAAGAGGAATGGTCGAATCAGGGCATACGCATTCATGGCACAGGATTCTACGATGCCAGCGACCAGAAGATTCTGGTTTTGGCGTGGTGCATGGGGACGCGGACATTTGTCCCCGCTGAAGCTTCGCCGGCTACGTGCATGGAAAGAAAAAGGATGGAAGGGGTTTACACATTTGAAAAGCCCCCATATAATCGCCCCTCTCTGCTGCTAGCGGAGCCGCTGAAGGAAGTTGAAGAAGGAAGTTGAAGGAAGGCGGAAGTTCTTTAAAAACCAAACAACCGATAGGTGTAGGTGCTTGCTGTGCTGGAGGTGGTGGTGGGTGATCGGGCCGAAATCGAAGGGTCGATTGCTGATCTGGGTTGAAAGATCTGGATTAAGTTCTGAGGGTAGTTCGGAAGA
>JAPLQY010000039.1 GCA_026399475.1 Rhodocyclales bacterium
GGCGTTGCCGGCGGGGCGCTGGACCTGGCCATCCAGTATGCCAATGAACGTACCCAGTTCGGCAAGCCGATCTCGCAGCATCAGATGATTCAGGCACAGATCGCCGAGATGGTGGTCGAACACCAGGCGGCGCAAATGCTGGTCTATCGTGCTGCCTGGCTGAAGGATCAGGGCAAGCCCAACCAGTACGAGACATCGGTCGCCAAGTATGCCGCGTCCGAAGCGGCGGTACATGCCGCCAACGAGTGCATGAAGATCTATGGCTCCTATGGATTTTCCACCGAATATCCGGCCGAGCGTTTCTATCGCGATGCGAAATCGCTGCAGGTGGTGGAAGGCACCTCCAATATCCAGAAGGTGATCATTTCTGGCATGGCGCTGGGCTTCACTCCCAACCGCGAATAGACACAGGCAGAGCGAGCGGGAGCGACGCACCACTCCCGTTTTCATTGGCGTTGCAATGACAGCAGAGGAAGAGATCAGTGAGACCGTATTTTGAAAAGATGCCCGGCTTCGGCAAGCCCCTCAAGGCGCGCCAAACTTGAGGCCATTGAGGCGGAGATTGCGGCACTGAGGAAGGTCAGGGAAAACGTCGGCATTCCCACCGCAAAGATCAACGAGCGCGGTTCGATGACGATCTGGCAACGTCTTGAATATCTGGTCGACCCGGGAACCTGGCAACCGCTGCACAGCCTCTACAATCCCGAGGAAAACGAGGAAGGCACCACCAACGTGGTCGACGGGCTGGGCAAGATCGCCGGGCGCTGGGCGGTCATCATCGGTTTCGACAACAAGGTCCTGGCGGGGGCATGGATTGCCGGGCAACCGGAAAATATCCTGCGCGTCACCAATCTGGCGAAGCGGCTGAATATCCCCTTGGTATGGCTGGTCAATTGCAGCGGCGTCAAGCTCCCCGATCAGGAGCAGTTCTACGCCGGCCGCCGCAGTTCCGGCACTCCCTTCTTCCGTCATGCGGAACTGGAGCAGGCCGGCATTCCGGTACTGGCGGGTATTTATGGCACCAATCCCGCCGGCGGCGGCTATCAGGGCATCACGCCGACGATCCTGATCGCGCACAAGGACGCCAACATCGCCGTTGGTGGCGCGGGCATTGTCTCGGGCATGTCGCCGCGTGGCGGCTTCGATGCCGAAGGGCTGGAACAACTGATCACCGTCACGCGCGATCTCAAGGAGCGCCCCCCGGGGAGCGTCGACACCCATTACAACACCACCGGCTTTTTCACTCATGTTTGCGACGAGGAAAAAGGCGTTCTGGACGGAATCAAGACTTACATGAAGGCGATCCCGGCCTATGATCCGATGTTTTTCCGGGTCGCCGAGCCGGCTGAGCCCGTGCTTCCGAGCGGGGATCTCTATCATTTGCTGCCTGTCAACCAGAAGGAAACCTACGTCCTCGAAGACATCCTGGCGCGGCTGGTGGACGGCAGCGAGCATATGGAATTCCGCCCGACTTACGGACCGGAAATCTACACCGGACTGGTCAAGATCGACGG
>JAPLQY010000024.1 GCA_026399475.1 Rhodocyclales bacterium
CGCGCTCATCGAGTGCCTTCATGATGGGAGGCCACACGAATTTCATCGTGAACCACGCCAAAATGAGGAACACAACCAGCTGGGCAAACAGCGTTGCGTTCAGATTCACGGTAATCGCTCCTTAAGCGTTAGGGAAGACGATTACTTGGGCAGGCTGGAAAGGAACGGATTGGCAGTGGTATACCACAGGGCAATACCGGTACCGATGATGAACGCTGCGTCAATCAGGCCCACCAGCAGGAACATCTTGGTTTGCAGCGTGTTCATCAGTTCCGGCTGACGCGCTGAAGCTTCGAGGAAGCGGCTACCCATGATGCCGATGCCGATACATGCGCCAGCAGCGCCGAGACCGATGATAAGACCGGCGGCAAGAGCAACAAAACCAACGAGTTGATGCATGACGACTCCTTTAGTAACAGATTTGAGGTGGTAAAGCTTGATGCAGAGAATTAATTGGTTTCGTGCGCCTGACCGATGTAGACCAGCGTCAGCATCATGAAGATGAAAGCCTGCAGGGTGATGATCAGGATGTGGAAAATGGCCCAGATGGTTCCAGCGACGACGCCACCCACCCACAGCAAAGCACCTGACGCAGTTCCTGCCCAGGCCGCACCCATCAAGGCGATCAGCATGAAAATCAGTTCGCCCGCGTACATGTTGCCGAACAGTCGCATGCCGTGCGACACGGTCTTGGCGACAAACTCGATCATCTGCATCGCGAAGTTGATCGGCCAAAGCACCGGATGGGCGCCGAAGGGAGCGGTAAATAGCTCATGAACCCAGCCACCGATACCCTTGATCTTGATGCTGTAGTAAATGCAGAGCAGCAATACGCCGAGTGACATGCCCAGCGTGGCATTCAGGTCGGCGGTCGGCACGATGCGCAAATAGGCATGGGAGGCATCGTGACCTGTCGCGGCATAGACACCGCCCCACAACTTGGGTAGCAGATCCAGTGGCAACAGATCCATTGCATTCATGAAGAAGATCCACACAAACACGGTCAATGCGACGGGAGCAATGAAAGTACGATCACCATGCACAATCGACTTTGATTGCGACTCGACCATTTCCACAAGGATTTCGACGGCGGCCTGAAAGCGGCCGGGCACGCCAGAGGTGGCTCTTGCAGCGGCGCGCGCAAGAATCAGCACCGCCAACAGCCCGAGCGAGACGGACCAGAACAAGGTATCGAGATGGAAAACCGACCAATCAACCAAGGCAGCCTGCTTGTGGCCCAGGCTGTTCAGGTGCGTCAGGTGGTGAACGATGTATTCCGATGCGTTTGGAGCGTGCTCGGCTGCCATGGTCAGTCAGGCCTTAATCAATATCACAAACAGATTCGCTTTCAGCGCAACGAACATGCCGGCCAGCAGTGCCAGCCAGTGCAAGTCCCGATACGCCCCCGCCACGATCACGAGCAACGCCAGCGTTGCCGCGACCTTGATGAACTCACCTACAAGAAACCGTGCTACCGAAGCCCTGCCGCTACGTGCTGCCGACCATAAACTCAAGGCGAAAAACAAATTCGGAACTACTATCGTCGCACCACCCATTGCAGCAGACGCCACGCCATTCCACCCTGCCCAGAACCATGCCAGTCCGGCGACAACCAGTGTTGCAACGCATTGATGAAATACGGCCCTAAACATCTATAAAATCGGGCTGCTTCTGACAACCCGCGAATATAGGGTATTGATCATGGGTTGTCAAATATTTTATGTTGCAGCGCGCCATTCCGATGAGTACCGCCAATGGTAAGTGGAATTCGCTCTCAATGAAACTGCTCGGCCGCGACAATTAGGCCCCTAACCGAGTCGGGCCAGCAGCCCGTCCAATTGATCAAGACTGCCAAACCGTATCGAAAGGCTGCCTCCGCCCTTGCGATTGGCGCTTATTTTGACTGTGGCCCCGAGACGATCAGAGAGTTCTTCTTCCACGCGCAGAAGGTCGCGATCCGGTTTCTTGTCGCGACTCTTCATTGTTGGTGGGTTGAGCTCCCGTGCTACCAGGCGTTCGGTTTCCCGCACGGAAAAACCCCTGTCCGCCACCAGTGCAGCCATACGAACCTGCTCACTCTTGGACAGTGGCAACAGAGCCCTGGCATGACCCATCTCGATGTCGCCCGCCATCAACATATCTTGCGCCGGTTTCGCCAGTTGTAGCAGGCGCAGGAGGTTGGTAGCGGCTGAACGCGAGCGACCGACCGCATCGGCAGCCTCCTGGTGGGTCATCTTGAACTCGTCGATCAAGCGCTGGATCCCTGCCGCCTCCTCCAGGGGATTCAGATCTTCGCGCTGGATATTTTCGATCAGCGACATCGCCAGCGCAGCATCGTCGGGGATGTCGCGGATCAACACCGGCACTTCGGGCAAACCGGCTATCTGGGCCGCGCGCCAGCGCCGCTCACCCGCGATAATCTCATAGCGCCCACTGGCCACCGGTCGCACGGAGATCGGCTGAATCAAACCCTGAGCCTTGATGGACGCAGCCAATTCCTCGAGTGAACCGGGATCCATACGGGTGCGTGGCTGGTATTTCCCCGGTTGCAGAGCCCCGACTGAGAGCATTTCCTGACGCTGGGTCTCGGGGGTATTGTTGGCCGCCAGCAGGGCATCAAGCCCGCGGCCAAGGCCCTTTTGTTTTGGTGGATTCACGACTTGTCCTTCCAGGAATTGACACGATCAATCATTTCAACGGCGAACGCCATGTAAGCCTGCGCACCTTTGGCCGCCTTGTCGAAGAGAACGCCAGGCACACCATAGCTGGGCGCTTCGGCAAGGCGTACGTTGCGTGGCACCAGGGTCTTGAACACCTTGTCGCCAAAATGCTGTTCCAGCTGCGCCGAAACCTGCGTAGAGAGGGTATTCCGCGGGTCGTACATGACCCGTAGCAAGCCGATGATCTTGAGCTCGCGATTCAGATTGGCATGCACTTTCTTGATGGTGTTAACCAAGTCTGACAGTCCTTCCAGTGCATAGTACTCACACTGCATCGGAATGATGACGCCATGCGCTGCGCATAAGCCGTTCAAAGTCAGCATCGACAGCGAAGGCGGGCAGTCAATCAATACAAAATCGTAATCCGCCTCATGTGCAGCCAACGCAGCCTTGAGACGCAATTCGCGCAGTTCGAGATCCACCAACTCAACCTCTGCTCCAGCCAGATCGCGGTTTGCCGGCAAGACGTCGAACTTGCCCGAAGGCGACATCACCCGCGCGTCCTTTAAGCTCGCCAACTGAAGCAATACCTGGTAAACGGACGACTTGAGAATGCGCTTGTCGATCCCGCAGCCCATCGTGGCGTTGCCCTGGGGATCGAGGTCTACCAGCAAGGTGCGCTGACCACTCGCCGTCAGGGCAGCGGCCAGATTAACGGCGGTGGTAGTTTTAGCCACCCCGCCTTTTTGATTGGCTATCGCAAATATGTGCATCGTCAGACTCTTTCAAGAACAATCAGGTGGCGTTGTGCGTCAAGTCCCGGAACACTCAACCGGGAACAATCAAGCACCGCCCAGCCAGGCGGCAGGCGGCTCATTTCGACTTCGGACGGCAGACCCTTCATGGCATAGAGTCGGCCATTTTTTACCGCCAAATGCCCCGCGAGGCTCACGAAATCTGCCAGTTCCGCGAAAGCGCGGGAAACCACGACATCGAACTGGCCGCCCGGAACATCTTGCACGCGCCCGCCGGCCACCGTGACGTTCGCCAGGGCAAGCTCGATCTTCGCCTGCCGCTGGAACGCAGACTTCTTATCACTGGACTCGATCAGCGTCATGTCGAAATCCGGTCGCGCGATAGCCAGGGGGATTCCCGGCAACCCGGCGCCACTGCCGACATCCGCCCAGCGCCGTCCCGGACTCCGTCTGCCGGGGATTCTGCTTCTCGGGCCGGCAAGCGTCGACTCCGACAACGCCTGCAGAATGGACAATGAGTCGAGCAGATGCTGGGTGACCATTTCGCTTTCATTACGAATTGCCGTCAAGTTATAGGTAGCGTTCCATTTTTTTAGCAGCGCAACGTATCCAAGCAGCTTCGACTGCATTGCCAAAGATAGGTCAAGCCCTAGAGCAGCGAGGCCCTCCTGCAACTGGCCCGCTAGATTCATGCTGCCTTGCGCCGTTTCAAATGTACCAGCAGCAGCGATATCGCCGCCGGAGTCACTCCCTGCAGGCGTGACGCCTGCCCCAGGGTCTGCGGCCGCATCTGAGCAAGCTTCTGCCGCACCTCGAAAGACAAGCCATGCACGTCTGCGTAATCGATATCGCCAGGCAACGGCAGGGACTCATGCGCAATGCTCTTTTCGACCTCGTCCTTTTGCCGCTCGATATAGCCATGGTACTTGGCCTGAATCTCGATCTGCTCGATGACTTCGGGAGCAGTGACCCCTTCGCCCGCCCCCGGCAGGGACAACAAACTGGCGTAGCTGACTTCAGGCCGGCGCAGTAGATCAAACAGACGGTATTCGCGTTCCATTGACTGGCCCAGCACTCGCACTGCATCGACCTGAGGCAACTGACGTGGATTGACCCATGTGTCTCTAAGACGCGCCGCTTCCAGTGCCACGGCGTCACGTTTGCGATTGAAGACGTCCCAGCGCAGATCATCCACCAGACCCAGGTCGCGGCCGATTTCGGTCAGACGCAAATCGGCGTTGTCTTCGCGCAAGGATAGGCGGTACTCGGCGCGACTGGTAAACATCCGGTAGGGTTCGGAAACTCCGCGCGTAATCAAGTCATCCACCAGCACGCCGAGGTAGGCCTGATCCCGGCGCGGCGACCAGGCAGGCAGCTGCTTCGCGCTTCGCGCCGCATTGAGACCGGCGAGCAAACCTTGGGCCGCAGCCTCCTCATAGCCCGTTGTACCGTTAATCTGGCCGGCAAAAAAAAGGCCGGCAATCGACTTGGTTTCCAAGCTGTCCTTGAGATTGCGCGGATCGAAATAATCGTATTCGATGGCATACCCGGGGCGCGTGATGTGTGCATTCTCAAGCCCGCGAATGGAGCGCACCAGAGCCAGTTGAATATCGAACGGCAGGCTGGTGGAGACACCTTGCGGATATATCTCGTGGGTATCGAGGCCTTCCGGCTCAAGAAATATCTGATGGCTGTCCTTGCCGGCAAAACGATGAATCTTGTCCTCGATCGACGGACAGTAGCGCGGCCCTACGCCTTCGATGACACCGGTAAACATCGGCGATCGATTGAGGCCAGAACGAATGATGTCGTGAGTACGGCTGTTAGTATGGGTGATCCAGCAGGGAACCTGACGCGGATGCTGTTTGCGTGTGCCCATGAACGAAAACACCGGCACCGGGTCGTCGCCGGACTGAGCAAGCAGCGCCGTATAGTCAATGCTTCGGCCGTCGAGGCGCGGTGGCGTACCGGTCTTGAGCCGGCCAACCGGAAGGTTCATTTCCTTAAGGCGCTCAGCCAGGGAGACCGCAGGAGGATCGCCAAAGCGCCCGGCCCGGTAATTGGCAAGTCCAACATGCACCAAGCCATTAAGAAAGGTACCTGCAGTCAGCACTACCGCAGGAGCCTCGAAGCGGATGCCCAACTGTGTCACCACACCGGTGACATAGTCACCGCTGAGAATAAGGTCATCGACGGCCTGCTGGAACAGAGTCAGATTTGGCTGGCTTTCAAGACGACTGCGGATGGCCTGCTTGTAAAGCTGACGATCCGCCTGGGCTCGAGTTGCTCGTACCGCAGGCCCCTTGGAGGCGTTCAAAATACGGAACTGAATACCGGCCTCATCGGTTGCGGCCGCCATCGCGCCACCAAGGGCATCGACCTCCTTGACCAAATGCCCCTTGCCGATTCCACCAATCGACGGATTACATGACATGGCGCCCAAGGTTTCGATGTTGTGCGTAAGCAGCAGCGTTCGCGCACCTGAACGCGCGGAAGCCAGCGCTGCCTCCGTGCCCGCGTGGCCACCACCAATCACAATCACATCAAAAGAAGCAGGGAAATGCACGCCGCGAGACCAATAGAAAGCAGTGTTTCGGGAAAGGCTCGCCCCGATGGCGGGGGCTATGCCGGAACTTAAAAGAGGCGCAATCATACGCCTCTAGTTCAAAAAACGCCGCCTCAGTAAAGACTGACATCGGACGACACGATCGACGGTAAGCGTAGCGGTCCGGTCCAGGGCCGGGACGGATGCCCCGTTTCACGTGAAACCAGCTCAATCCTGTTTCACGTGAAACAGCGTCCTAATGCTTGCCACCTAACCCGAGATAGGACTCCACTACCTTCGGATCATCGATCAACTGGCCGCTGGGACCCTCAAGCGCTATCTCCCCCGTCTCGAGAACATATGCGTAGTCAGCCACCTGCAGTGCAGCGCGCGCGTTCTGTTCGACGAGCAGAATCGACACTCCAGTCTTCTTCAGGTCGGCAATTACCCTAAAAATTTCCCGCACAATCAGCGGTGCCAGCCCCAGACTCGGCTCATCGAGCATCAGCAGCTTGGGTTTGGCCATCAAGGCACGCGCCACCGCCAGCATCTGCCGCTCGCCACCGGAGAGCGTACCGGCGTGCTGCGTCCGTCGCTCCTTGAGTCGAGGGAATATATGGAACACCTCATCCATGGTCTGCTCATGATCGCGGTGGCCCGTGCGATACCGCATAAACGCACCCAACAGCAGGTTATCCCCGACGCTCATTTCTCCGAACAAAGCCCTCGACTCGGGCACCAGATTGATACCAAGCGCAACCATCTGCTCCACCTCGGAATCACCAAGCTCTTGCCCGTCGAAGCGAATCGCCCCCCGAGTATGCGGCAGCAAGCCCATAATCGAGGACAGCATAGTTGTCTTGCCGGCACCATTGGGGCCTATTACCGTTACGATCTGCCCCTCGCCCACCTTGATGCTGGCGTGATGCAGCGCCTCGACTTTGCCATAGGATACGCAAAGATCTTCGACGTCGAGAATGGTCTTGACGTCGCCCATCAATCAACCCCTCCGAGATAGGCTTCAAGCACGACCGGATCGCGCTGCACCTCATCAGGAAGACCTTCAGCGATCTTCTCACCAAACTCCATCACCACCACGCGGTCCGCCAAACCCATCACAAAATCCATGTCGTGCTCCACCAGCAGGATGCCCATCCCCTCACCACGCAACTTGCGCAACAGTTCAGCCAAGGCCTGCTTTTCCATATAGCGCAGCCCCGCAGCCGGTTCGTCGAGAAGCAGCAAACAAGGATCGGCGCAAAGGGCACGGGCTATTTCAAGCGTTCGCTGCTGCCCCAGAGCCAGGCTGCCCGCCAGCTCGAACATGGAATCCTTCAGGCCGACCCGCTCGACCTGCCGCGCCGCTTCGGCCAACAGACGCGCCTCTTCGTCACGCTCGAGATGCAGCATCGCCGCCAGCACACCCTTGCTCCCGCGCAAGTGCCCGCCAATGGCTACATTTTCAAGCACGCTCATGGTCGGCAGCAGACGCACATGCTGAAAGGTACGACTCATCCCCAGCCGCGCGATCTGGCGCGAGTTGAGCTTGGTCACCGCTTCGCCTCGAAACAGCACTCTGCCTTCGGTCGCCGAATCAACACCCGATACGCAGTTGAACATGGTCGACTTGCCGGCACCATTGGGACCGATCAGTGCCATGACCTCACCCGCCTTGACGCTGAGACTCATGTCGTTGTTGGCCACCAACCCGCCAAACCGCTTGAAGACATTTCTAGCTTCGAGCAAGACCTGCCCCGAATCCGGCACCGGCTTCTTCGGCAAGGCTATGCCCTGCGGGATTTTGCGCGTGACCTTACGCTGCGGCACGATGCGCAACAGAATCGGCCAGAGTCCGTCACGTGCGCGCTGCAAGACGAAGATCATCATGACGCCGAAGACGATCATCTCGAAGTTTCCCGAAGCACCCAGCAGTTTGGGCAGCCAGTCCTGCAGCCACTGCTTGAGCACGGTAATTACCCCGGCCCCGATCAATGCGCCCCAGACATGAGCCGCGCCACCCACCACTGCCATGAACAGATACTCGATACCGATATGCAACCCAAACGGGGTCGGATTAACGAAGCGCTGCAAATGGGCATACAACCACCCTGATACGCAGGCAAACAAGGCAGCAACAAGAAAGATCGCCACCTTGGAGCGCGCTGTATCCACGCCCATGGCTTCGGCCATGACGACCCCCCCTTTAAGCGCGCGAATCGCCCGACCCTCACGCGAATCCAGCAAATTCTGCGTAAGCCAAACCGTGGCGAGCAAAGCCGCCCAAACCATGTAATAGAAGTAGCGACTCTCTCTCAGTTCAACACCGAACAGCGACAGTGCCGGAATGCCGGACATCCCCGTGTGGCCGCCGAGTACCTCGAGATTGCCAAACAGGAAGTAAAGGCTGATGCCCCAAGCTATGGTTCCCAGCGGAAGATAATGCCCCGACAGCCGCAAGGTTAGCAAACCCAGCATAAAGGCCACCAACCCGGTGACCATAAGACCTACCAACAGCCCGACCCAAGGCGAACCACCCAGAACCGAGGCCCAACCCGGCAGGCTCTCAGCCGTCGATAGATAGGCCGTCGTATAAGCGCCAAGTCCGACGAATGCCGCTTGCCCGAAAGACATCAAGCCACCCACCCCTGTGAGCAACACCAGGCCCACGGCAACGATGGCATAAAGACCGATGTAATTGAGCAGGGTAACGTGAAATTCCGACACAACCAGCGGCGCTATCAGTACCAGGCCAAGAAATCCGCCAAGCAGGAAGCGCGGCGCCATCACTCGTCCTCCTCGACATGACGCGTAGTCAGCGAACGCCATAGGAGCACCGGGATGATCAGGGTAAACACGATCACCTCCTTGAAAGCCGAAGCCCAGAAAGACGAAAAACTTTCGAGCAGCCCAACGAGGATCGCACCCGCTGCAGCAAGCGGATAACTGCCGAGACCGCCGACAATTGCGCCAACGAAACCCTTCAGACCGATGAGGAAGCCCGTATCGTAATAGACCGTGGTGATCGGAGCGATCAGGATCCCCGAAAACGCTCCAATCAAGGCTGCCAGCAAAAAGGAAAGCTTTCCTGCCATGACGGTCGAGATGCCCATCAGGCGCGCCCCCGTGCGATTCATGGCAGTGGCGCGCAAGGCTTTGCCGTAGATCGTGCGTTCAAAAAACAGGAACAGAACCACGATCAACAGCAGGCTCGCACCGACCACCCACAGCGTCTGACCACTTACCTTCAACAAACCCAGGTCGAAGCTCGCATCCGAGAACGCCGGCGTACGAGAACCTTCGGCACCAAAGAACAGCAGACCCAGCCCCACCAGTGCCAGATGCACGGCCACCGCAACGATCAGCAACACCAGTACACTGGCCTCTGCCAGCGGTTGGAAGGCCAGACGATACATCATGGGTCCCAACGGCACCACCAGCGCCAGCGCCAGAACAATTTGCGCCAGCAGCGGAAACTCGCTTGGCTTCAAAAGGAACACTGCCGCGGCTGCAATGGCTGGATAAACCAGGTTCCAGCCTACGATGCGAGGAATGCGCTCGAGCACCCCGGAGCGCCATGCGAGCGTGATGTCGACCACAGCCACCAGCACTCCAGCGCCTATAAGCAACCACAACGTGCCCGGCGTCTTGCCGGCCTGAAAACTGGCAAGCGTCAACGCGCCAAAGGCAACAAACTCGCCCTGCGGAATGAAAATTACACGTGTAACAGTGAATATCAGCACCAGTGCCAATGCCAGCAACGCATAGATGGCACCGTTGGTGATTCCGTCCTGCCCCAGCAGGAGCGCGATTTGCAGATCCATTCATCCGTTCTCAAGTTAGCTCGGGCAAGCCCTTGGGCCACCCTCAGCGTCAAGCTCAGCCCATGGCGGACCCGCCTCGAATCCACCCCTCCGGGGAGTCACACGAACAGGGTGCATTGCCCTGCTCGCCTTTCTTCTGCCTTTTACGCCTACTTGTCGAGTTTCCAGGCTCCCTTGTCGATCTGCACCATGACACGAGCGCGCTGATCAAAGCCGAGATGGTCAGTGGGGGACATGTTGAACACGCCATGCACACCAACCAGATCCTTGGTGCCCTCAAGCGCATCGCGCAGGGCCGCACGAAATTCCTTGGTCCCCGGCTGCGCTTTTTTCAAAGCAGCTGGCACTGCATTCTGCAACAGCAGTCCCGAATCCCATGCATGCCCACCAAAGGTCGAGATACTGCCTTTGCCGTACGCCGCCTCGTACTTCGCGATATACGCCAGGGACGCCTTCTTGATCGGGTTGCTGTCCGGCAATTGCGCAGCCACCAGAATCGGCCCGGCGGGAAGAAAGG
The DNA here is from genome assembly GCA_026399475.1 of Rhodocyclales bacterium. Taxonomy (GTDB): domain Bacteria; phylum Pseudomonadota; class Gammaproteobacteria; order Burkholderiales; family Rhodocyclaceae; genus Sulfuritalea. Next base: position 10,299 of record JAPLQY010000024.1, read on the forward strand.
TTCCCTCCACGTTCTTGCCTCCGACGCGCAGGAAATCATTGTTGGCGATGCCATGAGTTTGATAATACTTGCCCGCAAACCCGCGCTCCTTGAGCGTCACCTGTGGCAAGGCAGCCGGAGTGCCTGAACCCGCGATCAGCACCGCGTCGGGCTTGGCCACCATCATCTTCAGCACTTGGCCGGTCACCGAAGTATCGGCACGACTGTAACGCTCATTCGCCACGATCTTGAGTTTGTAGGTGTCGGCGTATTTGACGAATTCCTGATACCAGCCTTCGCCGTAGGCATCATTGAAACCGATGAAAGCCACTGTTTTCACGCCCTGGCCCGCCATGTGCGCAGCGATCGCGATCGCCATCTGCTGGTCGTTCTGCGGCGTCTTGAACACCCATTTGGTCTTGGGATTCGCCGGATCGACAATCCGCGCCGACGCCGCCATCGAAATCATAGGCGTTTCCGCCTCCGCCACGACGTCGATCATCGCCAGCGAATTGGGAGTGATCGTCGATCCGACAATCACATCGACCTTGTTTTCCGAAATCAGCTTGCGCACGTTCTTGACCGCCGTCGTGGTGTCGGACGCGTCATCGAGAACGATGTAATTCACCTTTTGGCCACCCATCGTGGTGGGCAAAAGGGCCAGCGTATTCTTCTCCGGAATGCCGAGCGACGCAGCCGGGCCGGTCGCCGAGAGAGTAACGCCGACAGTGATGTCGGCGCAAGCCGCGAATGCGGTGAACGCTGCAGTCACCGCGACAGCAAGTTTTCTAAGCTTCATGCAAGGGTCTCCTCCCCATTTAAGCTCCGCGCAAGCGCCCGAAGCGACTACCTCAATTTGGAAAATATGAACTGTAATGCTTGTTATTGTGATGCCTACAGGAACCAAAGTACATAATCTTACAACGTCCTGAACCTGCAATCCAGTGATTAAATCGCCAATTTTCCCCGCGACTCAGGCAAATGTGTCATACCCCAAGCGAGCAATCAATAGCGACGCCACGATGATGAAAACCCCGCGTACAAAACCGCTGCCATGGCGCAAGGCCAGCCGCGAGCCTAGCACCGCCCCGACGATGTTGAATGCGGCCATCCCAAGCCCTGCGACCCAGAGCACATGCCCGCTCGGTACAAAATAGGCGAGCGCCGCAGCATTGGTGGCGAAATTTACCACCTTGGCGGCGCTCGACGCATGCAGAAAGTCGAGTCGAAACCAATGCACGAAGCCGAAGATCATAAAACTGCCCGCGCCAGGCCCGAAAAAGCCATCATAGAAACCCAATACGGCACCCATCAATAAAGCCTGGGGCCGCTCCTGTCTGAGCGCCAGGCGGGAACCCGACACCCCACCAAAATCCGGCTTTACGACGGTGTATGCCAGGACCAGAACCAGCATGCCGAGCACCAACGGACGCACCACTCCTTTCGGCAACCAGGTCACCGCCATGGCACCGACAAAGGAAAACACAAACGCTGCCGCCGCCGCCGGCAATGCGATACCCCAAGGCAACGAAATGCGTCGTGCATAGCGCAGGGCCGCGTTGCCCGTGCCGAAAATACTGGCCAGCTTGTTGGTGCCAAATACCGTCGCGGACGACTCGGCAGGCAACGCCACGAGCAAAGCCGGGACCTGAATCAAACCACCGCCGCCAGCGACGGCATCGACGAAACCGGCAAACAAGGCTGCTGCCAGAAGCATGATCAAGTCGGGTGCGGCCATGCTACCCCGCCTACTTGCCTATGCAAAAGCGGGAAAAAATCTCTCCCAGCAAGTCATCGGCCGAAAACTCGCCAGTAATGCGCGACAAAGCCTCTTGCGCAAGACGCAGTTCTTCCGCACAGAGCTCGATCCGATCCAGCCGCCGTGCCGCCAGCGCCGACTTCTCGGCGGCAACGCCCAGCGCCTCCAGATGCCGCTCGCGAGCCAGCACCACATCTTCGCCATGCCCGCTCCAGCCAGCCACGCGCAGCAGTTCATCATGCAGCAGCTCGAGACCTTCTCCACTCTTTGCCGACAGGAGCAGATGCACACGACCGCCGTCATAAAATCGGCCCGCCGGCCGCCCCGCCAGATCGCTCTTGTTTTCCACCACGATGCGCTCCACGCCCTGAGGAAGGCGCACTGCTATGGCATGGTCCGCCGGCGTTTCGCCACTGCGCGCATCAAGCAGCTGCAGCACCACATCGGCCCGCTCAATCTCCTGCCATGCACGCTCGACCCCGATTTTTTCCACCAAGTCATCGGTGTCGCGCAGCCCCGCCGTGTCGATGATGTGCAGCGGTATGCCTTCGACCTGGATCGTTTCGCGCACCGCGTCCCGGGTTGTGCCCGCGACCTCGGTGACGATGGCGCGCTCCGCTCCGGCCAGACGATTCAACAACGAAGACTTGCCGACATTGGGCAAGCCTGCCAGCACGACATGGAGCCCTGAGCGCAGCAGACGCCCGGCGTGCGCGCGCTCCAGAAGCGAAGCCAGATCAATGCGAAAAACTGACAAGCGCTGCGCTGCATCGGTGTCGCGCAGAACGTCGATTTCTTCTTCGGGAAAGTCCAGCGTCGCTTCCACCAGCATACGCAGCTCGGTAAGCCGCGCCACCAGAGCCCGCACCTCGCGCGAGAACTCCCCCGACAGGGAGCGCATTGCCGAACGCGCAGCCGCCGCCGTACCAGCCTCGATCAAATCGGCTACCGCTTCGGCTTGAACCAGATCGAGCTTGTCGTTGAGAAAAGCCCTCTGCGAAAATTCGCCCGGCTCGGCTATGCGCGCACCCAGTTCAAGGCAGCGTGCCAACAACATCTGCAGCACCACCGGACCACCATGACCCTGCAGTTCCAGCACATCCTCGCCCGTAAATGAATGCGGCGCCGGAAAATACAGAAGAATCCCCTGATCAATCGGCACCCGATCAATCGCCAGAAAATTGCTAAGGATGGCGCAACGCGGAATGGGCGATTTGCCTGTCAACGCCTCGGCGAAGGACAACAGCTCAGCACCAGACACTCGCACTACCCCGATACCGCCACGGCCTGGGGCAGTGGCGATAGCAGCGATAACTTCGGTACGCGGCTGTCCCACCCGGCTCTCCCTATAGTCGGAGCAATCTGCCCCGACACACCTCCCAATCCCGCAGGACCGGCGTCCTGCCTATTTCTTTTCCCCTGCCTCGACGAGACGGGTGATCTGCCACTGTTGCGCTATGGATAGCATGTTATTCACGGTCCAGTAGAGAACCAAACCGGCCGGGAAGAACAGGAACATACCGGTAAACATGATCGGCATGAACAGCATAACCTTGGCCTGTATCGGATCGGGTGGCGTCGGATTGAGCTTGGTCTGGATAAACATGGTGGCGCCCATGATCAGCGGCAGCACGTAGAACGGATCCTTCACCGAAAGGTCGGTGATCCAGCCCAGCCAAGGCGCGTTGCGCATCTCGACGGTACCCAGCAACACCCAGTAAAGCGCTATGAACACCGGAATCTGCACCAGGACCGGCAAACAGCCGCCTAAGGGGTTCACCTTCTCCTTCTTGTAGAGCGCCATCATTTCCTGATTCAAGCGCTGCTTGTCGTCACCGTAGGCTTCCTTTAGTTTCACCAACTTGGGCGTCAGCACCCGCATCTTCGCCATTGACTTGTAGCTTGCAGCGGACAGCGGGAAAAAGGCCAGCTTCAGCAAAAGAGTCAGGCCGATGATGGCCCAGCCCCAGTTGCCAACGAGCTTGTGAATGGCACCCAGGACCCAAAATAACGGTGCAGCGATGACCGTCAACCAGCCATAGTCGACCACCAGATCAAGCCCCGGAGCGATTTTCTCCAGCTTGTCCTGCTCCTGCGGGCCGGCATAAAGCGATACCGAACTCTTGCCGTCGGCAGCGACGGGAAGAATAACTCCTGTCGAATACAGATCTTCTCCGATCTTGCGCATATAGAACTCACGCGCCGTCCCCGCAGGGGGCAACCATGCCGTTACAAAGTAATGCTGCACCATGGCCAGCCAGCCGTTGTCCGCTTTCTGTGCAAACTTGGCTTTGGTTTTTAGAATATCCGCGAATTCGACCTTCTGATACTTATCCACCTCGGTAAATACTGCAGGACCGGTAAAAGTCGTTACTCCCATCATCATGGAGCTGCCTTGTCCCTCGGCCGGCTTGCCGTCGCGCGTGAACTGATAGTAGGCATGAGACCCCGGCGTGGCGCCTTCATGACGGACATCAATCTGATAGCTACCTCGATGGAAGACGAAGGTCTTGGCGAGCTTGACACCATTTGCCGCGCTAGCCTCCAGTCGAACCTCCAACTGCTGCTCGCCGTCCTTGAGCGCTTGATCACCAGACGCAAAATTCCACAACGTCTTGTGGTTCGGCAAACCTTCGCCGATCAATCCGGACTGAGCCTGGTAAATGTGCTTTTCGCCATTATCGAAAAGCACAAAATGCTTAGACTTGTCTTCAGTGTCTGGATGGCGTACCAATTCAAGCCGCGTTATATCCCCGCCCTGTGAAGAAATATCCGCGACATATAGATCAGTCTTGATTTTTACGCTGGCAACACCCGGGACAGCAATGGATGCCGTCGCAGGAACAGCAGCAGACACTCCATTACCGCCAGTTACAGGCAAAGTCGGGGCCGGCACAATGCCTGCGGACGCCGCGACCGATGGAACTGCCGTTGCCGCTGGCGCGGCCGATTTAGGCAGACTCTGCCGCTGCCAAGCGTCCCAAAGCATGATCAGCGAAAAACTGAACACCAAAAGCAGGATCAATCGTCGGTTATCCATTACTGTCTCGGCAGTGATTCAGGTCAGAAATACAGAATAATCAGGGAACCGGATCATACCCGCCCGGATGCCAGGGATGACAACGCCCGATTCGCCGAAAAGCCAGCCATAGGCCTCTGAACAAACCATGGCGACTTAGCGCTTCCATTGAATACTCCGAGCAACTCGGGTGAAAACGACAGCGACTGCCGAGCATGGGACTGATAGCCAACTGATAGACCCGAATCAGTAACAGCAACGGGAAAACGAGCAGAGGTTTCATCTCGGCAACGTTGAAAGTTGCCTCAGGAGGCTTTCCATTTCCGTACGCCATACTTTTCGCTGAATACCGTCCGTGGCACTCACGCCTTTGAGCGACCGAGTCAGGCGCAGGACCAGATCGCACGGTGAAATTTCGGCCGCCATTAAGCGAAAAGCCTCTCGTCCCTGCCGCTTGATCGCATTGCGCAACGAAGCAGCCCGCGCCATCCGTTTCGGTACCATCAATCCAAGGCGAGCCTTGCTGCCCATGCCCGTATGGCGATAATGCAGATCAAAACATTCGCCACGTACGGCACGCCGCGTCGCCATAACGGCTGAAAACTCTTCGGGCCGATGCAGGCGTTGCTCAGAACAAAACGATGCTATGCGTTCAGACGGCGAGACGATGACGACCCTTGGCACGACGCGCACGTATTACTGCACGACCGCCTCGTGTGCGCATGCGCACTAGGAAGCCGTGGGTGCGCTTACGGCGCACAACCGAAGGCTGGTAGGTGCGTTTCATGGCAATATCCCTTGAATTAAGAAAAACGGGGGATTACAGCGTTTCACGACGGTTTTGTCAAGGGCGGTGAATGGCTGGGCTGTGGATAACTAACAACGAAACCGCTAGAATGCGGCTCCACCCGAATCAAATGGGCGGCAATAAGAATTTGTACTTCCTCATCCTGCCGTCTTCTGCCTTGAGTCTATCCAATCACAATGAGTGAATTCTGGTCCACCTGTCTGAACCGCTTCGAGCAAGAACTTCCTGCACAGCAGTTCAACACCTGGATAAAAGGCTTGAGTCTGGAAAGCGATGAAACCAGCTCTACCCACTTTCGTCTTGTTGCCCCTAACCGTTTCGTCATGCAATGGGTACGCGAGCGCTATCTGACCCAGATTGAAGCTTTTGGACTCGAATTCTTTTCTGCCCCGATCACCATAACTCTCGGCGTAGTCGACGCTATAGCAGATGCGTCCCCTGTCACGGAAAGCGTCGAGACCGCTCCTTTAGCAGGACTGGTCACTCCGGCAATATGCAGCAAACCCGGGGATCCGGCGTACGAAAAAACACGACTTAATGCTGATTTCACCTTTGACACCCTCGTTACAGGTCGGGCCAACGACCTGGCTCGCGCTGCTGCCCAGCAGGTAGCCATGAACCCGGGTGGCTCCTACAACCCCCTGTTTATTTATGGGGGAGTTGGTTTGGGCAAGACGCATCTGATCCACGCTATCGGCAACTCGATCTATACCGCAAACCCAACAATGGAAGTACGTTATGTTCACGCTGAAGACTATTTTTCTGATGTCGTGCGAGCTTTCCAGCAGAATTCACGTGAAGCATTCAAGCGTTACTACCGTTCCCTCGACCTCCTGCTGATTGACGATATCCAGTTTTTCAATCGAAAGGATCGAACGCAGGAAGAGTTTTTTTACGCCTTCAATGCTCTCATTGAGGCAAAAAAGCAAATTATCATCACCAGCGATACCTATCCCAAGGATGTTCAAGGACTCGAAGAACGCCTGGTTTCACGTTTCGACTGGGGGCTTACAGTCGCTATCGAACCTCCAGAACTTGAAATGCGCATCGCTATCCTCAAGAAGAAAGCTGAAGCGGAGCACATCAGCATTTCAGACGAAGTCTCCTTCCTTATTGCGAAAAACCTTCGCTCCAATGTAAGGGAACTTGAAGGTGCACTCAATCGCGTAGTGGCCTACGCCCGTTTTCACGGTCGGGAAATCAATCTGGATGTTGCCAAAGAAGCTTTGCGGGACATAATTGGCGCCACAAACCGACAGATATCACTTGAACTGGTGCAAAAAACCGTGTCTGACTTCTATAAAATCAAAGTTGCCGACATGTACTCCCAAAAACGCACCCGTGCTATTGCCAGGCCTCGCCAAGTAGCGATGTGGCTCACACGTGAACTCACATCACACAGCCTTCCTGAAATAGGTGAAGCCTTTGGTGGGCGTGATCACACCACTGTAATGCATGCTTGCCGCACTATTATCGACTTGCGCGGCAAGGACACGCAGCTCAATAACGACCTGCATATCTTGATGCAAACAATTAAAGGTTAGCTTGTGAGCAAGTACGCAGAACAAACTATTGAAAATTGTGGATAAGGCCTGCTGACAGGACATCAACCAAAAATCATCCACAATCATCCACAAGAGAACGGAAAGCTTTTCAACCACCTTATCCACGTTATAATTTACTGTATTTACAAGAAAATACCCGTTTATCCACAACAAAGAGCCTCCCTTATTAATCATAAGAGATCTATATATGCTCCTATTTAAAGGTCCACGCGATCAACTTCTTTTTCCACTTCAGTCGGTATGCGGCATTGTAGAAAAGCGCCATACCTTGCCTATCCTCTCCAATGTTTTGATGGAAAAGGATGGTGAGAAGCTAACACTCCTGGCTACGGATATCGAGATTCAGATCACGACTCAGACCCCCACGGTCGGTGCAGAAAAATCAGCCATGACTGTAGGTGCGCGCAAATTGCAGGATATTTTGCGCTCGTTACCTGAAACTGCTGAAGTCACTCTGGCACTGGACGACAAACGACTGCAGTTGAAAGCAGGCAAGAGTCGTTTTAATTTACAGACCCTTCCCGCTGAGGATTTCCCGCGCATGAGCATGGCCGACGGTCAACCGTCACGCCTGTCGATCACCCAAAAGCAAATGAAGCGTCTGCTAGCCCTGGTTCAATATGCCATGGCCCAACAGGACATTCGCTACTATCTCAATGGGCTGCTGTTGGTAGCCAAAGGTAATGAATTGCGTATGGTCGCGACTGATGGCCATCGACTCGCTTACGCTGCCGAAACGCTTCCCGATGCACCGGCGCCCATAGAAGTTATTCTTCCTCGTAAAACCGTTTTGGAACTGTCTCGCCAACTGGCCGATAACGACGATCCACTCGAAATTACCCTGACACCAACCCAGGCTCGCTTCAGTTTCGGTAATATCGAACTTGTTTCCAAGTTGATAGACGGAAAATTTCCGGATTATGAACGCGTCATTCCGCAACATCACAGCAAACTTATAAAACTGTCGCGCAATGCACTTTTGCATTCGCTGCTGCGAGCGGCAATTCTAACCAATGAAAAATTCAGGGGTGTGCGCCTAGTGCTGGGAACCGGCAGCCTAAAGATCATTTCCAGCAATGCGGAACAGGAGGAAGCACAGGAGGAGATTGAAATTGACTACACCGGCGATGCACTTGATGTCGGTTTCAACGTCACCTATTTGCTGGATGTTCTCAATAACGTCAACAACGAAACCATTGAGTTGCATCTCGCCGATGCGAATTCCAGTGCGCTTTTTGTATTGCCCGGCAACGAAACGTTCAAGTACGTCGTAATGCCGATGCGCATTTGATATCCAACATGAAAAGAATCCCATGATCGACAGCAACACCGCACCCGCCTACGACGAATCCAGCATCCAGCAACTTGAAGGCCTCGAGGCTGTAAGAAAGCGTCCTGGCATGTACATTGGTGACACGTCCGATGGTACAGGCTTGCATCACATGGTGTTCGAAGTTGTCGATAACGCCATTGACGAAGCGCTGGCGGGGCATTGCGATGACATAGTAATCACCATTCATACCGACAATTCAATGTCGGTAACCGACAATGGTCGCGGAATTCCAACAGGTATCAAGTTTGACGACAAGCACGAGCCAAAACGCTCAGCCGCCGAGATCGTCATGTGCGTACTGCATGCCGGCGGCAAATTCAACCAGAACTCCTACAAAGTTTCAGGTGGCCTGCATGGGGTTGGCGTCTCTTGCGTCAATGCCTTGTCAAAATGGCTGCGCCTCATCATTCGTCGCGACGGCAAGAAGTACCTGATGGAGTTCCATCGTGGGCACGCAGCGGATCGCCTGATAGAAATTCAAAACGGCGTAGAGGTATCGCCGCTTAAGGTTCTCGGCGATACTGAAAAACGAGGCACCGAAGTACATTTCATGGCTGACGAGGAAATCTTCGGCAACGTTGAATATCACTACGATATCATCGCCAAGCGCTTGCGCGAATTATCCTTTCTGAATAATGGCGTCAAGATCAAACTGATCGACCAGCGCAATGTGAAGGAAGAAGACTTCGCCTTCTCTGGCGGCGTCAAAGGCTTCGTCGAGTACATCAATCGAACCAAGACAGTACTCCACCCGGCTGTGTTTCACTCGTCAGGAGTATCAGTACAAAACGGCGTAAACATCGATGTAGAAGTTGCCATGCAGTGGAACGATTCCTACGCCGAGCAGGTACTTTGCTTTACCAACAATATTCCGCAATCGGATGGCGGCACCCATCTCACCGGGCTGCGAGCAGCGATGACTCGCGTCATAAACAAGTACATCGAAGAAAACGAAATTGCCAAGAAGGCCAAGGTCGATATTACGGGTGATGACATGCGCGAAGGCCTTGCTTGCGTACTCTCCGTCAAGATGCCGGATCCAAAGTTTGCGTCCCAGACCAAGATGAAGCTGGTTTCTTCCGAAGCTCGCCCGGCGATCGAGGAGGTTGTGGCGCAGAAGCTTGCAGACTATCTGCTGGAGCGCCCGGTCGATGCCAAAATCATCACTGGAAAAATTGTCGAAGCTGCCCGTGCCCGTGAAGCCGCGCGCAAGGCCCGTGACATGACCCGCCGCAAAGGCGTACTCGATGGCCTTGGTCTGCCAGGCAAACTGGCCGACTGCCAGGAAAAGGATCCGGCACTATGCGAGATGTACATTGTCGAGGGTGATTCTGCCGGGGGGTCCGCCAAGCAAGGCCGTGATCGAAAGTTCCAGGCCATCCTGCCGCTGCGCGGCAAGGTACTCAACGTTGAAAAAGCCCGCTTCGACAAGCTTATTTCGAGCGAACAGATCGTGACCCTGGTGACGGCGCTGGGCTGCGGCATCGGTGCCGAAGATTTCGACATTGCCAAGCTACGCTATCACCGCATCATCATCATGACTGACGCGGACGTTGATGGCGCCCACATTCGCACGCTGCTGTTGACCTTCTTCTACCGGCAATTGCCGGAACTGGTTGAGCGCGGCTACATTTATATTGCCCAGCCGCCGCTTTACAAGATCAAGCATGGAAAAAGCGAAACCTACATCAAGGACGACCACGAACTCAACCAGCATCTGCTGCGCCTTGCGCTGGATGGCACGCAGTTGACGCCACGCGCTGGGGCAGCGGTGGTCGAAGGTGAGGCGCTGGGAGCACTTGCCCGCGCCTACCTTCTGTCAGAAGCCGTGATCCGTCGCGTTACGGACTTCATCGACGGGGAAGTCTTGCATGCCCTGCTGGCGCACGATATCGCAGTCGATACATCAAGCGAGGCTGCCACGCGCGACAGCGCCGAACGAATCAGCGCTTGTCTTTCCGGGGAAGTTCGAATCGAATCGCGCTTCGATGACAAGCATGAGCGCTGGATGCTGGCTGTCATCCGCATGCGTCACGGCAACTTGCGCACCGGTCGTATCGACGAGGATTTTCTTCTCTCGGGCGACTATGTGCAGATTCGCCGGACCGCTCAGATGATTGCCGGCCTCATGGGTGAGGGAGCGGTAATCCGGCGTGGTGAAAAATCGCTGGCGGTGACAAGTTTTGCGGATGCCATGAAGTGGATGCTGAACGAAGTCGAGCGGGGCTTGGCCAAGCAGCGCTACAAGGGCTTGGGAGAAATGAATCCGGCCCAGCTATGGGAAACAACCATGGACCCGACGGTGCGCCGGCTGCTTCGGGTGCAGATTGACGATGCCATCGCCGCGGACGAAATCTTCACTACCTTGATGGGTGACGATGTCGAGCCGCGCCGCGCCTTTATTGAATCAAACGCGCTCTACGCGCGCAATATCGACGTTTAAAGGTCAGAAGGCAGACAACGCTTTCCGACTGGACATCATGCTGCTCGTGCCGCTGCAGCGATGTCGAGCGAACGCAGCCGCAGGGTTGCATCGAAGATGTCACAAACCAGCATCAATTCGTCGGCGGCTGTAGCCTGAACCAGCGCAGCAAGCCCTTCGCGTACGGTCTGCGGTCCGCCGATCACTGCGGCGGAGAGAAAGTCGTCGATGGCGGCCTTCTCCTGCGGATGCAGGAGCGACATGAAGTTCGCTACCGGTGGCTGCAGACGGCCGCGGTCGCCATGCAAGATGCCGAGGACGCGCTGATAGGTGCTGCTGGCGAGGAATTCGGCTTCCTCGTCTGTCGGAGCAGCGATCAGCGGCACGCCGATCATCACGTAGGGTTTGGCGAGCACCGCTGACGGACGAAACAGGTTGCGGTACTGGTCAATGGCCTGGAGCAGCAAGCGCGGCGCAAAGTGCGAAGCAAAGGCGTACGGCAGACCGCGCTCAGCAGCCAGGCGTGCCGAGAACAGGCTCGACCCCAGCAACCAGATTGGTACCTCGGTTCCCGCGCCAGGCATCGCGATCACGCGCTGGCCCGGCTGTGGCGGTGCCAGCAGTCGCTGCAGATCGGCGACGTCACGCGGAAAGTCGTCTTCGGTTTCCGTTCGGTCGCGGCGCAGCGCGCGCATGGTTATTGGGTCAGTGCCTGGAGCTCGGCCCAGGCCCAGGTCGATACGGTTCGGATACAGTTCGGCCAGCGTACCGAAGGCCTCCGCAACCACCAGTGGTGCATGGTTGGGTAGCATGACCCCGCCCGAGCCGACGCGGATGCGGTTTGTGCCTCCCGCGATGTATCCCACCAGCACCGCAGTGGCTGAACTCGCTATCCCCTGCATGTTGTGGTGTTCAGCCAGCCAGTATCGGCTAAAACCCAGCGATTCCGCGTGGCGTGCTGTTCGCAGTGCTATCGCGAGCGCCTCTGCCACGGATCCGCCTTCGCGCACGGCTATCAGGTCGAGCATGGACAAAGCGGTGTGGTTAAGTATTTTCATGGGATCAATTATCCGTCGGCATCGTCCGTCGTGCGGAGATTTCAACAAGCCTGTCCGATAGAGGCTCCCACGTAATTCTCAGCGGTGTGGCTCATGGTTCGCGCCGAGAGTCCCCGCAATTTCCCGACTGAGGTAGTCTTGGCAGGCTTTCGTTCGAATATTTCGGAGCGCCGATCCTCCTGTCATGATCTACATCGTATTCGCCCATCCCTATCCCTCGCAGTCACGAGCCAACCGAACGCTCCTGGACGCCGTGCGCAGTCTTCCGGGGGTGGAAGTGTGCTCGCTTTACGACCGCTATCCTGATTTTGACATCGACGTTACCAGCGAGCAGGCCGCCCTGGGCCGTGCGCGGCTGATCGTCTGGATGCACCCGATTTTCTGGTACAGCGTTCCCGGTCTGCTAAAACACTGGTTCGACAAGGTGCTGACCTACGGCTGGGCATTTGGTGATGGCGGCAGCGCGCTGCATGGCAAGGATTGCCTTTGGGTAGCGACTACCGGTGGCAGTGTCGAAACCTACTCGGCCACTGGCATTCATCAACGATCATTTGCCGACTTCACGCGACCCGTCGAAGAGACCGCGGTCTTCTGCGGCATGAACTGGCAATCCCCCTGTATCCTTCACGGTGCCAACGAGATCGACAAGCCAGCGCTGGCCGCACATGCGCTTCAACTGCGGCGACGGCTCGAGGTGTGGCTCGCCATCCATGGCGAGGGTGCAAGCGAGAAGGCAGGCCATGCGCCATGATGCGTGATGCGTTGATTTATCTTGCCGCTGCGGTGCTATGCGTACCGCTGGCCAAGCGGCTTGGTCTTGGCTCGGTGCTTGGCTATCTGATCGCCGGTACGCTGATCGGGCCCTGGGGTCTGGCTTTTGTCAGCGATGTCGAATCAATCATGCACTTTTCGGAGTTCGGCGTCGTTCTGATGCTGTTCCTGATCGGACTCGAACTCGACTCGAAACGGTTGTGGTCGATGCGCCGCGAGGTTTTCGGCAATGGCAGTTTGCAGATGCTTGCCTGCGCTGCGCTGCTGGCCGCAGGCGGCGCTGCCATTGGCTTCGGATGGAAACTGGCGATCATCTCCGGTCTCGCCTTGTCGTTGTCGTCGACAGCCATCGCCGTGCAGATCATGGGCGAGCGTAATTTGTTACCAGCGCCGACAGGGCGCAGTGCCTTTGCCATCCTGCTGTTTCAGGATATCGCGGCGATTCCTCTGCTGGCCGCCATCCCGCTGCTTGCCACCCATGCGGCGGCGACCACCACGCCAGGGTTGGATGCGCTGAAGGCGATAGCGGCCATCGTCGGCGTCATCGTGATTGGCCGCTATCTGACGCGGCCCGCACTGCGGCTTATTGCCTCTGCGGACACCCGCGAGGTATTCACTGCCTTCGCCCTGCTGCTGGTGCTGGGCATTTCCCAGCTCATGTCTCTGGTTGGCCTGTCGATGGCGCTGGGCGCTTTCCTGGCTGGCGTGCTGCTGGCGAGCTCGGAATACCGCCACGCTCTGGAAACCGATATCGAGCCTTTCAAGGGCCTGTTGCTCGGGCTGTTTTTCATTTCGGTGGGCATGGCCATCGACTTCGGTCTGCTCCTGGCCCGACCCGCGACCGTCGTCCTGCTGCTGGTCGGTTTTCTGGCGATCAAGACGGCGACACTGTGGGCACTGGCCCGGGTGATTGGCATCACGCCGCGGCAGTGCGGGCTGTTCGCGCTGCTGCTCTCGCAAGGGGGCGAATTCGCCTTCGTGGTTTTTGCCGCCGCTCAGAATGCAAGCCTGCTCGACCGCGAAACCGGCGGTCTGCTGACCATTGCCGTTGCGCTGTCCATGGCCTGCACACCGCTGCTGCTGGTGTTCTACGATCGGCTGGTCGATGGATTCGCGGCCAGGCAAAAGGACGAAGCCGATACCATAGACGAAGACGCAGGCGGTGCCGTGCTGATTGCCGGCTTCGGGCGCTTCGGGCAGATTGTCGGTCGGCTGTTGTTCGCCAACGGCATTCGAGCGGTGGTTCTTGACCACGATCCCGACCAGATAGAGATGCTGCGCAAGTTCGGCTACAAGGTCTTCTATGGTGACGCGACGCGGCTGGATTTGCTGACGGCTGCCGATGCCGGCAAGGCAAGGTTGCTGGTGAACGCAATCGATGACGTAGACGACAGCCTTGCAGTGGTAGACCTCGTGCGCGCCAATTTTCCCCGGCTGCAAATCGTTGCGCGTGCCCGTAACGTCCGCCACTATGTCGAGTTGCGCGCACGCCAGGTCGAAGTGATCGAGCGTGAAACCTTCGAAGCCGCGCTTAAGACGGGTCGTCATGTGCTTGAAGCGCTGGGAGTCGATCCCTACCGGGCGCGAGAAATGGCCGACGCCTTCCGTCATCACAATGTCGCCACCATGGAATCCCTGATTCCGCATTTTCACGACGAGAACCGGATGCTCACGGTAGCCAAAGCGGGCCGCGAAGAACTGGAAGAGCTTTTCAGTCGCGACCGTGAGAAGTTCGAGGAAAAAGGCGAGGACGGCTGGAATTAGCGAGTCCGCAAGACTCGCTGGCTTGGGGCCGTTCTTAGAGGGCCACACCTAATCACGGGCGACCATGAGTCTTAGAATGCGCTTGTCTCCTCCTCCGATCCACAAGGATTGGATTCAACCCGGTACTGCGGTATCGGGTTTTTTTTGATCCCGAATTCTCAGGTAGCCGTGGTTTGTCCGGATGCGCTTCGGAACCAAAGCGGTTGAAAAAACTCCGCTGCAAGCCCTGTTTAGAGCGGTTATTAGTTGAGCGTCGACAATCAGGTATTGCTGCGTCGCAACAATTTATCTTGACAAACCAAGTCCGTTCCCTACAATGGAGCTATATTGCGGTGCACCATTCCATGTGTTTTGGGAGCTCAACGGAAATCGATGGTGCCTAGTTCGCTATCACTTTTGACTCTTTTCAGGAGATCACCATGTACAAGATATCCGAGCAACTCACCAGCGCCAACCAAGCCGGTGTCGAAACTCTGGTAACCATTGCCAATGCTTCGTTTGCCGGAGTTGAGCGTTTGGCTGCCCTGAACCTCAATGCCGTCCGTACTCTGTTCGAAGACAGCACTGAAAATACGCGCGCCCTGTTTGCCGTCAAGGACGTGCAGGATTTCGTTTCACTGCAAACAAAGCTGGCTCAACCGGGCTTGGAGAAGGCTACTGTCTATTCCCGCAGTGTTTATCAAATCGCTACTGAAACCCAGGAGGCGTTATCCGGCGTGGTCGAAGGCAAGGTTTCCGAGCTGAACAAGAACGCCAGTCTGGCACTCGACAAGGCAGTCAAGACTGCTCCGGCCGGTTCTGATCTGGCGGTAAATGCCATGCGGTCGGCACTCTCGGCTGCGAATTCTGCTTACGACAATATGAGCAAGGCGGCCAGGCAGGTCACGGAAATTGCTCAAGCCAATCTTGCCGCTGCCACCGCCGTCAAACCCGGCAGCAAGGCCGCATAAGTATCGTCGACCGTCTTTTCTTCCGGCCTCGCAAGGGGTCGGATTCATCCTTGTGCTTCGGCACCCGTTTTTCGGCACACGCGGGAATCCGCCTGTAGCCTCGACGCAAAAGCAAGCGGACACAGTGTTCGCAGGACCAGTGGCCGCGCTTGGTCACTTAGTCACTTCAGCAGTTCCTATCGCAGGCCCTCTCCAGTTTGTCTGGTTTATCGCAGGGCTTATGTCGCACTGGCAACAGTAAAGGAGAAATCTTGTCGACAACTATCACACAAAGATATTTGATGGCACGGAGCACCAGTGCCTTCCTCAACTACCTCCATCTCGACGTGGCAATCGTTGGCCTGGCAATCGTCCTGGTGCTCGCCGGAGGGTTGGCAAACAGCGTCGATACCATCCGATCAATAGGCTCGACCATTCCGAATCTCTCGCCGTCGGCGGAAGCGCCGCCACGAGCGCGGGATGCGGAGCGAGCAACACAAACATTGACGCCTGGCATGAGGGCGGCCCTGGATTATGTCGTCCAGCGCTATCGTGTGTCCGCCGACGCCCTGCAGCCGGTTTTTGAAACAGCCCAGGCAGTCGGGGCCAAGCGGCACATTGACCCGTTACTGCTGATTGCCGTGATCAGCGTTGAATCCAGGTTTAATCCTTTCTCACAAAGCCCCATGGGCGCTCAGGGTCTGATGCAGATCATCCCCCGCTACCACCAGGACAAGGTGCCGAACGCAGAAGTCGCGCGGCCCTTCCTGGATCCGGTAACCAACGTTCAAATTGGCGCACAGATCCTGCAGGAAGCCATCCGCCGGCAGGGAGGGCTGATGGAGGGTTTGCAGCATTACGGCGGCGCGATCGACGATGAGGAGCAAGCTTACGCAAACAAGGTGCTCGCCGAAAAGCTTCGTCTCGAACAGGCTCCACGGCGCAGAGATAGTGCCGGCGCCTGACGCAACAAGCTGAGTCGGACGGGCAATTAAATTTGCCCAATGTACTTGGGGTGAATCGCGCCGGGTTTAGCAGACACTCTGCTGCCGGGTAAAAAACTGAATGGCGCTGGTACGTCCTGGGCCACGGCGAATTGATCGCCGAAGATGCCGCCTGGGAGCTGCGCGGCAACGAACTGATCAAGCGGGTCTACCTCGGGGAGGCGATCGCCGAAGAATAGGCGCCTGCGGTCTGGCAGGGGAAGGCGGGAGCCACAACGCACGACTGGCCGTTTCAGTTGAAATATGGTGCCACTATTGGTGCCATTGCTCCATGCCGTCTTCCAGGGAAATCCTCGACCAGATGCGACGCGAGCCGGGCAACGTCCGGTTCAGCGATCTCAGGAGGGTTTGCGAAGATCATTTCGGGAAGCCGCGCCATTGAGGCACCAGTCACGTCATATTCAAGACACCTTGGGTCGGCGATCCGCGGATCAACATCCAGGACGATAAAGGCAAGGCCAAGGCCTATCAGGTCAGACAGGTGCTACTCGCAATCGACAAACTGGAGGGACTGCGCAATGAGCATTGATCACTACACTTACCGCGTTACCTGGTCGGCCGAGGACGGCGAGCATGTCGGCCTGTGCGCCGAATTTCCGTCGCTATCGTGGCTGGCGAAGACGCCGGAAGCCGCGCTGAAAGGAATCCGGCGGGTCCTATCCGAAGCGGTAGCCGACATGCAGGCGGCGGGAGAGGAGATTCCCGTACCTCTGGCGGAAAAGCACTACAGCGACGAGTTCCGTGTGCGTATTCCGCCGCAGGTGCATCGCGCCCTCGCGACAGAGGCCGCCGAACAGGGCGTCAGCCTGAATCGACTGGCGAGCGCAAAACTGGCGGCCTGAGATCACTCGCACCCTGGTCGCGGATTCCCGCGACGTCGAAACTTGCCGACCGCCACCCGGCGGTCAGTTTACCGGCCATCGTCCCGAGAGAAGAGCAAAAAAGTCGGTGCTGGCGCGACGGCGATTCAGGCTGAGTTGAAATGCAATGCGATACCGATCCGTTCTGCCCGAAGTGAACCATGAAACCGCACCACTGGCCCTGGACTTTCGTCGTATTCACCCTGCTCGGCATCGTCTTGCTACTAGCCGGAGGCGGCGCACTGGCAGGAATGCTGAAGGGCACCCATCGTGTCGGCTGTCGCCTGCTTTGTGACCGGTGCCTTTCCCCTCGTCCTGCGCCGCCTCGCCGAACGCGAGGGCACCTGAGGTCCGGTCAAATCAATTTCGTCGGTCCCGCTCGCGACCGAAGCGGGCGTCGCGGCTTGCTGGCGAGGATTTTCGCATTCGGCCAGGGGCAGCCGATGGAGGCGCTACAGAATAAGGTTTTCAACAGACCGTTGCCGGCCAGTAACCGGCCATTCGAGTTTCAATAAGCGGGCTAGAGGACACCGAAAGCAGAGAGCGGTGGCAACAGGCACCGGGAAACGGTGCATACACGGCGAAACACAAGTTCTTTGGACATCGTATAGTCTCGCCGGATGATCTCCCGCAAATACCTATACCTGATCGCACTGGCGCGAGAGAAGCACTTCGGTCGTGCGGCGGCTGCCTGCAATGTTTCGCCCTCAACACTTTCGGCGGCAATTCGCGATCTGGAAACAGAGCTTGGCGTCGCCGTGGTCGAGCGTGGCAAGCAGTTCGCCGGCCTGACGCCTGAGGGGCGCAGCGTGGTCGAGTATGCCCAGCGCATGGCGGCCAGTGCGGAAGGCCTCAAGCAGGAACTGGCTTCGCTGCGCGACGGGCTAACCGGACGCTTGCGCCTTGGTGTGATACCGACCGCGCTTACCGTCGTTGCCTCGCTTACTGCGTCGTTTGCCCGACGCCATTCGTTGGTCACAGCCGAGGTACTCTCGCTTGCCACCGACGAGATCCTCGCCCGTTTGCGCCGCTTTGAACTTGATGCCGGAGTCGTTTATGTGGAATCGGCGCAGGCTGCCGGTTTCAGTGTTGTCCCGGTTTGGCGCGAGCGCCATGTACTCCTGACGGGTGCCGACGGCCGTTTTGCCGGTCGCGAGACGGTTAGCTGGGCCGAGGCGGCTGGCGTTCCCCTTTCTCTGCTGACGCCAGACATGCAAAACCGCAAGACCATCGATGCCGTCTTTGCAAAGGTCGGGGCTGCCGTTACGCCGATGCTGGAAACCAATTCAATCATCAGCATCCTCGCCCATGTGGGTTCCGGCCATTGGTCGTCGATCGTGCCGCGTAGCGTGCTAGAACAAGTCGGCACTCCGCCGGGGGTGATCGACATCGAACTGGTGGAACCGTCGGTCGATTGGGCCACCGGCCTCGTTACCCTGGCGCGCGAGCCGCAAGCGCCCATGGTGGCCGCACTGGTGGCCGAGGCAAAGGCATTGGTGGAGTCGTTCGACAAACCCGTATAGGTGTTCGGATTTTCCCGCTTTCCCTTTTGCCGCAACGGGGTTACAACGCGGCATGGAAAACCTTGGCACCGTGTTGCGCATCGTCGCCGCGAAACAAACCCTTCCCGGCGCCCTGCTGCCGATCCTGCACGAGATCCAGGAGGAACTCGGCCATATCCCGCCCGAGTCCGTGTCCCTGATCGCGAAGGAACTCAATCTCTCGCGCGCCGAAGTGCATGGCGTCATCACCTACTACCACCATTTTCGCCAGACCCCGCCGGGCCGTCACGTGGTCCGCGTCTGTTGTGCAGAGGCCTGCCAGGCGGTCGGCGGCGAGGCGCTGGCGGAGCATGCCAGGGCGCGACTGGAAGGCAGCGACCTGACTCTGGAGCCGGTGTATTGCCTTGGCCTGTGCGCCATCGGCCCGGCGCTGCAGATCGACGAGACGACGCTGCGCGCGCGCGTCACGCCGGAAAAATTCGACGCGCTGATCGATGCCTTGGAGGCCGGCCAATGAGCGTCACGGTCTACGTTCCCGGCGAGGCAGCTGCGCTGGCTCTGGGTGCCGATGCCGTAGCCGCAACCATCGTCGCCGAAGCCGCAAGGCGCGGAATCGACATCCGGCTCGTGCGCAACGGTTCGCGCGGCATGTTCTGGCTCGAACCCCTGGTTGAAGTGTCCACCTCGCGGGGCCGCATCGCCTATGGCCCAGTGGCTGCCCACGACGTGCGCGGCCTGTTCGCCGCCGGCTTCCTGAGCGGCGGCATTCACCCGCTGCATCTGGGCGTCACCGAAGAGCTACCCTGGCTCAAGCGGCAGCAACGCCTCGCCTGTCGGCGCATCGGTATCATCGATCCGCTCTCGCTGGCCGACTACCTGGCCCAGGGCGGCGGCGAGGGCTTGCGTTGCGCACGTGCCATGGCGCCGGTCGAGATTGTCCGTGCCGTAACCGATTCCGGGCTGCGCGGTCGCGGCGGCGCGGCCTTTCCCACCGGCATCAAGTGGCGGACCGTGCTCGATACCCCGGCGCCACAAAAATACATTGTCTGCAATGCCGACGAGGGCGATTCCGGCACCTTCTCCGACCGGCTGCTGATGGAGGGCGACCCGTTCCAGTTGCTCGAAGGCATGGCCATCGCCGGCCTCGCGGTCGGCGCCACCATGGGTTACATCTACGTCCGCTCCGAATATCCACACGCCATCGCCGCGCTGAATGCGGCACTCGATGGCGCACGGGATTGGCTCGGCGATTTCAAAATCGAGGTGCGCAAGGGCGCCGGTTCCTACGTCTGCGGCGAGGAAACCGCGCTGCTCGAAAGTCTGGAGGGCCGACGCGGCATCGTCCGCGCCAAACCGCCGCTGCCGGCCATCAGCGGCCTGTTCGGTCAACCGACGGTAATCAACAACGTCATCACCTTTGGCAGCGTGCCGGATATCCTGGCGCACGGTGCCAGCCACTACCAGGAGTTTGGCTGTGGCCGCTCGCGCGGCACGCTGCCCTTCCAGCTGGCCGGAAACATCAAATACGGCGGGCTGGTCGAAGTGCCCTTCGGCCTCACGCTGCGCGAGCTGCTTTACGACTTCGGTGGCGGCTCGCGCTCGGGCCGGCCGCTGCGCGCCGTGCAGGTCGGCGGGCCGCTGGGTGCTTACCTGCCCGAAACGCGGTTTGACACCATGCTGGACTACGAGGCCTTTGCCGCCATCGGGGCGGGGCTCGGCCACGGCGGCATCGTCGCCTTCGACGACACGGTGGATATGGCGCGGCAAGCCCGCTATGCAATGAAATTCTGTGCCGTCGAATCCTGCGGCAAATGCACGCCCTGCCGCATCGGTTCGACGCGCGGCGTCGAGGTCATCGATCGAATCCGCGGCGGACAGGCGGAACAGATCGAACTTCTACGTGACCTCTGCGAAACGATGATTCACGGCTCGCTGTGCGCCATGGGCAGCATGACGCCTATCCCGGTGTTGTCGGCACTTGAGCACTTTTCCGAGGACTTCGGATGGATGCGCGCATGAACGCGCACGGTGAAATCGACTTCGGCACGCCAAAAGTCGGCGCTGGCGATACGGTGACGCTGGACATAGACGGCCAGGCGGTCACCGTGCCGGCCGGCACTTCGCTGATGCGCGCCGCCGCCGAGGCCGGCGTCATGGTGCCCAAGCTGTGCGCTACCGATTCCCTGAAGGCTTTCGGCTCCTGCCGCCTGTGCCTGGTCGAGATCGAGGGCCGGCGAGGCTACCCGGCATCGTGCACCACTCCCGCCGAAGCCGGCATGAAAGTGCGCACGCAGTCGCCGGCTTTGGCGAAGCTGCGCCGCAACGTGATGGAGTTGTATATCTCCGATCACCCGCTGGACTGCCTGACCTGCTCCGCCAATGGCAACTGCGAACTGCAGACCATGGCCGGCGTGGTGGGCTTGCGCGAAGTGCGCTACGGTGCGGGCGACGCATCCCCTGGGGCGAATCATTTCACCGACCCGATCAAGGATGAATCAAATCCCTACTTCAGCTACGACCCGGGCAAATGCATCGTCTGCAACCGCTGCGTGCGCGCCTGCGAGGAGCAGCAAGGCACGTTCGCGCTGGCCATCACCGGGCGTGGCTTCGAGTCGCGCGTGACGGCGGGACAGGGCAACACTTTCATGAAATCGGATTGCGTCTCCTGCGGCGCCTGCGTCATCGCCTGCCCGACGGCGACGCTGATGGAAAAGACCGTCATCGAAAAGGGGCAGGCCGAGCACAGCGTGATCACTACCTGCGCCTATTGCGGCGTCGGCTGCGGCTTCCGCGCCGAGATGCAGGGGACGGAAGTGGTGCGCATGGTGCCGTGGAAAGACGGCCGCGCCAACGAGGGCCATGCCTGTGTCAAGGGCCGCTTCGCCTGGGGTTACGCCACGCACCCGGACCGCGTCACCAGGCCCATGCTCCGCAAGAGGATCAGCGATCCGTGGCGCGAGGTGTCGTGGGACGAAGCGTTCGCCTACACGGCCTCCGAGTTTCGTCGCATCCAGAACAAGGCGGGGCGCAATTCCGTTGGCGCCATCGTCTCCAGCCGCTGCACCAACGAAGAGGATTACCTTGTGCAGAAGCTGGTGCGCGCGGCCTTCGGCAACAACAACGTCGATACCTGCGCCCGCGTCTGCCATTCGCCTACTGGCTATGGCCTCAAGCAGACGCTCGGCGAATCGGCGGGCACGCAGACCTTCAAGTCGATCGAGAAGGCCGATGTCGTTGTCGTGATTGGCGCCAACCCCAGCGACGGCCACCCGGTGTTCGCTTCGCGCCTAAAGCGTCGCGTGCGCGAAGGTGCGCAACTGATCGTGATCGACCCGCGCGAGATCGACCTGGTGAATTCGCCCCACATCAAGGCCGCCCATCACCTGAAACTGAAGCCCGGCACCAACGTCGCGGTACTGTCCGCGATCGGGCATGTGATCGTCACCGAGGGCCTGCTCGACGAAGCCTTCATTGCCGAGCGTTGCGAGGCCAGGGCCTTCGCCGACTGGCGCGAGTTCGCCGCCCGACCGGCCAATTCGCCCGAAGCTTTGGAGGCCGCCAGCGGCGTATCGGCAGCCGAAGTGCGCGGCGCGGCGCGGCTGTATGCCGGTGCCGGAAACGGATCGATCTATTACGGCCTCGGCGTCACCGAACACTCGCAGGGCTCGACCGCCGTGATCGCCATCGCCAACCTGGCCATGGCCACCGGCAATGTCGGTCGCGAAGGGGTCGGCGTCAATCCGCTGCGCGGCCAGAACAACGTGCAAGGCTCCTGCGACATGGGCAGCTTCCCGCACGAACTGCCAGGCTACCGCCATGTCTCCGATACGCTTACCCGCGAGCTGTTCGAGCACGACTGGGGCGTGGCAATCCAGCCCGAACCTGGCCTGCGCATTCCCAACATGCTCGATGCCGCAATCGATGGCTCCTTCCTCGGCCTCTACTGCCAGGGCGAGGACCCGGCGCAGTCGGATCCCAACACGCATCACGTGGTCGCCGCGCTGTCCGCCATGGAATGCGTGGTGGTGCAGGACCTCTTCCTCAACGAGACGGCGAAGTACGCCCATGTCTTCCTGCCCGGCGCCTCCTTCCTCGAAAAGGACGGCACCTTCACCAACGCCGAGCGGCGCATCTCGCGCGTGCGCGGTGTGATGCCGCCGTTGGCCGGCATGGCCGACTGGGAAGTGACCGTGGCGCTGGCCAAGGCACTGGGTTACGCGATGCACTACGAGCACCCGAGCCAGATCATGGACGAGATCGCGCGACTGACACCGACGTTTGCCGGGGTCGATTACGCCAAGCTGGATCGCCTGGGAAGCCTGCAATGGCCCTGCAACGCAGAGGCGCCAGAGGGCACGCCGACCATGCATGTCGACAGCTTCGCCGGTAGACAAGGGGGCAAGGGGCGCTTCCTGATCACCCAGTACGTGCCGACGGACGAAAAAGTCACGCGCCGTTTTCCGCTGCTGCTGACCACCGGCCGCGTGCTCTCGCAGTACAACGTCGGCGCGCAAACACGCCGTACCGCCAACACCGACTTTTACGGGGCCGATCTGCTGGAGATTCATCCCCACGACGCCGAGGAGCGCGGCATCCGTGACGGTGACCGCGTCGGCATCGAGTCGCGCGCAGGCAGCACGACGCTACCGGTGACGATCACCGAACGGGTGCAGCCGGGGGTGGTCTACACCACTTTCCACTTCCCCGAGTCCGGCGCCAATGTCATCACCACCGACAACTCCGACTGGGCCACCAACTGCCCCGAGTACAAGGTCACTGCGGTGCAGGTATCGCGGCTCGCCGGCGCATGAAACCGATGGTCAGTCGGCAGGTATGGCGCGATGGCACAAGCCGGTCCGACGACCTGGCCGAGGAGACGCCGGTGGCCTTCGAGTACAACGGCATCAGCCACGCGGTAATGCTGGCGACCCCCGCCGACCTTGAGGATTTCGCCGTCGGCTTCAGTCTGTCGGAAGGCATCGTCGCGCGCCGGCAGGATATCTTCGATATCGGCATCGTCGAGGCGGACGCCGGCATCACCTTGCAACTCGAAATCGCCAGCGAGGACTTCGTCCGCCTCAAGGAACACCGCCGCAGTCTGGCTGGGCGCACCGGTTGTGGGCTGTGCGGAGCCGAGAGCCTGGGTCAGGTAATGCGCGACCTTGCGCCGCTGCCACCGACGGCGCCGTTTCCATTGGATGCGCTCTACGCTGGCATGCGCCGGTTGCCTGCACTGCAAGTTCTGCAACAGGCGACCGGTGCCACCCATGCTGCCTGTCGCGTCCACCGCGACGGCACGATCAGCTATGTCCGCGAGGACATTGGCCGCCACAACGCACTGGACAAGACCCTCGGCGCGCTGGCACGGGGTGGCGTCGTGGTAGCTGACAGCGCCTTGGTCATCACCAGTCGTGCCAGCTTCGAGATGGTGCAGAAGGCTGCTGCGCTGGGTGTTGCCACTCTCGCCGCCGTTTCCGCGCCCACTGCCCGTGCGGTGCGTTTGGCGGAAAGCCTGAACATCACCCTGATCGGATTCTTGCGCCAGGAGGCCTGCGTGATTTATACCGGAAGCAAGACCATGTTGGAACACAGCGCATGAACCCCGACACCCTGATCAGGATGGCCAACCAGATCGGTGCCTTTTTCGAGGCTATGCCGGACCGCGAACAGGCGGTCAAGGACATCGCCAGCCACCTGCGGCGCACTTGGGATCCGCGCATGCGAACGGAACTTCTGGCCATGCTGGGCGGAGCGAAAGAAGCGAAACTCAAGCCACTGGTGCGCGATGCGATGATCGCGTTGCGTCACGCGGAGGCAGCCTGACGAGATGTTCCTCGTTTCCAGACCAGACAGCGATTGTTCGACGGCATGGCTCGGTCTTCGATCAGCTTCAGGCCGGCCTTTGCGGCCAGTGCATCCACAGCTTCAAAATCGCGTATGCCTTGATGCGAGCAACTTTGCTTCAGCCAGGCGTCAAAGGCGGCGTTGCTCTCGCTGGTGAAGCGGCCGCCGTAATTGAACGGACCATAGACGGCGAGTCTGGCGTCGTCGGTCATGATCTCGGGCAGGCGCGCGAATACACACCCGACTTCGGCCCAACTCATGATGTGCAAGGTGTTGGCACTGAAGACCGCATCAAAGCGCTGTATCGGCCATGCCCCGCTGACGTGGAGTTCGAGCGGGGCCGGGGTATTCGGCAAGTCCACCTCGTCCAGCCAGGCCTGGATACCGGCCAGGTTCTCTCGCTGTTCCGAGGTCTGCCAGTTCAGATGGCGCAGTGCCGCAGCAAAGAAAATCGCGTGCTGACCGGTGCCGCTGCCGATTTCCAGCACATTGCGGCGATCCGCGAAATGATCGCGCAGCACCGCAAGAATCGGTTCGCGGTTGCGCGCACAGGAGGGCGCATCCGGCTTCTCCCGCATCAATTCGTCTCACCGATCAGACAAGTGTATGCCAAGTCCATTTCAGCCTGAATATCACCGCGGCAATCGACCACGCCCGCCGCCTCCATTTGCTATCCTGCACGCAACATACCAGAATCGCCAACGCGGCCAATTGGGGTAACTACCTAGAGGCACGCAGGCATTTCCGGATTGACCATGGGGCATCCACTGTTAGAGTGTCGGTGCTAAACGAACGGAGTGGCGAAGATCCAATGGGCGCAGGGAATGACGTTATCTGGCTGGCTCTGGTTGTTCTCGGCGGGCTTCTGGCAATCGCCCTGATCGGACTCGGGTTGGCCGTGCTCCGCTTGCGTGAAGCACAGCAGAAGATCCTGGAAAAGGAGTCAGGACACGAGAGCGTCATGGATCGCCTGCTGGAAAATGAGTTCCGCTTGCGCACCATCATCGAATCGGAACCCGAATGCGTGAAATTGCAGGCAGAGGACGGTACCGTACTGGAGATCAACCCGGCCGGCCTGAGGCTGGTCGATGCCAATCAGCCAGCAGACATCATTGGACGCAAGATCTACTCCGTCGTCGCGCCTGAGTACATCGAGATCTATCGCGAAAACATGAGGCGAGTGTTCTCCGGCGAGGCGGTCGTCTACGAGTTTCGCGCGATCACGCTCACCAACCGGATCAGATGGATGGAGACCCACGCTGCCCCATTGCGCGATGCGCGCGGCCATATCTACGCCTTGCTCGGCATTACCCGCGACATCACCGAGCACAAGCAGGCCGAAGAGCAGGCGCGCCGGCACCAGACTGAGCTGGCGCGCGTGGCACGCCTGTCCACCATGGGCGAGATGGCCACCGGAATAGCCCATGAACTGAACCAACCACTGTCCGCCATCGCCAACTTTTCCCGCGGCTGCATTCGCCGCCTGCGCTCAGGCGGAGTGACCGTTGAGGAACTGATCGAGCCTCTCGGCGAAGTTTGCGAGCAGGCCGAACGCGCCGGCGAGATCCTTCGCCACGTGCGCGACTTCGTGCGCAAGAGCGAGCTGAAAACCAAGCCAATGGACATCAATCAAATTGTCCGCGCCGTTGTGAAGTTCACCGAGCATGAAGCACGGCACCATCGCACGCTGGTGCGTCTCCAGCTCGACCCGAAACTACCGAAAGTAGAGGCCGACTCGATCATGATCGAACAGGTGATCTGCAATCTCGTGCGCAATGCCGTGGAAGCGATGGCCGAGGGAAACTCGCCTCACCGCGAAATCACCATTCGTACGCGCTTGGCCGGCAACGAAGCAGTCGAGATCGAAATTGTCGACACTGGCCCCGGTGTCGACGAAGCAATCATGGACCAGGTATTTGATCAGTTCTTCACCACCAAGCGGGACGGAGTCGGCATGGGGCTATCGATCAGCCGGTCGATCGTTGAATCCCATGGTGGACATGTGCGGGCCGAGTCGGGCGGCACCGGCGCAAGCTTCCGCTTCACTTTGCCGACCAGCGAGCGGCAGGCACACAGGCATGAACGAGCCGACAGTCTTCATAGTTGACGACGATCAGGCCGTTGCGCGCAGTTTGCGCTGGCTGATCGAGTCCGTTCAACTCAAGGTGGAGACATTTGCCTCCGCCCAGGCGTTTCTTGACGGCTACGCCGCGGCGAAACCCGGGTGCCTGGTGCTCGACGTACGCATGCCGGGGATGAGCGGCATCGAGCTCCAGGAACGGCTGACCGTGCAGCGAATTAGCGTTCCGATCATTTTCATCACAGGCCATGGCGACGTGCAGATGGCGGTACGTGCAGTGCAGGCCGGCGCTTTCGACTTCATTGAGAAGCCCTTCAACGATCAGGACCTGCTTGACCGCATACAGCGCGCCATATCATTCGATTCCGAGCAGCGCGCACGCGACTCGCAACGCGCCCGGTTGAGCGCGCTGTTCGCCGGTTTGACGACGCGCGAGCGCGAGGTCATGGACCTGGTGGTGGAGGGAATGTCCAACAAGGCGGTAGCCAACACCCTGGGCCTCAGCGCAAAAACCGTGGAAGTCCATCGTGCCAAGGTGATGGAAAAAATGAATGCGCGCTCGGTGTCCGACCTGGTCAAGATGTCGATGCTGAACAAATCATGAGTGCAGGCGGCGGAACTCAGTACGGCAAATAGTGATCGACCAGCAATGCGGCAAACAGCAGTGACAGGTACATGATCGAGAAGCGGAAGGCCTTCTGCGCGATTCGATCGCTGTAGCGGCGCCAGACCCGCCATGCATGGC
Source organism: Rhodocyclales bacterium (assembly GCA_026399475.1). Lineage (GTDB taxonomy): Bacteria > Pseudomonadota > Gammaproteobacteria > Burkholderiales > Rhodocyclaceae > Sulfuritalea. The sequence continues at coordinate 37,741 of JAPLQY010000024.1, forward strand.
GGATGAACATCGCATTGAGCACCGCGGCCGCGGCGAGATAGAACCAGCCGCTCATGCCGATGGCAAAGGGCATCAGCGTCACCAGCGCAAGGCCGATGGTATAGGCGAAAACGCTGCGCTGGGTGTATTCCCGGCCATGCACGACGGGCAGCATCGGCAGATTGGCTTCGGCGTACTCGTGGGCCCGGTAAAGCGCCAGGGACCAGAAATGCGGCGGCGTCCAGACGAAGATTATTAGGAACAGCAGCCAGGCCTGTTCCGGCGTCTGCCCCGTCACTGCCGCCCAGCCCAGCACTGGCGGCATCGCGCCTGAAGCGCCGCCGATCACGATGTTCTGTGGTGTCAGCGGTTTCAGGATCACCGTGTAGATGACCGCATAGCCGATGAATGTCGCCAGCGTCAGCCACATGGTCAGGGGATTCACGAAGGCATGGAGCAGCGCCAGACCAAGGCTGCCGATCACGGCTGAGACGAAGAAAGTCTCCGTTACGTCCACCTCCCCGCGCGGCAGCGGGCGTCCCCTGGTGCGCGCCATGATGGCGTCGATCTTGCGCTCGATCAGGCAATTCACCGCCGCAGCGGCGCCCGCCACCAGCGCGATGCCCAGCGTGCCGGCCAAAATTGTCGGCAAGGGGACCACGCCCGGTGTGGCCAGCAGCATGCCAATCACGGCGCAAAACACGATGAGAGATACAACACGCGGCTTTGTCAGGCGGATGTAGCGCTGCAGCCTTTCGCCCGTATTCGGCCTGATCAGGATAGTCTCAGCCATGGCAATACCCCTCGCTCTTGGAATCGATGGCGTCAGTCTGAAGCGGCGCGAGAGCGCGAGCAATCGGGAATAACCATGCCCGATGTAGGTAGACATCCTAATTGCCGCCCTATGTCCAAGGGTCTATCGTCTCGGCAACGCGATGGAGAGGTCATCCGCCGCGACGCCGAGCGCAGCGATCCGGGCAGCACGGCGCCCAAACAACGGATCTGGAGGAGGCACACACATGCTGGACTTTCTGTTTTCGGGCTGGGGCGCGTTCTGGGCGACGATGGCCATGCTGTTGCCGTTCGCCGGAATGTTCTGGTATGTGATTCACCGCAAATCGGTGGTGGATTGCGGTCCTGGCAACACGCTGCCTGCGGCCATGTCTCGCATCGAGAGCTACTGGCTCACGGCGGTTTTCGTCATCTTCGTCACCATAAACCTCGCCAGCCTCAAGTTCATGCCGATCATGGCCACTGCGCGCGCGGCGACCAGCGGCGAGCCGGTGCAAACGGTCGAGCTCACGGCAAGCTCCTGGAAGTACGAGATGTCCACCCGCGAGGTCGAAGCCGGCAAGCCGGTGCGCTTTTCCGGCCGAGCTAAGGATACCCAGCACGGTTTTGCCGTGTATCACCCCGACGGCCGCATGCTATTCACCATGCTCATGATGCCCGGTGTGTCAAAAGCCACCAGCGTCGTTCGCACATTTACGGAGCCCGGCACCTACAAGATCCGCTGCCTCGAATACTGCGGTATCGCCCACCATGGCATGCAGGACGAACTGATCGTCGTAAAGAGCAAAACCGCTACCTGAACCGAGGAGAATCCAGAATGACAATCGCCACCGCAATAGTCAAGGGCACCCCGGTCTTTGGCCGGATGTTCAGCGTAGACACGAGTACCGGCCTGGAGGAAATCAATGCCTGGCCGGCCCTGATGATCATGGCCTCCTTCATCTGGCTGGCCGTTGCCGGCCTGCTCGGGCTGGTGATGCCGGCCACGCAGATATTCAACCTTGATAGCGGCCATTTCTACACCACGCTGACGCTGCACGGTGCGGCGCTGGCCTTTCCCTTCTCCTTCCAGCTCATGATCGGGGTCGGTCTGCACCGTTCCGGCGGCTGCGTCGGCAAGGCGATCACCGGCTGGCTGCCGGCCATGACTTTCATCACCATGAACCTCGGCGCCGCGCTGCTCACCGTCGCCGTCCTGATGGGCTTGAAGGTCAGCCTGGTGGTGATGTTCCCGCTGCCGCTGGTCGGCGCCCAGATGGGCATCTGGAGCATGAACTCGGTCATCCTCGGCTTCACCGGCATCTACCTGGTGCTTGCCTGCATGATCCTGTGTTATCCGCTGCTGGTGCTGAAAATGCTGTTCCACGGCAAGAAGCGGCCCGAGTTGGTGCTTGCCGAGCGCTCGCTCAACGATCCGGGCATGCTGGGCATGACGCTCGCGTCGCTGACGCTGCTGATCTCCGGGCTGCCGCTGGTAGCCGTCGGCACCACGCTGCTGCTGGCGCTGTATGGCGTGATCCCGATGTCGATGGCAGCCTGGGCCGCCGAGCCGGTGGTGTTCCAGTACGTCTTCTTCATCTTCGCCCACAACCTGATGGAAGCCATGGCACTGATGGTGTCCAGCGCGCTCTACGCGACGCTGCCGCTGTATCTCGCCGACGGCACACGCAAACTGTTCAGCGACAAGCTGGCCAACGCCGCGCTGTGGATTCTGCTGCTGACCTCGGTCACATCCTTCCTCCATCACTTCATTACCTCCTATCCCGCGCAGCCAGCGATGCTCTCGTACTGGGGCAACATCATGAGCTGGGGCACCGGCATCGGCGCCGCATTGAGCATCTTCACTGTGCTGGCGACGATCTGGCAGCACGGTCTGCGCGCAGAGCCGGGGATCATCATGGCGCTGTTGGGCTGGGTCCTCTACATCCTCGACGGCGCGAGCGCCATGGTGACATCCAACGTCGCCTGGGCCTATGTGCTGCACGGCACGATGTGGCAAAGCGGGCACGTCATGACGGTTATCCTGGCGATGTCGGTGATGTGGATGGGCGTGCTCTATCATCACTATCCGGTGATTACCGGGCGCAAGCTCGACCCCGTGCTCGGCGCCTGGTTCATCCGCCTGTTTACCATCGGCGGCTTCGGCGCGGCGATTTCGATGCTGGCGGGCGGTGCGGCAGGCATGCCGCGGCGTTTTGCCGACTGGAACCAGGAAGGCTGGATGGTCTACGGCCACCTGATCGTGATCTTCGGGCTTATCCTGGGCGCCGCCTTCGTGGTCTATTTGTACAATCTGCTGCAATCGCGCGAGCTTAACGAGGCGATGGGTCAGCGGGTAGGCGCCACATAGCAGGCTGTCGCGCCGCGGCCCAATGGCGCGGCGCGGATCAGAGATATCCCCGGTGACGGCGGTGGCGCGAGCCCCGCCGTCATTCACGTGAACAGCAGCAGAAGGAGCGCCATGCACTGCAAGCTCTGCGGCCTGCCGAATCCCGGATCGCCCTTGCGCGAAGCCGGTCACGAGTTCTGCTGTCACGGCTGCCGCGAGGTCTATCGCTGCTTCGGCGACGCGGTGATTGCGAAAGATCCTCCCGTCACCACCGTCGCTACGCCGCCGCAGGGCCACGAGGCTTTCCTGTGGGTCGAGGGCATGCACTGCGCCTCGTGCGAATATCTGATCGAAAGGCTGGCGCCGCGAACCCCCGGCATCCTCGCCGCGACGTCGAGCTATGCCAGCGGCACGGTGAAAATCACCTACGATCCGGCGTTGATCGGTGAAGCGCAACTGGCGGCGGCCATCGGTCGCGCCGGTTACCGCGCGCGCCTGCACGACGAAGCCGCGCCGGAGTATGACGAGCGTCCCGAACTGTTGCGCCTGCTGACCGCAGGCTGCCTGGCCTCGGCGGTGATGATGCTGACGCTGCTTTTCGTGTACCCCGTGCATGGCGGCTTCGCCCAGCCGGAAGACTACGCCGCGATCGGCTGGCTGGCCTTCAAGGCGACGCCGCTGGCCTTGTTTGCATTCACGACGGTGCTGGTCTTCTATGTCGGCTGGCCGATCCTGCGTGGTGCATGGACCGCGTTGCGCGTCGGCGTGCCCAACATGGACCTGTTGCTGGCACTCTCTTTCCTCGCCGCGTATTTCTACAGCACCGTCCAGTTGTTTCGCGATCCGCTCGACTTGTATTTCGAAGTTGCCGGCACTCTGGTCGCCGTGGTGACCATCGGTCGCTTCCTCGAACGCGGCGCGCGGCGCAAGGCGACCCAGGAACTCACCGGCATCCTGCGTGCCTGGTCCGACCGCGCCTGCGTGCTGCGCGCCGGCCGCTACCTGGTCTGCGGGCTCGAAGAACTGCTGCCAGGCGACCGGGTTTTCGTGCGAGCGGGGGAAACAATCCCGGTGGATGGCCAGATCGTCGCCGGCCAGGGGGCGATCGACGAGTCGCTGATGACCGGCGAAGCATTTCCAGCATCGCGCGGCGCCGGCGAGCGCGCAATGGGCGGCAGCATCCTGCTCGAAGGCAACCTGGAAATCGAAGTCGGCGAACGAGTGGAAAGCCGCATGGCCAACCTGTCGCGCCTGCTGTGGAACATGCAGAGCGCCAGCGGCGGCTTGCAGGGTCGCGTCGACCGGCTGGCGCGCGGCTTCGTGCCTGCAGTGATACTGCTGGCGGCACTCGTCGGCATCGGACTCCTCGTTGCCGGCGCATCGCCGGAGCGGGCGCTGCTGGCCGCTTTGGCGACCTTGATCGTCTCCTGTCCCTGCACCTTTGGCCTGGCGATTCCGCTGACCGCGGCGACGGCGGTGGGAACGGCGCTGCGTCGCGGCATCATCGTCAGCAGCGGAGACCTGTTCGAGAAGTCGCCCCGCATCGACATAGTCGTGCTGGACAAGACGGGAACGCTTTCGTCGGGCGCAATGGCGGTGTTCGATGTCATCGGCTCGCCCGACACCGCGGCGCGCGCAGCGGCGGTCGAGCGCCATTCGACGCACCCGGTGGCGAAAGCGATCGCCGCCCTCGATGCGACGCGTACGGCCAGTGAAGTTGAGCTTCACCCCGGCCGGGGCGCCGTGGCCAGCGTCGGCGGACGCCGCATCGCGGTGGGCAGCCGCAACCTGTTCGCGACCCTGGGCTGGGAGATACCGACCGCTATCGAGGCCCGGGTCGCCGATCAGCGCGGCGGCGACAGTGTGGTCTCCTGGGTCGGCTGGGACGGTCGTGCCGAGGGCGCCATCGTCACCCGCGATCGCGCCCGCCCGGAGTGGATCGACGTCGTCGCCACTCTGCGTCAGCACTGCCGCGTGGTGCTGCTGACCGGTGCCGAGCATTCCAACGGCTATGCCGAGCATGTCGACGAGGTCCATGCCGGCGTACCGCCGGAGGCCAAGGCCGCAGTCATACGGCGGCTCAAGACGGAAGGTCGGGTGGCGATGATCGGCGACGGCAGCAACGATGCCCCGGCGCTGGCCGAGGCCGATTTCGGCATTGCCTTCGGCGCGCCTACGCAACTCGCCGCCGAGGCCGCCGACATGGTGATTCCCGGCGACCGGCTGGAGCGCGTGCTGGATGCCTTTGCGCTGGTCGGCGCCGCCCAGCGACGTGTCCGGCAGAACCTGGTCTGGGCGCTGAGTTACAACGCGATCGCCATTCCGTTGGCGATGACCGGCTTGCTGAGTCCGCTGGGCGCGGCGGTGGCGATGTCGGCCAGCAGCCTCTTGGTGGTGGCGAACTCGACACGCGCCCTGCTGCCCGAGGCAAAAGTCGGCGCTGGCGACACGGCGACGGGGCAAGTCGCGGCCGTCGCCCACAAGGCCAGAGCACCGCTGACACCCCCGTGACGTCGAGTTCGGCGGAGCGGCGTATTCGGCCACTTCGTCGCGTCCAGCCATGTCTGAATACCGGCGGGGCTCTCCCGTTGTTCGGATGTCTGCCAATTGAGACGACCCAGCGCTACGAGAATAGACCCCCGGTACGCGTGCAGGCAGGCACGTCGGATTTCCAATGGTGAGCTTCAGTAGCTGCGTCGGTAGGTGCTGGCCGGGTCCTTCTCGGGTGGTGTGTCGGCCGGTTGCGCGGCACGGGCCTCCGCCGCCAGCTTCTGCACGTTGTCACCCGTCAGGCTCCTGAGGAAGGCGGCGAGGGACTGCTTTTCTGTCGACGAGAGACCCAATGGTTTGACCAGCGGATCTTTCTGCGGGTTGTCGATGCCACCGCGGTCGTAAAACTCGACCACCTCCTCCAGCGTGGCGATCGAACCATCATGCATATAGGGACCAGTAAGTGCGACGTTGCGCAAGCCCGGCGTCCTGTAGGCCCAAGAGTCCGCCGGATCGAGCGTTACTTCATAGCGTCCGACGTCAGCCAGCGGTCGTTCGAATGAGTCCAGCGCCCTGTCCTCTACATCGACGAACTTGCCCGGCGCGAGCTGCACGCGGTGCGTCTTCGGCAGCCCCATGCTATGCGCGTAGCCGATGCCGGTGTTGTGAAAGCGGTTGTCAGTAAGCAACGCATGCTTTTCCCCGACGACATGGCAGGCGCCGCAGCCGGCTTTGCCGCTGAACAGCCGGAAGCCGGCTTGTTCGTCTGTCGTCAGCGCGCCCTGCTCCTTGCCGTAATGCCAGCGGTCGAAACGGGAATTGGCGGAGACCAGGGTGCACTGGTAGGCCGCCAATGCCTGGCCGACGGTCAGCACGTCGGGTCCGCGCCCGTCGAAGGCTTTCTCGAAACGACCGGCGTAGTCGGGCAGGACCTTGATCTTCTCGATCACGTAGCCGATGGAAGGGTTGGCCATTTCGTTGCCGGCGAGCAACGGCCCCCAGGCCTGATTCTCCAGGCTGAACTCGCGCCCGTCGTGGAACAGTTGCTCGACGTAGGCGACGTTGTACACCGTGGGTGAATTGCGGCGGATGCTCTGACCCTCGAGGCCAATGGCGGTCCCCAGCTCATTGGAGGTGAAGCCCTGCTCGGGTACGTGGCACATGGCGCACGACAGCGTGTTGTTGTGTGAAAGCCGGCGGTCCATGAACAGCGTCCGGCCGAGTTCGATTCTCGCCTGCGTCAGCGGACTGTCGGGCGGCAGCGGAACGGCCGGCAGGCCAAGCGGCGGCGCCAGGTTGATCTGCGCATTGACCGGTACCACGGGCCGCTCGCAGGCAGACAAAGCCAGTACCCACAGCAGAAGGACGCCGGGCACGGCCTTCATTTCAGCCGGACTCCCTCTTCCATGAGCAGGGTCTTGATGTCGTTCAGCACCATCGCCGGCAGCAGGTAGTCGGTGGTGTAAATCTCGCGCACCATGCGCTGTCGGTCGATGAGAAACACCTTCAGCACATGGCTGTAGGTGCCGACCGGCTTGCCGGTGGCCTTGTCGATGTCCACGCCGACATCCTGGCCGAAGCCATGCAAAATTGGCAGCAGCTCGCGACGGGAACGCGTGGTCAGGAAATCCCAGGCCAGATGCTGTTCCACTCCACTATGGTCGCCTCCGTAGAGGGCCAGGACCTCCGGTGTGTCGCGCACCGGGTCGAAGGAGAGACTGACGAAGCGCACCCGGCCGCGGGCTTCCTGCAGTTTTTCGAGTTGGTCCTTCACCAGGTGCATGACGGTAAGGGCATATGGACAACCATTCGGGTCGGCGCAGGAAGAGTACATGAAGGCCAGGAGCGTAACCCGGCCTCGCGTGAACTCGGACAACCGGCGGCGCTTGCCTTTGGCATCGAGTACCGCGCCTTCCGTTGCCGGCTGGATTCGCTCCAGCTTGTAGCTACCTGCTAGCGGTGGCACGAAGTCCATGATGGGTGCTGCCGGCGCGGCAGCGGCCGCCAGCCATCCCAGGAAAAAAAGCCCGCCTCGGATCAGGAGGCGGGCTTCGCGCGACGTTGCGGAGAACCCCATGCGCAAATGCTACTGCTTCTGCGCGAGAAGGGCTGGCAGGTTGGATGCCATGTCGAGCGGCTTCAATGTCGACAGATCGCGTGCCTGGAACTTCATGTGATGAGCACGGCCGAGCTTTTCCTTGTAGAAGTCGATTTCGAAGGCCAGCTTGAGATCCTTGCCGTCCCAGTTGTACATTTTCAGGAACTGCTCGTCGTCCTTGCCCTTCTTGTCCCAGTTGCCCAGCAGCGACGTGGTGAAATACACGCGTTTGCCATCAAAACTTTGCGACACCATGTTGACCTGCGAACCGATTTGCTTCGTGAAGGTTTCCTTCGGCTTCATCGGGTCGGACATGTCCCAGTAACGGGTGGTACCGTCCATGAAGGTGTTGATCCACATGCCGCGACCGTCGGCGGTGATGCTGATATCCACGGGCAGCGGTATCTTGGCCGGATCGCCGATGGTGGCTACGTCCTTCACCTGCCATTCGCCCTTGGCGTCCTGCTTGTAGACCCAGATCTTGGAGGTCAGCGCCGTGGTGGTGACGGCCCAGTTGTCGCCGGCCTTCCAGGACCAGCGGACTTCGAGTGGCGCGCCCGGCGTCTGGAACACCTTGAGCGGCTTCATGGTCTTCATGTCCCACATGACGGAAGTGTTGCCGAAGCGCTTCATCGCTTCGCCGTCCTTGATCAGCTTGCCGAGGTCCATCATGTAGTTGTTCCAGCCGGTGAACGATGAGGTGAGGAACACGTTCTTTGCCGGATTGATGGCCGCATCGTAACCGTAGCCGTCGCCGCCACCGTCCTTGGGCATCGCGTGGTGTGCAACGTAGTCGCCCTTGTTGTTGTAGACGACCACGCCCGTCTCGCCGCCATGATCCTTGTTGTTGGACAAGGGGGTGATCATCATGCGTCCCGGCATCGCGATGAAAGAGTGAGGCCCGACGAAACCGGTCTTCTGCACGAAGTCGGTGATGGTCTTGGTCAGCTTCGGTTTGGCCGGATTGGTGCCAATGTCGAAGACGTAGATCTTGTTCGAGTCGAGCGCGCCGCCCCAGAGATAGCGGCGATCGTCCGAGAGACCGACGTGATGGACTTCACCACGGCCTCCGAGCGACAGCTTGTGGATAATCTTGCCGTAGGTCTTGGATTTGGGATTGACGTCCACCGTGACCAGTTTGTCGGACCCGTCGCCGACGCCCTTGACGCCGAGCGTCCAGACATACACCAGGTCCTCCTGCCCCTTGATCAGCGGCGTATAGGGCGAACAACTGGTTTCGTCGGCGAATGCGGGCGTACCGACCAGCGCGGCGGACACCGCGATCGTCAGTGCGATCTTGCGGGCCGGGTTCTTTAGGTGCATTGTGTTTTTCATGCTTCTCTCCTCACTTGGGTTGAACTATTTTCGGTGCTGCGTTCTGCGCAGAAGGGGACTCAGTCGATATACCCCTGCGGCGATTTGTCACACTTCCAGTGTCAAATGGTTATTTGTAAAGTAATTTAGCAGAACAGCCGATGCGGACAATTGGGATGTTTACCTAGATGCCCGCAGGTTGTCCCTGAGCGTTCCCTTGGCCAGAGGGTCGGGTTGCATTGAGCGAACGAAGACATGCCTGTGAAACGGGGCCGATCGTCATGATAGGTATCCGCGCTTGGATACCCAGCATTTCTGGCCACTCCCCTCCTTGGCGGAACAGGCAAATGACCATGCAGAATCCGGTTGAACGGCAAGTACCCACAAGCCGGGTTGCCCCGAACAGCGGTTCTCCCCGCAGGGCATGGGCTTGTGTTCTAAGATCGCCGAATCTGTATCGCCGGCAGATCGGTGCACGTGCCATGAGCCACATGTGCGGCCATTCCAATGGTCTCTCCCAGCGTCGGATGGGGATGGTGAATCGCTTTTCCGATGGCAGCAGCATCGCACTTCAAGCTGATGGCCAGGGTGATTTCCCCGATCATGTCGCCGGCGCCGGGACCGACGATGGCGCCGCCCAGTATCGTGCCGCTGGTTCGATCGAACAGGAGTTTGGTCATTCCGTAGTCAGCGCCATTGGCGATGGCCCGCCCCGAGGCGGCCCAGGGAAATCTGGCCACGTCTACCTCCACTCCCATCTGTTTTGCAAGGTCCTCGGACAAGCCAACCCACGCAATCTCCGGATGGGTGTAGGCGACGCCCGGAATCAGCGAGGAATCGTAGCTGCTGGCCAGTCCAGCGGCGGATTCAGCGGCAACGTGAGCCTGGTGCACGGCCTTGTGAGCCAGCAAGGGCATGCCCACGATATCGCCGACGGCGAAGATATGAGGCACATTGGATGCCATCCGGCTATCCACCGGGATGAAGCCGTCCGCGCTGACGGAAATACCTGCCTTGTCCGCGTCGATCCCCATGCCGTTCGGCTTGCGGCCCGCCGCCTGCAGGATCATGTCGTAGCGGCGCGCTTCTGCCGGCGCGTTCTCCCCTTCGAACCTGACCCACAGGCCATCGTCGCGAGCATCGACCGCTACCGTCCGGGTCTTCAGCATGATGTCATCGAAGCGGTGCCGGTTCTGCTTTTCCCAGATTCCGACCAGGTCGCGGTCCGGTCCTGGCATCAGGCTGTCCTGCATCTCCACCACATCGATGCGGGCACCCAGGGCGGAGTAGACCGTGGCCATCTCGAGGCCGATGATGCCGCCGCCAATGACAAGCATCTTCTGCGGAACAAAGCGAAGCTCCAGTGCACCGGTGGAATCGACAATCCGTTCATCCTCGGGCAGGAATGGAAGGTGCACCGGGTGCGAGCCGGCGGCGACAATGCACTTCTTGAAATGGATCACCTGACGTGCACCTATTCCCTTATCCGCACCCTCGGCAAGCTCGACCTCTACACTGTGTTCATCGCGGAAGCGACCATTGCCGAACACAGTGCGCACCTTACGCGCCTTCGCCATTCCGGCGAGCCCACCGGTGAGTTGGCCGACGACCTTCGCCTTGTGGGTACGGAGCTTGTTGATGTCGATGTGGGGCGGGGCAAAGTCGATACCCGTCTTGGCCATGCCGATGGCTTCCTCCATGGCAATGGTCAGATGCAGCAAAGCTTTTGATGGAATGCAGCCGACATTGAGGCAGACGCCGCCCATGATCGGATAGCGCTCCACCACGATCGTATCCAGCCCCAGGTCTGCGGCGCGAAATGCGGCGGAGTACCCTCCTGGCCCGGCGCCCAGCACCAGTAACTCACACGAGAGTTCCTCCTGCGGTGTGTCGGCGTGGGATGCGGCGGCAAAGGCCGCAAACAGGGAAAACTTGCGTGGCGCAGAAGCAGTATCCACTGGTTGGCGCTTTGGTCGCTGCTCCTGACTGGCTGTCATCACGACCACTACCCGGCCGGGAAGCACTGTGTCGCCACAGGCGACCCGGATTTCAGTGATGGTGCCGTCCACAGGCGCTGCGACATCCACGACCGCCTTGCCGGATTCGACCGTCACCAGCGGATCGTCGGCCCAGACCAGATCGCCGGGCCTGACCAGGATTTCAGCCACCGATAGCGACCCTTTGTCGCCGACATCAGGGACGGCGATTTCATGAATCTGCGACATCTTTCTTCTCCAACCTCAAGTAGGCCGTCGGCGCAAGTCCTGCGCCGACGATTTCATGGCACTTCAAGCTGGCATCAACACACCGTTGAACACCACCTTGCCCGATACCTCAATGGGACGAACCAGCGTATCGAGCACTGGGCAATGAGATTCGACAGCCTCGACGAGCTTGCGCAGTTCCTCCTCCGATGCCGAACTTTTGAGAAAGGTCTCGAAAGTGATTTTCTGATAGCCGGGCGGTATCGCGGGATCCATGCCGAACAGCCCCTTGAGATCGAGCGAACCTTTCAGGTTGACCTTCACTTCGTCGAGCTTGATTCCCATCATCGCTGCCATCGCGGCATACATGATTTCCTGGCATGAGCCGAGAGCCACCAGGAGCAGTTCCACTGGATTCGCTCCCTTGTCCTGCCCTCCGAGTTCAGGGGGTTCGTCGACAATAATCGGTGCAAAGTTGCGCACCTTGCCGGTACAGCGGACACCATCGACCAGTGCCGTTTCGGCTTCGAACACAACACGCGACATGACGGGATTATCCTGAATGCCCTGCACGGTCTTGCTCAGTGCTTCCTTCAAGGCTGCTTGCGACATGGTCTATCTCCTCTGATTGGTTTGATCAACATGGCATGCGGGCTTTGCCTCATGTCGCCGTACTTTGAGTGCGAGCAGACAACAAGGCGGGTCGGGCGCTTTTTTGCCCGCTGCTGAATGTGAGCCAATTCCTTGACACTTGAAATTGGGACCTTCCCTTTTTTGCTAGGGGAAGTCCCTATTCGGTGAGCTGGACCTGGGACGCAGCCAAAATCGCCGACCTGCGCGTGTCGCAATGGCCCTTCATAGGGAAAACCCTCGTACGGCTTCAGGATGACCCGAATTCTCCGGGCGAGGAAAACTGGGTATAAATCGCTCCATGATCCGAAACCTATCTGCAATCACGAATTGGAGCTCGTCAAGCAACGATTCGGGCCCCGGTCGCTCCAGTTTCTTCGCGGGTATGACGCGATTTCTGGCCCTGCTCGTCCCGGCGATCAGCATGAGCCTACTGTTGGTCGGCGTGCCGACGGTTCACGCTCATTCACAGACCCATGAGGCATCGAGGCAGGAAACCCGGGCGCTGGGTGGCGAGTTCGAGCTCGTCGATACCGATGGCCGGGAATTCAAGCTCAGTTCCCTTCGCGGCAAGATCGTGTTGATCTATTTCGGCTATACCGGATGCCCGGACGCCTGTCCCACCGATTTGCTCCTGTTCCGTGATCTGCTAGAGCGACTGGGCAGCAAAAAGCAGTCAGTCCAGCCCATTTTCATCTCCGTCGATCCGGCGCGGGATACACCCAAACACCTGGCCGCGTACGCAAACGCCTTCAGTCCGGCGATCCGTGCCCTCACGGGCAGCGAACGGAAGTTGCGGCAGGTGGCGAAAGCCTATGGTAGCTACTTCAAATACGTCGGGCGCACGCCAGGCTCGACAACCTACACCGTCGATCATTCCGTCAATATTTATGTCGTAAATGGCGGGGGCAAACTTGTCGGCGTGATTCCATTCGGCACGCCACTCGATGAAGTCGTTCGGCGTATAGAAGGAGTGCTGGACAAATCCGGCTGACCAGCCGCGGCAAGACGCACACAAAAAAAGCAACTGTGTACCACCCCCAACAATACAGAGAGACATCATGGCCCACATCGTAATTCTCGGCGCTGGAATCGGCGGAATGCCAATGGCGTATGAAATGCGCCAGCTGGCGAAAAAGGAAGATCGCATCACGGTCATATCCAACAATTCCAAGTTTCACTTCACGCCCTCGAACCCTTGGGTGGCAGTGGATTGGCGTACGCGCGACGATATCGAGCTGGAGATTGGGCCCCTGCTGGCGAGGAAGAACATCGACTTCATTGCCGTCGGTGCCAAGCGCGTGCATCCCGACCGCAACCAGGTTGAACTCGATGATGGTCGCAATGTCGACTATGACCAGTTGGTGATTGCGACCGGACCGAAGCTGGCCTTCGACGAGATCGAAGGTCTGGGACCGAAGGGCCACACCCAGTCGGTCTGCCACGTCGACCATGCGGTCACCGCGGAGAAATCCTGGCAGGACTTCGTCAAGGACCCTGGCCATATTGTGGTGGGCGCCGTGCAAGGCGCATCGTGCTACGGCCCCGCCTACGAGTTCGCCATGATCATGGATACTGATCTGCGCAAGCGCAAGATCCGTGACAAGGTGCCAATGACCTTCGTTACCGCCGAACCCTACATCGGGCATCTCGGCTTGGGAGGCGTTGGCGATTCCAAGGGCCTGATGGAATCGGCCATGCGCGAGCGCCACATCAAGTGGATCTGCAACGCCAAAGTGACCAAGGTTGAAGCCGGCAAGATGTTCGTCGCCGAGCACAACGAAGACGGTACGGTGAAGAAGGAGCACGTGCTCGAGTTCAGGTACTCAATGATGCTGCCGGCCTTCAAGGGTGTCGACGCGGTGTTCGGCATCGAGGGCCTGACCAATCCGCGCGGCTTCATCCTGATCGATGCCTGTCAGCGCAATCCGAAGTTCAAGAACATCTACTCGGTGGGCGTCTGCGTCGCCATTCCACCGGTGGAGCCCACCCCCGTGCCGGTGGGTGCGCCGAAGACCGGCTACATGATCGAGTCCATGGTGTCCGCAGCGGCACACAATATTCGCGACGTACTCGATGGCAAGGAACCAACCCACAAGGCTACCTGGAACGCAGTGTGCCTCGCCGATTTCGGCGATACCGGCGCGGCGTTTGTCGCCCTGCCGCAGATTCCGCCACGCAATGTGAGCTGGTTCGCCGAAGGCAAGTGGGTGCATCTGGCAAAGGTGGCGTTCGAGAAATTCTTCATGCGCAAGATGAGGAAGGGAACTACCGAGCATGTATTCGAAAAGATGTTCATGAACGCCGTAGGCATCATGAAACTCAAAGAGAAGTGACATTACCTGTCACGCCGCGAGCTACGGACTACTCGGCTCTGGCGAGATGGGCATCAGGTATCGCGCATGATGCGCCAAACCATTTTTTGGACTAGCGAGGAGAAATCATGAAGGTCAAAGCTGCTGTTGCCCATAAAGCCGGGGCGCCCCTGTCAATCGAGACCGTGGATCTGGACGGCCCAAGGGCAGGCGAAGTCCTGGTCGAGATCAAGGCCAGCGGTGTTTGCCATACCGATGCCTTCACCCTGTCGGGCGACGATCCCGAAGGAATATTTCCCGCAATTCTCGGTCACGAGGGTGCGGGCATTGTCGTCGAGGTGGGTACCGGCGTGACCAGCGTCAAGCCGGGTGATCACGTCATTCCGCTGTACACGCCGGAATGCCGGCAGTGCGAATACTGCCTCTCGCAGAAGACCAATTTGTGCCAGGCCATTCGTTCGACCCAGGGCAAGGGCCTGATGCCGGATGGCACCAGTCGGTTCAGTCTCGGCGGTAAACCGGTGTTCCACTATATGGGCACGTCGACCTTCGCCAACTATTCCGTGATGCCCGAGATTTCGGTGGCCAAAATCCGTGAGGATGCGCCGTTCGACAAGGTTTGCTACATCGGGTGCGGCGTTACCACCGGCATCGGCGCGGTGATCAATACCGCCAAGGTGCAGGCGGGCGACAACGTGGTGATTTTCGGCCTGGGCGGGATCGGTCTCAACGTGATTCAGGGCGCGCGCATGGTCGGCGCCAACATGATCATCGGTGTGGACATCAACCCGGGTCGCAAGGTGCTTGCGGAAAAATTCGGCATGACGCATTTCGTCAATCCAAAAGAAGTGGGGGGCGATCTCGTCGAGTACCTGGTCAGCCTGACCAAGGGCGGCGCCGATCACACATTCGAATGCGTCGGCAACGTCAAGCTTATGCGCCAGGCCCTGGAGTGCTGCCACAAGGGTTGGGGCACCAGCACCATCGTCGGCGTCGCGGGTGCGGGACAGGAAATTTCGACGAGGCCGTTCCAGTTGGTCACCGGCCGCGTCTGGAAGGGCTCGGCCTTCGGCGGCGCCAGGGGGCGTACCGATGTGCCAAAGATTGTCGACTGGTACATGGAAGGCAAGATCAACATTGACGACCTGATTACTCACGTGATGCCAGTGGAGAAGATCAACGAGGCCTTCGACCTGATGCACGAAGGCAAGTCGATTCGTTCAGTCGTCACGTTCTGAGCTTCCGTTCGTTCCCGCTCTTTTTTACAACCTGAGAAACCCGACTGCCCTTGTCATTGACGGGGGCAGTCCACCTGAAAATGCCGATCATCACCATTTCCCAGAACAAGTGCTTCGGAGGTACGCAAGGGGTGTACAGCCACACCTCGCCGGAAACCGGGTGCACCATGCGCTTTGGTGCCTTCATGCCGCCGCAGGCCACCAACGGTCAGATGCTCGTTCCCGTGCTGTACTGGCTCTCGGGGCTGACCTGCACCGAAGAAAACTTTATCGTCAAGGCCGGCGCGCAGCGCGTCGCCGCCGAACTCGGTATCGCCATCATTACCCCGGACACCAGTCCGCGCGGCCTCGATCTTCCAGGCGAGACGGACAGTTACGACTTCGGCAGCGGCGCGGGTTTCTATGTGGACGCGACGCAGGCGCCGTGGTCGCAGAACTACCGCATGTACTCCTACATCACGCAGGAGTTGCCGTGGCTGATCGCCGCCAACTTTTCTGTCGATCCGGCGCGGGCGGGAGTCTTCGGTCACTCGATGGGTGGCCACGGCGCGCTTGTCCTGGCCTTGAGGAATCCGAAGGGCTACAAGTCGGTGTCGGCATTCGCACCGATCTCTTCGCCAATGCGCTGTCCCTGGGGCGAGAAAGCACTCAGCGGCTATCTCGGACTGGATCGCGACGCGTGGCGGGAATACGACGCCACGGCCCTGATTGAATCACGCGGCTGGAAAGGGCCCTCTCTTCTGGTCGACCAAGGTACAAAAGACCAGTTTCTCGAGACCCAACTCAAGCCGGAACTTCTGCGCGAAGCCTGCCAGCGC
>JAPLQY010000075.1:0-3442 GCA_026399475.1 Rhodocyclales bacterium
CGCCGGCCGCATCAAGTACCACCTGCGCGAGAACCTGCCGCGCAGCGAATGCAGCATCCTCATCACCGGCTTCCAGGCGGCGGGAACGCTGGGCCGCCGCCTGGTCGACGGCGCGCGCCTGGTCAACATCTTCGGCAAGCCGGTTCCGGTCCGGGCCGCGATCCATACCGTGGGCGGCCTGTCGGCCCATGCCGATCAGGCCGGGCTGCTGGTCTGGCTGCGCGGCTTCCACACGCCGCCGCAGCATGCGTTCGTCGTGCATGGCGAAGCCGCCGCCTCGGCCGCCTTCGCCCAGGCGATCCACGATCAGCTGGGCTGGCCCATGCCGCACCTGCCGTTCATGGGCGAGAGGATCAGCCTTTAGGGGCAATGACACCGAGGCGGATTGATTGTCAACCTAGTAATTGACAATAATAATTGAAATGCTTGACAATAACTAGTATCCAGTTGACAATGCTAGCTATGAAAATTGATAAACAAGCACTACGAAAGCGCGTCCTTCTCCTTGCAGAAGCCGGCGGGAAGAATGTTGCGGCGGCATTGGTGAGTGAATTCCACATCTCGCGGCAGGCCGCTAACCGTCACCTGATGCAACTCGTAAAGGACGGCGATATCGTTCCTTCAGGGCTGACGAAGGCCCGCATATATCAACCTGCAATCAAGCAGGAGGTCACTCAATCATTTCCTCGAGAAGGCCTGGCCGAGGATGTTGTCTGGCGATCCATTGGCGCTCCGGTTGTAAAGGACCTGCCGGAAAATGTGCGCGACATCTGGCATTACGGCATGACCGAGATGATCAACAATGCGATAGACCACTCGGGTTCGCCGAGCATCCACGTGGCCATACGGCGAACGGCGCTGCACACATTGGGATGGGTGGCGGATGACGGCGAGGGTATCTTCCTGAAGATTCAGCGCGCGCTCGGCCTTGCGGACCCGCGGGAGTCGATTCTGGAACTCGCCAAAGGCAAGCTGACTACCGATCCGAAGAACCATACCGGGGAGGGAATTTTCTTTTCATCGAAGATGTTCGATTCCTTCAATATATTTTCAGGAAACCTGCGTTTCCTGCACGACGACGGGTCGCGAGATTTTCTGGTGGAATATCCAGGGGATGCTCCGGGAACTTTCGTGTTCATGAAGCTGGCCAATGACAGCACGCGCATCACCAACGACGTGTTCTACAAGTTTGCCGCTCCCGATGAACTCACCTTCGACAAGACGGTTGTTCCGGTTCGACTTGCACAGTACGAAGGCGAGAAGCTGGTGTCCCGCTCACAGGCGAAGCGGCTCACTGCGCGATTCGAGAAATTCAAGACCGTGATTCTTGACTTCACCGGCGTTGAAAGCATTGGGCAGGGATTTGCCGATGAACTGTTTCGAGTCTTCGCAACAGCGCATCCGGCAATCGATCTGGTGCCCATGCACATGACAGCCGCAGTGCAGGACATGACGAACAGGGTTCTCGCCGGGACAAACTAAACGGGTCAGCATGGGATTGTTGTTATGGCTGCAAGAATTGCCGTCCCCCCAGCGCCGACTTCTTGGAGCCTTCCCATGTTTCGCAAACTAATCCGAAGCTGACCCCTTATCGCATGCACAGGCTCCCCCGGCGGCGGGCCGCCGATCAGGTTGATCTTGTCCTGTTCCGACACCCGCATGACAAAGCTGTTGCCGGCGGCCTTCTTCGCCAGCCAGTCGGTCGGCGTATAGATCGTCGGGTTGATGCTGCGGCCCAAGCGTTCTTCCACGGGCAAGAGGCGCTCCACCACGTCGCCGTAGCCGAGGTTCTCGCCGATCAGCATCAGGTCGATATCGCTGCCGGCATGATCCGAGCCCTTGGCGATGGAGCCGTAGACAAAGGCCCATACCAGCCGATCCGCCACGGGCGCCAGAGCGGCCCGTAGTTGCTCGCCGATGCCGAAGGTCTTGCGCACGATGCCCAACAGCTCGGCGTAAATCGGGCATTCCGGGTTGGCTTGGTAGTGGGTCTGGTTGCCCTGGCGGTTCAGGGTCAGCACGCCCGCTCTTTGCAGGCGATCCAGCTCGCGCATCAGGCTGCCCTTGCCGACCTGTGCCCAGCGGGCAATTTCGTTGGCGTAGAAACTCTGATCCGGCTTACCATACAGCAGGCCCAGCACCTTTTGCTGGGTTGCGGTAAATAGGGCGTCGCTGAGCGGCAGGGTCTGCATGAGCTTATCCATAAGTCCCAAAAAGGGAATGATAAGTCCCTTTCTGGGACTTATCAAGTTATCTGTCCATCACCAGGTCTTGATCGCAGTGGCAGGAGCAAGCAGCGTGGGCATGCGTCGCCGCGTGCTACCATGCCGCGCCCGCCATGTCCGATCCCATCCACGAAATTAAGCGCATCTTCGCCCCCGAGGGGCCGCTCGCCGTCGCCGTGCCAGGCTTTCGCCCACGGCCGCAGCAGTTGGAGATGGCGCAGCGCATTGCCGCGGCCATCGCGGGCAACAAGGCGCTGGTGACCGAGGCCGGCACCGGCACCGGCAAGACCTTCGCCTACCTCGTGCCGGCGCTGCTCTCGGGCGGCAAGGTGATCGTGTCCACCGGCACCAAGACGCTGCAGGACCAGCTCTTCAATCGCGACCTGCCGACGGTGCGCGATGCGCTCAAGGTCGGCGCCTCGATCGCGCTGCTGAAAGGCCGTGCCAACTACGTCTGCCCCTATCACCTGGAGCACGCGATGAGCGCCGGGCGGCTGGCCTCGCGCGAGGAAGCGGCGCACTTGCGCAAGATTGCGCGCTTCGCCGAGCGCACCCGCACCGGCGACAAGGCCGAATGCATCGACGTGCCGGAGGATTCCGCGGCCTGGGGCGTGGCGACCTCGACGCGCGAGAACTGCCTCGGCCAGGAATGCCCGAGCGTGAAGAACTGCTTCGTGCTGGCTGCGCGGCAGGATGCGCTGGCGGCCGACGTGGTGGTGGTCAATCACCACCTGTTCTTCGCCGACGTGATGCTCAAGGACGAAGGCATGGGTGAACTGCTGCCGGCCTGCAACACGATCATCTTCGACGAGGCGCACCAGTTGCCCGAGGTGGCGGGGCTGTTCTTCGGCGAGAGCGTTTCCACCACCCAGATCATCGAGCTGGCGCGCGACACGCGCAACGAGGGCATCGTCGCCGCGAAGGACTATGCGCCGCTGCAGGATGCCGCGCAGGCGCTGGACAAGGCCGCGCGCGACCTGCGTCTGGCGGTGAAGGGCGAGAACCAGCGCCTGCCGGCGGCGAAGCTGGAAGGCGAGGCGGAATTCGGCGCGGCCCTGCAGGGGCTGGTGGATGCGGTGCAGGAACTCGGGCGACACCTCGAAACCCAGGCCGAGCGTGGCGAGGGCCTGGCCAACTGCCTGCGCCGCGCGCAGGAGCTGGCGCAGGGCCTCAAGCGCTGGCGCAGCGGCGCGGCGGGCGAAGGCGAAGATGCGGTA
>JAPLQY010000075.1:3505-59553 GCA_026399475.1 Rhodocyclales bacterium
GATGGAAGGCCATCCGCGCGCCTGGATTTTCACCTCGGCGACGCTGGCGGTGGGCAGCAACTTTTCGCACTACTGCGGCGAACTTGGGCTGAGTGAGGCCGATACGGCGGTCTGGGGCAGTCCCTTCAACTATGAAAAGAATGCGCTGCTGTATTCGCCGACCGGCATGCCCGACCCCAACAGCGCGATGTACCAGGAAGCCGTGGCGGAAGCCGCCTGGCCGGTAATCCGCGCCGCGGAGGGGCGCGCCTTCGTGCTGTGCACCTCGCTGCGCGCGATGCGGCGCATCCGCGAACTGCTGCAGGAAAAGCTCGCCGCCGAAGGCTTGGAGATGCCGCTGCTGATGCAGGGCGAAGGCTCGCGCACGGAACTGCTGGAGCGCTTCCGCTTTCTCGGCAACGCGATCCTGGTCGCCAGCCAGAGTTTCTGGGAAGGCGTCGACGTGCGCGGCGAGGCCTTGTCGCTGGTGGTGATCGACAAGCTGCCCTTCGCGCCGCCCGACGACCCGGTGCTCTCGGCGCGCATCGACCGCCTGCGCGCGGCGGGGCGCAACCCTTTCATGGAATACCAGCTGCCGCGCGCGGTGATCAGCATGAAGCAGGGCGCGGGGCGGCTGATCCGCGACGAGGACGACCGCGGCGTGTTGATGATCTGCGACCCGCGCCTGACCGGCAAGCCCTACGGCAAGGCCATCTGGCGTTCGCTGCCGCCGATGCGGCGCACGCGCGACGGGGTCGAGGCCGAAAACTTCTTCCTCCGTGCGCTGCCGGTAGAATTGCCGCATGAGTAACCACGACAGCATCGAACTGGCGGACCGGCTGAACACCGACTGCCACTGCGTCTCGCTCGACCGCGCCGGGCTGGAGGCGGAGCTGGAGCGCGTCAGCCCCGGCTTTCACGCCGAGGTGATGGCGGGGCGGCCGCATCTGTTCTCGGATTCGGTGACCTTCGTCAGCGCCGAGCACGTGCAGCGCATGGCGCGGCTGGTCGCCGCCGTCGAGCGCGTCGTCGCGCTGCCCGCCTACCGTGAGCATGTGCTGGCCTGGGCGCCGGAGACTGCGCGGCACCGGTCGGCGGCGAGCGGAGTGTTCCTCGGCTACGACTTCCATCTCGGCAATACCGGACCGCAGCTGATCGAGATCAATACCAATGCCGGCGGCGGCCTGCTCAACGCCCTGCTGGCGCGCGCGCAGCAGGCCTGCTGCGACGACGTCGAAGCGCTGCTGCCGGGCGACCTGGCCGGCGAGACGCCCGAGCACCTGTTCCTGGAAATGTTCCGTGCCGAGTGGCGCGCTTTTTGTAGGAGCGAGCTTGCTCGCGATGAGCCTGGATCGCGAGCAAGCTCGCTCCTACGGGGTGACGCGCCGAAGCGCATCGCCATCGTCGATGAAGCGCCGCTGACGCAATACCTCTATCCCGAGTTCGTGCTGTTCCAGCGCCTGTTCGAACGCGCCGGCATCGATGCGGTGATCTGCGATCCGCAGGAACTGACCCTGCGCGACGGCGCACTGTGGCATGGCGATTCGCGCATTGACCTGGTCTACAACCGGCTTACCGACTTCGCGCTGGAAGCGCCGGCCAATGCGGCCCTGCGCGCGGCGTGGCTCACGGATGCGGCGCTGATCACGCCGCATCCGCAGGCGCATGCCCTGTACGCCGACAAGCGCAACCTGGTGGCCTTGTGCGATGACGCGCTG
Organism: Rhodocyclales bacterium; assembly: GCA_026399475.1. Classification (GTDB taxonomy): domain Bacteria; phylum Pseudomonadota; class Gammaproteobacteria; order Burkholderiales; family Rhodocyclaceae; genus Sulfuritalea. The sequence goes on from JAPLQY010000075.1 coordinate 5,203, forward strand.
CTGGCCGGGTGGGGCGTCGATGCCGAAACCCGCGCCACGCTGGCTAACAAGATTCCGCGCACCGAGCTGGTCGTGCCCGAACACGCCGACGACCTGTGGGCGCGGCGCAAAGCATTGTTCTTCAAGCCCGCCGCCGGCTATGGCTCGAAAGCCGCCTATCGCGGCGACAAGATCACCAAACGCGTTTTCGACGAAGTGCTGGCCGGCAACTACATCGCGCAGGCGCTGGTGCCGCCGTCCTCGCGCACGCTGCGGGTGGGCGAAGCGCCGGTAGAACTCAAGCTCGATTTGCGCAACTATGTTTATGCTGGGCATGTCCAGTTGATCGCGGCGCGCCTGTGGCAGGGGCAGACCACCAATTTCCGCACCCCCGGCGGCGGCTTCGCGCCGGTGCTGACGGTGCCGCAAGGGACGCCATGAAAGTATTCGGCCTCGCCGGCTATTCCGGCTCGGGAAAAACCACGCTGCTGGAGGAGTTGATCCCGCGCCTGACGGCGGCCGGGCTGAAGGTTTCGCTGATCAAGCACGCGCACCATCGTTTCGACATCGACCAGCCGGGCAAGGATTCCTACCGCCTGCGCGAGGCCGGTTGCTCCGAGGTGCTGCTGATCTCCGAGCAGCGCTGGGTGCTGATGCACGAGTTGCGCGGCGCGCCGGAGCCTTCGCTGGACGAGCAGATCGCGCGCTTTTCAGAGTGCGACCTGGTGCTGGTCGAAGGCTTCAAGCACACGCCTATCCCCAAGCTCGAAGTGCATCGGCCCTCGGTCGGCAAGCCGCTGATCGCCGGCAGCGGCATCGAAACCATCGTCGCCATCGCGACCGACGAGCCCGCCGCGCTGGCGTCGCTGACCGGCTTGCCGGTGCTCGACCTGAACGATCGCGATGCCATCGCCGATTTCATCCTTCGCCACATGGAGTTGCGCCAATGAGCGGCATGCTTGATTTCGAAGACGCCCTGGCGCGGCTGCTGGCGGGGGCTGTGCCGGTGCGCGACACGGAGACCGTGGCGACGCAGTCGGCGGCCGGACGAATACTTGCGCAGGGCCTGCATTCGACCATCGACGTGCCGCCGCTGGACAACACCTCGATGGATGGCTATGCAGTCCGCTGCGCCGACGTGCCCGCAGCGGGCACGCGGCTCGTCGTCGGCCAGCGCATTCCGGCCGGCAGCGTCGGGCGCAGTCTGGCGCCCGGAACTGCGGCGCGGATTTTTACCGGTGCGCCTCTGCCGACCGGGGTCGATGCCGTAGTCATGCAGGAATTGTGTGCGGTGGATGGCGACCACGTGACAGTGAATCATGTGCCGAAGGTCGGCGAATGGATCCGCCGCCGGGGCGAGGACATCGCTGCCGGCAGCGAGGTGTTGGCCGCCGGAACGCGGCTGTCGGCGGCGCACGTCGGCGTCGCCGCATCGGTGGGCGCGGCGCAGCTCACGGTGTTTCGCCGGCTGCGGGTGGCACTGTTTTCGACGGGCGACGAACTGGCGATGCCCGGCGAAGCGCTCAAGCCGGGCGGCATCTACAACTCCAACCGCTACACGCTGCGCGCCCTGCTCGAAGGGCTCGGCTGCGAGGTCGCGGATCTCGGCATCGTGCCCGACTCGCGCGATGCGACGCGTTCCGCCCTGCGCGAGGCGGCGGCGGCCAACGACCTGATCCTCACCAGCGGCGGCGTTTCGGTCGGCGAGGAAGATCACGTCAAGCCGGCGGTGGAGGCCGAGGGCTCGCTCGACCTGTGGAAGATCGCGATCAAGCCGGGCAAGCCGCTGGCGTTTGGAAGAGTTGGGGCGGCGGCCTTCATCGGCCTGCCGGGCAACCCGGTTTCCAGCTTCGTCACCTTCGTCATGCTGGTGCGGCCCTTCATCCTCAAGGCGCAGGGCGCCTCGAAGCTGAGGCCGCGCGCGCGCGGGTTGCAGGCCGATTTCGATTGCAAGGGCGATCCGCGCCGTGAGTTCCTGCGCGCCCGCATCAACGCCGAAGGCGGCCTGGAATTGTTTGCCAACCAGAGTTCGGGCGTGCTGACGTCCTGCACCTGGGCCGACGGCCTGATCGACAATCCGCCGCGACACGCCATCCACAGCGGCGACACGGTGCGCTTCCTGCCCTTTTCCGAACTGCTATAGTCAATCGATGAACGTGAAAGTACTTTTCTTTGCGGGCTTGCGCGAGGCGCTCGGTGTGGGCTCCGAATCGCTCGCCTTGCCCGTCGGCGTCGCCACGGTCGGCGCCTTGCGCGACACCCTCGCCGCACGCGGCGAGCCGTGGTCGGCGCTGGCGACCACGAAGAATCTGCGCTCGGCGGTGAATCAGCAGATGGTCGGGCCTGACGCGCCGGTCAAGCCGGGCGATGAGATTGCCTTCTTTCCGCCGGTGACCGGAGGCTGACATGTCGGTCAGCGTCCAGGAAGCGGACTTCGATGCAGGCGCCGAAATCGCCGCGCTGTCAGCCGGGCGCGACGATGTAGGCGCGGTGGCGAGTTTTGTCGGCCTGGTGCGGGCCGACAAGTCGTCGGTGGCGTCTGTACAGGCCATGACGCTCGAACACTATCCCGGCATGACGGAGAAGGCGCTCGAAGCCATCGTCACGGAAGCGCGCGGGCGCTGGGACATTTTCGGCGTGCGGGTGATCCACCGTATCGGCCGGCTGCTGCCGGGCGACCGCATCGTACTGGTGGCTGTCGCATCGGCGCATCGCGGCGAGGCCTTTGCCGCCTGCGAGTTCATTATGGATTACCTGAAGACGCGGGCGCCCTTCTGGAAAAAGGAAGAAACGCCCGATGGCGGCCGCTGGGTGGATGCTCGCGAGAGCGACGACCATGCTGCCGGGCGCTGGAGTTCAGGCGCCGACTAGAACGAAGACCCTGCGGTCAGAGTTTGGCCGCCTCGGCCTTCAGTGCCATGATCGCCGCAACGGTCTCCTTGGAGGCTCCGGCAAATGGGCCGCCCAAGGCCGACTTGGCGCCCGCCTTGTCACCGCCTTCGACTTTCTTCACCACCTCTGCCGCGCAGACGTGGAAGTTCGCGTGCTTTTTCACCAGATCCTGATAGTGGGGCGCGGCCTTGAATCTGGCGCCGTCGCCATGAATCCACTTGCCTAGATCGCAGAGGTTGTCCTTGCATACCGTTACACTGCTGAGGGTCTCCGTGCTGGTGCCGTCGATGAACTGGCCAAGCCGGACTTTCCACTTGATGTGGGCTGCAATCGCATCGTCGAAGTTCATTCTTCTTCCCCCTTTTTGTTGATCTCAAGAAACCCTGATTACGTTCCCTTGAAGCGATTGACGCTGGCCTGCAGGCTGGTCGAGAGCACCAGCAGGCGCCGCGCCGCATCCACGGTCCGGTTCAGCGACGCCGCTGTCTGTTCCGACATGTCGACGATTTCTCCGACGCTGCCGGATATCTGTTGCGTTGCCGAACTCTGTTCCTTCAGCGCACCGGTAATGTCATTGACCACGGCCAGAACGCGCTTTGAGCTGTCGCGTATCTGGTGGATGGAATTGCCTCCCTGTTCGGTCAGGCTGACGCTCTTCGCCGCCTGAGCCACGCCCGATTCCATGCTGGCGACGGCACCATGCGTGCCAGACTGAATGCTGCTGACGGTGGTAGCGATCGAGGCAGTCGACAGCGCCGTGCGTTCCGCGAGCTTCCTCACTTCGTCCGCCACCACTGCGAAGCCGCGTCCCTGTTCCCCGGCACGAGCAGCCTCGATCGCGGCATTGAGCGCCAGCAGGTTGGTCTGATCGGCAATCTCCTTGATGGTGTTGACGATCGAGGTTATCTGCTCGGATTGATGCCCCAGTTCCTGGATTGCGACAGATGACGAGTTCACCGCATCGGACAAGCGCCGCATTTCTGCCGCGGCATCCTGGATCACTGTTGCGCCATCGTCGGCCAGGCCGCCCGCTTGCTGCGACAGCGTGAATGCCTCGCGTGCGCTTTCTTCCACGAGGTTCATGCTGATGGTCATTTCCATCACCGACACCGAAATCGACGAGGCCGCGTCGGACTGCTTGCCGGCGTGGGCCGATACGTCTTCGCAGGAATGCATCATCTCCTGCGAGGCGCGCCCGAGATTTTCGGCACCTTCGACGACTTCGCGAATCATGCTGCGCAGCTTTCCCTGCATGTCTTTCATGCCCGCCAGCAGGCTTTCGCTGTCACCGGGAGCGCACACGACTTCGGTGCCGATATCGCCGGCGGCGATGCTGCGCGCGACGGCCACGGCTTCGTTCGGGTCGCCGCCCAGCAGGCGCAGCAGGTTGCGACGCATCAGTATCAGTGGCACTGCGACGATGGCGGCGACTATCAGGCCCCAGAGCAGGAACTTGATCGCCTCTTCGCGAAAAATCCGGTTCACGTCGTCGAGATAAATGCCGCTGCCAACGATCCAGCCCCAGGGGCCGAATCCCATGACATAGGAAATCTTGGCCACCGGATCCTGTTCGCCAGGCTTGGGCCAGTAGTATTCGACAAAGCCCTTGCCGTCCTTCTTCACCACCGCAACGAACTCGTTGAACAGGAGCTTGCCGTTGGAATCCTTGAGGGTCGACATGTCCTTGCCGTCGAGTTCGGGCTTGACCGCATGCATCAGGACTCTGGGCGTCATGTCGTTGACCCAGAAGTACTCGACGTTGTCGTAGCGCATGTTGCGGATTACGGCCAATGCGCTGGCCTGCGCCGCTGCAAGCGACATCTTGCCTTCGCCTGCCGCCTTTTCATGCTGGGCGATGACACCGTGGGCCACCTCGACCAGGTTGCGCACTTTTTCCTGGCGGTCTTTCAACAGCAGGCTTCGTTCCGTGTACAGCACGCCGGCAAATAGCGCGATCAATGCGATGACGGTCGCGAGGATGGTTGCGACCAGTCGTTGGTTGAGCGACATGTAGTTTTGTCTTGGCATGGTCGTGTCCCCTGATGAGGGATAGTCTCAAAGGGGCGCCGGTTTGTTCATCCGTGAATTACGCGACAAACTGCGGAATCTACGTAGTACGACGCTGAATCGGCAGGCGTCAGAAAGACGCCTGGATTTCTGTTGACCAGCCACCGCAGACCAAGGGCTGCTTCCGAAGTCGCGCCAATGCGTGCACATCAGCAGCGGGAAAGCCGCTGCGGTCGGTTACGGGAGCGCTTTATCCGTGCCGGTTCACGAAGAATCGCGACATGGCGTCCCATTCAGCCGAATGCACAGCGCCAATGCGCGAGCGGTGTTTCGGCGCGAGCGCAAAAAAAACGGCTGGCCACTTGCGCGGCCAGCCGTCCGTAGGCAGGTATTCCTGCTTATTTGCGCTTTGCGCCGCCCGCGGCTTTTTTTACCGTCTCGCCGACGCTGCTCATGGCGGCCGTGGAGGCTTTGGTGATTTGCTCGAACGCCGAATTGGCGGTCGCGATCGCCTGCTGGAATGATTCCATCACATTCGGCGTCTGGCCCGGCAGGGTCTTCATGAAAGCCTGCATGGACTCGGTCATGTCCTGACTGCCGGAGGCCAGTTGCTCGGTTACCAGGCGCGCGAACTCGGACCGCGCGGCATTGCTGATTTCGGCAATCTGCTGCGCAGCGGCTACCATGCGCTGAGTGGTGTCCTGCGCGTACTTGGTGCGCAAGGCCATCATCGCCTGCGGATCGCGTGCGCCGGTCTGCGCCTTGGCGTTTTCAACACCGCTTTGAAACATTTCCTTCGCCAACTCGGATTGCAGCGCCATGATGCGCTGGGAATTCTCGATCGAAAGCTGTGCCATGCGCATGGCGGCTTCCATGTTCTTGCGATGCAATTCACTGAATTGTTCTATTTTGCCTGCCATGATGTCTCTCCTATGATTAATCTAGCGGAATCAATTTACCACCAATGCCTTGCGAAACTCTGACCTAAGTCAATAGGCATCGATTTGACATCGGGTGTTGTCCTGGAACCCGGTGTGAACCATACTTGACACCTGCAGTATTTTCCGGAAAGGATGGATCATGAAAATGCCAGGTATCGCGTTGGTGCTGCTGGTGGCGCTGGAACACTTGTATTTTCTTTACCTCGAGATGTTCCTCTGGACCAAGCCGAAGGGGCTCAAGGTCTTCGGCAACACGGCTGAGCGCGCCGAGGCGTCGAAGGTACTGGCCGCCAATCAGGGGCTTTACAACGGCTTTCTCGCCGCCGGGTTGCTCTGGGGATTGATCTATCCAGGTGCCGCCGGCATCCATATCCAGATGTTCTTTCTCGCCTGTGTGGTTGTCGCCGGCATTTACGGCGGCCTTACGGTGAAGATGAGAATCATGTATTTGCAGGCCGGCCCGGCACTGCTGGGGCTGTTGGCACTGCAGATGGTTTAGGCTGCAACCCGCATCTCAGGAGAGACCCGATGGCTGCTCCCAGCACTCAATGGAAGGAACGTATTGCTGCCGATGAGGCCGTGCGCCATGCCGGGTATGCGCGCGACTTCGAGCAGATTCAGGCGCTGAAGTCGGCAAAATACGGCAAGGGCCGTGCCTTGCACCGCAAGCAGCAGTTGGGGCTGCAAGCCAGCTTCGAGGTCCTGGCCGATCTGCCCGGGCATGCCCGGCACGGACTGTTTGCCCGGCCGGGCACATACGATGCATGGGTTCGACTGTCCAATGGCGGCACCGACCGCCAGGCTGACAAAAAGCCGGATGTGCGCGGATTTGCGATCAAGGTACGGGGCGTCAGCGGCCCCGGCGCGCTGGGCTCGGGCGCCACGGAGAGTCAGGACTTCCTGCTGATCAATCATCCGGCTTTTGCCTTCGCCGGCGCCGACGAATTCGTCGGCCTGGTAAAAAGCCTGACAACGGGACCGGGCGCCCTGCTCGGATACCTGGTTTCTCGCTACGGTTTCCTCGGCGCGCTGGGGATGATGAAGCGCTTCGCCAGGACCTTCAATGCGCCCTTTACCGGGTTTGCTACCCAGCCGTTTTATTCCGCGGCACCGATTGCCTGCGGTCCCTATGCGGTGCGGGTGCGCCTGCAGGCAGCCAGTGACGAGGTGAAGCCGGTGGCGTCGGCGGATTGGGCCGGGGATTTTCGCGCCCGCCTGGATCGCGGTCCGCTGCAGTTCAAGCTGCAGCTGCAATTTTTCGTCGACGAAGCGCGCACGCCGATCGAGGACGCTTCGGTCGACTGGCCCGAAGACGTGGCCCCCTATGTCACGGTCGGCGTGCTGACCATCCCGCAGCAGGATTCGCAGGCTGCGGCAGGCCAGGTGCTGGCGGCAGAGATCGAGGCGGCGGCATTCGATCCGTGGAGCGCGCTGGTGGAGCATCGCCCCCTGGGTGAAGTCATGCGCGCTCGAAAAGTGGTGTACTACCAGAGCCAGACCGGAAGACGCTAGGAGCGGCCTGCCGGCGGAGGATTGAAATCCGTCCGGCAATCCCCATGTTATTGGCAGTGATTAATTACTGGGGCTTTCGCCATGCGCTTCGACAAATTTACGACCAAGTTTCAGCAGGCTGTTTCCGATGCCCAGAGTCTGGCGGTCGGCAACGACCAGCAGTTCATCGAGCCGCAGCACCTGCTGCTGGCCCTGCTCAATCAGGACGATGGCAGCACGGCGTCCTTGCTGGCGCGGGCCGGCGCCAATGTTGCCGCGCTGAAGACGGCACTGGGCAAGGCGCTGGAGCGCCTGCCCAAGGTCGAAGGCCACGGCGGCGAGGTCAGCATCGGTCGCGACCTGACCAACCTGTTGAATATCACCGACAAGGAAGCGCAGAAAGCCGGTGACCAGTTCATCGCCTCCGAGATGTTCCTGCTGGCCCTGACCCAGGACAAAGGCGACACCGGTCGTCTGCTCAAGGAAGCGGGGCTCAATCGCAAGGCGCTGGAAGATGCGGTCAAGGCCGTGCGCGGCGGCGAGAACGTAGGCTCGCAGGATGCCGAAGGCCAGCGTGAAGCACTGAACAAGTACTGCCTCGACCTCACCGAACGGGCGCGCCAGGGCAAGCTCGACCCGGTGATCGGGCGCGACGACGAGATTCGCCGCGCCATCCAGATCCTGCAACGGCGCACCAAGAACAACCCGGTCCTGATCGGCGAACCCGGCGTCGGCAAGACGGCCATCGTCGAGGGGCTGGCGCAGCGCATCGTCAATGGCGAAGTGCCCGAAACCCTCAAGGACAAGCGTGTGCTGGTGCTCGACATGGCGGGGCTGCTGGCGGGCGCCAAGTATCGCGGCGAGTTCGAGGAACGCCTCAAGGCCGTGCTCAAGGAAGTCGCGCTGGACCAGGGTCGCATCATCCTGTTCATCGACGAGCTGCACACCATGGTCGGCGCCGGCAAGGCCGAAGGCGCCATCGACGCCGGCAACATGCTGAAACCCGCCCTGGCACGGGGTGAGTTGCACTGCGTCGGCGCCACCACGCTGAACGAATACCGCAAGTACATCGAGAAGGATGCAGCACTGGAGCGGCGCTTCCAGAAGGTGCAGGTGGACGAGCCTTCGGTGGAGGCGACCATCGCCATCCTGCGCGGCCTGCGCGAGAAGTACGAACTGCATCACGGCGTGGACATCACCGATCCGGCCATCGTGGCCGCCGCCGAACTGAGCCATCGCTACATTACCGACCGCTTCCTGCCGGACAAGGCCATCGACCTGATCGATGAGGCCGCGGCACGGATCAAGATGGAAATTGATTCCAAGCCGGAAGTCATGGACAAACTCGACCGCCGCCTGATCCAGCTGAAGATCGAGAGCGAGGCGGTGAAGAAGGAGAAGGATGAGGCTTCGAAGAAGCGTTTGCTGCTGATCAAGGACGAGATCGCAAAGCTGGAGCGCGAATACGCCAACCTGGACGAGATCTGGCGCGCCGAAAAGGCCCAGGTGCAGGGCTCGGCGCACATCAAGGAAGAGATCGACAAGCTCCGCGGGCAGATGGCCGAGCTGCAGCGCAAGGGCGCTTTCGACAAGCTCGCCGAACTGCAATATGGCACGCTACCGAAGCTCGAAGCGCAACTGAAGGCGGCAGACTCGGCAGCCAACAGTGTCGGCGCTGACGGCGCGGCGAAGAACAGGCTGCTGCGCACCCAGGTGGGCACCGAGGAAATCGCCGAAGTGGTGTCGCGCGCCACCGGCATTCCGGTCTCCAAGATGATGCAGGGCGAGCGCGAAAAATTGCTCAGGATGGAAGATCGCCTGCACGCCCGCGTGGTGGGGCAGGATGAGGCGGTGCGCCTGGTGTCGGACGCGATTCGCCGCTCGCGTGCGGGGCTGTCGGAAGAGAGCCGGCCCTACGGTTCATTCCTCTTCCTTGGCCCCACCGGCGTTGGCAAGACCGAGCTGTGCAAGGCGCTGGCCGAATTCCTGTTTGACGCCGAGGACCATCTGATCCGCATCGACATGAGCGAGTTCATGGAGAAGCATTCCGTCGCCCGCCTGATCGGCGCGCCGCCGGGCTATGTCGGCTACGAGGAGGGCGGTCACCTGACCGAACAGGTGCGCCGCAAGCCCTATTCGGTGATCCTCTTCGACGAAGTGGAAAAGGCGCATCCGGATGTCTTCAACGTGCTGCTGCAGGTGCTGGACGACGGTCGCATGACCGACGGCCAGGGCCGCACCGTCGACTTCAAGAACACCGTGATCGTGATGACCTCGAACCTCGGCAGCCAGATGATCCAGCAGATGTCCGGCGATGACTACCAGATCATCAAATTGGCCGTGATGGGCGAGGTCAAGACGCATTTCCGCCCGGAGTTCGTGAACCGCATCGACGAGATCGTGGTCTTCCACGCGCTGGATGAAAAACACATCGCCGGCATCGCACGCATCCAGTTGCAGTATCTGGAAAAGCGCATGGCGAAACTGGACATGACGCTGGAGGTGTCCGACGCGGCCGTGGCGCTGATCGCCGAGGCCGGCTTCGATCCGGTATTCGGTGCGCGGCCGCTGAAGCGTGCGATCCAGGAGCGTATCGAGAACCCGCTGTCGAGGCTGATTCTCGAAGGCAAGTTTGGACCGAAGGATGGTGTCAAGGTGGGTGCCAGCAAGGGTCAGCTCACTTTTGACAAGGGCGTCGGCAAGGCTTGAAAGCTTGCAAGCGGCGAGGCTCCGGCGTAGCGTAACAGCCGTTATGTCTGTGCCGGAGCCTGCCGTGCGCCGGCCCGCCGCCAGGCGGCCCGGTGCCTTGGTGCCGCGCATAGTTCACCGTAACGATTGCTTACAAAACGTGCCGCGATTGCAGAGATTTTCTTACACGCGCGGAGTCGAATAGGCACCATCGGAAAAGAAGAGGTGCATGCCATGAAAAAGATCACACTGATAATTGCGCTCCTGCTGCTGGGAGCGGGAGGCGTCGGCAATGCATGGGCAGATCATGGACACGTGCGTTTCGGCGTGATGATCGGTCCCTATTGGGGTGGTCCGTGGCATTACCCGCCGCCCTACTACTATCCGCCCTACTACTACCCGCCGGTCGTGGTGCAGCCGCAGGCCCCGCAGGTCTATATCGAACAGCCCCAGGCGCCCGCCGCACCACCTCCCCCCGCGCCCGTTGCGGCGGCACCGGCCAATTACTGGTACTACTGCGCCGCGGCGAGGGGCTATTACCCCTATGTCAAGGAATGTCCCGGCGGATGGCAGAAGGTATTGCCGCAGCCGCCCAACTAGCTCTGAGTCGAATCAGAGGTCATCATGATCAAATCACCAGTTTCTTCCATCGCCGCCGCGTCAGCCGTGCTGCTGCTCGCCGGATGCGCCGTCGTACCGACCGGCCCGAGCGTGATGGCGCTGCCCGGGACCGGCAAGAACTTCGAGCAATTCCGCAGCGACGATGCCGAATGCCGCCAGTTTGCCCAGCACCAGATCGGTGGCACCGACGCGAACCAGGCCGCGGCCGATGCCGGCGTGCGCAGCGCCGCTATCGGCACGGTGGTGGGCGCCGTTGCCGGTGCAGCCATAGGTGGCCGCGATAGTGCCGGTGTCGGCGCCGGCACCGGCTTGCTGGTCGGCAGCATGGCCGGCACTGGCGCCGCCCAGGGGTCCGCTTATGCAACCCAGCGCAACTACGACAATGCCTACGTCCAGTGCATGTACGCGAAGGGCCAGCAGGTGCCGGTCTCCGGTGCCGTGGCTCGCAGCCGGGTCCAGGCGCCGGCCGAGCGGGCTGCTCCCACGCCGCCGCCGGGTGCTTACTACCCGCCGCCGCCCCCGGGCTATGGGTCGCCGCAACCGCCGGGTCCGCCCTCACGCTGATCGGGAGATGAACATGCGTTATATGAAACATGTCCTCGCTGCTCTCCTGTTGCTGCCTTGCCTTGCTGGCGTCAGCCTGGCCGAGGAACGGCATCACAGGGATGGCCGGGCACAGTGGCACGGTGAAATCGGTCGCTTCCACGAACACGACATTGAACGGTGGCGGGGTGGGCGCTGGCATCACGGTCGTCACGAGGGGCGTTACGGGTGGTGGTGGATCGTCGGTAGCGTCTGGTACTTCTACCCGGCGCGGGTCGATACTTATCCCGATCCCTACCAGCCGCCGGTGGTGGCGCCCGTGATCGTTGCGCCGCCGGCACCCGCTCCGGCACAGTACTGGTATTACTGCGCGAATCCGGCGGGTTACTACCCATATGTAGCCCAGTGCACCGTAAACTGGCAACGGGTTCCGGCCACGGCGCCGCCCCGCTGATCTGTCACCCAAGGATATTTCGACATGGAAAACGTTTCCAAAGCAGCTTCGTCTCCCTCCCTGCATCCCGTGTTGTGGGTCGCCGGAATTTCAGTGACCGTGCTGTCCCTGGCCGGCATCGCTGCGCTGACCGGGCTCTTGCCCCTCAAATCGGCTTCGGCCCCAGAGCGGCAGGCCATCGTCACCACAGCGCCGGCGGTGGAGCCACCGGTTGCGCCCGTCGTGCCGTCCTCCGCTCCGGTCGTCGCGCCGCCGGCATCGACGGTTCCAGTCAGCAAGACGCTTCCGGCAATCCATCACAAGACGGAAAAAAAGAAAGTCGCGCAGGATGTTCCCGCGAATCCGCCCGCAGTGCCGCCGCCCCTCGCCAGCGGCGTTCCACCTGACTACGTGCCACCTGCGCCGTCCGCTGCCCCCGTTCCACCCGCGCCGCTACCCTGCGCCGATTGCGGCGTCATCGCCAACGTGCGTCAAGTGACCAATGAGGGCCAGGGGACGGGTGCAGGCGCCATCATCGGAGGTCTCGCCGGTGGGGCTCTGGCGAGCAACGTCGGTCGCGGCAACACGCGCACGCTGGCCACCATCGCCGGCGCGGTCGGCGGTGGAATGCTCGGCAACTCCATCGAGAAATCCCAGCACCGGACCACGAGCTACCAAGTCACCGTGCGCATGGAAGATGGCACCACCCGCACAGTCGCCGCCGACACCATGCCGTCCTGGCGCATCGGCGACAAGGTCAAGCTGACCAGCGGCACTATCGTTTCGCGCTGACTTGCAAGCGCTTCATGGAGGCGGGTGCAAAGTTGGGGCAGGGGTGGATGCACAAGTTATCCGTTGAGAGCGCATGCGTGATAAGGGATGCAAGTCGATGCTGACTCTGCACCATGCACGCAAGTTTGCCAACCGGTTCGGCCCCGGACTGATTACTGGCGCAGCCGACGACGACCCCAGCGGACTTGCCACCTATTCCCAGGCGGGTGCGCAATTCGGGGTCGGGCTGCTATGGACGCTGGCCTTTACGACGCCGCTGATGGTCAGTATCCAGATGGTCAGCGCACGCGTTGGATGGCTTACCGGCCATGGTCTGGCCTGGAACATCCGCCGCGTGATGCCGAAATGGATCACCGCCGGTATCGTTGTCCTGCTTGTCTTCGCCAACACGCTCAACATTGCCGCAGATATTGCGGCGATGGGCGAGGCCCTTCAGTTGATTGTCGGCGGCCCCGAGCATGGCCATGCCCTGGTATTCGGCCTGATATGCACGGTGCTCCCGTTGTGGCTGAGCTATGAGTCCATGGTCAGCGTGTTGAAGTGGCTTACGCTGGCGCTGCTCGCCTATGTTGCCGTAGTATTCATGTTGCATGTCGACTGGGAGCGCGTGATGGTGGATACAGCCATCCCTTCGTTTCAATCGGGTGGCGCCTACTGGATCATGGTCGTCGCCGTACTGGGCACAACCATCAGCCCTTATCTGTTTTTCTGGCAGGCATCCCAGGAAGCCGAACAGCGGCGCAGGATGGATCTCGATAGCAGCGCTGGCGTCAGCCTTGCGACCAACGCCAGCTTCGTGCATGAGCACCTCTCCCGCATCAAGCTCGACACGGTGGTCGGGATGGTGTTTTCCAACGTGATCGCATTCTGCGTCATGCTCGCCACGGCGATTACCCTCAATCAGCATGGCATTACCGACATTCAGACCACGAAACAGGCGGCCGAAGCACTGCGTCCGCTGGCCGGCGAATTCACGTTTGTCCTGTTTGCTCTCGGTATTATCGGTACCGGGATGCTCGCGGTTCCGGTCCTCGCCGCATCGGCCGGTTATGCAGTGGCGGATGCATTCGAATGGCGATCGGGTCTGGATCATGATGTTCTCGAAGCCAAGGGATTTTTTGGCGTGATTGCCGCTTCCACGATTATCGGGACCTTGATCGACTTCACGCCGCTCGATCCGATCAAAGCCCTGGTCTGGAGTGCTGTCGTCAACGGCATCATCGCCGTTCCGATCATGGCGGTCATGATGTGGCTGGGCAGCAATCGGGAGATTCTTGGCGATTACACCCTTAGCAGGCGTCATCTGGTTCTCGGCTGGTTTGCAACCGCAGTGATGGCGGCGGCCGTGGTAGCGATGATTGTTGCCGGGTAGCGATCCTTCGTCCGAGTGACTCCCTCCAATCCTTGATGCCCCTGATCGTCCAGCCGCGGATTTCGGTTAGCATCGCTTGATGACTCCGAATTCGACTGTCCGTGCGGATGCTGCGGTGATTGCGCTGGTGGGTGTCGCCCATGCCACCTCGCACCTGTTTCACCTGTTGTTGCCGCCGCTGTTTCCGCTCCTGATGCCGGACTTCGGTTTCGGCTATACCGAGGCCGGTTTTTTGATGACCGTGTTCTTCACGATCTCCGGCATGGGTCAGGCTTTTGCCGGGATCGTGGTTGATCGCTATGGTGCGCGCCGGGTGCTGATGGCCGGAGTGGGATTGCTCGCGGCTTCCGGCGTGGCGCTCTCGGTGGCGGTCAACTATCCGATGCTGTTGCTGGCGGTGGCTCTGGCCGGGATGGGCAATTCGGTATTCCATCCGGCAGATTTTTCCCTGCTCAACAAGAAGGTTTCGTCAGCACGTCTCGGCTACGCATTTTCGGTGCATGGCCTGTCGGGCAATCTCGGCTGGGCCATTGGCGCGACAATCTCAGGTATGGCGCTGGCATGGGCCGGTTGGCGTGTTGCCGGCGTAGCGGCGACTTTGGTCGCCTTGTGTTCCGTCGCCGCATTGCAGATGGCACGCCCCCTGCTAGATGACGATGTGGCGAAAGTCGGTGCCGGCGCTGCGGCGAGGGGGGCGACATTCGGTTTCCTCAGCACCCCGGTGATCTGGCTGGCTTTCACTTTTTTTCTGCTGATTACGGCGGCCTTTGGCGGTTTGCAGAGCTTCTCTGCGCCGGTGCTGGGGGGCATCTACGGACTGACGCCAGCGGCAGGCGTAGCGGCGCTGACCGGCTATTTGCTGGGGTCGGCGGCAGGCATGGTGATCGGCGGTTTCGTTGCCGTGCGCGTGCATGCGCATGACCGTACAGTGGGCGCCGCACTGGTTGGCGCGGCCATTTTCGCTTCCATGCTGGCCAGCGGATTGCCGCCGGCCTGGAGTGTCATTCCCCTGATGGTCGGCATTGGCGTCGGTGTCGGTCTCGCCGGACCTTCGCGCGACCTGCTGGTGCGCCGAGTCGCCACCGATTCCCTGGCAGGCGGCAATGCTTCGCCGGCGTTTGGCCGGGTCTATGGCTTCGTCTACTCCGGACTGGATGTCGGTCTGGCCATGGGGCCGCTGGCGTTTGGCGCGCTGCTGGATGCCGGCGGCCGCGATGGCGTGTTGCCGGGCGTGGCGCTGTTGCAGATACTCGCGGTGCTGACGGTGCTGTCGATGGGCCGCAAGGTCGGCCGGGCGGCACCTATATCCGGCTAGTGCGTCCGGCCCAGTACGGCTCGCGCATGTCGCGCTTGAGGGTCTTGCCCGCGGCATTGCGCGGAAAGGCCGGTTTGATGACAACATCCTGGACACGCTGATAGCGCGCCGCGACGCGTTCGTTGATCCAGTCGCGCAGTTCTTCCGCCGTCACCTGCCCGCAGAACGCGTCGGCGCCGGCTTTCAATACAACGGCGGCGATCGGAGTTTCACCCCGGGTTTCATGGGGGATGCCAAACACGGCCACCTCGGCAACGGCCGGGTGGCGGGCGGCGACTTCCTCGATGTCGCGCGGATAGACCTTGACCCCGCCCGAATCGATCATGTCCTTCTTGCGATCGACCAGGTAGAGATAGCCCTCGTCGTCGAGGTAGCCGATGTCGCCGCTGCAGATCCAGCCGTCGCGCAGGGTTTCTGCGGTGAGCTCCGGCTTGCGCCAGTAACCCTGCATGACAAACGGACCGCGCCCGACGATCTCGCCGGGCTGGCCCGGCGGCAGGTCGTGGCCGTCGTCGCCAACAATGCGCACTTCGCTGAAGGCTTGCGGGCAGCCCACTGAGCCGGCCTTGCGTACGGCATCGGTCTTGTCGAGAATGGTGACAAAGCCTTCGGTCAGTCCGTAGAGCTCGTGGAAACGGCCGGGCAGCAACAGCTCGAGCTGGTCCTTGCGCGACTGTGCCAGCGGTGCGCCGAGCGACAGGATCATCTGCAGCGAAGCGAGTTTGTCGGGATCGAAAGCGGGCGAATCGAGCAGGGCGATGATCTGTGCCGGCACCACCATGATGTGGGTGACCTTTTCCTGCGCGATGGTGTCTATCATTGCCGCAGGATCGAATTGGCGATGCAGGATGTAGGTGGCACCGAGGTGGAAGGCCGGCATCAGGGTCACGAAGGCGCCGTTGAATACGATGGCGCCGGTATGCAATACAACCGATTCCGGCGTCATGCGCCAGGCAGCGCCGAGCAGCAGGGCGTACATCGCACGCACGCGATGGCTGTGCATGATGCCCTTGGGCAGGCCGGTGGTGCCCGAGGTGTACATGATGTTGAAAAGATCGTCTGCCGTGACCGCAGCAGAAAGCGGCCTGGTCTCCGGCGCGGCCGCTGCCAGTGCCGGGTAGTTGCCCCAGGGTGGCTGGTTGGCGTCGATCAGAAGCACGCGAGCCGGAGACAGCGTCGCCAGTTCCGGCAACACGTCTTCGACTACCGGCAGCAGGCTTTGCTGCGTGACCAGGCAGATGGCCCCGGCATCATTGATCAGGGCGGACAAGCCGATGCCGGTCAGCAGAGGGGAAAGAGGCACCGCCACTGCGCCGATTGTGGCGCAGGCCCAGTAAAGTTCCAGCAGTTCCAGCGTATTGCCCATCAGCGTGGCAACACGCTCGCCTTTCTTCACGCCCAGCCCGGTCAGCAGATGCGCGACCTGGTTGACTCTGGCGTGGAAGCTGCGGAAGTCCATTCGCCGCTGGCCAAATACCACGGCCGTGGCATGCGGGCGATAGCGGGCGTGGTGTTCCAGCAGGGATGAAAGCTCCATCATCGGATTCGGTGCCTTCCACGGTCTGTGAACTGCCGCGCGCGGGTGGAGAACGCCGGCAGTATGCAGCCGGACACTATTTGTTTTGCATCATCGACACCCCGTCCCATTCCCGGGGAGGGGGGGTGTTGCGGTAGATCCGGCAGCGCTCGAGATAGATTCTCGATGGCCCGTCGCCGGGGTTGGCGGCCAGCGCCTGGCCAAAGCAGTGCTCCGCGCCGGCCCATTCGCGCTGGCGATAGAGGCCCAGCCCTTCGTTGAAGGCTGCCAGTACTTCAGCGCGATGCGGAAAGCTGTCTTCGGAGTGGTGGCCGATCGCCTCGTATATTGCAACCGGCATATCCCTGCCGCGGACGCGAATCAGGTCGATCTCGCGGGCGGATGCATGACTCTTTATGGCCGAGTAGGTCGCGTCGCACATCAGGATCGAGGTGCCATAGAACTTGTTGGCACTCTCCAGGCGCTCGGCGAGGTTGACGCGGTCGCCGATCACGGTGTACTCCATGCGCTTCAGCGAGCCGATGTTTCCGGCGACAACATTCCCGGTACTGATGCCGACCCCGATCCGGATCGCCTCGCCGCCACGCGCGGCGCGGCGCCGGTTCAGCTGGTGCAGGCCGGTCATCATCTTGTTGCCGACCATGACCGCATTGATGGCGTCATCCGCGCTCTGCAGCACCGAGCCGAACACCGCCATGATCATGTCGCCGATGTATTTGTCGAGCACTCCGTTGTGGGCGAACACGATATCCACCATGTCGGTGAAATACTCGTTGAGCAAGGCCACGGTTTCCTTGGCACCGAGTCGCTCCGAGATCGAGGTGAAGCCGCGGATGTCCGAAAACAGCACGCTGACGTCGCGCCCCGTGCCGCCGAGCACGGCTTCCCCGCTATCCATGAGCTGGTCCACCACCGACTTGCTCATGTAGCGGGACATGGTGTTGCGCAGCCGCTTCTCGCGGGTGATGTCTTCCATCATCAGCATGTAGCCGATCGGCTCGTTGCGGATGCTGGTCAGCTGGACTGTTGCCAGGTTCACCGAAATCGCCTCGGTGCCCGCGACGAACAGGTCCGTATCGACCGTGATGTCGGTGTTGCCCGAGACGCGAACCTTTTCCAGGCTCTTCGCCACCCAGCTGTTGAGGCCGACGAAATGCTCATCCAGCCGATGGCCGAGCAGTTCGTCGTCTCCGAGGCGCAATATGCGCCTCGCCGATTCGTTGATTTTCCGCAATACGCCATTGGCATCAAGCGTCAGGACGGCGTTGTTCATGCTGTGCAGGATGGCTTCGGTGTAATTGCGTTCGGCGCTGACTTCTTCGAACAATTGCGCGTTCTCGATCGCGACGGCTGCCTGGGCCGAGAATGCCCGCAGGCGTCTTTCATCTGCGCTGCCGAACACGCCGCCCTTGCGATTCAGAATCTGCATCACGCCGATCTTGCGCTCGCCTCTGGCGACGATCGGCATGCACAGCATGCTCTGGGTACGGTAGCCGGTGTGCCGGTCGAATTCGGGATTGAAGCGTGAATCGCCGTACGCGTCGGAAATGTTGATCACGCCACAGGTGCTGAAGCATTCTCCGGCAATGCCGGAGCTTGCCGGAAAGCGAATCTCCTCACTGCTGATGCCGCCGGCGACACGGGAAAACAGTTCATCACGTGCCGGGTCGTAAAGAAACAGGGTGCCGCGGTCGGCGTCGAGCAATGAGGTTGCCGCGGCCATGATCTTCATCAGCAGCGGCTCGAGGTGGATCTCGGAAACAATCGAGATGCTTACTTCAAGCAGCATTGCTTCTTCGCGCTGCTGACGTTCGACTTTCTCGAACAGGCGCGCATTTTCTAGCGCCGCGGAGGCCTGCAAGGACAGCCCTTCCAGCAGTCGCTGGTCTTCGCCGTCGAAGTCTCCGACATGCTTGTTCAGCACCTGGGTAATGCCGATCACCTCGCGGTTCTTGTTGCGAATAGGAACGCAGAGGATATTCCGGGTCCGGTAACCGGTGCGCCGGTCTACGTCCTGATTGAAGCGGGGGTCGGCATAGGCGTCAGCGATGATCTCCGCCTGACCGCTGGTAAATACCGATCCGGCGACCCCGAGATGGCAGGGGAAGCGGATTTCTCCGATGGTATCTCCCTGCATGACTCGCGAAAACAACTCATTGGTTTCGGGATCGTGAAGGAACAGCGAACTGCGGTCGGCGTTGAGTGCCTCGGTCACCACCTCCATCAGGCGTGGAAACAACACATCCAGGGAGAGGCTGTCCGAAACTCTATTGGCAATGTCGGCCAGCGCCGAGGTGCGGCGCAGAAGCTCGGTAATCCGGTAGAACAACTGTGCTTTGCCCGACTCGTCAAGGCCGTGCAGCAGCCGTTCGATATCCTCCTGACGGAGGCGGTGTTCAAGAATCTCGCGAATGGTTTCGAAGCCGATTTGCATGCGCGACTGGGTGGAACCGGGTGTTTTCAGGTCCGGCTATTGTAACCAGATTAGTTTCGTGGCTTTTGCCGCGCAATGGCGGCGACGTTCAGCGCGGGGCGGGCGCAGAGCCGCCGAGTTTGGCGTGGCGTGGGCAGGAGACCAGGTGATCATTGACCATGCCGGTCGCCTGCATGTGGGCATAGATGACGGTGGGACCGATGAAGCGGAAACCGCGATGCTTGAGTTCCCTTGACAGGGCCTCGGCCTCGGGCGTGATGGCAGGGACTTCCGCCAGCGTGCGCCAGCGGTTGATGCGCGGACGGCCATCGACAAACTGCCACAGCAACTGGTCGAGCGTCGTGCCCTTTTCGTAGAGTTCCAGTGTGGCGCGCGCGTTGCCGATGCTGGCCGCAATCTTCAGCCGGTTTCTGACGATGCCGGCGTCAGCCAGCAGTCGTGCCACGTCGTCCTCGCCATAGCGGGCGATCCTGGCCGGATCGAAGTTGTCGAAGGCGCGGCGATAGTTTTCGCGCTTCCTGAGAATGGTGATCCACGACAGCCCGGCCTGTGCGCCTTCAAGAATCAGGAACTCGAACAGCGTGCGTTCGTCATGACAAGGCACGCCCCACTCGGTGTCGTGATAGGCGACGTAGAGCGGATCGGTGCCGCACCAGGGGCAGCGCTCCATGGCTCTCAATTCAGCACCAGCACTCCACGTTTGAGTCCGTGGTCTTCCGGATGTGCCGAGAGGACAAAGCCGAGACTGGCGACGAAGGCCAGCATGCGCGAATTTTCGGCCAGGAAGTCGCCATGCATGTAGCGCAGGCCGCTGCTGCGGGCAGTGTCGATCAGGACACCCATGAGACGGCGGGCCAGTCCCTTGCCTTGCCAGTCGTCGGCGACGACGATGGCGAACTCGCAGGATTCGCCGTCCGGGCTGGTGGCGAAGCGGACCACGCCGATCTCCTTTTCCACGCCATCTGCGTCGATGGTGGCGACAAAGGCCATTTCGCGGTCATAGTCGATTTGCGTGAGCCGGATCAACTGCGCCGGCGAGACTTCGCGAATGGTGTTCATGAAGCGCATGTAGCGTGATTCCGGCGACAGGGCCTTGACGAATTCCTGTTCCATGCGGACATCTTCGGGTCTGATCGGACGAATGGTGACCTGGGAGCCATCCTTGGCCTGGAAGCTGGACTTCAAGTGTGTCGGATAGGGATGAATCGCCATGTGGTCGTAGCGACCCGCGGTAATCGGCATGTTCTCGATGGCGATGCGGGCGTCCACCGCCACTGCACCGTGCTCGTCGACAATCAGCGGATTGATGTCCATCTCCTTGATCCACGGCAGTTCGCAGACCATGGCCGAAACGCTCAGCAGTATGGATTCGATCGCTTCCATGTTGACCGGCGGCATGTTGCGGAATTTTCCGAGTCGAGCTGTAGTCCGCGTCGAGGCCAGCATGTCGGCCACCAGAATCGGATTGAGCGGCGGCAAGGCGACCGCGCGGTCGCTGTTGTAGGCCTCGACGCTGGTCCCGCCGGGGCCAAAAACGATGGTCGGGCCGAAGATCTTGTCGCGCATCATGCCGACCTTCAGTTCGCGACCATTGGGCTTCTGGATCATCGGCTCGATGGAAATGCCGTTGATGTGCGCATCCGGACGGATCTTCTTCACCTCGTCCATGATTTCCAGCCAGGCATCGCGCACGGCAGCGAGGCTGTTCAGGTTGAGGCGCACGCCTCCGGAATCGCTCTTGTGCGCAATCTCGGGCGAATCGACTTTCATCACGACCGGCAGGCCGAGTTCTTCGGCCAGTACCATGGCTTCGGACGCGGAGCGGGCCACCACGGTTTGCGCGATGGGAATCCTGAAGGCCGAGAGGATGGCCTTCGATTCCATTTCGCTAAGCACCTTGCGCCCTTCCATCAGCGCTGTTTCGATTACGAGTCGCGCCGATTCGAGTCGCGGCGGAGCCTGTTCGGAAATCGAGGCCGGTGTTTGCATCAGCAACTGCCTGTTTCGGTAGTAGTTGGAAATATGCGAGAACAGGTCGACAGCGGGCTCGGGGGTGCGGAAGGTGGGAATGCCCGCACCCTGGAACAGCTTGCGTGCTTCGCTCACCTGCTCTTCGCCCATCCAGCAGGTCACCAGGGGCTTGTCGCTTTGCCTTGCGATCTCGATCACCGTGCGCGCCGCCTGCGTCGGGTCGGTCATCGCCTGCGGTGTCAGGATGGCCAGCACGCCGTCGATGTTGTCGTCGTCGATGCAGGCCTGGAGTGCCGCGCCATAGCGTGTCGGATCAGCGTCACCGAGTATGTCGATGGGATTGGATTTGGACCAGGTAGCGGGCAGCAATTCATTGAGGCGGGTGATGGTCGCCGCATCGAGTTGCGCCAGCGGAATGCCGATGTCTGCAGCGTGATCAGCGGCCATGACGCCGGGGCCGCCACCATTGGTGATGATCGCCAGTCGCTTGCCTCGGGGCCGAAAGTGCGAGAACAGGGCGGAAGCCGCGGCGTACATCTGGCCGACGTTGGCCAGACGGACGACGCCGGCTCGGCGCAGCGCGGCGTCGAAGACGTCGTCGGCACCGACCAGCGCGCCTGTATGAGAGAGCGCGGCCTTCTCGCCGGCCGGATGCTTGCCGACCTTGATCAGCAGCACCGGCTTGACGCGCGCTGCCGCGCGCAGCGCACTCATGAAGCGGCGGGCATTCTTGATGCCCTCGATGTAAAGAAAGATGTTCTCGGTGCGCGGGTCGGACACCATGTAGTCGAGCACTTCACCAAAGTCGATGTCGCTTTCGGCGCCCAGGGAGACCACGTTCGAGAAGCCGATCTTGTTGGGCAGAGCCCAGTCGAGAATCGCGGTGCAGAGTGCGCCGGATTGCGAGATGAGACCTATCGTGCCCGAATGCGCGAAGCCATGGGCAAAGGTGAGGTTGATCTGGCTGCCCGGCCGCATGATGCCCAGACAGTTGGGGCCGACCAGGCGCATGCCGTGGCGACGGGCATTCTCGCGTGCAGCGCGTTCCAGGGAAGCGCCGCGGGGTCCGGCCTCGGCGAAGCCGCCGGAAATGATGATGGCGTTCCTGCAACCGGCGCGACCACAGGCATCGATGATGTCGGGCACGGTATTCGCCCGGGTACAGATCACGGCTATATCCAGCCGCTGGGGAATGGTATCAACCGACGGATAGCTCTGCTGTCCGAACACGGTCTCGTGCTTTGGATTGACAAAGAACAGCTTGCCCTTGTAGCCCGAGTCGAGCATGTTGCGAACCAGCGTGACGCCAATCGAGTTGGGTGTCTCCGAAGCGCCGACGATGGCGATCGATTCAGGCTCGAAAAGGGTATGCAGATAATGTCGTTCGTTGTTCATGGCGGCGCTCCGCAGCGGCGGGTGAATGCTTTGTCAGGAATATTGGTGCAACGCAGCAAAAAGCATAGCACCTTCCGGCCGCTCGTGCCTATCGAACTGACTTACCGGTCGGGTAATTCGCGGCGCCTGCTATTCAGATAGTGACCATAATGGCGATCGGCGCTGAGGATGTGGTTGACCAGCCAGCCGGTCAGCAAGCGCTTGATGCGAAAGCCCAAATAGACGCGATTTTCTTCGCCGAGGGCGATTTCATCGCGCAATTCGCCAAAATATTCAAAAAACCGCTGGTGCTGGCGGGTATGCAGGTCGATGAAGGGGTATTCGTTGTCCAGCATCAGTTGTTCCTCGATTCTGAAATCGTGGACAGCAGCGGACTCGATCTGTGCCAGCAGCGGCGGTGTCAGATCCCAGGCGCCGACGTTTACCGCGCGGGCCAGTGCATGCATGTCGGCGAGCAGGTTCTGATGCGCCACATCCAGTCCGTCCTTGCCAAAGGAGTACTCCTCCTTCCAGTTGGAGGCCAGTTCCACCCGGCGATTACCCGGACCTCCGGCGGCGGGAGCGCAGCGTTCCAGATAGACCCGGGCGGCGTCGTCCGCAGGTACCTGCGAAAGGTAGGAAATGAGCCGCTCACGGGCGGTGAGGATGTCGTCTACGTGGTAGTGGGCCAAGGCCTCCTCGAAAATTTTGAGGGTCCTTTGCTTGGCCGTCATCAACGGGGCGGAGTCGCCGTTAAAGACTTCATACACCGATTGCGTCTCTTCCTTGCCACGCACATGCGTGCGATCAAGAAAGCGGATCGACCAGAGGTCGGGCTGGTCAAGGCAGTACAGGGTGTATTCGCTGATCAGTATCGCCACCCCGTATTCCTTGGTCAGGCGCTCCAGCCGCGCGGCGAGGTTGACCGCATCGCCAATCACCGTGCCATCCATGCGCGAGGCGCCGCCTATGGTGCCCAGGATGACGATCCCGGTGTTGATGCCGATTCCAATCTTGATCGGACGGTAGCCGGCGCGCTCGCGCCCGTCGTTGTATTCCTGGAGCCGCTCCAGCATTGCCAGACCGCAGCGAAGTGCTGCATCGGGCGAATCAGGAAACAGCGCCATGATGGCGTCGCCGATGTACTTGTCGATGAAACCGCCATGAGCGGTAATCACCGGCTCCATCTGAATCAGGTAGGAGTTGAGAAAGTTGAAGTTCTCCTGCGGGCTCATCGACTCCGACAGTGACGTGAAGTCGCGGATATCTGCGAACAGCACCGTCATCTTGCGCTCGACCTGCTGCCCGACTTCCACCCTGCGGATGTCTTCAATGCCGAGCAAGTTGAGAAACTCTCGCGGCACGAATCGGCTGTAGGCTTCGGTAGTCGTGCTCAGCCGCTCGCGCAGTGCATCGTTGCGGTCCTGTGCGTTGCCAGCAAAACTGTTCGGTATCATGGGCATGAGGTGTAAAGCCGCGGGAAGTGGCGCGGAAGTGGCGCGGGCCTTGATCTGCAGTCAAAATGATACTCGACATGACAATACATATGAGCCAAAACCCGTCACTTTGGGTTCAACGCTTCACGCCCTTGATAACGGCGGGGGGCGCGGTGCTGGATCTGGCGTGCGGCGAGGGCCGGCATTCCCTGCTGCTGGCGGAACACGGCTACAAGGTTGAGGCGGTGGACCGCGACGCCGCGGCCCTGGCCGGAATTGCGGCGAAAGCCCCTGGCATCGTCACGCGGATAGCCGATCTCGAGGGCGGTCCATGGCCCTATCACGGGCATGTTTTTGATGGCATTGTCGTCACCAATTACCTCTTTCGGCCGCTGCTCCCGATGCTGCTCAATGCGTTGGGCGAGAACGGAGTGTTGATCTACGAGACCTTCATGGTCGGCAATGAGCGTTTTGGCAAGCCGGCCAATCCGGCGTTTCTGCTGCGCCCGGGCGAACTGCTGGACGTGGTGCGGCGACGACTGGCGGTGGTGGCGTTCGAGCAGGGGGAAGTAGACGCTCCGCGTCCGGCCGTGGTGCAGCGTTTGTGCGCCACACGGGGTATCGAGTCGCTGCTGCCTGCATGACAAGCGGGCTCCGATGGCTGTGACGCGCGGACAGTATCCCCTCGCGGATCAGGCAGATGTAGCCAGGATTTCCGCAGCCAAGTGATCGAGCGCGGCCGAATCAAGCCGGTCGGTGGCGTAGCGGGTCGCGGCGTCAAACGAGTCATAGTTGAAGGCTTGCGAACGCTGATAGAGCGGATCGTAGTGCAGCGTCAGAAGTTCTTCGACGAGGGCTGGAAAATTCCGCTCAACGATCTGTGCGCGCCAGCGCTCCAGGGTCTCGTTGCTTTGCAGGCCCTTGAGATGGCCGAGCCGCTCGATCAGCCATGCCGGATCGGCAATGGCATAGTCATAGTCCCGCAAGAGGAATTCAACGCGGGCGTGAAGCGACGCCTCGATACGCAGACCGGGCGCGCCGCGGATGGCTTCCAGCAGCGCATCGGGCAACTGCAGGCGGCCGATCTTTCGGCTTTCAGCCTCGACAAACACCGGCAGCGACAGGTCCAGCGCAGACAGTTCAGCCAGCAGTCGCGACTCGAAACCTTTCTGCGCGGGTTGCGGCTGGCCGGGCAAATTGCCCAGCACCGAACCTTTGTGGGCGGCCAGTTCCTCAAGGTGCAATACCTGTGCGCCGCGCGCCGCCAAGGCTTCCAGCAGACGACTTTTGCCGCTGCCCGTGGCACCGGTGACGACGCGGAAATTCACTTGCGGCGGCAGCAGCGCCAGTTGCTCGATTACATGATGGCGCCAACTCTTGTAGCCGCCCTGGATGCGATGGGCATCCCAGCCGATTTCCCTCAGGATATGGGTGAAGGCGCCGCTGCGCTGGCCTCCGCGCCAGCAATACACCAGCGGTCGCCAGCTTTTGGGTTTGTCGAGCAGATGTTCTTCGATGTGGCGTGCAATGTTCTTCGAGACCAGCGCCGCGCCGAGCTTCTTCGCCTCGAATACCGAGACCTGCTTGTAGAGCGTGCCGACCCGGGCGCGTTCCTCGTCATTCAGCACCGGCAGGCTGATCGCGCCGGGCAGGCGGTCCTCGGCAAACTCGGTCGGGGCGCGGGCGTCGATGACGGTGTCGAATGCGGCGAGTTGTGCTACCGTCGCCACTCCCTTGTGCAGTTTTTCGGACATGGATGTCTTACGTGAGCAGCGGCTTCAGCGCTTTCCAGACGTGATCGAGAATTTTCGGCTGTGCGGCAGCGGTCGGGTGCAGGCCGTCGGGTTGGAAGGCGTCCTGATCCAGGGCGATGGGTTCGAGCAGGAAGGGCAGCAAGGCGACTTTCTCGCGTTTGGCGAGATTACGGAAGGCGGTGTCGAATTCCTGTGTGTACCTTGGCCCGTAATTGGGTGGCAAATGCATGCCGACCAGCAGCACGCGCGCACGGTGTTTCTTTGCCAGCGCCACCATGAACGCGAGATTGCTCTTCATCTCCGCCACCGGCAGACCGCGCAAGCCATCGTTGGCGCCGAGTGCGAGAATGACGACAGCGGGCTTGAATTGGCTCAGTACAGCGGCGAAACGTGCGCGTCCCCCTGCGGTGGTTTCGCCGCTGATGCTGGCATTGGTGACGGTGAGCGGGGAACCGCTACTCTGCAAGCGCTGTCCGAGCAAGGCCGGCCACCCTTGGCTGACAGCGATGCCGAAACTGGCAGAGAGGCTGTCGCCATAGACCAGAATGCGCTGCTCTGTTGCGCTGACGGCGAGGCTGCAGAAAAACAGGACAATGAAGCAACAGCGGGAGGCAAGTTCTTTGAGCATGGTTCAGGACGGTGTGATGACAGACGTGGTGATCGATGTGGCGGAACTGGGCAAGATCGTGCCCAGCGGCGATGGCACGCTCACGATTCTGCACGAGATTTCGTTTGCCGTGACTTCCGGCGAAGCGGTGGCCATCGTCGGCGCCTCAGGCTCGGGCAAGTCGACGCTGCTCGGATTGATGGCGGGTCTCGACCTGCCTTCGTCGGGCGCGGTGCATCTGGGCGGACAGGATCTCGCCCGGCTGGATGAAGATGGCCGCGCGCAACTGCGCGGCCGGTTGCTCGGCTTCGTCTTCCAGTCCTTCCAGTTGCTGCCGGCCCTGACGGCGCTGGAAAACACCATGCTGCCGCTGGAACTGGCCGGTCGGGCCGATGCGCGGGCGACGGCGCAGGGCATGCTGGATCGTGTCGGCCTCGGCGCGCGTCTGGCACACTACCCGAAGCACCTTTCCGGCGGCGAACAACAGCGCGTGGCGCTGGCGCGCGCTTTCGCCATGCGGCCGCGACTCCTGCTGGCCGACGAGCCGACCGGCAATCTCGATGCGGCGACCGGGGCACAGATCATCGACCTGATGTTCGCCATGAATGCCGAGGCCGGCACGACGCTGATCCTGGTGACCCACGACGAGGCGCTGGCACATCGTTGCGGGCGGACGCTGCGCCTGGACGCCGGGCGCATCGTCGGCTGACGCCGCGCTGCGTCTGGCATCGCGAGCAAGCTCGCTCCTACGGGGTGGGTAAATGATCGCAAGGAGCGAGCTTGCTCGCGATTGACGCCTGCGCCTTGATCCTCAGGTTACACCGCAAGGATCTTGCGGGCCGCAGCCACACCGCTTCTGACCGCGCCTTCAAGCGTTGCCGGATACTCGCCGGCGACATAGTCGCCCGCCAGCCACAGGCCGGGCAATCCGGTTCGGGCCGGTGGCCGCTGCAGATTCGGCACGCAGGCGAAGGTGGCGCGCTTTTCGGTGATGGTTTGCACAGTCAGTGGCGCGGGCAGATTCGGCACGAGGCGGGCGATTTCCTTGTGGATGCCGCGTTCGAGTTCTGC
The DNA here is from genome assembly GCA_026399475.1 of Rhodocyclales bacterium. Lineage (GTDB taxonomy): Bacteria > Pseudomonadota > Gammaproteobacteria > Burkholderiales > Rhodocyclaceae > Sulfuritalea. The sequence continues at coordinate 32,461 of JAPLQY010000075.1, forward strand.
GGTCGGCAAGTCCAGATGCCGGCCACGAGCACTGATGACGGCGGCGATCAGGCCTCTTTGTCCGCATAGTCGACCGCGATCGAACAGCCATTGCGCGAGCCCGGCGTCCACGCCGAGCATGGGCTGCGGCAGCTGCACCGCGGCGGGATAGCTGAAATAGCTGGTGACGATGGGCTCCCATTCGAGGTGGGCCACATGGGCCGCCAACTCGGGCACGAGGCTGGCGAGGTGATAGGGCGCCAGGGCGACAACGATCTGCGTGAACGGACCTGCATCGTCGATCAGCCAGCCATCCCCTTGGCGCCTGAGGGAAGCGACACGATGACCGAGATGCACCGCGCCGCCACGCTGCGCGATGAACTTCGCCGCGGGTTCAGGAAACAGAGCCGAGAGATTCACCTGCGGCAGCAGCATGTCGCTTGCCGCGCGGGTTCCAGCCAGGCTGTCGCGCAATACATTGGCCAGCACCTGGGCCGAGGCGCGCTCGGACGGGGTATTCAGCGCCGCGATGCACAGCGGCTCCCACAAAAGTCGGCGCTGGCGGGGCGGAGTCTGGTTCCGCTCCAGCCACTGCGTCACGGTGGTATCCGGCTCGATGCGGAACTGGCTGGCTTGCAGTCGCTGCATGAGGCGGATGGCCGCCCACTTTTCGCGCCAGTCGAGCCCCCGTGCGAGGAGCAGGGCGAACGCGGTGTGCAGCGGCGCCGGCAGGCGCGGCGCGGCCATCACGAATTCACCGGGAAATTCAAAGCGCAGCGGCGTGCGCTTGAGCAGCCTGTCGGGATCGGCCCCCACGGCACGCATCAGGCGCAAGGTTTCGGTGTAGGCCCCAATCAGGATGTGCTGCCCGTTATCCACTGTGTAGCCTTCGATCTGCGCCGCGCGGGCGCGACCGCCGAGGACGCGTGAGGCCTCGAATACTTCGACCTGACGGCCGGCGGTAGCGAGTTCGACTGCAGCGGCCAGCCCGGCGTAGCCGGCTCCGATGACGGCAAGCTTCTCCGCCGCTGGGCCGCCCCAAGGCGGAGCGCGTCTCGACCCGGAAGCCGCGGCAGCGGCTGAACCGATGTCACCCCCTTCCCCGGGAAGGGGGGCGGGGGGAAGGTTCATGCGGCTATCCAGGTTTTCGCTGCCAGCCACAACTTGCGCAGCGGCGGCAGCGAAATGCGCTGGTCCAGCACGCGGAAGCCGTCGCGCACGATTTCGTCGAGCGTGGCGCGGTAGATGGCGGCCATGATCAGCCCCGCACGCTGTGCCTTGCGGTCGGCGGCAGGGAGTTGGGCGAAGGCCTGCTGGTAGGTCGCTCGGGCGCGCTCGACCTGAAACTCCATCAAGCGGCGAAAGTTGTCGCTGTAGTGCGCCTGCAGCAGGTCGGTCTCCGTGACGCCAAAGCGTGACAGCTCGTCTTGCGGCAGATAGATGCGACCGCGCCGGGCATCTTCGCCGACATCGCGGATGATGTTGGTGAGTTGAAAGGCGAGCCCCAGATCGTGAGCGTATTTGAGCGTCAGGCGGTCGCTGTAGCCGAAGATTTCTGCAGCGAGCAGGCCGACCACGCTGGCGACGCGGTAACAATACAGGTGCAACTCCTTGAAATCGGCGTAGCGGACCTGGTCGAGGTCCATCTCCATGCCGTCGATGATTTCCAGCAATTGTTCCTGCGGCAGCGAGAAGTTTTTCAGGGACGCAGCCAGCGCCTGCGTTACCGGGTGACTGGGGCGGCCAGCAAACAGGGCTTTCACTTCGGCGCGCCACCACATCAGCTTGGTGCGCGCCAGATGGGCGTCGGGGCATTCATCGACCACGTCATCGACTTCGCGGCAGAAGGCGTAGAGCGCCGTAATGGCCTGGCGCCGGAGCGGTTCAAGAAACAGGAAGCTGTAGTAGAAGCTGGAGCCGCTTTTCGCGGCGCGTTCCTGGCAGTATTGATCGGGAGTCACGGCGAATTTACCGATGAGTGTCCAGTGGGCGGACCAGCGAGCGCCAAACAATGAGCGGCCAGTCGAGAGGCTGCAGCACTGGACGCCGGTTGAAGACATCGTAATCGATGGCCTCGATTTTATCCAGGATGCGCAGGCCGCCGGCCACGATGGCACGGATTTCGAGCCCGATCCTTCCCGGCAGGTCCCAACCCAGGGGTGCGCCCGAAAGCATCAGTGCGCGCGCACGCTCGACCTGGAACTGCAGCAGGGCGCGAAACCCCGCGCCGGCTGGGGAGTCGAGGCTGTCAACCGAGGCGCGTAGCAGGATGTCGCCGTCGCTCACGCCAAAGCACGCCATGTCGTCCTGAGGCAGGTAGATTCTGCCCTTGCTACCCTTGCCGGCGTCGATGCCGACATCCTGCCAGTGGTTGATCAGTTGCAGCGCGGAACAGATGGCGTCCGAACGTGAAAGGTTCTCCGCCGAGGCGTGGCCGAACAGGTGCAGCATCAGGCGGCCTACCGGATCGGCCGAGCAGCGGCAGTAGTCCATCAGCTCCGCGAAGTCGCAGTAACGATCCTTGCTCACGTCCTGCGTAAAGGCATCGAGCAGGTCGCGAAACAGTTGCAGCGGCAGTCCGTACCTGGCGATCACCGGTCGCAGGCGCAAAAATACCGGGTCCCGGGTGGGCTCGCCCCGTTCAATCGCGTCCAGTTCGGTCTGGTAGCCGGTCAGCAGCGCGCGCCGCTGCTGCGGCGAGAGATCGCCTTCGTCGGCGAAATCGTCTGCGCTGCGGGCAAAGCCATAAATGGCCGCCACCGGCTCGCGCAAGTCCGCTGGCAGCAGAACGGAGGCGACAGGGAAGTTTTCGTAGTGATCGACAGCCATGATGCGGCAGAAGTATATACAGAGCCATCGGGAGAGGTTCGCCGCAACGTGCGAGCAACATTTCCCTGCGCCCTCCGCACTGGCGGCAAGTCGGAAAGAAATGTTGAAAGCAGGTAAAATTCGCAATCCACGTCGTGTCGTTGCGGTCTGCATCGATGGCCGCTTGCGACATGCGCCCAGGTGGCGGAATTGGTAGACGCACCAGATTTAGGTTCTGGCGCCGCGAGGCGTGGGGGTTCGAGTCCCTTCCTGGGCACCAGCGTTCGGGCGCAGGCCCGGGGGTTGGCACTAACGAGATTTTTAATGAATTCTTCAATGACGGATATAAAGATGACGGACAAGGCAACGACGGACGCTGCAATCGACACGGGTAGCGCACTGGAACGGCGCATCGACATGACAGTGGTTCTGGCCGAGATCGACAAGGATGTCGAGCAGCGTCTGAAGCAGATGTCGCGCACCGTGAAGGCGGCGGGTTTCCGTCCGGGCAAAGTACCGATGAAGCTGGTTGCGCAGCAATACGGCTCCCAGGCGCGCTCGGAGGCGATTGGTGCGGCGGTGGAGAAAGCCTATGGCGAGAAAGTGCGCGAGCAGAATCTGCGCGTCGCCGGCTATCCGCGCATCGAACCGAAGTCCGACGCCAGCCCGGGACAACTGGGCTTCACCGCGGTGTTCGAGGTCTATCCCGATATCACGCCGGCAGATGTCTCCGGCCAGGCCATCCAGAAGCCGACGCTGACAGTGACCGAAGCCGAGGTCGACAAAACCCTCGATGTACTGCGCACGCAACGCACCACCTACGCCGGGATCGACCGTGCTGCGTTGACGGGTGATCGTCTGGTGATCGATTTCGTCGGACGCAAGGATGGCGAGGAATTCCCCGGTGGCAAGGCCAGCGACTTCACGGTCATGCTGGGCGGCGGCCAGATGCTGCCGGATTTCGAGGCCCAACTCGAAGGCGTCAGGGCGGGTGACAAGAAAATCTTTGACGTCACGTTTCCTGCTGACTATCAGGCCGCGGAACTGGCCGGCGCGACGGTGCAGTTCGATCTGAGCGTACAGAAAGTCGAGGCGCCCATCGTGCCGGAGATCGACGCCGATTTCGCCAGGCAACTCGGTGTCGCCGATGGCGACACCGACAAGATGCGTGTCGAGGTTCGTTCGAACCTGGAGCGCGAAGTGAAGAAGCGCCTGCTGGCGAAGGTCAAGGAGCAGGTCATGGATACGCTCCTGAAAGTCAATCCGATTGAAGTGCCCAAGGCGCTGGTTGCCATGGAATCCGAGCAGATGGCCGAGGCGGCGCGGCGCGACATGGAATCGCGCGGCATGGGGATGAAGAATATTCCGGTCGAACCCTCCTGGTTCGGCGAGCAGGCGACGCGCCGGGTGAAACTTGGCCTGTTGCTTGCGGAACTGGTCAAGGCCAGGGATCTTCATGTCAAGCCGGAACAAGTGCGCGCCATCGTGGACGAATTTGCGGAGACCTTTGAGGACCCGAAGGAAGTGGTCCGCTGGTACTATTCCCAGCCACAGAGGTTGGCCGAGGCCGAGGCGCTGGCGCTGGAGAACAATGTGGTGGATTGGGTGCTCGCCAATGCCCAGGTCAGTGAAGCCCCCATCGCTTTTGATTCGCTGATGGGTAATGCAGCATGATTCTGCCGGAGATGTCCATGTACGGTTCGCGACAAAATGGTGGTGCCTACGACGTGTCGGCCCAAGACACCCGGGCGCTGGGCCTGGTGCCTATGGTTATCGAGACCAGCGGGCGCGGCGAACGGGCTTATGACATCTATTCGCGACTGCTGCGCGAACGGGTGATTTTCCTGGTCGGGCCGGTCAACGACGGAACGGCCAATCTGATCGTGGCGCAGCTACTTTTCCTTGAATCGGAAAATCCGGACAAGGACATCTTCTTCTACATCAACTCGCCGGGCGGTTCCGTGACCGCGGGGATGGCCATCTACGACACGATGCAGTTCATCAAGCCGAACGTATCGACGCTGTGCATCGGACAGGCGGCGAGCATGGGTTCGTTTCTTCTGGCGGCCGGGGAGAAGGGCAAACGCTACTGCCTGCCGAATTCGCGCGTGATGATTCATCAGCCGATGGGTGGCTTTCAGGGCCAGGCCTCGGACATCGAGATCCATGCCAAGGAAATTCTGTTCCTCAAGCAGAAACTCAACAGCATGCTGGCGCACCACACCGGCCAGTCGATTGAGCGCGTCGAGCGCGACACCGATCGCGACAACTTCCTTTCAGCCGAGGCGGCGGTCGAATACGGTCTGGTCGACAAGGTGCTGACCAGCCGCGACGAAGCCGTCGAAGCTGCCAAGGCTTGATCGTTCGCAGGGACGGAGACGAAGATGGCGGAAAAGAAATCGGGTAGCGGGGAAAAGCTCCTGTATTGCTCCTTCTGCGGCAAGAGCCAGCATGAGGTCAAGAAGCTGATAGCGGGCCCCTCCGTTTTTATCTGCGACGAATGCATCGAACTATGCAATGACATCGTTCGCGACGAGATCGCCGCCGAACCGGCGGGCGCGTCCAAGCGCGAGTTGCCGGCGCCGAAAGAGATCCGCGAGATGCTCGATCAGTACGTGATCGGGCAGGATTCGGCGAAGAAGATCCTTGCCGTCGCTGTGTACAACCACTACAAGCGCATCCGTCATCAGGAAAAGGGCAGCGATGGCATCGAGCTGTCGAAGAGCAACATCCTGCTGATCGGCCCGACCGGTTCCGGCAAGACGCTGCTGGCGCAGACGCTGGCGCGCACGCTCAACGTACCCTTCGTGATGGCCGATGCGACGACGCTGACCGAAGCCGGTTACGTCGGCGAGGACGTCGAGAACATCATCCAGAAGCTGCTGCAAAAATGCGACCACGAAGTCGAGAAGGCGCAGCAGGGCATCGTCTATATCGACGAGATCGACAAGATTTCACGCAAGTCGGACAATCCTTCGATAACGCGCGATGTGTCCGGCGAGGGCGTGCAGCAGGCGTTGCTGAAGCTGATCGAAGGTACGGTGGCCAGCATTCCGCCGCAAGGCGGGCGCAAGCATCCGAACCAGGATTTCATCCAGATCGATACCACCAACATCCTGTTCATCTGCGGTGGTGCATTCGACGGCCTGGACAAGGTGATTCGCAATCGCTCGGAGAAGGGCGGCATCGGCTTCGGTGCCGAGGTGAAAAGCCGTGACGCAGGCAATGTCAGCGAGATGCTGAAGCAGGTCGAGCCCGAGGACATGATCAAATTCGGCCTGATTCCGGAGCTGATCGGCCGCCTGCCGGTGATCGCGACCTTGCAGGAGCTCGACGAAGATGCCCTGGTCGAAATTCTGATTGAACCGAAGAACGCCCTGATCAAGCAGTATCACAAGCTCTTCGCCATGGAAGGCGTCGAACTCGAAGTGCGTCCTTCGGCGCTGCAGGCAATTGCCAAGAAGGCACTGAAACGCAAGACCGGCGCACGCGGCCTGCGCTCCATTCTCGAAAACGTGCTGCTCGATACCATGTACGAACTGCCCACCATGGAAAGCGTGAGCAAGGTCGTGATCGACGAGAGCACCATTGAAAGCGGAGCCCAGCCGCTGATGATCTACGCCGACCAGCCGAAAGTCTCAGGCTCGAACTGATCCGGCGGCCGAGTTTGACTGAGGCCGCCTTGAATACCGGTCTGCCGCCCCAATGTGGACGGCGTGACTCATAACCGAAGGACACGATGATGTCTGACCTGCCTGCCTCCCCAGTAGAGACCCAATCCCTGCCGCTGTTGCCCTTGCGCGACGTGGTGGTATTCCCGCACATGGTGATCCCGCTGTTCGTCGGGCGCCCGAAGTCCATCAAGGCGCTGGAAACGGCGATGGAGGCGGGCAAGAACATCCTTCTCGTGGCGCAGAAATCCGCGGCCAAGGATGAGCCGGTGCCGGAGGACATGTACGAGATCGGCTGCCTCGCCAACATCCTGCAGATGCTGAAGCTGCCTGACGGGACGGTGAAAGTGCTGGTCGAAGGCGTGCAACGCGCCCGTGTCCTGCGCATCGAGGACCAGCGTACCCTGTTTGTCGCCGATGTCAGCCTGATCCCGGTCGAAGAGCGCGCCGACAACGAGATCGAGGCCATGCGCCGCACGGTACTGGCGCAGTTCGACCAGTACGTGAAGCTCAACAAGAAGATTCCGCCCGAGGTGCTGACCTCGCTGGCCGGCATCGAGGAAGCCGGGCGCCTGGCCGATACGATTGCCGCGCACCTGCCCCTGAAGCTCGAACAGAAGCAGGAGGTTCTGGAAGTTTTCGGCGTATCCGAGCGGCTGGAAAAACTGCTCGGCCAGCTTGAAGCCGAACTCGACATTCTTCAGGTCGAAAAGCGCATTCGCGGTCGCGTCAAGCGCCAGATGGAAAAGAGCCAGCGCGAGTATTACCTCAACGAGCAGGTCAAGGCCATCCAGAAGGAACTCGGCGAAGGTGAAGATGGCGCCGACATCGATGAGATGGAAAAAAAGATCAAGGCGGCCGGCATGAGCAAGGAGGCCCTGACCAAGATCAATGCGGAGGTCAAGAAGCTCAAGCTGATGTCGCCCATGTCGGCCGAAGCCACCGTCGTGCGCAACTATATCGAAACCCTGCTGGCCCTGCCGTGGAAGAAGAAGTCGCGGATCAGCAAGGATTTGTCGGCCGCCGAGAAGATCCTCGACCGGGACCACTACGGCCTCGACAAGGTCAAGGAACGCATCGTCGAATACCTCGCCGTGCAGCAGCGCGTGGACAAGGTCAAGGCGCCGATCCTGTGTCTGGTCGGCCCTCCCGGAGTGGGCAAGACCTCACTCGGCCAGTCGATTGCCAAGGCCACCAATCGCAAGTTCATTCGCATGGCGCTGGGCGGCGTACGTGATGAAGCCGAGATTCGCGGCCATCGCCGCACCTACATCGGTTCGATGCCGGGCAAGATACTGCAGAACATGACCAAGGTCGGGGTCAAGAATCCGCTGTTCCTGCTCGACGAAGTCGACAAGATGGGACAGGATTTCCGTGGCGATCCTTCTTCTGCCCTGCTCGAAGTACTCGATCCGGAGCAGAACCATACGTTCCAGGACCACTACATCGAGGTCGATTTCGACTTGTCCGATGTCATGTTCGTCGCTACGGCCAACACCCTGAACATTCCGGCGGCATTGCTCGACCGTCTCGAGGTCATTCGCCTTTCCGGCTACACCGAGGACGAAAAGGTCAACATTGCCCTGCGTTACCTGGTGCCGAAGCAGTTGAAGAACAACGGCATCAAGCGCGACGAACTCGCCATCACCGAGGACGCGCTACGCGACATCGTGCGCTACTACTCGCGTGAAGCCGGCGTGCGCGCGCTGGAGCGCGAGATTTCGAAGATCTGCCGCAAGGTGGTGAAATCCCTGGTAATGAAGGCGCGCAAGAACAAGATCGTGGTCAATGCCAAAAATCTGGACAAGTTCCTTGGCGTACGCCGTTACAGCTTCGGCATGGCGGAAAAGGAAAACCAGATCGGGCAGGTGACCGGCCTGGCGTGGACCGAAGTCGGCGGCGAGCTGCTCACCATCGAAGCCGTTGCCTTGCCCGGCAAGGGCAAGACCATGACCACCGGCAAGCTCGGCGAGGTCATGCAGGAGTCGATCCAGGCTGCGCTGTCGGTGGTCAGGAAGCGCAGCCAGGCGCTGGGCATTGCCGACGATTTCTACCAGAAGAACGATATCCACATCCACCTGCCCGAAGGAGCGACGCCGAAAGACGGTCCGAGTGCCGGCGTTGCCATCTGCACCGCGCTGGTGTCGGTCCTGACCGGCATCCCGGTGCGCGCCGATGTGGCGATGACGGGCGAGATCACCTTGCGCGGCGAAGTGCTGCCCATTGGCGGGTTGAAGGAAAAGTTGCTGGCGGCGGTGCGAGGCGGCATCCATACGGCGCTGATCCCCGAGGAAAACGTCAAGGATCTGGCGGAGATTCCCGACACCATCAAGAACCGGATCGAGATTCTGCCGGTGCGCTGGATCGACAAGGTGCTGGAACTTGCCCTCGAGCGCATGCCCGAGCCGTTGCCCGAGCAAGCTGCAACACCCGCTGTGGCGGTAGTTGCGGGCGACGCTGCGGCGACGGGCGTAGTGACGCACTGATGACCCACCGAGCGGCTGCGAACTGATAGAATTGCGGCCGGTTGTCCGATGCGGGCAACCGCCGTTCAGCGGGTGCTTAGCTCAGTTGGTAGAGCGTCGCCCTTACAAGGCGAATGTCGGCGGTTCGACCCCGTCAGCACCCACCACATCATCAATAAGGGCTTGCAGCGATGCAAGCCCTTATTTCGTTTACGGCGCATCCGGATGATGGCCGCCCGGTTTTATCGCGTTACCCCGAGTCCGTTAGCTGAAGCGGGATTCCAGGTTTTTGTCCGGAGTTGTGGCAACTGTCTCTGGCGCTGCGCCAGGCAATGCCGTCGGCAGGGCGACAGGTGGTTCGATGACGGACACATGCCCCATTCCAGCCTGAGTGTCGCTGGAATTCGTAGTAAGCTTGGCGCTCGCGCGAACGCGGAGCACGAATGCGGAGCAAATGGGTCCACCGCATGCAATCAAGCCTTGCTTGCTGTTTTGTCGCGTAGACGCGAAAATTTGTTCATTCAGCCAGACCACCACGTATCCGTATGGAACTCCGGGAAATTCCTGTCGAAAAACTGATCTTCGGGATGTTCATCTCCAAGCTCGACAGACCATGGACGGAAACACCGTTCGTGTTTCAGGGCTTTGTCCTGAAAAATGACAAGCAGATCGACGTCCTGAGGAAGTTCTGCAAGAGCGTCTTCGTCGACCCGGAGAAAGAGGAACCGCAGGACATTGGCAAGGTCACGGCAGAGGATTTGGCGAAAATCCGCGGCACTACGGTTTACAAGGAAGCCGCGAGCGTCGAAGTCGAATTGCCCAGGGCCCAGCGAGCCCATACGAACACGACCGTAGTCGTGATGGAGCTGTCGCGAGCTGTTGAGATCGGCAACTCGATCGACAGTTCACGGTCGCATGAGGCGGCCGCGCAGATTACCGAGAGCGTCGTGCGCAATCCGGATGCGATGGCCCTGTTGATCAAGCTGCAGGAGAAGAGTGGCGCGACGCTCAGCCGCGCCGTCGAGATTTCGGTCATGATGACCATCTTCGGGCGCTTCCTCCAGCTGCCGCAAGAGAGCATGAAAATCCTCGGCATGCTGGGACTGCTGCAGGATGTCGGCAAGCTCAAGCTGCCGACCGAACTTGCTGCGCGCGGGCCGGCCAACGCCGAGGAAATCGAGCTCTACCGGACGCACGTGAATCACTCGGTCCGAATTCTCAGCAGCACGCCCGGCATTCCGCCGGAACTTCCGGGGCTGGCGTCGCTGCACCATGAGCGTTTCGACGGCAGCGGCTATCCGCGCGGCCTGCGCGGGAATGCAATCGCCTTTTTCGGCTCGATCGCCGGAATCGTGGATACATTCGACACGCTCACGGCGCCGAAGCCGTTTGGCGAAAACCTTTCTCCTGCGAAGGCGCTCAGCATTATTTACAAGGGACGTGGAACGCAGTTTCACCCTGCACTGGTCGAACAGTTCATCCAGTGCATCGGCGTCTTTCCTGTCGGTAGCGTGGTCGAATTGAACAGCGGCGAGATCGCGATCGTGATCGCCCAGAACATGGTGCGTCGCATGCAACCGCGCATCATGGTGGTCAGGGACGCCAAGGGCGACCCGCTCGTGCCCTACAAGATGCTCGACCTGATGAAGGAGCCCAAGGTCAGGCCTGACGAGCCCTATCGGATCCAGCGCTCCCTGGAGTACGACTCCGTCAAGATCGATCCGCGAGAGCTGTTCCTGTGAGCGGGGCGGACTCTGCCGACGCAGTTCCATTCCTGGACGAGCTGCGCGGCAAAGTCGAGGAAAGACGGGCTGACGGCGGAAATCTGGCCGTGTTGCTCATTGAATGCGGTGTGATCAGCCGCATCGACGGCGTATGGGGTTACCACATTGGCGATGCCGTACGCGACAGGGTGATCGCATCGCTGCGCACCGACGTACTCCGCCCGGGCGATTTTGTCGGCGCAATGGGCCGGGACGATTTCGCCTGCGTGCTTTCCACGGTCGAGGGTCCTGCCGTGGCACTGCTCGCAGCGAAGAAATCGCTGCGCGCCCTGAATACGCCGTTCTGGATCGGCGAGGACGAAATCTTTGCCGATCCCGCGATCGGGATCGCGATGTTTCCGGAGCACGGAGATCAGGCTGAAATATTGCTGCAGCGAGCCAAGAGCGCCTGTGCCCTGGCCCGCGGATTGCCCGATCGCATTGCCGACCATGCAGAAGATCGGGAGAATCCCGCGGCATCGAAGCTGCTATATGACAATAGGCTGCGCACGGCTGTTGCGGAGGATGCGCTCGAACTGGTGTTTCAGCCGCAGTACGATCTGCGCCTGGGCCAGGTGATGGGTGCCGAAAGCCTGCTGCGCTGGCGCAACCCCGCGCTGGGCATGATTGCCGCGGAGCATGCGTTTGCTGCGGCCGAATCGTCCGGCATGGTCACCGACCTGGTCTCCTCGATACTGAATCGCGCGCTGCGAAACGTCTCGGAATTCCGCTACAGCGCCGGACTTGACTTGCGCATTGCGGTGAAGCTTCCAGCGCGTGCGCTGCTCAACACGGAACTGCCCGACGTTGTGCAGCGTGCGCTGGGTACCTGGAGCAGAAGGTCAGGCAGTCTCATTCTGGAGATCGGAGAGACTTCGGTGCTGGGTGCCGAGGCGGTGGCGCGGGAAACGCTGGGTCGGCTGAAAGAGCTTGGCGTGAAGCTGTCGATCGACGACCCGGATATGGCACTTTCATCGCTGTTCTGGCTGGCAGCCATGCCGTTCCAGGAAATCAAGATCGATGTTTCGGTGGCTCGCGACCCGGCCGGTGCGCCGAAATCCGAGCGCATCCTCCAGTCGATCATCGAACTCGCGCATCATTTGAGGCTTGACGTGGTGGCCGTCGGTGTCGCCGACGATGCGGCAGCGGCCCGGCTCAAGGAGCTCGGCTGCGATTACATGCAGGCCGACTACAAGGGGCCGGCGCTCGACCCCAAAGGCTTTGTCGAACGCTTCGGATTCAACGCCGACTGAAGCCGAAGTCGCCCGCTACCGGATATCGGCCGAAATTGGGGTAAAATTGCATTCGCAGGTAAGAGTAGGGGTTGCCCGAGCGAATGACTGCAGCGAGAACGTCGCTTTTTGTCCCGGGGCAGCTTTCAAAATCGTGAATCGGGGTGGGGCTTGCAAGGCGAATGCCGGCGGTTCTGTCCCGCGAGTGCCACCACCGAACAAAGGCGAACAGCGGTTCGCCTTTGTCGCATTCAGGGCTTTCAGCGCATGCTTGATTTAGTTCGCAACAACAAGAAGATCACCCAGGGTTTCCTCGCGCTGATCACGCTCCCGTTTGCCTTCTGGGGCGTTGACTCCTACGTGCGCAATGCCGATGTCGGGGCAGGTGTCGCTACCGTGGGCAGCAGCAAGATCTCGCGGCAGGAGTTGCAAACGGCCCTGCGCGAGCAGCAGGAGCGGATGCGAGCCCAGACCGGCGGAAAAGTCGATCCGGCGCTGTTCGATACGCCGCAGGTGCGTCGCGCCGTACTCGATTCGCTGGTCACGCAACGTCTGCTGGCAGAGCAGGCACAGAAAGCCAGGCTGGTGGTCGGCAACGACCAGCTGGCCCAGTTCATAGCCGCAGTTCCGTCGCTGCAGGAGAACGGCAAGTTTTCCAAGGAGCGCTACGAGGCACTGGTGGCGGCGCAGGGCATGAGCAAGGAAATGTTCGAAGCACGCCTGCGCCAGGACATGGCCATGCAGCAATTGATGCTGCCCGTTACCGAAGCCGGAATCACCGGCCAGGTGGCGGCCGGGCGCTGGCTTGCAACGCAGCTCGAGCAGCGCGAGATCGCGGAGGCGAGGCTGCTGCCGGAGGCTTATGCCGGCCAGGTGAAGCTCGCTGCCGATGCGGTGCAAAAGTACTACGAGGGCAACCGCAAGCAGTTTGAATCGCCCGAGCAGGTGCGTGCCGAGTTCCTGGTGTTGAGCCGCGATGCACTGGCGGCGCAGGCAGTCGTCGGCGACGAGGAAATCAAGGCCTCCTATCGGTCGCGCATGGATCGTTACAAGGAAGGCGAGATGCGTCGTGCCAGCCATATACTGATTCGCGCGGACAAGGATGCGCCGGAGGCACAGGCCAAGGCGGCCAGGGCCAAGGCGGACGAACTGCTGGTGCAGGCCAGGAAGACCCCCGCTGATTTTGCCCGGCTCGCCACGCAGAATTCCCAGGACCCCGGGTCGGCCGCAAAGGGCGGAGACCTGGACTGGTTTGGTCGCGGCGGGATGGTGAAGGCGTTTGAGGACACGGCCTTCGCACTCAAGGAAGGGCAGATTTCGGATGTCGTGCGGTCCGATTTCGGCTACCACATCATTCGCGTGACGGGCATCCGCCCCGAGCGCGTCAAACCCTTCGACGACGTCAAGGCGGAAATCCTTGCCGAACTCAAGCGCGACGCGGGAATGAAGAAGTATGCGGAGGCTGCCGAAGCTTTCGGTAACATGGTTTATGAACAGGCCGACACGCTGAAGCCTGCCGCCGAAAAGTGGAAGCTGGAACTGCGGCAGACGCAGTGGCTTGCCAGGGGCGGCAAACTGGCGGCTCCCTTCGACAACCAGAAACTGGCAACTGCCTTGTTCAGCGACGATGGACTGAAGAACAAACGCAACACCGAAGCTGTCGAAGTCGCACCGGGCACTTTGGTGTCGGCGCGCGTGTTGGAACACAAGCCGGCTGCATTGCTGCCCCTGGAAACGGTCAAGGGCGACATCGAGAAGCGCCTGATTCGCGACGAAGCGCTCAAGCTGGCGATGAAAGACGGGGAGGACAAGCTGGCCCGGTTGGCAAAGGGCGAAGCGCTCGACCTCAAGTGGTCGCCCGCACGCAGCGTGAGCCGTGTCGCTGCGCAGGGGCTTCCTCCCGATGCCTTGCGCGCCGTGTTCAAGGCCGATGCCGCGAAGCTGCCGGCGCACGCCGGTTTCGCCTCGCCCGGCAACGGTTACGCGCTGTATCGCATCAGCTCGGTCAAGGCTGGCGAAACCGTCAAGGATGATCCGCGCAGCCGTGCCCTGGCCCAGCAATATGCCCGCTTTGTGGCAGAGGAAGAGTTTGCGGCCTGGATGGCGACCTTGAAGGAGCGGTATTCGGTCGAGATCAACAATGCTGTGCTGGAGAGCAAGGAACGCTGACCGGCTGCACGCCACAAAAACAAAAGCCCCGCGATGCGGGGCTTTTGTTTTTGGTCAGCAACAGCTTCGCGTTAACCGTGCAGCGCGATTGCAGCCGGATGCGCAGCCAACAGCGCAACAGGATCAACCAATCACCTGATCGGCATATTGTCACAACCGGGCGCTCGTCATTCGTTCTGGAGAATGATCGAATAGTAGCGGGGGGGGGCTGGTGACGATGCATGGCGCCTATTACTTTCGTTCAATTGACTGCCAATTGGAATTCCGTGATCATTGAATCGGTAAATATGCGTGCATAAAAAGGGAAGTGCGTAGTCTTCTGTAAGGCTTCGAGGAGGACGCAATGCAGGGAGCCGGGATTCTGGATGCGGAAGGTTTCGTCTGGCTCGCCGGCGCCGCGTGCCAGTTGTTCCGCGTGCCCTTCGACCCGCGCCTTCTGGCCCAGCAGTTTCCTCCACCGCAGACCCGGACCACGGTAATGGAAGCCTTCCAGGCACTGGGCTTCAAGGTGGCTTTGACCCCGTTGCCGGCAAAGAACCTGGCGCAGCTTTCCGGGCCGGCTTTCCTTGCAGTGATGACGGACGACGCGGCGGACCCCGCCCTGGGTTTTGTGCTCTTCCTGCGCTGCGACGGTGAACGCGTCGCCTATCTCGAGCCTGGAGGACAGGACCCACGCGAAGTTCCGCTGGCCGGGTTTTCCGCCCGTTATCTGGGTGAGGTGCTGCAGTTCGCGCCGAAAGAACAGCCCGTTGTCGACCCCGACGTCGCCAGCAAAAAGCCGCTCTTCGGCTTCCGCTGGTTCCTCCCTGAACTCGCCAAACACCGCAGCATCTGGCGCGACGTACTCATCGCATCACTATCGATCCAGCTCGTCGGTCTCGCCACTCCGCTGTTCACCCAGGTCATCATCGACAAGGTGGTCGTGCACCAGAGCAACAGCACGCTCACGGTCATTGGTGTGGCGCTCATCATGTTCATGATCTTCACCTCGGTCATGGGCTGGCTGCGACAGTACCTGGTGCTGCACACCGGCAACCGCATCGACGCCGTGCTCGGCAGCCAGGTTTTTCGCCATCTGCTGCGCCTGCCCATGCCTTGGTTCGAGCACCGCCCTACCGGCACCGTGGTCGCCCGCCTGCATGGCGTCGAGACCATCCGCGAATTCATCACCGGGGCCGCCGTCACGCTGGTGCTGGATCTGCCTTTCCTGCTGATCTTTCTCGCCGTGATGTTCTGGTATTCGTGGCAGCTGTATCTGATCGCAGTGGGTATCATGAGCCTCATCGCTCTGGTTTCGGTGCTGGTCACTCCGGTGTTTCGCGTGCGGCTCAACCAGCAGTTCCTGCTCGGTGCCCGCAACCAGTCCTACCTCACCGAATATGTGGCCGGCATGGCGACCGTCAAATCCCTGCAGATGGAGCCGCACGTCGAGCAGCGCTACGGCGAATTCCTTGCCAGCTACCTCGCCGCCGGCTTCAGTACCAAGCAGGTGGCCAATACCTACAACACGCTCGCCAACGGCCTGGAACAGGTCATGACGCTGGGCATCCTGATCGCCGGCGCCCTGCTGGTCATGCAGAACGGAGGCTTCACGGTCGGCATGCTGGTGGCCTTCCAGATGTTTGCCAGCCGCATGAGCCAACCGCTGTTGCGTCTGGTCGGCCTGTGGCAGGAATTCCAGCAGGCCAACCTCGCCGTCAAGCGCCTGGGCGACATCCTCGACATGCCCACGGAGCCCCATGCCCTGAGCCCGTCGCATGAGAATGCGGGCAAGGGTCGCATCGAACTGGCCGACGTATCCTTCCGCTATTCCGGACAGCACCCCTGGCTGTATCGCGGCCTCAACCTCGAATTCAAGCCGGGCCGCCTCACCGTGATCATGGGCCCCTCGGGCAGCGGCAAGAGCACCCTGGCCAAGCTGCTGCAAGCCTTCTATCAGCCCACCGAGGGCGCCATCCGCCTCGACGGCCGCGACATCCGCCATCTCGCGGCCAACGAACTGCGCACCAGCTTCGGTGTCGTACCGCAGGAGACCGTGCTGTTCTCCGGCACGCTCTACGACAACCTGATCATGGCCCATCCCCATGCCCGCTTCGAGGACGTCATCGAAGCCTGCAGGATGGCCGAAATCCACGACTTCATCGACACCCTGCCCGAAGGCTACCGCACCGAGATCGGCGAGCGCGGCATCGGCCTTTCCGGCGGCCAGCGCCAGCGCATCGCCATGGCCCGGGCGCTGCTGAAGAAGCCGCGCGTGCTGGTCTTCGACGAAGCGGCCTCCAACCTCGATCAGGCCACGGCCGAGCACTTCGCCAGGACCATCAACCGACTCAAGGGGCGGGCCACGATCCTGTTCATCACCCACCATGTGCCGCGGGGCTTGCAGGTGGATGAGGTGTATCACTTGCGGGGTGCGGAAGGGGCGATGCGGATGGAATTGGTGGAGGATGGGGTGACGGGTGGGGCGAGGGAATGAAAGCGTCTATGAGGGGTGGCGGAATGCTGCGAAACAAGAGTCGACGCTTGCCGGCCCGCGTCCCACAAGGGGATACCGTCCCTTCGGGACATAAAGCGGAATCCCCGGCAGGCAGAGTCCGGGACGGCGGCCATGGCCTGCGATTGCGCGGTTACGCTGTATGCCGAATGGGTAGTGGAGAGTAGTCGATGCTACGACACCGACACTTCAATATGACACCCCAGGGCCCGCGCTGCCGCTTCGATTTGATCGAGCCGGGATGCGTGCTTGAGATCGAACAGCCGGTCCACCTGGGGCATATGCCAGCCCAATCGGCGGGCCAGTTCGGCTTTCTTGATGCCCTGCTCGGTCATCGCCTGATACACGCCCAGTTTGGCGCATTCCAGTGCCGACGGGCGTACTGTCCGCTGCCCGCGCCGCGCCTTGCGAGGCAGCGGCAGAGATTTGCGCGCATCGACATAAAGCGACAACGCGGTTTCCAGCGCATCGACGGCCTGCAACAGTGCCTCGTCCGCGTCGACGCCAAAGGTGATGGCCTCCGGCACATCGGGAAAGGTCACCAGCATCGTTCCATCGTCGGGGGTCAGGATAACGGGGTAATCAAACATGATCTGTCCTTATTTCAAGCCAAGCTGGCGTTTGATGGCGGCCTAGAGTCCCTTGCCAAGTTCAACCGTGCCGTGCATGGGCAGCGTCGAATGCATGCCCTTAAGAAAAACCTTCAGATGAGAACCCTTGCCTGGCAGGAAGGTTGCACCCTGCTGTTCCAGCCACCTCTTCAACTGTTTCGAGTTCATGAGACGGAAACTAAACACTTGTGTTGTGTTTGTCAATGGCGATTGAAGCGCAAGAGCGCATGGGCAGCCGCTGGGAGCTGATCGGTTCGCCGAGCGCAACGGAAGAGCAATCGGGTTTCGGGTTTCGAGGAGAGAAGAATGAAAACGAAAGTGATGCTGACCCCTGTAGCTAATTACCGCCGCACCGGCAGCCTGTGGGAAGGTCACTACAAGTCAAGCGTGGTTCAGGCAGAAGCCTATCTTCTGGCGTGCATGCGTTACATCGAACTGAATCCGGTGCGCGCCGCCATGGTCACTGATCCCGGCGCTTACCGCTGGTCAAGCTACCGGGCCAACGGCCTGGCCCAGCCCGACGTCCGCCTGGCCCCACATCCGCTCTACCTTGGGCTTGACGCCGATGCCGCGCTGCGCCGCCAAGCCTACCGGGCGCTATTTCGTCCGCAACTGGATGCGGAGGCGGCCAGCGAAGTTCGCCAGGCTCTGAAGCTGGGCATGCCGCTTGGGAATGAACGGTTTGCGGAAGCGATCTGCGCCCGGCTGGGCATCCGGCGCAATAGCGGCAAGCGGGGGCGTACCCCAGGCGACGAACCGGAATCGCGAACTGCGCTGACTGAACAACAGGGATTTGGATTCTGAAAATGGAGGAACATGGCTATGCGAAATGAAAAGCGAAATGTCTCTGACCCCTTTGATGCCGTTGAAAGGAGGGTCGCGTAATGGGGCTCGTGATATTCGGTGCGATGGCGCTGTACTTGGTGCTCGCCATCTTTGCGGTGACGGGAGCTATCAGCCATGCGCGCAAGCAGGGCAAGACCGTCAAGTGCTGGGGCTGGGGCGCCGCGCTGGTGATGTACTTGATTCCCTTCTGGGACTGGATTCCCACAGTGGTGACGCATCAGTACTACTGCGCGACCGAGGCGGGGTTCTGGGTGTACAAGACGCCCGAGCAGTGGAAGAAGGAGAACCCAGGGGTGATGGAGACGCTGGTGGCACAAGAGGTCACCGTTCCATCTAAGAGAGTAGGAGACGACGATAACTGGGTGAGTACGTATTCCCTGAATCAGCGTGTTCTGTGGATCAATGAACATCGTGGCCCACTTCTGCTGTACCGATGGAACCTAGAAAGCACGCTGGTAGACAGCAATGCGAATGAGGTACTAGCACGAGCTATCGACTTCTACACAGCCCAGACTAGAGGAGGAGGTGGATGGCGTGGCTGGAAATTCTGGCTTGCAGTGGATCACTGCCCTACTCATGGTAACGACGCTAAGCAGTTTGGTGACTATCTTGCACAAATCAAAGGAGCCAAGAAATGAGTTCGATTGCAAATCTGTATCAACAAGCGCAACTTGCAGAAGCCGCTTATGCGGATTTCACGAATTCCCAAATTGCACCTGCAACAGCCCTCCAAACTGGCGACCAAGCCAAAGGGGTCAGAGACATTTGACTTTCTATGATGTTCGGCTAGCGACAGTGCTACTGAAAAGTCGGTGCTGGCGATACGGCGAGCGGAGCGTGCAAGCGGTTAACGATTCGGCAAGGAGGAGGACAGCATGAAAGCAAATCATCGGTGGTTGCAGCAAATGGCGAAACTTGGACTTCTATTGATGATTGGGGCAAGCATGAACGCAGAGGCGGGATTCTTGGGGTTCGGCGGCACGAGCTGGAAAGAGGAAGTGCTACTGCACGATGGCAGCAAGATCATTGCTACCCGTACGGTGGAGCGTGGCGGGCGGCACGAGATAGGACAAGAGCCGCCGATCAAGGAACAAAGCCTGAGTTTCCTCATGCCGAGCACCAATCAGAAGATCGTTTGGGAAGATAAGTTTGCAGTGGATGTTGGCTCCGCAAATTTCAATCTCATGCTACTCGATGTCGTGAAAGGCACACCGTATCTGGTGGTAACACCGGCGGGTTGTCTTTCGTACAACAAGTGGGGAAGACCTAACCCTCCTTACGTGATTTTCAAATACAGCGGAAAAGAGTGGGAACGAATCTCGTTGCCACTGCTACCCGTTGAGATCAAAACACCGAATTTGCTTCAGGGCTCTCCCGATCACGAAGCCGAGAAGGCTGGAGGTAGTGTGGTCTCAGCAGCTTTCATCAAAACGCATCACGACGAATACCGTCAACCCGAATACAAATCCATCCTGCAGGAGGCATTACCGGCGAGGGAACTATGTCCGCAGTATTCAAGCGGACCTAAGCCTCCCATACCAATCATGCCAAGTACATCGACGAAATAGAGCGTACGGCGACATCAACTCAGGTTGAACAGATAAATACTATTCGGGGCACAAAAATGACTACCACAATTGACTACGCACTGATGGCTGGCCACGCGTACGGCACAACACGTGACAAAATTAACTGGATACCGGCACCACAAGGATGGACACCCTTCTTTCCGGTTCCTGATCCTACGACTGCTGCGGTTTTTCCGGTCACGTCCGGCTTTGAGGCAGTGTCTTTCCAAAGCACTACCAACCCGAACGAAATCGTCATCTCCTACGCCGGCACCGATCCTACCGACTACCTTGGGGACTGGGCGGCCAACTTGGCGTTGGCTGGCGGCGTTCTGTCGGATCAACTCAAGCAGGCGGCGGACTACTACCTCGCCGTCAAGGCCAGCGTTCCGGCCAACGCAACCATCACCTTCACCGGCCATAGCCTGGGTGGCGGGCTGGCCTCCCTGATGGCCGTCATGTTCGGCGACTCCGCCGTCACCTTCGATCAGGCGCCCTTTCTCAACTCGGCGCGGACATTTATCGACACCGACGTCGACGGCAATCAAACCAGCCGCTCCGTTGCTCAGCGGCTGCGTGCCTATCTGGGCGATAGAGCCCCCGCCGCACTGCTGGCCTACGTCGCTGCCAACGACCCGCTGGGATCGAACCCGAACCCGGCCGACACGCTGGCCGTTCGCAGCGGACGTGTCAGCAACATCAATGTTGACGGGGAATTCCTTACATCGTGGTATTTCGTCCCATCTTCAAATCGCATCGGGTCGCAGTCGAACATTGCAAACAGCAATGCGGGCGCGGGCGGAATCGACCTCCATTCGCAAGCTTTGCTCGCGGCCTTCCTGCAGAGCGAGCAAACGGCAACTACCGTGGCCGGCCAAAAGCAATCTCTCAGCGAAATAACCTTCAAGCTGACGGAACTGTTGAAGATGGTCTTTGACAAAAGCCTGTTTGCTTATTCGACAGACAAGAATAACGATAAAAACGAAAACTTCCTCGAACACCTCGTCCGCCACCAAGCCGGCAACGTAGCCGGCGTCGCCGCCAATGGCGACGACATGCTCACCCGCTTCACCCGCGACCTGTGGAAGATCGCCCAAGACAACGGCCTGACGCTGACGAACAACTTCGTCACCAAGGCGCTGACTGCGTTCGCCATGCAGATGTATTACGAAGACACCGACAACGCCAAGAACGCAAACAAGACGCTCTTCACTGATGCCAATGGCGGCGGAGGAATCCAATTCGACATGGCCGACGTCGCCACGTCATTCCAGACAGCGTTCGATGCAGGCAAACCCCTCAATCTGGACGACGCCAAGGGAGGTGTCAGCATTCGGAACTACATCTATACGTACTTTACGGCTGAGGAACAGGTATTGATTAACACTCTCCTGCCCACGCTGCGGGACTGGTATGTCCAGGCCGGCACCGAAACCCTCAACACCGCCGACACCCTCAACCGCAACGCCTTCCTGCTCGGCGGCGCCGGCAGCGATGGCCTGGTCGGTGGCAGCGGCACGGACCTCCTCATCGGCAACGCCGGCGCCGATCTGCTCCAGGGCAAGGGCGGCAACGACATCCTGCTCGGCGGCGCGGGCAACGACACCTACGTCTACAGCACCGGCGACGGTCTCGACACCATCCTCGACACCGAAGGGCAGAACATCCTCGCCGTCGACGGCGACATTCTCAACGGCGGCGCCGACTACGGCGATGCCCGTGTCCATCGCAGTGCCGACGGCAAGCACCTCTACGTCGAAAACAACGGTCAGATGCTGATCGACGGCAACCTCATCCTCCAGAACTACGCCAGCGGCGGCAGCTTCGGCCTCACCATGACGCAGGCGACGGAAGCCGCTCTCCCGCAAACGACGCGCGACATCAAGGGCGAGCTCACCCCCATCGACACCGATCCGGCTCACCAGCAGCCGGATGGCCAGGTCCATGACTGGACCGACGGGCTGGGCAACCTCAACGTACTGACCACCCCCTTGCCCGGCCGGGCCGACACCCTCTACGACAGTGCCGACAACGACAGTATCGTCTCAGGCGGCGGTGATGACGTGATCTACGCCACCCGTGGCGGCGACAACCTCATCGACGCCGGAGCCGGACGCGACAAGGTGTATGCAGGTACGGGTAACGATGTCCTCTTGGGTGGCACGGGCGGCGACATTCTGAGTAGCGGGGCCGGCAACGACCGCTTGTATGCCGATACGCAAATCACCACCGCCGACGCCATCGCCCAGGGCAATGCCCAAGCCGGCACCGGACAACAAGGCGACTGGCTGGCGGGCGGCTCGGGCGCCGACACGCTGGTCGGCAGCGCGAGCAATGACGTGCTCAGTGGCGGCGGCGGCTCCGATCTGCTGATCGGCGGCGCGGGCAATGACGACATCCTGGGCGACACGTCGGCACGCAATTCCCGACCGACGGAGGCGCCGACGTGATCTACGCCGGAGCCGGCAACGATCACGCCTGGGGCGGAATCGGCAACGATGTCATCTTCGGCGAAGGGGGCTTGAAACCTGCCATTTCTGACAGTTACTTTCTTGCGGCCCTTCCGATATGCTCGTTGGCTTTTATCAACCATAAGATCATCATGGGCAATTCCGGATTCAAAAGTCGGCGCCGGCGCCACGGCGAAGCGGAATCCTTGGCAAACACGGTCCGGCACGGCGGTTGGCGGACGCGCGCAGCGAACGATGTGCAGTGGAGGAGACAGGCATGAGCAGCAAACAAATTTCAATGCTGCGCAAAGGACTGCGCATGGCGATTTCGATCTTGACCTTGGGGGTAAGTATGGATGCAGAAGCGGGGTTGTTTGGGTTCGGGGGCACGAACTGGAAGGAAGAAGTGCTGCTCCATGACGGCAGCAGGCTTTTGGTGGAGCGGAAAATGGAACGAGGAGGGCGACACGAAATTGGCCAACAGCCGCCAATCAAAGAGCAAAGCCTGACCTTTACGCAACCCACAACAAGTGAGCGCATTACTTGGAAGAGTGAGTACAGCGCAGACGTGGGGCTGGCCGACTTTATGCCATTGCTGATTGATACGTTCGGAGGAACGGCATATCTGGCCTCCGTTCCCGTAGGTTGCCTCTCCTACAACAAATGGGGCAGGCCAAATCCGCCCTACGTCATCTTCAAGTACGACGGAAAAGAGTGGATACGCGTCCCGTTACAGGAACTGCCTTTGGAGATAAAAACCCCTAACTTGATTTTCTCGTCACCCGATAGCAGGGTCGGAAAAATGGGCAAGAGCCCTGTTAGCGCGGAAATGATTCAGCAAATCAACAGCAGCCTCGATCAACCCGAATACAAAATCATTCTGCGAGAGCCTCTGGCGAAGAAACGGATAAATGCAATGTGCGAGGAACTGATTCTTTATAAGGGTTTCTGGATTATGCCGAACGATCCAGTTGCGCGCGCAATTGTGGATCGTAATGCCAAATAGGTATCGTGCCGGTTGCCACGGAAATCCTTAATCAGGGAGAGATAATATGACTACGCAAGCTGAATGCGCAGCGATGGCAGGTGCCGCATACTACGATAACCGTGGTGACATTAACCGCTTTCCAATTCCATCAGGGTGGAATCGAATCTCACGGTTTCCCGTAGCATCAAGTGGTGGCAGCGGCTTCGAAGCCTCGATACTCGGCAACGGAACTACCATTGCCAACAGCACCGAAATCGTCATTTCCTATGCCGGTACTGATGATAGCGATTACCTCGGAGATGTTGCGGCGGATGCTACGTTGATCGCCGGATTCGGTGCGACGCAACTTCGACAAGCCGCCGAATATTATCTGCAAGTAAAGACACTCAACCCCGATGCCCGCATTACCCTCACGGGCCACAGCCTGGGTGGTGGATTGGCGGCCCTGGTTGGCGTGTTCTTCAACGAGACGGCGCTGACGTTCGATCAAGCACCATTCCGTAACTCCGCCAACGCTGTGATTGCCGCCGATGCGCGGCTTTATCTTTCCACCAGGTTTCCGGCATCGGCTTTGGCGCCGCTAGACGCATTCATTTTGTCGTTCGATCCGTTTGGCTTGGGCTGGTCGCAAGACGGGCTTGCTGCCAGAGAAGCCAAGGTGAGGAACATCAGCGTCCAGGGAGAGGTTGCGTCTACATCGAACTCGTTCAAGATCGGTACTGAACTTCCTCCGCTAACACACGGCGCCTACATTCATCCGGTTGACCTGCACTCCCAGACGCTCCTGACTGCCTTCTTGCAAAGCAACCAGAGCGCTGTCGGTAGCAGCAATCCGCAACAGACTTTGAGCGAGGTGACCAAGAAACTTACTGACCTGCTGGGGATGATTTTCGACAAGAATTTGTTCGCACGTGATACAGATCCGAACACGTCAGAGAGAAGCTTCCTCGAACACATAGTCCGTCATCAGGCTGGCGTCCAAGACTCATTTATTGGCGACGCCATGGTCACGCGCTTCACCCAAGACCTCTGGAAACTCGCCCAGGATGGCGGCCTGACGATGCACGACGGCAATGCATGGAATCCGGCTCTGAACAACCTCAGCAAGGCCCTGACCGCCTTCGCCATGCAGAAGTACTACGACGAAACCCAAACCAGCGCCGGCTACAACAAGACACTGTTCACCGAAGTCAGCGGTGGCGGTGGCATTCAGTTCGATCGGGCGGACGTAGTCGCGACCTTGAAAGACGCCAAAGGCGACAAGTATTTTCAGGCCTACATCAATGCGACCTTCACACCCACCGAACGCACCCTGATCAACGGCATGCTGCCGATCCTCCGCGACTGGTACATCCAGTCCGGCACGACAGACCTCAACACCGCCGACACCCAGAACCGCAACGCCTTCCTGCTCGGCGGCAGCGGTAGCGACGGTCTCGTTGGCGGCAGCGGCGCCGACCTCCTCATCGGCAACGGCGGCGCCGATCTGCTCCAGGGTAAGGGCGGCAACGACTTCCTGCTCGGCGGCGCGGGGGAGGACACCTACGTCTACACCACCGGCGACGGTCTCGACACCATCCTCGACACCGGTGATCAAAACACCCTCGCCGTCGACGGCGACATCCTGAACGGCGGCGCCGACTACGGCGACAGCCGAGTACGCCGCAGCGCCGACGGCAAGCACCTCTATGTCGAGAACAACGGCCAGATGCTGATCGACGGCAATCTCATCATCCAGAACTACGCCACCGGCGGCAGCTTCGGCCTCACGATGACGACGGCAACGGAAGCCGCTCTCCCGCAAACGACGCGCACCATCAAGGGCGACCTCACCCCCATCGACACCGACCCGGCCCACCAGCAGCCGGATGGCCAGGTCCATGACTGGACCGACGGGCTGGGCAACCTCAACGTCCTCGCCACCCCTTTGCCCAACCGCGCCGATACCCTCTACGACAGTCCCGACAACGACAGTATCGTCTCAGGCGGCGGAGACGACGTGATCTACGCCACCCGCGGTGGCGACAACCTCATTGACGCCGGCAGCGGCCGCGACCAGGTGTATGCCGGAGTGGGCAACGATGTCCTGATCGGCGGCACGGACGGCGACATCCTGAGCGGCGGAGCCGGCAACGACCGCTTGTATGCCGATGCACGAATCACCACCGCCGCCGCCATCGCCCAGGGCAATGCCCAAACCGGAAGCGGACAACAAGGCGACTGGCTGGCGGGCGGCTCGGGCGCCGACACGCTGGTCGGCAGCGCGAGCAATGACGTGCTCAGTGGCGGCGGCGGCTCCGATCTGCTGATCGGCGGCGCGGGCAATGACGACATCCTGGGCGACACGAGGCGCCGACGTGATCTACGCCGGAGAGGGCAACGACCACGCCTGGGGCGGAATCGGCAACGACGTCATCTTCGGCGAACGGGGCAACGACACCCTTTCCGGTGAAGAAGGCAACGACATCATCCTCGGCGGCGCCGGGAACGACTTTATCGAAGGCGATGGCGGCAGCAGCCCGGCCAACACCGTGGGCAACGACTGGATCGATGGTGGCACGGGCGACGACCGCATCTACGGCATGGCCGGCGACGACGTGATCATCGGCGGCACGGGCAACGACACGATCTACGGCGGCGCCGGGCGCGACACCTACCTCTTCAACAAAGGCGACGGCATCGACAGAATCGTTGATGCCAGTACCGGCGCGGAAGCCAGCATCCTCATCTTCGGCGCAGGGTTCGACAAAGACAGCATCACGCTGGAAGAGGGTTCGCTACTGCTCGACCTGGGCACCGGCGACGCCATCCACATCGAGAACTGGGACCAGGCCCACCCACTGGACACCCAAAGCTTCGCCAGCTTCCAGTTCGCCGACGGATCGAGCCTGAGTTGGAGCGAACTGCTCGCCCGTGGCTTCGACCTCGACGGCACCGAAGGTAACGACACCATCTTCGGTACCGGCGTCGACGACCGCATCAACGGCAAGGGAGGCAATGACGTCATCCATGGCCTGGACGGCAACGACACCCTCACCGGCGGCGCCGGCACGGACGCCATCAACGGCGGGCTGGGCGACGACACCTACCTCGTGCGCGCCGGGGACGCCCCGGTTATCGCCGGCGCCACGCCCATCGTCGAGACCCTCGCCGACGACGGTGGCACGGATACCCTTGAACTCCAAGGCATCGCATTGACCAATGTCAGTCTTGCTACCGACCAGACCGGCAGCTACCTCATGCTTGCCGCCGGCGCCGACAAGCTGCTGATTCAGGGCGGCGGAGATGGCACCATTGACCGTTTCGAGTTCGGCAGCGGCGAAATACTGACCCTCGACCAGCTCCTTGAACAAAAAGCCGTGCAAGGAGTCGGCGTTCGAAACACGGTGGCCAACGCGAACATCACGGGCACCTGGGCCGACGACCAGATCGTGGCCACCGGCAACGGCGCGGTAGTCGACGGCGGACGGGGCAAGGACACGATCAAGACCCTGGCGTTCGGGGCCGCGATCACCGGCGGCAAGGGCGCCGACACGATCCAGGCCTATGGTATCAACAACACGATCCGCTACGCCGTGGGCGATGGCACCGACAGCGTCGAGACCACCGGCGGCAATGCGCAGGGCAACGTGCTGCAACTCTCCGGGGTCACGGCAAACGACCTCACTTTGGGACTGGGCTCGCAGGGCGAACTGGAGCTGCGCGTCGGCAGCGAGGCGAAGGATCTGATCCGCTTCAAGGGCTTCGATGCGACGAACGTAACGGCGAACAAGGCCTTCGACCGGATCGAGTTCGATGACGGATCAATGCTCAGTTATGAAGCCTTGATGAGCAAAGGCTTCGATATCGCGGGTAGCGATGCGGCGGAGACGATCACGGGCACCGGCGTCGCGGACCGCGTTGCGGCGGGAGCCGGCGACGACGTGCTGGATGGCGGGGCGGGGAACGACAGCTTGAACGGCGGCGCCGGGCGCGACAGCTACCGCCTGGGTCTGGGCACCGGCCAAGACAAGGTGACCGAGAGCGCGGACGAGATCAGCGATATCCGC
>JAPLQY010000081.1 GCA_026399475.1 Rhodocyclales bacterium
CGGGCCGCTGACAAACTGATCAATGATTTCTTTCGGAATGCTCGGCAGCGCCGCCGCCTGTTTCTTCTTGCTCGTCTTGCTTGGCATACATGCTCCTTTTCGACATGGTATGCCTCACACACAAAATTTCTGACAGGCTCCATTCATCACCCCGACGAAGGAAATCACCGTCACCATCAGTGACCATTTGCCCAGTTCGATTGTGCCCAGGCCCGCCAGATCTCCCAAGTGGGTAACCCAGACCGAGGTACCGGAAACAATTACAACAGCACCGAGGGCCTGCGCCACGAACTTCGCACGATGACTCAATTCATGCGCATCGTCTGCCACGCCAATGCCCGTTACCAGCAACAAGGCAAAGAACAGGCTCCAGCTATCGAAAGGTATATGGCCAGCTACGGCCTGCAGTGCAAGCAGCGTGATTAGCATCGCCAAGCCGCCCACCAGAGGCGTCGGATGATCATGCACCTTGCGCTGGCCAGGATGATCAAGCAGACCCCAGCGCGACGCAGGAAGCATCAATGCTCTGGTCAATCCCGCCGAAACCACCGGAGCCAGAGCCACCACAAGCCACTGTCCCTCCAAGAACTCGAGCATGCTCCCCCTCTCCAGATCCATCCGTCACCGACAGCGGTTTCCCCCGGGTGTGTGTATGCGCAATCAGCCACCCAATCCGGCTATTCTATCTCCTGGCTCCGTGGTCTCATCGCAGCCAAAAACCGGACAAAAAAAGGGTTTCGGTCTTTCGACGGAAACCCTTGGTATCACTTGGTCGGGGTGGAGGGATTCGAACTCTCGACATCTTGCTCCCAAAGCAAGCGCGCTACCGGGCTGCGCCACACCCCGAACTTGGCGATTTTACAGAACCCTGGCCGTAGTGGTCAATCGCATAATGCTTTGTCGTGTCAAAAAACCTTGACTTGCGGTAGTCTCCCGTTTCGTTTATAAAGCCGGTTCTCCGAAAATACGGACACTCTGCAATGGCTGAAGATCTGCTGCACAAGAAGCAATTCCCGCCCTACACCCCGAAGAAGGGTGAGGACTACATGAGCAAGAAACAACTCGCTCACTTTCGCGAGATCCTCGATTCCCTAAAGGACGAATTGAGTGAGGACATCGAACGCACAGTGCATACCATGCAGGACGAGGCCACCGTGTTCGCCGATCCGAATGATCGCGCCAGCCAGGAATCCGATATTGCGCTCGAACTGCGCAACCGCGACCGCGAACGCAAACTGATCAAGAAAATTGACGAATCGATCGCCCGCATCGAAAGCGGTGAATACGGCTACTGCGATTCCTGCGGCGTCGAGATCGGCCTCAAGCGCCTTGAAGCGCGCCCCACCGCCACGCTGTGCATCGACTGCAAGACTCTGGAAGAACACCGCGAAAAACAGGTTGGGAAGTAATTCCAGCCTGTTTTCGGCGCAGGCTAACGTGAGCGCAGCGAACGTTAAGCGTAGCGGCCGAAGCCAAAAATAGGTCGGCAAGTAGGCCGCAGGCTGCGAACCCGGAAACTTCGGGCAGCAAAAAAGGACGCCGCGGCGTCCTTTTTTGCTGCCTTGAAAACCGCTTACTGGGCGGTTGCGGAAGGCGCGGCAGTTTCGGCAGCGATCGCCTTCATCGACAGGCGAACGCGACCCTTGTCGTCAGTCTCGATAACCTTGACCTTCACTACCTGGCCTTCCTTGAGGTAATCGGCGACGGCGTTCACCCGCTCGCTGGCGATCTGCGAAATATGCAGCAGGCCATCCTTGCCCGGCAGCAGGCTGACGATGGCGCCAAAATCGAGCAGGCGCAGCACCGTGCCTTCGTAGATGCGACCGACTTCGACTTCGGCCGTGATGTCTTCGATGCGTTTCTTGGCAACTTGTGCCGCATCGGCATTCACCGACGAAATCGTGATCGAGCCGTCATCCTCGATATCGATGACGCAGCCAGTTTCTTCGGTCAGCCCGCGAATCACGGCGCCGCCCTTGCCGATCACGTCACGAATCTTCTCCGGATTGATCTTGATGTGGATCATGCGCGGCGCGAAGTCGGAAACCTCTTCGCGATGACCGGTCATGGAACCCTTCATCTGTTCCAGAATATGCAAACGTGCTTCCTTGGCCTGAGCCAGCGCCACCTGCATGATTTCCTTGGTGATGCCCTGGATCTTGATGTCCATCTGCAAAGCCGTGATGCCTTCTTCGGTGCCCGCCACCTTGAAGTCCATGTCGCCCAGATGATCTTCGTCGCCGAGGATGTCGGTCAGCACCGCAAAGCGGGAGCCGTCCTTGATCAGGCCCATGGCGATGCCCGCTACGTGGGCCTTGAGCGGCACGCCGGCATCCATCAGGGCCAATGAACCACCACAGACGGAGGCCATTGAAGACGAACCGTTGGACTCGGTGATTTCCGACACGACACGCATCGAGTAGCCAAACTCGTCGGGCGACGGCAGCACGGCCAAGAGCGCGCGCTTGGCCAGACGACCGTGACCGATTTCGCGACGCTTCGGCGTACCGACGCGGCCAGTCTCGCCCGTGGCATAGGGAGGCATGTTGTAGTGAAGCATGAAGCGGTCGCGATATTCACCTTGCAGCGCGTCGATGATCTGCTCGTCGCGGCCTGTGCCCAGCGTGGCAACCACCATTGCCTGCGTCTCGCCGCGCGTGAACAACGCCGAGCCGTGGGTACGTGGCAGTACGCCATTGCGAATCACGATCGGGCGCACGGTACGCGTATCACGACCGTCGATGCGCGGTTCGCCGTTGAGAATCTGGCTGCGCACAATCTTCGCTTCCAGATCGAACACGGTATTGCCGACGAGATTGGAATCCGGTGCGTTTTCCACACCCTCGGTCAGGGCTGCGATGGTCTTCTTGGTAATTTCGCGGGTCTTCAGCGTACGAGCCTGCTTGCTGGTGATGCGATAGGCTTCACGCAGCTCGGCTTCCGCCAGTTCGGCGACGCGGGCGATCAGCGGCTCATTCTTGGCCGGCGCCTGCCAATCCCATTCCGGCTTGCCGGCAAGTTCCACCAGTTCGTTGATGGCCTTGATCGCGACCTGCATCTGGTCGTGGCCGAACACCACGGCGCCCAGCATGATCTCTTCGGAAAGCTGCTTGGCCTCTGACTCGACCATCAATACCGCAGCCTCGGTACCGGCCACCACCAGTTCCAGCAACGTGCTTTCCAGTTGGGTCTTGGTCGGGCACAGCACGTACTTGCCGTCGATGTAACCGACGCGGGCAGCGCCGATCGGGCCACTGAACGGAATGCCGGAAATCGCCATGGCAGCCGATGCGCCCAGCATCGCCGGAATATCCGGATCGATTTCGGGGTTGCACGACATCACGGTACAGACCACCTGTACTTCGTTGTAGAAAGCATCGGGAAACAGGGGGCGCAACGGACGATCAATCAGGCGGCAGGTCAGAATTTCCTTCTCTGACGGACGGCCTTCGCGCTTGAAGAAGCCGCCGGGAATGCGGCCGGCAGCGTAGGAGCGTTCCTGGTAATCGACGGTCAGAGGAAAGAAATCCTGTCCCGGCTTGGCGTTCCGTGCGCCCACCACCGTTGCCAAGACTACAGTGTCATCCATGGTAACCATGACGGCACCGCCTGCCTGGCGGGCGATTTCGGCAGTTTCAAGAGTGACCGTATGGTCACCGTAGGCAAAACTTTTCTTGATCGGATTCAGCACAAAAATTCCTTTCGGCAAAAATTAAAAGCCGGCACAGCCCTCATGGCTGTACCGGCCTGTTCAGCAAGCCTGCGCAGTATCTGGCGCAAAGCGCATCGCGCGTTGGGGACGACCCGGACCGGCGTTGGGTTGAAACTACTTGCGCAGGCCAAGGCGCTCGATCAGCGAACGATAGCCATCGACATTCTTGCGCTTGAGGTAATCCAGCATCGTGCGGCGCTGGCTGACCATCTTGAGCAAGCCGCGACGTGAATGGTGATCCTTGGTATGTGCCTTGAAATGATCCGTCAGGTCATTGATGCGCGCAGTAAGAAGCGCCACCTGGACTTCGGGGGAACCTGTGTCACCCTGGGCACGCTGGTAGTCGGTGACGATCTTTGCTTTGTCGGTAGTGGAAATTGCCATTGTGGTTTCCTTGCTGATCCTGTGATATTGGGCTCTTGGAGAACCGCGAATTATAGCGTTTCGAACGTATTCTAATCAAGCATTAACAGCTAATTAGTCCCTCAGGCACCGGCGACAAGCCGCTGAGCTTGCAACCAGCCGTCCGCGACCTGCCGGCAAACACCGATGAATCGATGCTCAGGGTCATAAACACGCAGCCGGCTGCCTTCCTCACCCGACCAGCGTACTGCCTGACCGTGCCTGAGCCTGGCAGCATCCGCAGCGTCCAGCAGGGCCTCATGCAGACCGCTTAGCAAACCATCGGGAGGCAATAGCAGGGCATCCCGGGCGTCTTCAGTCAAGCCTTCGATCGCGGTCAGGGAGTACGCCTGAACGACATCGAGGCTGCCGATGCCGGTTCGACGCAACCCGGCCAGGTGCGCGCCGCAGCCCAGTCGCTCACCGATGTCCGCGGCCAATGTCCGCACGTAGGTGCCCTTGCTGCAGTGGACTTCGAAAACAAAGCGTCCCGCGTCAATCAACTCGCCCGAGTCAAGCAGGCACAGCTGGTAGATGCTGACGCGGCGAGCTGCCCGTTCCAGTTCGATACCGGCCCGCGCGTATTCGTAAAGCGGCTTGCCGTCGCGCTTGAGCGCCGAATACATCGGCGGCACTTGTTCGATGTCGCCGACAAAGGCCGCCAGTGCGTCCTCCACATCCGCACGTGACACTTCTACCGCGCGACGCTGCAACACCTTGCCTTCGGCATCCTCCGTGTCTGTGGTGACACCAAGCTGGACTGTCGCCATGTAGCGCTTGTCGGCATTGAGCAACTCACCTGAAAACTTGGTCGCCTCGCCAAAACACAATGGCAGGAGGCCGGTCGCCAGGGGGTCGAGAGTCCCTGTATGTCCGGCTTTTTCGGCCCTGTAGAGGCGGCGCGCCGCCTGCAGGGCGTGATTGGACGATAGCCCGAGAGACTTGTCCAGCAGCAGCACGCCATCCAGCCGGCGCCGCGGGATTTTGACAGCTTCGCGACGCGGCGCCTTCACTCGCGCATTCACTCGTCTTGCAGCTTCTTGTCCGATTCCACCGCCTCGTCAATCAGCTTCGAGAGGCGCGCTCCTTCCTGAACCGATGGGTCAAAGACGAAATGCAGTTCGGGAATATGATGAATACGAATTCGGCGACCCAGTTCGCGACGCAGGAAGCTGGCTGAATGCTTGAGCCCCTGATCGATCATCTCATTGGCGGCCGGATCCGCAAGCGATGTGTAGAAAACCTTGGCATGCGCATAATCGGCAGTGACTTCGACTGCAGTCAGCGTAACCAGCGTCAACTTGGGCGCTATGCGCAAATCCTTGAGATGGAAACGCAGCAAGTCCGCCAGTTCGCGCCGGATCTGCTCTGAGACGCGGTCAGAACGCGCATAACCATGACCTGAGCCGCGTTTTGTTGCCATCGCCAATCAGAGCAGCGTGCGGGCGATTTCCTGGACCTCAAACACTTCGAGTTGATCGCCTTCGTTGATGTCATTGAAGTTCTTGAGGCTCAAGCCGCACTCAAAGCCTTCCTTGACCTCGCGCACGTCATCCTTGAAGCGCTTGAGTGAATCCAGTTCACCCGTGTGTACCACCGTATTGTTGCGCAGCAGTCGCACCGAGGCGTTGCGCTTGACGACACCGGACAGCACCATGCAACCGGCGACCGCACCGATCCGGGAAATCCGGAAGACCTGGCGAATCTCGACCAGGCCGAGAACGACTTCCTTCTTCTCCGGCGCCAGCATGCCGGACAAGGCGGCCTTCACCTCATCCACGACGGCATAGATGATGTTGTAGTAGCGGATATCGACGCCAAGACTCTCGGCGGCCTTGCGCGCTCCGACGTCGGCACGGGTATTGAAGCCGATCACCACGGCCTTCGAGGCGGCGGCCAGGTTGATGTCAGATTCGCTGATGCCGCCCACGCCGGCGTGAACCACGGTTACCTTGACCTCGCCCGTCGACAGCTTGTTGAGCGACTGCACCAGCGCTTCCAGCGAGCCCTGTACGTCGGCCTTGACGATCAGCGGCAAGGCCCTGATCTCGCCTTCGGCCAATTGCTCGAACATGTTCTCCAGCTTTGCGGCCTGCTGCTTGGCCAGCTTGACGTCGCGGAACTTGCCCTGGCGGAACAGCGCGATTTCGCGCGCCTTGCGCTCATCGAGGAGGACCATGCCTTCGTCGCCGGCTGCCGGCACGTCGGTAAGGCCCTGAATCTCGACCGGAATCGAAGGACCTGCCGCATCGATAGACTTGCCGTTCTCATCCAGCATGGCGCGGACGCGTCCAAACACGGCACCTGCCAGCAGCACATCGCCGCGGCGCAGGGTTCCTGACAGCACCAGAATGGTCGCCACCGGGCCCTTGCCCTTGTCGAGGCGGGCCTCAATCACCAGACCCTTGGCCGGTGCATCCACCGGTGCCGCGAGTTCCAGCACCTCGGCCTGCAGCAGCACCTGTTCGAGCAAGGCATCGATGCCTTCTCCGGTCTTCGCCGAGACACCAACGAAGGGAGCGTCGCCACCGTATTCTTCCGGCACCACACCTTCAGCGACCAGTTCCTGCTTGACGCGTTCCAGATTTGCATCGGGCTTGTCAATCTTGGTGACGGCCACAATCAACGGCACGTTGGCCGCTTTTGCATGAGCAATGGCTTCCTTGGTCTGCGGCATGACACCGTCGTCGGCAGCCACCACGAGAATGATCAGGTCGGTTGCCGTGGCGCCGCGAGCACGCATTGCCGTAAAGGCCTCGTGGCCCGGAGTATCGAGGAAGGTGATCATGCCGCGCGGAGTTTCGACGTGATAGGCGCCAATGTGCTGCGTGATCCCGCCCGCCTCGCCATGTGCGACACGACTCTTGCGAATGTAGTCGAGCAGGGAGGTCTTGCCGTGGTCGACGTGACCCATCACGGTGACCACCGGAGCCCGCGGCAATTGCACCACGTCCTTGTGCTCGCCTTCGTCAGCGAGAAACGCATCCGGATCGTCGAGCTTTGCGGCAAAAGCGAGGTGGCCCATCTCCTCTACCAGGATCATGGCGGTTTCCTGATCGAGCACCTGATTGATGGTGACCATCGATCCCATTTTCATCAGGGTCTTGATGACTTCAGTGGCCTTGACGGTCATTTTGTGCGCAAGATCGGCAACCGAAATGGTTTCCGGTACATGCACTTCGCGAACGATGGCCTCGACCGGTTGCTGCACCGGCGCGTCTTCGGCGTGCCCGTGGCGACCATGGCGACCGCCGCCCTTGGAACCGCGCCAACCGGACGTGCCCGCATCGCCGCGCGTCTTGATCGCACGCCGCTTGGCGGCGTCATCCTTCCATGCATCCTTCTTCGCCGGCTTGGCTTTGCCGTCTTCCGGCTTCGCCGCCGGCTTATGAATGGTGCCGGACACGCCAGCGGCAGCAGCGGCCTCCTTGGCCTTCTTGGCTTCCGCAGCCGCCAATAGCGCCGCCTGCTCGGCAAGGCGTGCTTCGGCTTCGGCGCGAGCCCTGGCTTCGCGGTCGTTCTTCTCCTTGAACTCGGCCGCCTGGATCGCGGAGAGCTTGCCCTGGCGCTTCGTTTCGGCCTCCCGCAATGCGCGTTGGGCCGGGTCGATTACCGACTTCGGCACTGCAACCCGCTTGACAGCCGGGGCTTCAACAACGGCATCGACGGCCACCGGCACTACTTCAGGCGGAGCCTCCACCACCGCCACGACCTCTGCAACGGGCACCACTTCGACGACAGGAACCGGTTCCGGAACAACGACGACTTCAGGCTCAAGCGCAACGACTTCGACCGGGGCTTCAGCAGCCGCTTCGGCCGCCAGCTCGTTGGCATCGCGTTTCACGAATACACGCTTCTTGCGAACTTCAACCTGGATCGTGCGCGCCTTGCCGGTGGAATCCGAGGCCCTGATCTCGCTGGTCTGCTTGCGTGTCAGGGTGATCTTGGCTTTGGGCACCGTGTCGCCATGTGATTTGCGCAGATAGTCAAGCAAGCGCGTCTTGTCCTGTTCGGACAAGCTGTCGTTGGATGCCTGCTTGCTGACACCGGCCTTGGCCAACTGCTCCAGCAGGGCCGGCGCCGGCATTTTCAGCTCGGTAGCGAATTGGGAAACTGTCATCAAAGCCATGCCCTACCTCTCATTCTTCCTCGGCGAACCAGTGGGCGCGCGCAACAGTGATCAGCGCCGTCGCCCGTTCGCCATCGATGCCGGTCATTTCAATCAATTCGTCGGTCGCCAGGTCCGCCAGGGAATCGCGATCCGTCACACCGTTCTTGGCCAACTTCGCCGCCAGCGGCTTGTCCATGCCCTCGAGAGAGAGCAAGTCATCCGCGACCTTGTCCATCTGCTCTTCATCAACGATGGCCTCGGTCAGGAGCACATTGCGGGCACGCTCGCGCAATTCGGTCACGGTTGCCTCGTCGAAGGCGTCGATTTCGAGCATTTCCGCGAGCGGCACGTAAGCGATTTCCTCAAGCGTGGAGAAACCTTCCTCGATCAGGATGTTGGCGACTTCCTCGTCGACATCGAGCTTCTCGATGAACAGGGCGCGAATCGAGCTATGTTCCGATTCAGACTTGGTCTGCGACTCTTCGATGGTCATCAGATTGATCGTCCAGCCGGTCAATTCGGAGGCCAAACGCACGTTCTGCCCGCCACGACCAATGGCAATGGCCAGGTTATCCTCGTCGACCACGACGTCCATTGCATGCTTTTCTTCGTCTACAACGATGCTCTGCACCTCGGCCGGCGCCAGCGCGCCGATGACGAACTGGGCCGGATCGGCCGACCACAGGATGATGTCCACGCGTTCGCCGGAAAGCTCATTGGTCACGGCCGTGACACGCGAACCGCGCATGCCGACGCAGGTGCCGATCGGATCGACGCGCGAATCATTGGACTTCACTGCAATTTTGGCGCGCATGCCGGCATCGCGGGCGGCAGCCTTGATTTCCAGCAGGCCGTCTTCGATCTCGGGAACTTCCAGTTCAAACAGCTTCATGATGAACTCGGGCGCCGTGCGCGAGAGGATCAGTTGCGGCCCCCTCGCCTGGCGATCGATTTTCATCAGCCAGGCGCGCACGCGGTCGCCGGGACGCAGGTTTTCCTTGGGGATCATCTGGTCGCGCGGTAGCAGGGCCTCGATGCGTCCCGCCTCGATGATGGCGCTGCCGCGCTCCATGCGCTTGACGGTGCCACTGACCAGGAATTCCTTGCGATCGAGAAAATCATTCAGCAACTGCTCGCGCTCGGCATCACGAATCTTTTGCAGGATCACCTGCTTTGCCGCCTGTGCGCCGATGCGGCCGAAATCGATCGGCTCGAGTGATTCCTCGATGAAATCTTCGAGCACTATGTCTGAAATCTGCTGCTGTGCCGCAGTCAGGCCGATCTGCTGTTCCGGATTTTCGACCATGTCGTCGGCAACCACCAGCCAGCGACGGAAAGACTCGAATTCGCCCGTTTCGCGATCAATGTCCACGCGCACGTCGGCGTCCTCGTCGGTGCGCTTCTTTGTTGCGGACGCCAACGCCAGTTCAAGGGCACCAAAGACGATGTCCCGCGGAACATTTTTCTCGCGGGCCAGGGCATCGACCAACAGCAGCAATTCACGGCTCATGTGAGTCCTCCAGCATTAGTCAGAACTTCGGCACCAGGCGCGCCCGATCTATATTCCCGAGCGCAAACTGATGCAGTGTTTCATTCATTCGCAGGCACACCATTTCAACTCCACCTTCCTCCTGCAGCCCCTCCAGCACACCGCTGAAATTTCGCTGGTTGCCCAACGGAACACGCAGCTTGAGCTGCACGTCCTGCCCGGCAAAGCGCCTATAGTCAGCGGGCTTGACAAGCGGGCGATCGAGTCCGGGAGAGGAGACTTCAAGGCGGTCATAGTCGACGTTCTCGACCATGAGCACGCGGCCGAGCTGGTTGCTCACAGCGACACAATCTTCGACGCTGATGCCGCTCTTTTGTGCGCTTTCCGGCCTGTCGATAAAGACGCGCAGCAGCCGGGCGCGCGGACTGGTCTCGAATTCCACCAGTTCGTATCCCAAGCCAACAACAGTCGTCTCAATCAAATCAAGCAGTTGCATGAAAACTCACAAACACGTCGCACAAATAGAAAATGGGCCAAAAAGCCCATTCCTTTTCTCTCCCGAGAACGGTACCAACCAAAGCCGAAAGATTATAGCAGAGGCATCATTTCTCTGCCAAATCAATTCGATTGCCGTCGACTTCATCCTCACCGTCAAAACCATCTTCGCTGTCGCCATCCGTATACGGACCCACCGGGGTGCTGCCCCTCTGCTCCCGCGGCAGCAGTTTCAACAGTTCCTGTACTTCTCCGGGCTCCAGATCGCGACACTGGCCTCGCTTGAGGCGCGGCGACAGGTGCACCGGCCCGTAACGTACGCGCATCAGCCGACTGACCATCAGGCCTACGGCCTCGAACATGCGCCGCACTTCGCGATTTCGTCCTTCAGCCAGAACCACGCGATACCAGCGATTGGCACCCTCGCCGCCGGCTTCCGCGATAAGGCTGAAGCTGGCCAGGCCATCTTCGAGCTGGATGCCGCTGCGCAAACGCTCGAGCATTTCCGGCGTCGCCTCGCCCAGGATGCGCACAGCGTATTCGCGCTCGATTTCGTAGCGCGGATGCATCATGCGATTGGCCAGGCCCCCGTCGTTGGTAAATAACAGCAGGCCGCAGGAGTTGAAATCCAGTCGCCCAATGGATATCCAGCGCCCGCTCTTGAGCCGCGGCAACCTGGCAAACACGCTGGGGCGGCCATCCGGATCGTCCTTGGAAACAATCTCGCCCTCGGGCTTGTGATAGACCAGCACGCGCGGCAGGCGCAAGCCGAACTTGAGCTGTACCAGCTTGCCATTGACACGAATCTTGTCTTCCGGACCGACGCGCTGACCTACATGCGCCGGCAGGCCATTGACGCTGACACGTCCGGCGACGATCCATTCTTCGAGTTCGCGCCGCGAACCGTAACCGGCATCGGCCAAGGCCTTGTGCAGTTTGGGCGGATCGATGAAGACCGGTTCGTTGCGGCGCCTTGCGTGAGACGGCAAAGCCGAGCCGCCGCGAACGCGCGAGGCGTCAGCTTGCGGTTGCGGAGCCCCCTGGGGTGGCCTGAAGGGACTCGCCTTGCGCGAGGGACTGCGCGGCGGGCCGTTCCGGCTCCTGCCCGGCGAGGTCGAGTTGCCCGTTGTCGGGTTCGGCTGGTCGCCGCTCTGGCGCTTGCCCTGATCCTGCGTGCTCGGTGCCCGATTCTTCGGCCCCCGCCTGGACCGGAGAGGCTTCGGGGATTGTGGCTTGTCCAAGATCCATCACCCTTTCAATTTCAGTCAATGGCGGCAGCTCAGTGAGGCTGCGCAAGCCGAGGTCATCGAGAAACCTCCGTGTAGTTGCGTACAGCGCCGGCCGGCCCGGCGCATCGCGGTGGCCCACGGCATCGATCCAGCCGCGCCCTTCAAGCGTCTTCAGAATGTTCGGCGACACAGCCACGCCCCGTATGTCCTCGATGTCGCCACGCGTCACGGGTTGACGATAAGCGATGATTGCCAGCGTTTCCATCACCGCACGCGAATACTTCGGCGGTTTGTCGTTCTTCAGGCGGTCTATGTAGGACTGGTACTCCGGGCGGGTCTGGAAGCGCCAGCCGGACGCCAGTTGCACCAACTCGACGCCCCGAGTCGACCAGTCGCGACGCAAGTCATCGAGCAGTGTACGCCAGGTATCGTCATCGAACTCCTGGTCGAAGAGCTTTTTCAGCTCGGACAGGGGCAAGGGCTCTGCGGCCACCAGCAGCGCGGTTTCCAGCACGCGCTTGTAGTCATCGGGTTTATACAGCGGCAGCATCGGGCAGCTTCACATAAATGGGCGCCAGGGCCTCGTTCTGGGTAATTTCGATCAGCGATTCGCGCGCCAGTTCGAGCATGGCGAGAAAACTCACCACCAGCCCCTGGGCGCCCAGCGTCAGATCGAACAACTGGTCGAACACCACGTAACCCCCTCCCTGCAGTCGGCGCAGGATAATGCTCATGTGCTCCCGCACGGACAGTTCCTCGCGATGAATCTTGTGGTGCTGATGCACCCGGGCCTGTTTCATCAGCGACAGCCAGGCGACTTGCAGATCGTGCAGGCTTACCTCGGGCTGGCGTTCGACAACCTTGTCGGCGATCCACACGGTGATCCATTCGTAGTCGCGTCCCGCCTGCGGCATTTCGTCCAGCTTCGCCGCCGATGCCTTCATGCGTTCGTATTCGACCAGCCGGCGTACCAGTTCGGCACGCGGATCTTCCGGCTCGCCGTTCTCCGCCTTGGGCGGGCGCGGCAGAAGCATGCGCGACTTGATTTCAATTAGCATCGCCGCCATCAGCAGGTATTCGGCGGCGAGTTCCAGATTGCCCTTGCGCATCGCCTCGACATACACCAGATACTGCGCGGTGAGCGGCGCCATCGGGATGTCCAGAACATTGATATTGGCCCGCCGTATCAGGTACAGCAACAGGTCGAGCGGGCCTTCGAAGGAGTCGAGAATGATCTCCAGCGCATCCGGCGGGATGTACAGGTCGCGCGGCATTTCTGCCATGAGTTCGCCATAAACCCTGGGCAGATGTGCGGCAAGCGCCTCGCCAAACGCATGAGCAGGCGGTGGCGGTGGCGGAACGGGCAGGTGTCCCGCAGCCTGATCCGGAATGGCGTTTTCGATCACGAGTAGTCGAGTCCTATTGCTTCACGCACATCGCGCATGGTCTCCTGCGCCAGCTTGCGCGCCTTTTCGCAGCCATCGGCAATGATGTTCTTGACCAGTTGCGGATCTTCCTCGTACATCTTCGCCCGTTCGCGCATCGGTTCCTGCTCTCTCAACACGCCCTCGATCACCGGCTGCTTGCATTCGATGCAGCCAATACCGGCCGAGCGGCAGCCGCCCTGAACCCAGCTCTTGACCTCCTCGCTAGAATAGATCAGGTGGAACTGCCACACCGGGCACTTGTCGGGATCGCCCGCATCCGTGCGACGCACGCGCGCCGGATCGGTTTGCATGGTACGAATTTTCCTGGCGACGACATCGGCATCTTCGCGCAGCGTAATCGTGTTGCCGTAGGATTTGGACATCTTCTGGCCGTCCAGCCCCGGCATGCGCGAGGCATGGGTGAGCAGCGCATCGGGTTCAACCAGAATCATCTTGCGTGTGCCTTCGAGCCAGCCGAACAGGCGCTCGCGATCCCCCAGGGAAAGGCTCTGCGCCTCGTTCAGCAACTCGTGCGCCTGCTCCAGCGCTTCACCCTCACCTTTTTCCTGATAGCGCGTACGCAACTCGTCGTAGAGTTTTGCGCGCTTGCTGCCAAGTTTCTTTACTGCCTCGCGCGCCTTGTCCTCAAAACCCGGTTCGCGGCCATACAGGTGGTTGAAACGGCGCGCGATCTCGCGCGTGAATTCAACGTGCGGCACCTGATCGTCGCCTACCGGGACGCGATTGGCTCGATAGATGAGGATATCTGCGGCCTGCAGCAGCGGATAACCGAGAAAGCCGTAGGTCGTCAAATCCTTGTGCGACAACTTTTCCTGCTGGTCCTTATAGGTCGGTACCCGCTCCAGCCAGCCCAGCGGCGTCATCATCGACAGCAGCAGATGCAGTTCGGCGTGCTCCGGCACCTTGGACTGTATGAAGATCGTCGCCTGCGACGGATCGACCCCGGCAGCCAGCCAGTCGATGATCATGTCGCGGGTGTTATCGGTGATCGTGCCCGGCTCGTCATAGGCCGTGGTCAGCGCATGCCAGTCGGCGACAAAAAACAGGCAGGGGAACTCGTGCTGGAGCTTGATCCAGTTGGCGAGCACACCATGATAGTGACCGAGGTGGAGTCGCCCGGTGGGGCGCATGCCGGAGAGAACTTTTTCTGCGTACATTTCAGAAACCAAAAAGGGTTCGAATCAGGGTGTTGAACACCCACAAAAAGGGTCGCAGGATAGTATCCAGCACCCCGAAAAACAACAACGCGAGCAGGATCGGAAAGCCCCAGCGTTCCAGCTGCGCAAATTTCCAGGCTGCTCGATGCGGCAACAGGCTCACCATGATGCGGCCTCCGTCCAGTGGCGGCAAAGGCAGCAAATTCAGCACCATCAACACGCCGTTGATGCTGATACCGACCCGCGCCATTTCCTTCAATGCTTCCGCATAGCCGTGCTCGGGCATGCCTACCGCAAGCTTCAACACCAGTGCCCAGGCCAGAGCCATAGCCAGATTCGCTGCGGGACCGGCGGCGGCTACCCAAAGCATGTCCTGCTTGGGACGCCGCAAGTTGCCGAAATTTACCGGCACGGGTTTGGCCCAACCGAACAACAAGCCACCGGCCGAAAGCAACAGTATCACCGCCGGAACCACCAGGGTTCCCACCAAATCCACATGTCGCAATGGATTGAGGCTGATACGTCCCATCTGCCAGGCCGTCGGATCTCCGAAGTGCCGCGCCGCGTAGCCGTGCGCCGCCTCATGCAGCGTGATGGCAAAGATTACCGGCAGGGCGGAAATCGCCAGCGTCTGGATAACATTCATGGGAGAGGCGGATTCTATCAGACCGCGTCATTCCAGCCCGAAAGGAGCCAGCGGCCCTTGTCCGGCCCGCACCAGCTC
Source organism: Rhodocyclales bacterium (assembly GCA_026399475.1). Taxonomy (GTDB): domain Bacteria; phylum Pseudomonadota; class Gammaproteobacteria; order Burkholderiales; family Rhodocyclaceae; genus Sulfuritalea. Next base: position 14,768 of record JAPLQY010000081.1, read on the forward strand.
GGGCTGAGCACCGGTCAGGTTGATGACCGTCGTCATCTCCATGCCGCAATGGCCCGCATCGATCACCAGATCCAGCCGCTTTTCGAGATGCTCGCGAATCTCGTCGGCATCCGCCAGCGGTGCCTCGAAGCCCGGCAGGATGAGCGTCGATGTCAGCAGCGGCTCATCCAGCTCTTCCAGCAAGGCAAGCGCCAGCGGATGATTGGGCACACGCAGGCCGATGGTCTTGCGCTTCGGATGCAGCAGGCGCCGCGGCAACTCCCGGGTGCCTTCGAGGATGAAGGTGTAGCTGCCCGGCGTGGTGGCTTTCAACAGGCGGTACTGGGTGTTGTCCACCCGCGCGTAGGTTGCGATTTCGGAAAGATCGCGACACATCAGCGTGAAATGATGCCGTTCATCGACGCCGCGTATGCTGCGGATTCGATCCAGCAGCGGCGCATAGCCGGCCACGCCGGCCAGCGAGTAGGCGGCGTCGGTGGGCAGCGCGATCAGGCCGCCGCTCCTGGCGATTTCCGCCGCCTGCTTGATCAGGCGCGGCTGCGGATGTTCAGGGTGGATATGAAATAGCTGTGCCATGCGTGATCCTGGAAAGCGGCCGCCCGCTCAAGTCAGTTGAGACCAGACCGGCGTCAGATCCTCGGGTAAATCCGGCAGCTTGCCGAGATCGATCCAGCTCTCTCCCGGCCCGTGAAAATCCGAGCCGCGCGACGCGAGAAAACCGAACTCGCGGGCAATGCGCGAGAACTCGCGCACCTCCTCATCCTTGTATGAGCCTGACAAGACTTCAATTCCGCGCCCACCCCTATCCTTGAATGCCGCGAACAACTCGTGTCGCTCCGTCTTCGACAACCGGTAGCGGCCCGGATGGGCAATCACTGCAATGCCCCCTGCGTCGGTGATCCAGCGCAGCGCGTCTTCCAGCGTCGCCCAGGAATGCTCGACATAGCCCGGCTTGCCTTTGGCCAGCCAGTAGTCGAACACCGACTTGACATCCTTGGCGTGCCCCTGTTCGGCAATATAGCGGGCGAAATGCGAGCGGCTGACCAGCGCCGGATTTCCGGCATGGCGCAGCGCGCCTTCGTAGGCGCCGTGGATGCCCACCTTGTCCAGTTCCGCGGCCATGCGCACGGCGCGCGAATCGCGACCGCTGCGGACCTGCTGCAGCCCCTCGATCAGCGCGGTATTCGCCGGATCGACGCCCAGTGCCACGATATGCACCGTCTGGTCGTCGCCCCAGGAAATCGACACTTCCACGCCATCAACAAAGCGCAGACCGACTTCCCCAGCCGTCGCGCGTGCTTCGGCCAATCCGCCGAGCTCATCGTGATCGGTCAGCGCCAGCAACTCCACACCGTTGCCCTGGGCGCGACGCACCAGTTCCGCGGGTGCGAGCAGGCCGTCGGAAACCGTCGAATGACAATGCAGGTCAGCGTTGAGCGGCTTCATGTGGCAAGGAACTCCTCGATCAGACGCGCCACCTGCTGCGGTTGATCATGATGCAGGTTGTGTCCGCAGTCTTGCAGCGCCACCTCTCGCACCTCGCGGAAACAGGCGATGCGATTTCGGTAGTCCTCCGAATCGATGGCGAACAGTTGCTTGAATATGAACGAGTCCGTCGCCGTCACCCAGAGTACCGGGGCCGTCACCTGGCGCCAGATCGCCATCGCCTCTTCGACGCGATAGATGGTCGGATTTACCCAGCGATGGAAGGGGTCGGCTGCCAGATGAATGCCGCCAGCCCCATCGTCCTCGCCCATGTGCCCGGCGAGAAACTGCGCCTTCTCATCCGACAATCTCGGGTTCTCCTTCTGCAGCCGCGCGGCAAACGCTGACCGATCGGGATAGGAGCGAAACGCCGGCGTATCGCGCAACTGATCCAGCCAGTTCGCATAGCGTCCCGGCGCCTCGTCCGGCAGGTAGCGGCGCAGGCCCAGTCCCTCCAGATTCACCAGCTTTTCGATGCGTGCAGGGCGAATTCCTGCGTAAAGGCAGGCCGCATTGCCGCCCAGGCTGTGTCCGACCAGACGTACCGGCGACTGCGGCGAATAGTGTTCGAGCAATCCATCGAGATCGGCAATGTAGTCGGGGAACCAATAGACGTCGTTGTTCCACTCGGACAGGCCAAAGCCACGCCAGTCGGGCGCCAGCACACGCCAGTCGCCCGCCAGGGCATCGACGACGAATTGCCAGGAGGCGGATACATCGCACCAGCCGTGCAGCAGCACCAGAAGCGGTGCCGACTCACTGCCCCAGCAGCTCACGTGCAGGCGCCGGCCGCGGATTTGGAGGAATTCCGAATGACAAGCTTTCATGCCGCCATTTTAGCTCCGGCCGCTGCGCTTAACGTCGATAAAACGACGATTATCGAGTCAGCCTCAATTCATGCTGCAAACGCTGCCACGCAGTACCGCCCAACCGGTCGTGGCGATTGAAAAGTGGTGCCGTTATTGGTACCATTGGCTGATGGCGTCTTCCACTAAAGTCCTCGACCAGATGCGGCGCGAACCCGGCAATGTCAGGTTTGCCGATCTCAAGAAGGTGTGCGAGGCGTATTTCGGGAAGCCACGCCAGACAGGCACCAGCCACGCCATTTTCAAGACA
>JAPLQY010000038.1 GCA_026399475.1 Rhodocyclales bacterium
AGCGCCAAGATGGGCAAGCGCAACAACTTCACCACCGGCCAGATCTACGAGTCGGTGATCAAGAAGGAGCGGCGCGGCGAGTATCTGGGCAAGACCGTCCAGGTGATTCCGCACATCACCGACGAAATCAAGATTTTCATCAAGCGCGGCGCCGAAGGCGCCGACGTGGCGATCATCGAGGTGGGCGGTACCGTGGGTGACATCGAGTCGCTGCCCTTCCTCGAAGCCATCCGCCAGATGGGCATCCTCGAAGGCCGCAACAATGCCTGTTACATCCACCTCACACTGGTACCCTGGATCCCGACCGCCGGAGAACTCAAGACCAAGCCGACCCAGCATTCGGTCAAGGAACTGCGCGAGATCGGCATCCAGCCCGATATCCTGCTGTGCCGCGCCGACCGTGAGATTCCGCTCGAGGAAAAGCGCAAGATAGCCTTGTTCACCAATGTCCAGATCGAGGCCGTCATTTCCGCGCTCGATGCCGACAGCATCTACAAGATCCCGGCCATGCTGCATGCCCAGATGCTGGACGAGATCGTTTGCCACAAGCTGGGCATTCTCGCCCATGCCGCCGATCTCTCGGTGTGGAAGAAGCTGGTGGATGCGCTGGAGCATCCGCAGCACGAGGTCGACATCGCGTTTGTCGGCAAATACGTCGACCTCACCGAATCCTACAAATCCCTCACCGAGTCGCTGGTGCATGCCGGAATCCACTGTCGCAGCAAGGTGAATATTCACTACATCGATTCCGAAGACATTGAAAAGAATGGTCCCGGTGCACTGACGACGATGGATGCGATCCTGGTTCCCGGTGGCTTCGGCCGGCGCGGCACCGAGGGCAAGATTGCCGCGATTCGGTACGCGCGGGAAAACAGGGTGCCGTATCTTGGCATCTGTCTTGGCATGCAACTCGCTGTGATCGAGTATGCCCGCGATGTGACGGGGCTGACCGGCGCCCACAGCACCGAGTTCGACGCCGAAACACCGCATCCGGTGATCGCGCTGATTACCGAATGGCTGGACCGCGAAGGCCGGATCGAGACTCGTGACGCCAATTCCGACTTGGGCGGCACCATGCGTCTGGGCGGACAGAAATGTCGGTTGGCAGAAGGCTCGCTGGTGCGCAAGGTGTATGGCAGCGAGGTGATCACCGAACGCCATCGTCATCGCTATGAAGTGAATAACGCCTATCTGCCGCGGCTTGAACAGGCCGGATTGCACGTGTCAGGCACCTCTGCCGAGGGCAAGGTGCTGTGCGAAATGGTTGAACTGGCGGAGAGCGAGCATCCGTGGTTCGTCGGCTGCCAGTTTCACCCTGAATTCACTTCTAATCCGCGCAACGGCCACCCGCTGTTCAACGCCTATGTCAGGGCGGCGCTGGAGAACCGGAAGTTGCGGCAATGAAGCTGTGCGGTTTCGATGTTGGCCTCGACCAGCCGCTGTTCCTGATTGCCGGCCCCTGCGTCATCGAATCGCGTGACATGGCTTTCGATACGGCGGGGGCGTTGCAGGAGATCTGCCGCAGCCTGGGTTTGAACTTCATCTACAAGTCGTCCTACGACAAGGCCAATCGCAGTTCCGGCAAGTCGTTTCGCGGCCTTGGCATGGAGCAGGGTCTGGATATCCTCGCCGAGGTGAAAAAGCGGTTCGGAATCCCGGTACTGACC
>JAPLQY010000080.1 GCA_026399475.1 Rhodocyclales bacterium
AGTCCGGCAACCCTCGCGCGTGACGCGGCAGTGCTGGTGCATGAGAAAGGCTACCGCCTGTGCGGGGCGGGCATCGCCAACATGTTCCCGCATACTTCCCATCTTGAATCGATCGCCCTATTTGAGAAATGAGCGATCGCCAAATGAAAAACGGCGACCTCAGTCGCCGTTTTTCACTTCGTCGCCGTACCACCGGCGCCGACTCTTGATCCAGTTGCTTTCAGTCGCGTTCGCCGGTCAGCATCATCAGTAGATTGAGCAGGCTGACAAAGACGTTGTAGACGTCCAGATACACGGCCAGCGTCGCCGTGATGTAGTTGACCTCGCCGCCTTGCACGATGCGGTTGATGTCGTAGAGGATGTAGGCGGAAAACAGGACCACGCCGATGGCGGAGATCGCCAGGGCCAGTGCGGGGATCTGGAAGAAGATGTTGGCGATCATCGCCACCAGCAGCAGGATCAGGCCGGCAAAGAGGAACTTGCCGATGTTGGAAAAGTCCCGCTTGGTGGTAGACGCGATGCCTGCCAGAGAGACAAAAATTGCCCCGGTGCCGCCGGCTGCCATGGCGATCAGTGTGCCGCCATTGGAAAATCCCAGCGCCGCCTGCAGGATGCGCGAGAGCATCAGGCCCATGAAGAAGGTGAAGCCGAGCAGCAGGGCCACGCCCATGCCGCTGTTCTTGGTGCGCTCGATACCCCACATGAAGCCCCAGGCCACGCCGAGGAACAGCATGAAGGCGATGAACGGACTGCCGGCCAGGAACGAGAACTTCAACTGCACGCCGATCAGGGCGCCGGCAACGGTGGGTGCCATCGACAGCGCGAGCAGGGCATAGGTGTTGCGCAGTACGCGATGCTGCCGCTGGGCAATATCCGGTGTGGCGGTCTGCGGGTAGGTGTGGATGTTTTCCATGGTTTTGCAAGCCCTCCTGTGAGATGAATCCGACACATTCGACAGTCGCCGGCCCGCCGAGTTCCTCGGGCGCGGACGCATACCAATGTACAACAGATTATAGCCGTGAAGTATTGGCGGCAAGCTGGTCCCCTGCAGCAGCACGGTCGCGCCGGCCGTAGTCCTCATTGAAATCAGCTTGTTTCCCTGTTCGATGGAGTCTAAGCTGATCCCACTTGAACGACAGGAGGCGCTGTGGCTTCGCTCGATCGCATCCGCACAGACGGCTTTCGGCGCTGGTACGAACGGCAACTGATCGAATGTCATGCCTGGCTGGTCAGCTGGTTTCTCGGCCTCATCGTTCTCGTCAGCGGGATTGAAGTGGCGGGAGCGGGTGGTGCTTCGCGCATGTCGGGGGCACTTCTGGTGTTGGGCGGTTTGGCAGTTATCTTGTATAGCTGGATACGTTATCGCTTGTTGCTTGAAATCGCGGAACGTCTCGGTGAGCAAGCCACCTGTCCTGGTTGCAAGGCCTACGGCAAATTCAGGATAGAGTCCTCGGGGCCGGCACCACTGCCGGATGGTGGCGATCCGGTGCTGGAAGATCACGGAGGCGGCGTCTGGATGCGTGCCCGATGCCGCAAGTGCGGCGACGAGTGGATGATCAAGTAGCGACTGCCGCAGGAATTTGGCGGATGGGGTGAGATTCGAACTCACGGAAGGCTTGCACCTTCGCCGGTTTTCAAGACCGGTGCATTCAACCGCTCTGCCACCCATCCTCGGGCTGCGGATTTTAACAGCCGGCGGGATGCTCCTTCCGCCCGCCTAATTGAATTTTGCGAAATCGGGCTTGCGTTTTTCGAAGAAGGCGGCGAAAGCCTCCTTGGCCTCGGGCGAGACGAGGCGCTGCCTGAATATTTCTGCCTCAAAGCTCATTGTTTCGCGGATCGCGGCCTGCTGTGCGCGTTTCATCAATTGCTTGGTCAGGCGCAGCGATGCGGCGGGCTGCGTGGTCAATTTGCGGCAGCGTTCGAAGGCATGATCCAGCACCTGTGCGTCGGGCAGCACCGCGTTCACGATGCCAAGTTCCAGCGCCACCTGTGCGGAGAAGGCTTCGCCGAGCATCAGCATTTCCGCTGCGCGTGCGTGACCGAT
>JAPLQY010000031.1 GCA_026399475.1 Rhodocyclales bacterium
CGCCTCCAGTCGCCCTACGAGCTCCCTCCGGCGAGCCCGGCGCAACTCCTTCCACTTTCGATTCCTTCAGCATTCCCCAACTCCTTTTTCAGACACGATTTAACCCCAAATTCGTGTCCAGAAAAATCGGGGGCGGCTCAACCTCCAAGCTGGTATTCGGGTTTGACTACAAGTACATGAACAGCCGTTGCGCCATTAACGGCAATCCAACGCGTTTTGATCCGGACCCCGTCGCTTTTGGTGTGGCTTCCTGTACACCCCATACATTCCGGCCGGTTTCTGCGACCTACAGCGGCCAGTGGCAAAAGCCTAGTGAGGCCATCGATTTCAACGTAGGCGTGATACACCATTTGTTTCCGATGGGTAGCCAGTTCAGGTACAACGGCGCGGCTCCTGCTACAGCGCCCGGCGGCGAGGATCGTTACTCTGCGGCGTCCGGCTACCAGACCAAGGACCAGTTCTCGGCCCTGCGGTTTGGCGGCAGCTATTCCACCGCCATATCCGGCGAATGGCTACTGCGTGTTGCGGCAAGCGGCCAACATGCGAACAATGCGCTGCCTGCCGGCGAGCGGCTCGGCCTGGCGGGATCGAATGCGGTGCGCGGGTTCCTTGAACGCGCAGTGGCCACCGATCGCGGCTATTTTGCCAATCTCGAGGTCTATTCGCCGGATATTGCGGCCAGCCTCGGCGTGACGGGAAACCTCAAGTGGCTGGTCTTCTATGACTCGGCACAGGGTTACAACCTGAACCCGACGGTCAACCAGAAAGTCAATATCGCATCGCTTGGTATCGGGTTGCGCTACAACATCAAGAAAGATGTCAGCGCTCGCTTCGACATCGCGCGGGTGATGGATGGCGTCTGGCCGAATGCCGCACCAAATATCGCTCTTGACGGCGATATTCGGGGTCACTTCGGCCTCGCTTTCGGTTTCTGAGCGGAGGCATCAAAGCCGAGTCAAGTGTGAATTACTCCCTCGCAACCGGGAGGTTTTAGGGCTATACAGAATGAAGAGGGGGCGGTCGTTCCGCCCTTGGAGTGTTCAGATGAGCTACAACAATCCTCCCCGCAAGCATCGTTCCCGGCTGTCCACGTCTGTTCGTCTGGGGGTGGTCGCAGTGGCCGCTTGCTTTATCGCTGCCCCTGTCCTGTCGAACCCGGTGAATCCCACCGTGGTCAATGGTGTCGCCAGCTTCAATCAGGTCGCCAACGTACTGACGGTGACCAACAGCAACGGCGCCATCATCAACTGGGACAAGTTCTCGATCAAGGCCGGCGAGACCACCCGTTTTGATCAGCCTTCAGCCTCCAGCATGGTCATGAACCGGGTGCTGAGCGACCCGACGGCGATCTACGGCACCCTGAGTTCCAATGGCCGCGTCTGGCTGGTCAACCCGGCCGGCATTCTGGTCGGCCCCGGTGGTCGCGTAGACACCGCTGGCTTTGTCGCCAGTACGCTCGCTATCCGCAATGAAGACTTCCTCGCCGGTCGCCATCTTTTCATCAATGACGGCAGCGCGAAAAACGTCATCAATCAGGGGGAAATCAAGACCCCTGCCGGCGGCAGCGTTTATCTGGTCGGCAGCAACGTCAGCAACGAAGGTATCATCATCACGCCCAAGGGCGAAACCATCCTCGCCGCCGGCGCCACCGTCAGCCTGATAGACAGCGCCACCCCGGGGGTCAAGGTCGACATCACCGGTGCCGCAGGGAATACCACCAACCTCGGCACGATCACCGCAGAAGCCGGCCGCATCGGCATCGCCGGCGTCATCGTCAGGAACAGCGGCACGCTCAATGCCAGCAGCGTCGTCAGCGAAGGCGGACGGGTTTTCCTCAAGGCCAGCCAGGACGCTTATGTCGATGGCAATGGTCGCATCGTAACGACGGGCACCAAGGGCGGCAGCGTCGAAGTCCTCGGCAATCGCGTCGCGGTGACGGACAACGCCGAGATCGATGCCAGCGGCACCAGCGGTGGCGGCCGGATCATGGTCGGCGGCGACTATCAGGGCAAGAATCCGGATATCCAGAACGCCAGCGTCAGCTACTTCGGTGCCAACGCCAGTCTCAAGGCCGATGCCACGGAAGTCGGCGATGGCGGTACGGTGGTTGTCTGGTCTGATGACACGACGCGGGCTTACGGCAACATCTCCGCCAGGGGCGGCGCCAACGGCGGCAACGGCGGATCCGTCGAGGTCTCCGGACACAATTACCTGGACTTCCAGGGGCGGGTGGATACCCGTGCGCCGAGCGGGCAAGCTGGAACACTGCTGCTCGATCCGGCAGATATCATCATCTGGAATGGCCCGGATGCCCAGTATGGCGGCGGGTTTGCCGGCGGTGTTTTCAGCGGTCCGACAAGCCCCGCAACCCTCAGCTGGAGCACGCTGACGACGCAACTGGGCTTGGGCAGCTTGGTAATCACTACGACGGGTTCCGGTGGGTCCGGCGATATCACAATCAATTCGGCTCCTGCCGGGGGGGTGAGCATCCCCATCAGCCACACCGATACAGGCGGCACGTGGTCGAACCCCTGGAATGGAGTCGGTTTCAGCAGCAGCAACAACCTCTCGCTGCTGGCCAACCGCGGCGTCAACATTAACGCCGCTTTCGGCAATGCCGGCAGCGGTGCCATCACCATCATGGCGGGCTGGAACGGTGCCAGCACCTCGGCCCCGGCACTGGTCAGCAGCTACACAGCGGGCCAGAACATCAGAATCAACAGCGGCGGCGGCATCGTTTCCAAGGGTGCGGTAACCCTGAAGGCGGCCGACACGCTCTTTATTGCCGGCGGTCCGTTCAACGCCGGCATCGACATGGACAGCGGCGCCCTTACGGTCGCGGCAAACAGGATAGTCCTGGCTGCCGGCGCCACCAGCTATTCGCAAGCCCGCATTGCCAGCAATGGCAGCCAATCATTCACGGTCGGCCGTGACACCGTCTACGGGAGTTCCGGCGGTGTGTTCCTGGCTGGAAGCAACACGGCAGGCGTATACGGCGGCCAGGCCGCGATCGAGAAATTTGGCAGCTCGGGCGGGCAAACCTTCGATTTCCTGAATGGCTCCAAGCTGCAGCTCCAGGCCGGTAGCGGCGACGGCATGGTGCCCACCGGGCAATGGAGCGGCGATTGTTACGGCGGGGGCTGCAGTGGCAATTCGGTAAGCATCCGCAATTTCGGTGCCGGCGGCCAGACTTTCACCTTCTCGGGTACGGGCGGTTCGATTACCCTTTACGGCGGCACTGCCGGTACCGACAACTATGCCAACATCAACAGCCATGCCGGCAACCAGACCATCAATGGCAATGCCGATATCGTTCTCGTAGGCGGCAGCGGTGGCGCGATGAACCATGAAAACAGCGCCGACATAACGCTGGGCGAGGGCAATACCACCGGCACCCAGACCGTCAACGCCAAGAGCATCGCCATCATGGGCGGCGGTTCCAGTAGCTTTGGCGGGGCCGGTTTCGGGACCGAGAATGGACGAAGCCAGACCTTCAACGTTGCGGGCAACCTGACGATGACCGGTGGCGATTCGAATAGCGGCGATTTCAAAGCCACGCCGGCCTATATCGGCAGCGAATATGGCGGCGGCACGATCAGCCTGCAGGTGGGTGGCAACATCGTTCTCAACGGCGGCAGCGGCATGGCGGGCGGCGTTCTGATCGGCAGCCTGACCAACTTGGGTGGCCCCACGACCGTCAATGTCTTGGCTGTCAATAACATCACCACCACGGCGAACACCGGCGGTATCTGGCTGGGGGTCAAGAATCCGACGGGAGCGAGCGGCGGCAATCTGCTCATGATCGCCGGCTGGGATCCGGCAACCGTGGCTTCGCCTGCAACGACCGGTACCACGGGCTCCGTTAGCGGTACCGGAGATTTGCACGTCGGCGCTGCCGCATTTACGGTACGGGCCGCCGACAGCATCACCCTCGGCAACGTCATCGCGAATGTCAGTGCGCCGGGCGCCTCGGGCGGCACTGTCGACCTCAAGGCGGTCAACGGCACGCTGACTGTCGATTCGATCAGCGCGCGCGGCGGGGCGGCCAGCGCTCCCGGTGCTACCGGCGGTGCCGGCGGCACCGTCACCCTGTGGTCGAAGAATCTGCTGACTGTCGGGGCCGGCGGCGTCAATGCGAACGGCGGCGTGGGCGGCGATGGTGGCGAAGGTGGCGGCCCGGGCGGCACAGGGGGCAAAGGCGGTGACGTCAAAATATCGTCTCTTGCCGGCAACGTCCTGGTCAATGGCAATATTTCTGCCTATGGCGGCACGGGCGGCATGGGTGGCATGGGTTCCAGCGCCTACGACTACGGTTCAGTCTTCGGCGTGGGCGGCGCCGGCAGCCATGGCGGCACCGGTGGTGCGGGCGGCACCATCACGCTGGAAGCCAAGGCAAGCGGCGGCGGCATCGTGCAGGGCAGCAGTGTCTTCCTGAATGCGGAAGGCGGCAGGGGCGGTCAGGGTGGCCAGGGCGGTACCGGCATCGGCTACTACGATGAATCATTGTCGGGCGGCAATGGCCGGGGTGGCCAGGGCGGTATCGGCGGCCAGGGCGGTGTTGGCGGCAGCATCAAGCTGACGGCTGACGCGCTGCAGATCGGCAATGGCCAGTTGAGCGCCAGCGGCGGCATCGGTGGCCAGGGTGGCACCGGCGGTTCAGGTGTCGGCGATGGCTACTGGGGCAATAGCGGCGGCATGGGCTACGGCGGCACTGGTGGCCTCGGCGGAACCGGTGGTCTTGGCGGGGACCTCACCCTGGTCAGCGGGATCGGCGGCATTTCCGTAGCCGGCGGCCAACTGGCTGCCCGCGGCGGCGACGGCGGCAGTGGCGGCGGGGGCGGTTCCGGTTCCGGCTACGGCTATGTCGACGAAACCGAGAGCTATGAAAATAACGGCCGCGGCTACTCAGGGTCTTCCGGTACCGGCGGCAACGGCGGCAACGCTGCCACGAAATCAGTCTCCTTGCTCGCGAGCGGCAGCATCTCTTTCACCGGACCCAGCATCGCTACTTTCGGCGGCTCGGGCGGTCTCAACGAAACCAGCGGTGGCGACGTAGTCATCGTGGCGGGTTGGAATGGAAACACAGCGTCGCCGGCGACGACCGGGACGACCGGATACATTACCGGCGGCGGAGAAGCCTTTGTGACCGGCGGCGGCGCATTCAAGGCCTGGGCCGCCGAGTACGTCAGCATTCTCGGCAGCATCAACACGAACGGCTGGGCAGGCTCCAAGGGTGGCGATGTAGATCTGAAGGCGGTCAACGGTACGCTGGAGATTGGTTCAGTCAGCGCCCACGGAGGATCGGGTACCAGCACAGGGCATACCGGACGTAGCGGCGGTAAAGTCACCCTGTGGTCCGCGGGGCCTCTGACCGTGGGCGGCATTAATGCCACCGGCGGCGACGGCTACAGCCCCGAGTCGGGAACCGGCGGTACCGGCGGCACAGGCGGCGAAGTCAAGATCACGTCCGCGGCTGGCAACATCGCGATCAATGGCAGCATTTATGCTGACGGTGGCGCAGGCGGTCTTGGCGGCTACGGCGGCCCCGGCATCGGCCATGGCGCAGTCTTCGGCCAGGGTAGCGCAGGCGGCCAAGGCGGCGCGGGCGGCGCGGGCGGCAGCATCACGCTGGAAGCCAGGGGAATCAGCGGCAGCATCGTGTTGGGCAGCGCGGTAGAGCTGATCGCCGACGGTGGCGGCGGCGGCATGGGCGGCATGGGCGGCAACGGTACCGGCTACGGCACCAGCACGGCTGCGGGTACCGGCACCGGTGGTCGCGGCGGTGATGGCGGCAGCGGTGGCGATGGCGGCAGCATTCTTCTGGTCGCCAACGTTTCGGGTGACGCAATACAGCTCAGCAGCGCCCAGTTGCGCGCCAACGGCGGCAACAGCGGCTCAGGGGGTTCCGGCGGTCAAGGCGCGGGCTACGCTTACTACGATGGCGACGCCTATATCGGTACCGGCATCGGGACTGGCGGCATCGGCGGCACGGGCGGCACGGGCGGCGGCGGCGGCTTTATCGGGCTGGAAAGCGGTATCGGCAACATCACCATGAGCCGCGCACTGACGGCCTACGGTGGCATGGGGCAGATGGGTGGCAGCGGAGGATTTGGCAATAGCTACGGGTCTACCCCTTCCAACGTTCAAAGTATCTCCGGACTCTCGGGTGGAGCCGGCAGCGGTGGCGTGATCTCGGTCTACAACGGCGCCGACTTGGACTTGACTGTTGCCGGCCATCTATACAATGCCGGAATCGGCGGGGATATCTTCGTTACCTCCGGCCGCGGCATCAGCGGCGTCACGACGGCTCCCTTCCTGGGTTCGCCAGGCAGCATCATCCTCACCGCGCAGTACGGCGGCATGAGTTTCGCCGGCGGATTGTCGAAACCGGCAAGTGACATCAGCCTCATCGCATCCGGACTCGTGAATGTCAGTCAGGTGGTGTACGGGGGAAGCGTCACGGTTTCCGGCGCGACTGTGGACATCAATGGTGCGGGCAGTGTCCGTGCCGTGAATGACGCGATCGTGATCGGGTCGGAAATAAAGGTCGCTGCGGGCGGCAACAGGATCAGAGGCGCTGATGTATTGCTCCGGGGCAAAGCGCTGGAAACAGGAAACTTGAGTCTGTACGGTGGAGTTGTGGCCTCGGCCTACGGCGGCCAACTGGAATTCAGTCTCGGCAATGTGACGGGCTATGGCGGCAGTCTTGTCGCGGCTAGTCCGGCCAGCGACATCACCGGCTTCGTCTCGGGCAATATCACATTGGACAACCACGCGTATTTCCATGCCGGACGTGACATTAAACTTACCCTGAAGGGTAAGGATTCAACCCTTGCGATGAAAAATGGGGGTTACGTTCTCGCTGGTATTCCGCTGACCATTCATCTCGACTTCAAGGCTCGCGCCAGTGGTGGCGTGGTGACCGACGGTTCACCCGGCAGCGGCCTGTTCGTGGTCGTGGACGGCAACAAAGTCACGGCGACCAAGGACAATGGGCTGGATCTGGACTACCCTCCGGTCACGGCCGCTGTAGATCCCTGCGTCACCAATCCGACTCTGTGCAAGACCGCGGAACCGGACAAGACCCCGACGGATGACAAAGCACCGCCACCGCCCGAAAACACCAAGACCGATCCGACGAAACCACCGGCCGACTTGAGCAAGACGACGGGTGGTACGGAAGGCACCTTCGGCGGCGACGACAAGCAGGCAGACACGAAGAGGGACGAGGGTGCGACCGCATCGTCCGACAAGAACGGGAAGAAGGACGAGAAGGACGAGAAAGACGAGAAGGAAAAGAAGGACAAGAAGTCGGACCAAGCCAAGGACGAGAAAAAAGATGAAAAACCAGCCCAGAAAAAAGTCGCCCAGTGCTCGTAAGCCTCTAGCGGGATTAAGGCGGGCGGCGTCCGCAGCGCTGGTGGCCAGCCTTGTCTGGATCCCGGTCGCGGACGCCGCCACGGCGGGCCAGATCACGCACCTGTCGGGTACGCTGTCGGCCAAGCGGGCGGATGGCACGAGCAAACTGCTTTCCGTCAAGTCCGATATCCTTGAGGGCGACACCATCAGCACCGAGACCGAGACTTACGCCCGGATCAAGTTTGCCGATGGTGGTGAAGTAGTGATGCGCCCTGGCACCCAGCTGAAGATCGAGAACTACACCTACAGCGCGGCCAAGCCCGAGAGTGACAACATCGTCATGAGCATGTTCAAGGGTGGCCTGCGTGCCGTGACGGGCCTGGTCGGCAAGCGCAACCGGGAAAAAGTCAGCTTCCAGACCGAGACGGCAACCATCGGCATTCGCGGTACGCACTTTGGCGCCCTGCTGTGCCAGAACGATTGCGGTGGCGTGCCTACCACCGGCGGCAAGCCACCACCCAATGGCTTGCATGTGGATGTAACCAACGGCGCGATCACCCTGAGCAACAGGGCGGGTACGGTACAGATCAATGCGGGGCAGTTCGGTTTTGTCGCCAACTCCAACACCGCCCCGATCCCTGTGCCGCCACAACAGGGCATTCAGGTGACGATGCCGACTTCGATTTCGCAGAACAAGGGTGGCGGCAAGGGCATCGGCAAGGGTGACGATGCCGAGTGCAAGATGTGACCTGCCCGCGAAGCGGAATCCCAGGTCCGCAAAGCGCCTGCCCGCGTCCGAGTCGATACCGTCCCTACGGGACATAAAGCGGAATTGACGGCCCCCGAAGGGGAATCCCCGTCACCCAGAGCGGAGGCCCGTAAAGCGAGGCCTAATTGATTTTGTAGGGATAACGCCGGCCGGTCGTGTGACAGTCGGGCGTTTTTGTTTGCAGCTTCAGATCTATTTCTGTTTCGGCAGACGTCCCATCAGGTAGAACTCGTCGTTCGGCCGCATCCCGGTCATGTTGGCCATGCGGTTCGACAGGCCAAAGAAGGCCGCCACGGCGCCGATGTCCCAAATGTCTTCATCATTGAAGCCGTGCTCGTGCAAGGTGACGAAATCGGCGTCATTGAGCGCGCCGGAATCGAGGGCGACTTTCATGGCGAAGTCCAGCATGGCTTTCTGGCGCGGGGTGATATCGGCCTTGCGGTGGTTGATGGCGACCTGATCGGCGACCAGCGGATTCTTTGCCCGGATGCGCAGGATGGCGCCGTGGGCAATCACGCAATACTGGCAGCCGTTGGCGTTCGAGGTGGCGACCACGATCATTTCGCGCTCGGCCTTTGACAGGCCGCTGTCCTTTTCCATCAGCGCGTCGTGGAAGGCGAAGAAGGCGCGCCACTCGGCGGGGCGATGCGCCAAGGCAAGAAACACATTGGGAATGAAACCGGATTTCTCCTGCACCTCGACGAGGCGGGCGCGGATATCTGCAGGCAGGTCTTCCAGTTTCGGTACGGGGTAGCGACTGATCGGCGGGGTGCTCATCATGTCCTCATTGAAATCACGGTGGCGTCAGGGTATTTTATGTCCCCGTCCCCTTGGGCGGGGGACGGTATCCCAGGATACGGCTTACCAATTCAAACCAAGGAGACATGAATGGAGAACACCTCCCGCCAGAAGGCCTCAATGAAGACCGACGAGCAGGCGCAGTTCGACAGCCTGCTGCCGACGGGAACCCTTTAATCGCCGCAACTTCATCACTACCACCGTCGGCGCCGGCTTCGCCCTGGCGGTGCAACCGATTTCCGCACAGACGGTGATCAAGACCGATGCCGAGGGTTTGCTGGCCGGCGAGATCATGGTGCCCGCCGTGGATCAAGGCTACCCACGGTTCTGGTGCTCCACGAGATATTCGGTGTGCATGAGTACCTCCGCGATGTCTGCCGCAGGCTGGCCAAGGCAGGCTATCTGGCGATTGCCGTGGATATGTATATACGACACGGCGAAACGGCGAAGATGAGCAATGTGCAGGAAATCCTGGCGGGACCGGTAGCGGCGGCGTCCGATGCCCAACACCTGAGCGATCTCGACGCCTGTGCAGCCTGGGCCGCGAAGAACGGCGGCGATCCGCAGCGCTTGGCGGTTACGGGTTTCTGCCGCGGCGGACGTACCGTCTGGTTGTACGCCGCGCACAATCCGCAACTGAAAGCGGCGGTTGCCTGGTACGGACATCTGGAAGGGGCACCGACGCCGCGTCAGCCCAAGCACCCGATCGACCTCGCCGGGCAGATGAAGGCGGGAGGCAAGTCACAGATCCATGTCTATCCCGATGCGCCGCATGCTTTCCATGCCGACTACTGGCCGAGTTACCGCAAGGACGCTGCGGAGGACGGCTGGAAGCGCCTGCTGGGATGGTTGCGTCAGAACGGCGTCTGAACACGACAGCCACGGCGCGGGCTTCGGGCGGTGGCGGAACACCTCGCTACTGGTTCGACTGGCGTTCGGGTTCTATCAGCGAAATCACCTGTTCGACCTTGCCATTGACAGAGCTGCGGATGCTGTCGACGTACTCGAAGCGCAGCTCGAAGGGATAGCCGGCGTTGCCGTGGATGTACGTGGTCAGTGCATTTGCTTCGGAATCGTCAAGTGCGCGGGGCATAACCAGGCGAACCTGGACTTCCTTCAGGCCGGTTTGGATCAACTGCATTTCTTCGATCGGTGCGATGTCGGTCGGGTAACCGATGAGCGTCCATCGCCGTGACCCGTCAGGCAGCGTCAACAGGTTGCGATAACGCCCCAGGATGCGTTTAAGCACCGGCAGGCCTCGTCCGCAGGAGCACGCTTCGCCGACTTCGGCGTAGTCACCGAGTTCGTAACGGATCAGCGGCGTTGCGAAGTTGTTGAGGCTGGTGATCAGCACGCGGCCGATCTCGCCCGGCCTGCAGGGTAGTCCGCCATCGTCGACGACTTCGAGAAAGACGTTCTCCGATTGCACGTGGTAATGAGTATGTTCCGGGCATTGCAGCGCCAGGTAGCCGGCTTCCTGGCAGGTATACATGTCGACGACGGGCGCGTTCCAGGCCTTGAGGGCGTACTCGCGCAGCGACTCGTCCGGGCTTTCCCCCATCGTACGTACTTCCCTCAGGTCCGGCAGGAGAATTCCGCGATCGAGGCAATGCCTGGCGAGGCCGAGAATCATGCTTGGATGGCCAAGCACGTAGCCGGGGTGTTCGATGGCCAGGCGCTCTGCGAGATAGGCGACATCCTGCAAGATGTCGTAGGTCACCGAAGGACCGGTCATCACAATATCGTCCGTGGCCGGTCCCCAGCCCTGCGCCTGCACGCCTGCTGCACCTTTGAGCGCCGGGTCTCTTTGGAAGCGAATGGCGCAAAGCTTCTCGCGCAGGTCGCGGCGATGCCAGAGATGGTCGCGCAGGCAGAATACCTGCCAGAAAAGACTCGTGAGTTCGGTGCCCAGCACTTCGACCACCATGCCGGTCGAACCCGAGGTCTTCAGGGGAAAAGTTCTGCCATGCTCTCCGGGGATTCTCTCGCTCTTCAGTTCGGCAGTCGCGTCGTATACCGCTTTGCGGGTCAGCACGGGGATTTCATGCCAGTTTTGCGGGGTGAGCTCCCCGATTTGAAATCTTGCGCCGAGTTCCCGACGGTAATGGGGAACGGTTGCTGCCGCAAAGGCGACGACTTGCCTGATCTGGTCGAGCTGACTAGCCGCAATCTGCTCCGGAGTGCGCCACTGGTTCTGCTCGATCTGGAACAGCAATGCCAGCTTGTTGGCCGCCAGGGGCCCCGGAAAGGCAGGCCAGCCGAGATTGGCCAATGTCGAACGGAAGGTGGAATCCGGATTCATGTGCGCATATTAGCCGGCTGCGCATCGCGCCGTGAAGCTGCGTCGCCTGTGCCGGATCAGCCGGAAGTCGCCAGCCGCGCAAGCGCGGCCCGCCCGGACAGCAAGTGGTCGTGCATGCGCTGCCCCGCCAGGGCGGAGTCCTTCATGCGCAAGGCTTCGAGGATTTCACGATGTTCCGCCAGCGATTGTTTCAGGCGACCTTCGAGCCGCAGCGAATCGCGGCGGGTCAGCTTGATGACCTTGCGCGCGTCGTCGATCAGCTGCGCGAGATAACGGTTGCCGGCGATTTGCTGCAAGGCGGTGTGAAAGCGCTGATTGGCCTCGAAGAACCGGTCGGTGTTGTTGCCTGCCGCATGCCGCTCGAGTTCCTCGTGAATTGCGGCGAGGCGAGAAAAATCATCGCTGCTGGCGCGAAGCGCCGCTTCGGCAGCGACGCGGCCTTCGAGCATCGCCATGACGGGGAAGACCTCGTCAATATCCTGTTCCGAGAGCTGGGCCACATAGCAGCCACGGCGCGGCTTGAGCACTACCAGACCTTCGGCGGCGAGCACCTTCAGCGCTTCGCGCAGCGGCGTGCGGCTGATGCCATACTCCAGAACGAGCGCTTGCTCATCTATCCAGCCGCCGGGCGGAAGCTCATGCGCAAAAATCCGGCTGCGCAAGCGCTCGGCCACCTGTTCGTACAGGGCTGGAGCGGTCAGAATATGCGAAGACGGTCTTGCATTCATAATTATGGATGCAGTATCATGGCTCCTCGTCAGGAAGTCAAGCGCCTTAAAAAGGAAGAGACATGAGCAAGGCACCCGAAGTCAGCATTCCCTCGATCGAGGCCTGGACCAAGACCGCTGCGAAGTCGGCTCCCCAGGGAGATGTGTCGAACCTGAACTGGGTTACGCCGGAAGGCCTGACCGTCAAGCCGCTCTATACGAAAGCCGATGTCGAAGGCCTGCCCTATGCCGATACGCTGCCCGGCTTCGCGCCTTTCCTGCGCGGGCCGCAGGCGACCATGTATGCCGTGCGACCCTGGACCATCCGTCAGTACGCAGGCTTCTCGACCGCCGAAGCGTCCAATGCCTTCTACCGCCAGGCGCTGGCCGCAGGCGGGCAGGGTGTTTCGGTCGCCTTCGATCTGGCCACCCATCGCGGTTACGACTCGGACCATCCGCGCGTCACCGGCGACGTCGGCAAGGCCGGCGTCGCGATCGACTCGGTGGAAGACATGAAGATCCTGTTCGACGGCATTCCGCTGGACAAGGTGTCTGTGTCGATGACCATGAACGGCGCCGTGTTGCCCATTCTCGCCGGCTACGTGGTCGCGGCCGAGGAGCAGGGCGTGCCCCAGGAGCAACTCTCGGGGACGATCCAGAACGACATCCTCAAGGAGTTCATGGTCCGCAATACCTACATCTACCCGCCCGAGCCGTCGATGCGCATCATCGCCGACATCATCGGCTACACGGCGCACAACATGCCGAAGTTCAACTCGATCTCGATTTCCGGCTACCACATGCAGGAAGCCGGAGCGACACAGGCGCTGGAACTGGCCTTCACGCTGGCCGACGGCCGCGAGTACGTGAAGACGGCGATTGCCAGCGGCATGGACGTCGATGGCTTTGCCGGACGCCTCTCCTTCTTCTGGGCGATCGGCATGAACTTCTATCTCGAGATCGCCAAGATGCGCGCGGCGCGTCTGTTGTGGTGGCGGATCATGGATGAGTTCAAGCCGAAAAATCCGAAGTCGATGATGTTGCGCACGCACTGCCAGACCTCGGGCTGGTCTCTGACCGAACAGGATCCTTACAACAACGTGGTGCGCACCACGATCGAAGCCATGGCGGCGGTGTTCGGCGGCACGCAGTCGCTGCATACAAACTCGCTCGACGAGGCCATCGCGCTGCCGACCGAGTTCTCGTCACGCATCGCGCGCAACACCCAGCTCATCATTCAGGAAGAGACCCACATCACCAGCGTGATCGATCCCTGGGCCGGCAGCTACATGATGGAAAAGCTGACGCAGGACATTGCCGACGAAGCCTGGCGCATCATTGGGGACGTGGCCAAGATGGGCGGCATGACGCAGGCCGTGCAGAGTGGCTGGGCCAAGCTGCAGATCGAAACCTGCGCCGCGCAAAAACAGGCGCGCATCGATTCCGGCAAGGATGTCATCGTCGGCGTCAACAAGTACAAGCTCGAGGAAGAAGCGGCGATCGACACCCGCGATGTGGACAACCACGCGGTACGCGATGGCCAGATCGTCCGCCTCAAGCAGACCCGCGCCACGCGCGACGGCGCAGCGGTAACGGCCGCGCTGGCGGCACTCACCGACGGCGCGAAAAACAAGACAGGCAACCTGCTCGACCTGGCCATCAAGGCCAGCCGGCTGCGTGCTACAGTCGGCGAAATTTCCGATGCTCTGGAAGTCGTCTATGGTCGTCATCGCGCCACCACGCAGACGGTGTCGGGCGTCTATAGCGCAGCTTTTGGCGAGGATGGCACCATGAAGGAAATCCGCGACCTGATCGACAACTTTGCCGCGGCAGAGGGCCGCCGGCCGCGCATCATGATCGCCAAGCTGGGCCAGGATGGCCACGATCGTGGTGCCAAGGTGGTTGCCACGGCCTTCGCCGATCTCGGCTTCGACGTCGATGTCGGCCCGCTGTTCCAGACGCCGGAAGAGGCCGCGCGCCAGGCTATCGAAAACGATGTTCACGCAATCGGCGTTTCCACACTGGCGGCCGGCCACAAGACGCTGGTGCCGGCACTGGTCAAGGCGCTGCGCGATCAGGGCGCTCACGATATCGTCATCTTCGTCGGCGGCGTGATTCCGGCGCAGGATTACGAACAACTTTACAAGGACGGTGCCGCGGGGATTTTCGGACCGGGCACGCCGATTCCGCAGTGCGCCCACGAAGTGCTGCGCGCCATCCGCGCCGCGCACCTGCCGGCCAGCGCCTGATTTCAGCGATGCAGTCTCTGCCCGAACCGGGCCAAGCCAAAGTGGTTGATCACGATAGTGAACTGATCGCTGGCCTGCTGGCGGGAAGCCGGCGCGCACTGGCCAAGGCGATCACCCTGGTCGAGTCGACGCGTGCCGAGCATCGGCAAAGGGCGCAGAAACTGCTCGACACACTCCTGCCGCATACCGGCCGCTCGATGCGCGTCGGCATCTCGGGTGTGCCCGGCGTCGGCAAGTCCACCTTCATCGAAGCGCTGGGCATGTACCTCATAGAGGGCGGTCATCGCGTCGCCGTACTCGCGGTGGACCCTTCCTCGACCGTTCATGGCGGATCGATTCTCGGCGACAAAACCCGCATGGAACTGCTCTCGCAGCGAACGGAAGCCTTCATCCGGCCCTCGCCCTCTTCCGGCAGTCTCGGCGGTGTCGCCGAGCACACACGCGAAGCGCTGCTGCTGTGCGAAGCCTCCGGCTACGACATCATCATTGTCGAGACCGTGGGCGTCGGCCAATCCGAAACCGCAGTGGCGGCCATGACCGATGCCTTTGTGCTGCTGATGCTGCCGAACGCCGGCGACGACCTGCAGGCAATCAAGAAGGGCATCATGGAACTCGCCGACCTGGTGGTGTTCAACAAGGCCGACATCGATCCGACGGCGGCCCAACTGGCCGCTGCGCAAATGCGTTCAGCGCTGTCGATGCTGCATCCCGCATCCGCCAACTGGCAGCCGCCGGTGCTGACGTTGTCGGCCATTCGGAAGGATGGCCTCGTTGAATTCTGGCTGGTCATTGAAAAACTGCGCCGCACACTGACGGCCAGTGGCGAGTTCGAAGCAAAACGCCGCCATCAGGCGCTGGCCTGGATGTGGCAGCAAATAGACGCCGGCCTGCGCGGGCATTTTCGCGAGAATCCGGCCGTCAGGGCAGCCCTGGCCGAGCTTTCAGTCTCAGTTGAATCCGGCGCGACCACGCCAGCGGCGGCGGCACAGCGCCTGCTGATGCTGGCGAAACGCACTTTCTAGTTTTTGATCGGAGGTATCGGGTATGCACGACATCATTCACCAGTTGGACGAGAAGCGCGGCAGGGCCGCCCTGGGCGGTGGCCAGAGGCGCATCGACGCCCAGCATGCCAAGGGCAAGCTGACCGCGCGCGAACGCATAGAGATGTTGCTGGACGATGGCACCTTTGAAGAGTGGGACATGTTCAAGGAACATCGCTGTGTCGACTTCGGCATGGGTGGCGACCACATTCCCGGCGACGGCGTGGTGACCGGCTATGGCACCATCAACGGTCGCATGGTGTTTGTCTTTTCGCAGGACTTCACCGTGTTCGGCGGTGCCCTGTCGGAGGCGCACGCGGAGAAGATCTGCAAGATCATGGATCACGCGCTTAAGGTCGGTTGTCCGGTGATCGGCTTGAACGACTCGGGTGGCGCGCGGATTCAGGAAGGTGTCGCGGCGCTCGGCGGCTATGCCGACGTGTTTCAGCGCAACGTGATGGCTTCCGGCGTGATTCCGCAGATTTCGATGATCATGGGTCCCTGTGCCGGCGGCGCGGTGTACAGCCCGGCGATGACCGACTTCATTTTCATGGTCAAGGACTCCTCCTACATGTTCGTCACCGGCCCCGAGGTGGTGAAGACGGTGACACATGAGGAAGTCACAGCCGAGGAACTCGGGGGCGCCGTGACGCACTCGAGCAAATCCGGCGTCGCCGACCTGGCTCTCGAGAATGATGTCGATGCCTTGCTGATGCTGCGCCGCTTCTTCAACTATCTGCCGCTCAACAACAAGGAAAAGCCGCCAGTCAGAGAGACCAGCGATGGAGCGGATCGCCTCGATTTCTCGCTCGACACGCTGGTGCCTGACAATGCCAACAAGCCTTACGACATGAAGGAACTGATTCTCAAGATGGTCGATGACACGGACTTCTTCGAGATTCAGCCCGATCATGCCAGGAACATTCTGATCGGCTTCGCCCGCATGGAAGGCCAGACGGTCGGCATCGTGGCCAACCAGCCGATGGTGATGGCAGGCTGCCTGGACATCAAGTCGTCGATCAAGGCGGGACGTTTCGTGCGTTTTTGCGATGCGTTCAACATTCCGATCATCACCCTGGTCGATGTGCCCGGCTTCATGCCGGGCACGGCGCAGGAATATGGCGGCATCATTAAGCACGGCGCCAAGCTGTTGTATGCCTACGCCGAATGCACCGTGCCGAAGGTGACCCTGATCACGCGCAAGGCCTACGGCGGCGCCTACGACGTGATGGCCTCGAAGCATTTGCGCGGCGATGTCAATTTCGCCTGGCCTTCGGCAGAAATTGCGGTGATGGGGCCGAAGGGCGCCGTCGAGATCATCTTCCGCGAAGAGAAGGGCGATCCGGTCAAGGTGGCCGAGCGCGAAGCCGAGTACAAGGCCAAGTTCGCCAACCCTTTTGTCGCCGGAGCGCGTGGCTTCATCGATGACGTTATCATGCCCAATGAAACACGCAAGCGCATCTGTCGCAGCCTGGCCATGCTGCGCGGCAAGGACATCAAGAATCCCTGGCGCAAGCACGGCAACATCCCTCTCTGAACGAGTTTTGCATCGTGGATAGCTTCGTTCGCTGCGTCGTCCGCTCCTCGCCGTGCTACAGCACTGTCTCGCCGCGGACTCCTGGCTGCCTCGCTCTTCACGCGCAAAATCGTTCATAGCCTCTCTTCGAATTGAGGACATAGCATGTTCAAAAAGATACTGATCGCAAACCGCGGGGAGATTGCCTGTCGCGTGATCAAGACCGCCCGCAAGATGGGCATTGCCACTGTCGCGGTGTATTCCGAAGCCGACAAGGACGCGCGCCATGTCGAGATGGCCGACGAAGCTGTCTGCATCGGCCCGCCGCCGTCGAAGGAATCCTACCTGGTGATCGACAAGATCATTGCTGCCTGCAAGGAGACCGGCGCCGAGGCCGTTCATCCGGGCTACGGTTTCCTGTCAGAGAACCCGGAGTTTTCACGCCGACTGGAAGAGAACGGCATCATCTTCATCGGCCCCAAGCACTACTCCATGGCCGCAATGGGTGACAAGATCGCCTCGAAGAAGCTGGCGCTGGAAGCCAGGGTCAATACGATTCCCGGGCACAACGCGGCGATCGACACGCCCGAGCAGGCGGTGGAGATCGCCCGGGGTATCGGCTACCCGGTGATGATCAAGGCGTCCGCCGGCGGAGGCGGCAAGGGCTTGCGCGTGGCCTATGACGACAAGGAGGCCCACGAAGGCTTTACTGCCTGCAAGACCGAGGCGAAAAATGCTTTTGGCGACGACAGGATCTTCGTCGAGAAGTTTGTCGAGGAGCCGCGGCACATCGAAATCCAGTTGATCGGCGACGCTCACGGCAATACGATCTATCTGCATGAGCGCGAATGCTCCCTGCAGCGCCGTCACCAGAAGGTCATCGAAGATGCGCCGTCTTCCTTCATCGATCCGGCGACGCGCAAGGCGATGGGCGAGCAGGCCGTGGCGCTGGCCAAGGCGGTGAACTACCAGAGCGCCGGTACCGTGGAGTTCGTCGTCGGCAAGGACAAGAGCTTCTACTTCCTCGAGATGAATACCCGCCTGCAGGTCGAACATCCGGTGACCGAACTGATCACCGGGCTGGACCTGGTGGAACTCATGATCCGCGTGGCGGCGGGCGAGAAGCTGCCGTTCACCCAGGACCAGATCAAACTCGATGGCTGGGCTATGGAATGCCGCATCAATGCCGAAGACCCCTTCCGCGGTTTTCTGCCCTCGACCGGCCGCCTGGTGAAGTACATGCCGCCGCCTGAGGTGCATGGTGTGCGCGTCGATACCGGCGTGTATGAAGGCGGTGAGATCTCGATGTTCTACGATTCGATGATCGCCAAGCTGATCGTTCATGCGTCCACGCGCGACCATGCGATTGCCCGCATGCGCGACGCCCTGAACCAGTTCGTGATTCGCGGCGTGGCCTCGAATATCGCCTTCCAGGCAGCGCTGATGCAGAACCCGCGTTTCCTCTCGGGCGACTTCAATACCGGCCTGATTGCGGAGCAGTACCCCAAGGGCTTCAACGCGGCAGATGTGCCGCACGACGATCCGGCGATGCTGGTGGCGGTCGCCGCTGCGATTCATCGCCAGTATCTGGCGCGCAATGCGACCATTACAGGCCAGATGCCGGGGCATGAATTCACTCCGGGCGAAGATTTTGTCGTGTTGCTGGGGCGCGACCAGTATCAGGCTAGGGTGCTCAAGGCGGACGGTGGCTGGGACGTCAGCTTTGCCGGCGAGCGCTATGAGCTGCGCTCCAGTTGGCAGTTCGGCGACCCGCTGTATGTAGGTACCCTCAATGGCCAGTCGATATGCATGCAGATCGAGCGGCGCGGGCTGGTCTATAGATTGTTCCACTGGGGCGTGCAGGCCGACATGCAGGTGATGTCGGCACGCACGGCCGAGTTGCGGGCGCTGATGCCGATCAAGGCCGCGCCCGATATGTCCAGGTTCCTGCTGTCGCCCATGCCGGGACTGCTCACGCAGATTGCCGTCACCGTCGGGCAGGAGGTAAAAGCCGGTGAAATCCTGGCCAAGATCGAAGCCATGAAAATGGAAAACGTGCTCAAGGCCGAGCGCGACTGCGTGGTGGAGAAGCTGCTGGCCACGCCGGGCGAAAGCCTGGCGGTGGATCAGGCCATCATCGGGTTCAAGTAGCGGGGTTGGCGCCGGCGGGGCGGTGATTTTTGGTTTATGGCTGAGGGTTCGCTCTTGACCGATGCACCGACATCCCGACCAGCGCCAGCACCCACACTACTACGGGCCCCGAAGGCAAGTCGAATACCGTCGAAAGTCCAAGCCCTAACGCATATCCGGCCGCGCCGACGCCGTAAGCGGCGATCAGGCGGCGGCGCGGCAAATATCCGCGGCAAGCCAGCGCAGGAACGATGAGACTGGCAAAGACGAGGTACACCCCGACCAGCTGTACCGAAGCCGTAACGGCGAAAGCAAACAACGCGTAGAAGCCGAAACGCCCGATTCGATTTCCCAGCCAGAACCACAAGGCGAGGATGGCGGCATTCAGGACGGCCACCGAAAGCAATTGCGTGGAGTCCACCCACAGGATCTGGCCGGACAATAATTCCTGCAGATGTTCGCCACCATGCGGGTTGTTGGCCACCAGGATCATTCCGCCGCTGGCCGCCAGAGCGAACAGCACTCCGATCAGCGCCTCCTGGATGTCCGGCCAGCGTTTCTCGGTCCAGGTCAGCAGCGCGGCGCCGAGCAGTGCGGCCGACACGGCGATCACCTGGGCAACCCAGCCTTGCGGTTCAAACCCTACCCGGTCCGCGGCAATCACGCCGAGCGTGGCAATCTGGGCAATGGCCAGGTCGATGAACACGATGCCGCGCGACAGCACCTGGATCCCAAGCGGCACATGGGTCGACAGCACTAGCAGGCCGGCCAGAAAAGCCGGGATAAGGATGGAAAGGCTGAATGCATCGAGATTCATCGAATTTTCCCGGCAGGTCATTTAAGCGTTGACAAGAGTTTCTGCACCGTGTCGTCGAACAAGCCGAACAAGTCCTTGGCCCGCTCCGATCCGCCGACGGTAAACGGCAGCATCACCGCCGGGATTTTGGCGCGCTCCGCCAGCCATTCCGAGCCGCGACCATCGCTATAGGCGGCGCGGATCACTGTTCTTGCGGGCTGCTTTTGCAGTTGCGCCAATACCACGGACAAATGTGCACTGGTGGGCTCCACGCCTGGCTTGGGTTCAAGCGCGGCGATTTCCTGCAGTCCCAGCCAGCTTTCGAGGTA
This sequence comes from Rhodocyclales bacterium, assembly GCA_026399475.1. Lineage (GTDB taxonomy): Bacteria > Pseudomonadota > Gammaproteobacteria > Burkholderiales > Rhodocyclaceae > Sulfuritalea. The sequence continues at coordinate 19,996 of JAPLQY010000031.1, forward strand.
AACGAAGGCCTTGTGATGCACGACGATGTTCATCCCCTTGAGCGGCGCTGCCTGCCTTTCCCAATTCAGGACCGCCGTTTTCCAGCGCTCGGCGAACGTCTTGTAGTTACCCTGGTAAAAACTGCTGTTGGCCGGATCGACTTCGGCCAGCCGCTTCGCCAGGCCTGCGGCTACCAGGCCGATGTTACGCGGGTCGGTCTGGATATGTGGGTTGCCGCCGGGGTGGACATCACCCAGCGAGCGATCCACGCTGGTCGGCACTTCGAGCATGCGCACAAATTGCGCCGCTTCGAAATAGCCCGGTTGCCCGCTCTGGATTTTCGGATTGCCGGCCTGCTGCTGCAGAATGGGCAACCAGCCGATTTCGAGTTGCGAGCCAGTACAGACGACCATGTCGGCGTTGCGCGCCCGTGCCAGCAGGCTGGGTTTGGCCTGAACATGATGCGGATCCTGGAAAGCGTTGGTGGCGTTGTAAATACTTACCTTGTCGCCGCCGAGTTCCTGCGCCAGGGCGCCCCACTCCGGCTCGCAGGCGAGAATGTTGAGTGCGGCGAAAGACGGCAGGGCGAAGGCGCCCAGCAGTGCCGCGAGCAAAGACTTGATCGATTCATTCAGCATGGCAGGCTCCTAGAATTTATGTGCGCCGTGAGCGCCGAGGCTCATCTGGTATTGCAGGAAGAATTGGTTGTCCGTCATGCCCTGGCGCGACTTGTCCTGGGCAAACTGCAGGCGGACACGGCTGAACTCGCTGGGATTGAAATCCAGCATCAACGCGTTGCGGGTCGGCGCGTAATCCGGCCGCAACAGATTGATGTTGTTGACGCCGTAGTTGACTGTGCCGCTATCAAGCCGCTCGGTGCGCAGGCCGGCGCGCCAATAAGGCGCGAACTGGTATATGCCTTGGACATACCAGCCGGATTGGGTAGCGGAATAGATCCCGCTCGAGGTGTTGTTGTAAACCAGATTGCCGTCTTCGATCCGGCGCAGGTATTCGCCCTGCAACTTGAAGTTGATGTTGTTGCCGTTGCCATTCGGCGCCCATTTCCACACGCCATCCGCAATCCAGAGCTTGCTGCTGCCGGTAAAGCTGTTGGTGATGCCTGCGCCCGCCACATCCGTATCGTTCCACTGACGATCCTGGGGCGAGGTGGTCAGCAGCGAAAGTCCGGCCCGCCAAGTATTGCTGATGCCGACATCGCCGCCCAGGTGAGCGAAAAGCGCGCTGGCGCCGGAACCGTTCTTGTTGCGTCCTGTGCCGGGATAACTGGCACCGCGGCCCAGTTCCGCGCCGAGTTCGAGAAACGTATCGGTGGCAGCGAGCCAGCGCAGCTGTACGCCGTCGTTGTTGAACTGTCCACCGAGGAATGCCTGATATGCCAGTGGCGCATCGACGAAGTCCCAGGCGTGGGCGTGCTGCTCATTGAGGTAGCCGACGCCGGAGAAATAGCGCCCGGCCTTCAGCGTCAGGCCCTGTGGCAGTGAGGTGGTCTGGACAAACGCCTCTTCTGTGGACACCGAGTTGTCGGGATGAACGGAAAGATTCATCGCCCCGTAGAACAGTTGATCGATGTTGGCAGAAATGCCCAGTTCGCTTTCCGTAAGACTGAAGCCTCGTTGGGGCGTGATATCGCCCAACGGGCCGTTGGGCAGGTGGAAACCAGTGATCCGATAGTTGGCCGGATCTTTGGACAGGTTGCTGTACTGGCCAGACAGGATCAGCGATACGTTCGGGTTGAAGGCGTTGGTGCCCACCGGCACGGATGGCTGAGTTGCCGCAGCCGTTTCGGCCTTGGTGGTGATGCTCTCCGCCGAAGTGGCCTTTGCCTCCGCCTGGACCAGACGCTGTTCCAGTGCGTTGATGCGTTTTTCGTAGGTTTCGCGCAGGCGCGCGACTTCTTCGCGCAGGACGCGCAGGTCGGCATCGTCCGCGGCGGATGCGACGGCTGGAATGGCGGTCAACGCCACCAGCAAGGAAATACTGCAAGCTTTCATGATTCTTCTCCAAAGCAATGATGAAGCCGTCAGCGGCAAGCGGACGGCGACGACATGGGCAAGGCTTCAGAGAACGGCGGGCGGCGCCCGCGCGGTATAGGGCAGCGCGGAGTGCGCTGGTATGTAGGCAGTCGGGATATCCGGGAAAGGGATTGCCGTAGCGTGTGCTACGGCAATCGGCGAGACAGATGAAGGCGGCGTGGCGTTAAGCGCAGCGAAGGCCGCACAAGACATGCAGGCATGCGATGGCGCATCGCCATAGTCGCCATCGCCATCGGGGGCGGACGTCGTACTGGCGGCGCTACCGATATGGCCGATCCAGTGAGCATAAGCCGCCTGCTGCGCCCCGAGCAGGAACAGGGCGCAAATAATGACGATTAGCGGTGACGGGCGGCGCATGATATTTCCATTGTGACACTAAACCAGTGTGCGAGTTCCTTCCGCTTTGCCGGGGTGGCAATAGGCGTTGGTTTGAATCGCGAGTTCATAGCGCCAGTTCGAGTCGCACCCCGATCAGTTGCGCGTTCGGGGCGGTGGTGCCGCCGGGATTGCGGATGTACTGATAATTGGGCTGGATCGCGAACCAGGGCGTCAGCGCGTAGCGGTAGGTGATTTCCAGCACATCCTCGCTGGACTTCGTGACGGCCGGCACAGGCTGCACGTCCCGCCACTTCCCGGAAAGTGCGGCGCGAGTCCAGGCCGCGCCGATGACATCGTCGGGCCGCGACTCCACCGGGCCTCTGATGTGCAGACCAAGGTTGAGGCTGTTTTTCAACTGTGTGGAATCCCCGTCGGTCCATGTGTAGCGGGCAAAGCCGGAGAGAAATCGTTCCTCGTTCCCGCCCAGATGCATCAGCGTGCGCTCGCCGAGCACGTAGCCACCCAGTTGCCTGCGCCGTAGCGGGCTGCCGGCGGCATCGGTGTCGCGCTGATCGCTTACTTTGCTGCTGTAGCTCCAGAAGCCCAAAGCAGCCTTGGCGTGGCCCTTGAACTTGTCGTTGGCCGCTTCGGGCAGCCAGCCGAACTCCCCGATCGTGAAGCTGCCATCACCCTTGGCAAAGCGGATCGCGGTGCTCCTGGGGCGGGCCGGGTCGTTGGGGATGCCGTCGAGTACGGCCCCCATCGCGTAGAGGGTTTTGTCGAGAGTCCAGCGCGCGCGCAGACCAAAAGCTGAGTTGTTGAAGATGGACGGACCGCGCGTCTGCGCCAGATCGGCAGGAGTGCCGTACTGCGGGCCGAGCAGCACGCCTGCCGAATCCATGGTGAAGAATTCTGAGTCGATCGGGTAGAGACCGGCCAGTACCGCCAGGCGGTCGTCGAGGAAACCCTGTTGCAGCCAGGCCTGGAACAGCCGCGTGGTGGTCGGTGCGCCGACCTCGATGTTGGTGACTCCCATCTGGCCGCCGACGTGGCGCGCGTTGGGCCCCCAGCCGCCATCGCTGATCATGTTGATCAAGGCGCTGCCGCCGCTCCAGCCGGCGGCCTTGTCTAGGTCCATCTTTAGTTTGAGGTCGAGATGGCTGACCCGCTTGCTGCCATTGCTTTGCCCGCCGTGGTTGCTCAGTGCGTCGATTTTGGCGCCGCCTTCGAACAGGAATCCGCTCTGTGCTGCTGCGCTGCGGGCTCCGCCCCAGTCTCCGGTCAGCGTGTCCTCGGCGAAGTTGGGCAGGGCCTCTTCCTCGGCGAGCGCTGAGCTTGCGAAAGCTAGGCAGGACAAGGCAACGAGAGCGGAGCGTTGCATGGCGGCCTTCGTCTTCAGAGCGTCGGGTAGTCGACGTAGCCTTTGGCGCCGCCGGCGTAAAAGCTGTTGGTGTCCCACTTGGTGAGCGGCGCATCGCGGCGCAGGCGCTCGACCAGATCGGGATTGGAGATGAACGGCTTGCCGATGGCGATCAGGTCGGCGTGGCCGCGTGCGAGGATGGCTTCGCAGGCGGCCGCCGTCTTGAAGCCGCCGCAGGCGATGATGCCGCCATGGAAGGCGTCGCGCAGCGCCGGCATCATCGAGTGCGACGCGTCATGAATCCAGTCTGCGGTCTGGCAGTAGATATGCAGAAATCCTATTCCGCGCTGGTTCAGTTCGCGTGCCAGCCAGGGATAGGTGATCAGCGGTTCAGGGTCGGCGACCATGTCGTTGCCCAGGCCATAGGGCGACTGGCGCACGGCGATTCGTTCCGCCCCGACTTCCGCGGCCACCGCATCGACCACCTCCAGCAGCAGGCGGTAGCGATTGGCCAGCGAGCCGCCGTAGGCATCGTTGCGGTTGTTTACGGCGGGGCAGCGGAACTGATCGAGCAGGTAACCGTTGGCGCCGTGGATCTCGACGCCGTCAAAGCCGGCCTGCATGGCCAGTCTTGCGGCATGGGCGAACTCGGCGACGACACCACGAATCTCCTGAATGCTCAAGGCTTGCGGCTGGCTGCAGGCCTCAGGCATGGGCCTGCCGTCCGCGCCGGGGATCATGGTCTGCGTCGCCGCCGGCTTGATCGAGGCCCCCGCCGGGCCGCTGCCATCGGCATGCAGCGCAGCATGTGCGACGCGGCCGCAATGCCAGAGCTGGGCGAACATCCTGCCGCCGGCCCCATGCACGCCTTCGGTAACCCGTTTCCAGCCCGCTGCCTGGGCCTCGTTCCACAGCGCAGGCGTGTTGAGGTAGCCGCGCGCACGATCAGAGACAGGTACTCCCTCGGAGATGATCAGGCCGGCGCTCGCGCGTTGAAGGTAATACTCGACGATCAGGTCGTTGGGCACGGCATCCTTGTGGTCGGCGCGACAGCGGGTCATGGGCGCCATGACGATGCGGTTGGCAAGCCGAAGGGATGCACTGCTGTAGGTGTCGAAGAGCATGAGCGTATCCGGGATGAGAACAAGACGCAGATTCTACCCAAGTGATCGGATAGGTCTCCGTGCGCTTGCGCCGGAGACTGTATGCATTCGGATAGAATTTGGAGAGCTTTCCAAACGGATAGTGCCGTGCCGCGGATTCCTGCTTTGCTGTTCCTGTTGTGCTGTTGGTCGTGCCACATCGGCGCCACCTTCGCCGCGGTGCGCCTGGTGCCGGGTGTCACTTCGTTTCCGCTGGCAGCTGAGGTTGTCGTGCTGGAAGACGTGAGCGGGGTTTTTTCCCTGACCGATGTCCAGGGTCGTGGTGCCGACTTTCGACCTTCGCAGCTGAAGCATGACGCGGAAATAAATTTCGGCTATTCCTCCTCTGTCTGGTGGCTCCGGTTCGACATCGAGGCAGATCAGGGCGTGCCGCGTGACTGGTTGCTGGAGGTGGCATTCCCCACGCTGGACAGCGTCGAATACTTCGGTCCCGGCGGCGAACACCTGAGCACGGGCGACCGCCTGCCTTTCGCCATGCGGCCACTGGTGCATCGCAACTTCGTGTTCCCCCTGCACCTCGGAGAAGTGGGTGCAAGCACCGTCTGGCTGCGAGTCGCCTCCGAAGGCACGCTGACCGTTCCTCTGCGTCTGTGGCAGGCCGAGGCTTTCTGGCAGGAGTCGCATACCAGTTATTCAGTGCTGTCGGTTTATTTCGGCATGTTGTTGGCTCTTGCGCTCTACAACCTGCTGCTATGGCTTTCACTGCGCGAGCATATCTATCTCACCTATGTCTTGTTTGCCTGCAGCATGGCTGTGGGGCAGCTTTCCCTCAACGGACTGGGTAACGAGTTTCTCTGGCCCAATTGGCCGGTGTGGGGGAATCTGGCCTTCACGGTAGGTTTCGCCGCCACCGGTCTGTTCGGTGCGCTGTTTACCCGCGGCTTTCTCCAGACGCGGCGCAACGTGCCGCGCCTGGATGGTGCCGTGATAGGCCTCGCCGCACTGTTTGCCTTGTGCATACTGGCGCCCCTGGCAGCGCCCTACCGTCTGGCGGCTATCGTTACTTCGCTGACGGGCGTGACGTTTTCCCTGGTGGCGGTGTTGGCAGGCTTTCGCTGCTGGCGCGTCGGCCAGCCCGGCGCACGCACCTTTCTTCTGGCGTGGACGCTGCTGCTGGTGGGCGTGGCCATCGTCGGCCTGCGCAACCTGAATCTGCTGCCAACCACATTCCTGAGTTTCTATGCCATGCAGATTGGCTCTGCGCTGGAAATGCTGCTGCTTTCTCTTGCCCTGGCCGATCGCATCAACGGCCTGCGGCGCGAAAAGGACGCGGCCCAGAGTGAGGCGCTTGCCACCAAACAGCAACTGGTAGGGGCCTTGCAACGTTCCGAGGCGAGTCTCGAGCAGCGCGTCGCAGAACGCACCGAGGAACTGGAAGCGGCTAACGCCCGCCTGCGCGAGAATGAACGCCAGTTGCAGACGCTGGCTCACACCGATACGTTGACGGGTCTCGCCAACCGCCTGCTGTTCGACGCCCGATTGCAGCAGTCAATGCAGCATGCGCGGCGCAGCCACGGGCAGATTGCTTTACTGCTGGTCGATCTTGATCATTTCAAGGCAATCAACGACGGCTATGGTCATGCCATTGGGGACGAGGTGCTGCGCGGCGCGGCGGATCGCTTCCGGGCAACGGTGCGCGAGGTTGATACGGTGGCCCGGCTCGGTGGCGACGAATTCGCGATCGTGTTGACCGGCCTCAGCAGCGGCGCAGACGCTGAACGCATGGCAGACAAAATCCTTGTCAATCTCCGCGAGCCGATGCGCGTGCTCGGCTTGCCTCTGGAAATCGGCGTCAGTATAGGCATTGCGCTGTTTTCCAGCGGCGAATTGTCAGCCGCTGAACTGCTGCGTCGCGCGGATCAGGCGATGTACGCGGCGAAGGATGGGGGGCGCGGGTGCTGCCGGGTATTTGCAGGGTAGGAGCCAGCTTTGCCGGCCCCCGAAGGGGAATCCCCGGCATGCAGAGCACTGGCGATGGGCGTGTTTCGCCAGCAAGCTGGCTCCTACGGGAGCTCGTTCATCAGGCCAGTCGCGCGAAAGCTTCGATCACCTCAGGGGGCGCCTGTACCAGTTCGATCAGAACGCCTTCTCCGGCAATCGGGAACTGCTCGTTGGCCTTCGGGTGCAGGAATGTTATGTCATAACCAGAGGCGCCTTTGCGGATGCCTCCCGGAGCAAAACGCACACCCTGCGTCGTAAGCCATTCCACGGCTGCAGGCAGGTCGTCGATCCAGAGGCCGACGTGGTTGAGCGGCGGTTCGTGGACCGCGGGCTTTTTCGCCGCATCAAGCGGTTGCATCAGATCGACTTCCACCTTGAACGGACCGCTGCCCATCTCGGCGATGTCTTCGTCCACGTTTTCGCGCTCGCTGACGAAGTTGCCGGTGACGGCCAGGCCGAACATCTCGACCCAGAGCCTTCTCAGACGCTGCTTGGAGGGGCCGCCGATGGCGATCTGCTGGATACCGAGCACTTTGAAGGGACGGGAAATTTCTTGTGGCGCCATTCCCAAGCCCTCAAAGCGCTTGCCGATGTTCAGGCCGGCTTTCCGATGCAGTCGCGTATGCAGGCCAGCAGTTCTTCTTCATCGTAGGGTTTGCCCAGATAGTGATTGACGCCGATTTCTGCCGCATGCTGCCGGTGCTTGTCGGCGGTGCGCGACGTGATCATGATGATCGGAATATGTTTCAGGCGCTTGTCGCCGCGGATGTTGCGTGCCAGATCGAAGCCATCCATGCGCGGCATTTCGATGTCCAGCAGCATTACATCGGGAATTACGTCGCCGAGTTGCTCCAGCGCATCGACGCCATCCTTGGCGGTGAGCACGTGATAGCCGTGACGCGCCAGCAGGCGACCGCTGATCTTGCGTACGGTCAGCGAATCGTCGACCACCATCACGGAGGCGGCCGCGGCGGCGGCGGGCTGAACCTCGGCGGGAGCGACTGCCTCCGGCGCCGGGGTGGCGGTGCGCCCGACGGCGCGTGCCGCCAGTGCGACGGGGTTGATGATCAACGCAACCTCCCCGTTGCCCAGCACGGTGGCCCCGGCCAGCCCCGGTACACGGGCCAGTTGCGGCCCCACGGCCTTGATCACGATTTCCTGATTGCGGCTGAGGCTATCGACTTCCAGCGCGACGCGCTCGGTCCCGCCCTTGATCAACAGTATCCAGTGTCGTCGCGCCTGCGGCGGAGTGGCGCCCTTTTCGCCAAGCAATTCGGGGAGATAGTGGTATGGATAGCGATTTCCCAGCAACTCGGTGCTGCCTGTACTACGGATCTGTGCCGCAGCATCGGGCCTATGTTCAGTGGCCTGTTCGATCATCGAGGACGGAATGGCATAGCGGCGACTGCCGGCCGTGACCAGCACCGCCTGCGTTACCGCCAGCGTAAGCGGCAGGTAGATGCGGAATGTGGCACCACGCCCGGTGACTGTCGTGATTTCGATGCGGCCACCGAGACTGGTTGTCTCGCTCTTCACCACATCCATGCCGACGCCACGACCGGCGAGCGCCGTCACTTCCTCGGCGGTGGAGAATCCGGGTTGCAGGATGAGTTGCGTCAGCGTCGCCTGATCGGGCTCCACGCCTGGCGCGATCAGGCCGCGCTCGATGCCGCGCTGGCGAATGCGCTCGATGTTGAGCCCGGCGCCGTCGTCGGCGATGGCGAGAACGATTTCATTGCCCTCCTGCGCCAGCGACAGCGTGATCTGACCGATCGCCTCCTTGCCGGCAGCCGCGCGCGTGGCACTGTCTTCAAGGCCATGGGCGACGCTGTTGCGCAGCATGTGCTCAAGCGGACCGGCCATCTTGTCCAGTACCGAACGGTCAAGTTCGGTCTGGCCGTGGCGAATGTCGAGGTTGGCCCGCTTTCCGGAATCCTTGGCCGCCTGTCGCACAACCCGATGCAGGCGCTCGGCCAGGCTTTCGAAGGGCACCATGCGCACGCCCATCATGCGCTGCGACAGTTCGCGGCTGAGTCGTGCCTGCGCTGCCACGGCAGCATTTGCATGGTCGAGATTGCGCATCAGGCTTTGCTGCACGGTGGCGACGTCGTTCACACTCTCGGCCATCATCCGCGTCACCTCCTGGAAGCGGGTGAAGCGATCGAACTCGAGCGGATCGAACTCCTGCGAGTGCTCGCTGGCCAGCGCCTGCTGCGACATCATTTGCGACTCGGCCTGGATTTCGACTTCGCGCAGTTGCTTGCGCAGGCGAATCACGTTTTCCGTAAGATCGAGCAGCGAGACCTTGAGCGCCAGCAATTCACCTTCGATGCGGCCACGGGCGATGGCGACTTCGCCGGCTTCATTGACCAGTTGGTCAACCAGATCTGCGCGCACGCGCAGATGTACCTGCGGGGTGGGAACAAAGGCGGCGGCGCGTGCGGTTTCAGCGGCGACGGGGACATGTGTTGCAGCCGCCGCGCCATGCCCGCGCTCGACCTGCAGCGGTTCGATTGCCTGTGATTCGACAGAGACATCGAGGCCGGCAGCCGGGTGCTCCGGTTCTGTTGGTTCCGGTCGGGCCAGGCTGGGATTGCGCAGATGCTCGATCAGCATCGCTGCGCGGTCATACGAAGTTTCCAGCCCGTCAATCATCGCCGGCTGTACCGATTGCATGGCTGTCGCCTGATCGACGCGGTCTTCCATCGAATGCAACAGTTCGCCGCAGCCCATGGCACCCGCCATCCGTGCGCTGCCCTTGAGCGTATGCAGGGCACGCTGCAGCGTGCGCGAGATCTCGACATTAGTCGGTGCGGCACTCCACTCGCGCAGCGCCGAGCCGATCTCGCGCATGAGGTCTACGCTTTCTTCGAGGAAAAGCGGCAGCACCTGCGGATCGATCTCGTCCTCAATCCGTGCTGCGCGCCGTTCCGCTGCGGTCGCTGCTATCTCTGGCACGGCAGCTTCGACGGCAGCTTCGACGGCAGTTTCGACGGCAGTTTCGACGGCAGGCTCGACGGCAGGCTCGACGGCAGGCTCGACAGCAGGCTCGACAGCAGGCTCGACAGCAGGCGTCATCGCATTCAGTTCGGCCGTGAGCGCGGCCTCCTCGCCAGGCATGCGCCGCTCTGCGACGGCACCCAGCATGCCTTCGAGTGCGCCGGCGCAGCGAGCGAAAACGAAGCGCTGCTCATCGGTGGGACTTGACTCGAGGAGCGACAAGCGCACCAGCGCATTCTCAAGCGCGCGGGCGAGGCTCGAAATCGGCATGAAGCCAGTAGCGGCGGAAATGCTGGCCGTCGTATGTGCGGCGCGGATTACATCATTGCCGGGTACCGCCTCAAGACCGAGATTGGCTTGCAGCGTAGCAACGTGTTCGCGGGTCTCGTTGAGATAGAGGTTGTAGAGTGTCGGCGCTACTTCCACCTCCCCGACGCGGATCGGAGGTGGCGCGGGGAATGACACGACCGCTGCCGAAGGCGGAAGTTCTTCAGTCATTTCCAGCACGGTTTCCACCGGCAGAACTTCTTCCGGCGCTGTTTCCTCAATGGTCGGCGCTGCCGGTTCCTCTCGGGGAGTTCCCTGGTCCGCTACGGTGCTTCCTGCCTCGGCATCTTCGGCCCCGCCAATGACCTGGCAGCGGCGGATCAATTCGGTATCGTCAAGATGGCTGCCACCGCCAGCTTCGAGTTGCACGACCCAGACCTTGAAAATGTCGGCAGCGAGATCGAGCGTTTCGAGCAGGGCGGGCGTGGCCGCGCGTGCCTCGTGCAGCCAGCCGTTCAGCACCTGCTCCACTGCCCACGCGGCTTCACCCAGATCGGTCAGGCCGACCATGCGGCCGCTGCCCTTCAGGGTATGGAAGCTGCGCCGCAGCGTGACGAGCACGTTTTGGTCGCTTGGCGTGGCATGCGCCAACGGGAGATGCTCGTTGATGGTTGCCAGTACTTCGTGGGCTTCTTCGAGAAAAATCGCCAGCAGTTCTGCGTCGAGGTCCGCCTCGCTGGCATCGACCAGTCGCGTGGCTTCGGCCGACGGGGCCGGGGTTTCGACGGGTTCGACTGCCGGCGCCGGCGGGGGCTCGGGAGGCGCCTCAATAGCTTCGACCTCGAAATCCTGCAGCGCTTCGTCAGGGGCCTCCTCGGGCGTGGCAATGGGCTCCGGCTCAGGAGCCTGGGTGGCCGGTTGTTCCGCCTGCGGTGTTTCTGCCGGCGCCACAGTCGAGGCTGCGACAGTCTCGACTTCCTCGACATCGGGACGTGCGGCAGGCGTTGGTTCAAGAATGGCGTCAATGTCGGCCGCGCCGCTTTGCAACTGCTCGACGAAAAAGCCGAGCGCCGAAAGCTTTTTCGCCACTTCTTCGAAATCACCCTCATGCACCGTGAAGCCAGGCTGGGCGAACCCTTCGATAAGCTGTGCGCATTCGCCGAGTATGGCATTGGCACGGTCCTGACCAAGCACCAGAAGAGCCCCCTGGATCTGGCGAATCGGCTGCTTGAGCGCAGCCAGAGTGGCCTGGCGCGAGGTGTCGCGGAAAAATGCGTCCAGCGTCTGTTCTATGGCGCCAAGATTGGAGCGGATTTCGCGCGCCACCGATTCGAGCAGCAGCCGTTCCTGAGCGCGGCGGGACATGGCGTCGAGGTGCGGCAGTTCCATCATGCCGAGTTCTTCGCCACGTCCAAGTGCAGCCAGACGCTTGACGACGACATCAGTCGAATGTGCGAAGTCGGCATCCAGCGACTGGAAGTTTTCCAGCGCGGATTCGGCGAGCAGGAGTGCCGTGGCAATCTCGAGGGCGACCACGTCGTTGTGCCGTGTCGGGTCGCGGCGCAACTGGTCGGCCTGTTCGAGGATCGCCGAGGTCAGCCGCATGTAGTCGGGCTGTTCGGTAGCGGTGCCCTCTTCGGCAATTTTCGCCGCGCGCTCGTGGAAAGGTGGCAGCGCGGCGGCGGTGCCGGCGCAAAGGCGGTTCCAGTCCTCCTTGGCGGCCGCCAGCAATTCCCGCAATCGGCGCAAATGAGGCAGCAGCCTTTCGGTCTCCGACGGGGTTGCCGTGGGCACCATGCCGTCCAGACGATAGGCGGCGCGGACGATGGCCAGCGCTTCGCCCCCTGCCGTTGCGCACGCTGCCTGGTAAAGAGCTTCGCGCAACAGCTGTTCGGTTGGTTCGGCCTGGCCTTCGATGAGTTTCTTGATCTGCGCGCCAAGGCGCATGGCAAACCGCTTTGCTTCGGTTGCGTCGGGCAGCCCATTGGCGGCGAGTGCATCGAGCACGCCCAGTGCGACCCACCAGTAAGCCCGCGCGGCAGCGGTGGCGCGCGTCATTTCTACCATCGCCACCGAGACTCTCATCTCGGCAATGCCTTTGGGATCATTCTTGATCCACTTCAGAAGGCCACGCTCAAAGCCCATTCGCGCGGCCTTGAGGCGCGCTGCGAGCGATTCAGGCGTGAGCGGCGGCGGCGTTCTTTCGCGTTTTGGCGGACGCTGGGTGAGATCAGGGAAAAACAGTTCGGCTGGCCCTGGAGCTGCCTGACCACGCGCCACGGTCATCGCCCGGTAGGGAGCAAAAAGTTTCAGCGGCTGGTTGGGGTGGCCGGCCATCAGGTCGTCGAGGTAGCCGCGCAGCGCGGCAAACCCGCCTTGCGCGGCCGCTCTGGCGGCGTCCATGTCAGGAGCCGCGCCATCTGCCAGCGCAGTCAGCAATCGTTCTATCGCACCGGCGAACTCCGTAATGCCGTCAAGACCGACAATGGCCAATGCACCGTGAGCCTGGTGCATGCTGGCGCGCGCCTGCTGCAGGCCGTTCCCCGCCGGGTCTGACGCGTGGGCAGCAAGACTGAGCCCGGCGCGTTCCAGTGCAAGGTCGATTTCTCCCTTGACCCAGGACAGCGGCCCAATATCCAGATCCATGCTCATGAAAAGTTATTCACCACGCGACGGTTCATATGTTTTGGTTACGGCCGCTATGCTTAACGCCGACAGGGCCGACGTTAGCCTCCTCTGAAATTTCATTTTCTTTTCACACCTTGAAGCCCGAGACCGAGCCTTTCAACTCGACGGCGAGTTCGGTAAGCTCGCCGATCGACACGGCAGTTTCCTTCGTACTGACGGTGGTTTGGCCGGTAATTCGAAGAATGTCCCGCATCGAGTCCGCTACCTTGGTGGCGATATCGGCCTGAGCCTGGGTGTCGCTGGAGATTGCTTCAATCAGGCGGGCAAGATCCTGCGACACGCTGGAAATTTCGTTCAGGGCCCGACCGGCGGCATCCGACAGCTTTGCGCCCTCGACCACGCCATGCGTCGAGTGTTCCATGGCTGCGACCGCATCGTGCGTATCGGTTTGAATCGTCTTGACGATGGCGGCAATCTGCTTGGTCGCCTCACCGGAACGCTCTGCCAGGCGTTGCACCTCTTCCGCCACTACCGAGAAACCGCGACCTGCCTCACCCGCCGAGGCGGCCTGGATGGCGGCGTTCAGGGCCAACACGTTGGTCTGTTCCGTAATGTCGGAAATCAGTTCGACGATTTCGCCGATCTCCTGCGAGGATTCACCGAGTCGCTTGATGCGCTTGGAAGTTTCCTGGATCTGGGTACGGATTTCATTCATGCCTGAAATCGAGTTTGATACCGCAGCAGCGCCTTTCTGCGCGGCTTCCAGCGAGGCGTGAGCGACTCGGGCCGATTCCAGGGCCGACGAGGATACCGTTTTCATCGAGGTGGCCATTTCAAGAACCGCAGCGTTGGCGTTCTGGATTTCGGCTGATTGCACTTCGGTGGCGGAGAGCAGATCGTTGGAGGTGCTTTGCGCGGCGTTAGAAGCGCGGGTTACGCGTTCTGCGGCATCGTTGATGCGGCGTACCAGCACGGCCAGTTCTTCGACGGTGTAGTTCACTGAATCGGCAATGGCACCGGTGATGTCCTCGGACACGGTCGCGCGGACGGTCAGGTCGCCGTCAGCCAGGTCACCCATTTCGTTCATCAGACGCAGAATGGCGCCCTGCGTTGCATCCTTGGCGGCTTCTGCAATGCGACGCTGGTGATCGGCCTCGTCGCTGCGGCGGAGGCCTTCGTCGTTGAATGCCTTGACCATGAGTACCAGCATCGCCAGAGCCAATGAGCCGAACAGGGCGGCTGTGAGCGAAGAGGCATCCTGTTCGGTGATTTCGTTTTGATACGCCTTGACCAGGTTCTCGGTATTCGCCTCCATTCCGCGCCAGCCGGCGACGAGAGTGTTGCTGGCGCTACGCGCACGCACCAGCGGCTTGAGGTCGGCGGACAGACCGGCAATGGCAGGCTGCATTGCTTTGAGGCTCTTGGCCAGTTGAGTCCCGGCAGGGGCCAGGTCCAGCGCGGTGGCGATATCTTTCGCCAGTTGTCCGGCGACAGTTTCGTCGAAGCCGGGTGCCCAGGCCAGTTGGGTGGACGCACGCAGGATGCGTTCTGTCAGATAGGGCAGTTTGCCGCCGCCGGCCTCTGCTGCTTCGGCCATGGCCTGGCCCTGCAGTGCCGATTCTTTGGCGAGACGGCCAATCGCCGTGAAGCGATTTTCCTGCGCCAGCAGCTGGCTGATGATTGCGTCCTGCTTGTTCCAGGCTTCGCGCAAGGTGTCGAGCGCCGGTCGCGCGGCGACGCTGGTGGCGGATACTTTGGCGCCCCTGACTTCACCCCCTTCGACCAGGCGCTCGATCAGTTGGCCAAAATTATCCCGGGCGTCGCGCAGCTCAGTGAATCCTTCGGCCTGCCCCTGCATGGCGTTCGCCGCGGCTCTGGGGATCTGCTGGGTAAGCGGGGCGAGGTGGCTGGCGACGGACAGGAAGGCGGTGCCCCGGGTCGTCGCCTGCCCTTGCATGAAGATTGCGGCGATGGTGATCAGCAGGCTGATCAAAAAAACCGTACCCAGGATTCGAAACTGGGTCTCGATATCGAGATGACCGATCAAGGGCAGCCCTTTGCGGCGCGCCCCGTTCGTTGGTTCAGGTGCCGCAGTTTTCTGGAAAATTGACTTGAAGTCGAAGGCCATGGCGGTTTCTTTCCGGAGCTCTCAGAGAGCGATGTCGAGGTAGTTGGGGTCGGCCAGAAGTGCCGGGATGCGCAGCTGGGTCCAGGCGACACCTTGCGCATCGATGAAGCGGCCGCCCAGCCAGAGCGCTGCCTCGCCAGCGCCAGCGTGTTGCGCCCCTTCGGGAACCCCGGCTTCGCTTGCGGCATGCATCTGCAGTTGCGGGCGCAAGCCCAGCGCGCGACGAATCAGCAGGGCGCTATTGATGCCGTGCCGTGCGCCGACCAGCAACAGACGCGACTGGGCGTTGCACGGCGTCGGCGCGCCACCGCGCCAGGCGGAAAAATCCACAACGCTGTAGAGCACGCCGCGAATATTCGCGATGCCGGCGAACCACGGTTTGGTCAGCGGGGCAGGAGTGAGTTGCGGCAGCGGCGCCACCTCTCCCGAGTCGGCAAGGTCAATCAGCCAATGGCTGCCGCCGGGGAGGTCATCAGCGCCGGATTCGATGCCGAGCAGCGCCTGCCCACCTTCCCCGCGCCGTGCTGACACCAGCCGTTCGGAGAGGCCTTGCTGGAACTCGCGCAGACTGATGCGCTTGGCCATCGCTGTCTTTACCCGAGCGCGGCGATCTTGGCCAGCAAGGCTGGGCCATCCACCGGCTTGGTGATGTAATCCTGGGCGCCCTGGCGCATGCCCCAGAGCTTGTCGGTCTCCTGATTCTTTGTGGTGCACATGATGACGGGGATGTCCTTGGTTGCATCGTCCTTCGACAGGGCGCGCGTAGCCTGGTAGCCATTGGTGCCCGGCATCACCACATCCATGAGGATGAGGTCGGGTTTGATCTGCCTGGCCCGTTCGATACCCTCCTCACCACTTTCAGCCGTACGGACATCGTAGCCGCCGCTCTCCAGCAGTTGGCTCAGGATATGACGTTCAGTAGGGGAGTCGTCGATGATCAGAATGGTCTTGATGGGCATGGCGGCTGGCTCGCAAATGAAAAAGGCATACGTTCAGGGGCACGCAGCGTGTGCGGCAACAGTTTTTATAAGGCTGTCCTTGGTAAAAGGTTTGGTCAGGTATTCATCCGATCCGACCATGCGTCCGCGGGCACGGTCAAAGAGGCCGTCCTTGGATGAAAGCATGATCACCGGTGTGGCTGCGAATCTGGCGTTCTTCTTGATCAGCGCGCAGGTCTGATAGCCGTCGAGACGTGGCATCAGTATGTCGCAGAAGACTACATTGGGCTGATGATCGTTGATCTTCGCCAGCGCATCGAAGCCGTCTTCGGCCAGCACTACCTGCGCCCCGGCCTGAAGCAGGAAAATCTCCGCAGTCTTGCGGATGGTGTTCGAGTCGTCGATCACCATCACCTTGATGCCGGAAAGCCGTGGTATCTCGCTCACGTTACTCCATGCTGGATTCAACGTTAATCATGGCACCACGGGAAGAACAGAAATACAGCCATGGAAACCGTTCTGCCCGAAAGCGCTTTCCATTTCCTCCGTCGCCCCGTTGTTCTTTATTGCCGAGGTCAAGCCTGACCGCCTTCAATCATACTTAGATTTTGACCATTTCGAAGTCTTCCTTGCGTGCACTGCATTCCGGGCAGGTCCAGTTGGGGGGTACGTCATCCCATCGCGTACCGGCCGGCACGCCTTCCTCCGGAAGCCCTTTTGCCTCATCGTAGATGAAGCCGCAGATCAGGCACATCCATTTTAAATAATTTTGTTCGGCAGTCATCGCGAGATTATAGTTTTTGTATCGGTGCGCGTGCGCCGTGGACGGTATGCCTTCGGATAGAATTGTGGAATATTAACTCAAGCTACTCGTCGCCCGACATGTCCGGGCCGGGTCAGGAGATTTATGCGCGTTGCCCCTCCCGCCAACCTGCCCCCGCCCATTGTGCTGACGTTTGCGGCCTCCGATCCCACCGGCGGCGCCGGATTGCAGGCCGACATATTGACGCTGGCCAGCCTCGGCTGCCATCCGCTGTCTGTCGTCACGGCGATTACCGTGCAGGACACGGCAGGCGTCGAAGCCGTGTTGCCGATAGACGCCGAGTGGATAGCCGACCAGGCTCGCGCCCTGCTTGAGGACATGCCGGTCGCGGTATTCAAGCTGGGCATGCTGGGCAGCGTCGAGATCATCGCCGCGATTGCCGAGGTGATCGCCGACTATCCCGATATTCCCGTGGTCCTCGATCCGGTGCTGGCCTCGGGGCGCGGCGACCAGTTTGCCGACGAGGAAATGATCGAGGCAATGATCGGCCTGTTGCTGCCCCAGACCACGCTGTTGACGCCCAACAGTCTCGAGGCCAGGCGCCTGGCGCAGGAGATGGGAGAACCGGGCGAGGATGCCCGCATCGAACCTGGCTTGCCCGAATGTGCCCACCGTTTGATCAATGCCGGATGCGAGTATGTGCTGCTGACGGGAACCCACGAGGGTACCCCGCAAGTGATCAATACACTCTACGGCAGCCACGGAGTCGTGCGTACCGATCGCTGGGATCGCTTGCCTGGCAGCTATCACGGATCCGGCTGTACGCTTGCCTCGGCTGTCGCGGCGCACCTGGCCAGCGGTGTAAGCATGGCCGAGGCGGTCATGGGTGCGCAGGAATATACCTGGCGCACACTGGTCGCCGGCTTTCGTCCCGGCATGGGACAATTCATTCCCGACCGCTTGTTCTGGTCGCGGGAAGAGGAAGATGACACGGATGAAACCTGACAAACCCGATGACCGCAGGGGAAGGCCTTTGCGCGCACCTGCAACAAGGCTCTTGCAGGGTCCGCCAGGGGTTCTCGCATGAAACTCAGGGGTCTTTGCGCAGTGACGCTCGACGATTTGCTGCTGCCGCGGCTTTCGGCGCTGGTAAAGGCGGCGCTTGATGGTGGTGCGCCCATCGTTCAATACCGCAACAAACTGGCGTCGCGCCCCCTGCGCCGCGCGCAGGCCGCCGAGATGCTGCGCATCTGTCGCGCGGCGGGTGCAAAACTGATCATCAACGACGATGTCTGGCTGGCGGTTGAGATCGGTGCCGACGGCGCCCACCTCGGGCGTGACGATGCGCCGGGCGGCTCACTGGTTGCCGCGCGCGACGCCTTGGGGCCAAAGCGCATCCTCGGCGTGTCCTGCTATAACGAACTTGCCCGCGGCGAAGAGGCGGCGGCGGCGGGCGCCGATTACCTGGCCTTCGGCAGCATATTTCCCTCGCGCACCAAGCCCGCTGCGGTGCGTGCCCCGCTTGAATTGCTGGGCGAAGCCCGCCGCCGTTTCGGTCTGCCGATTGCCGCGATCGGCGGTATCACGCTCGACAATGCATCGCAGGTGATCGCCGCCGGCGCAGACATCCTCGCGGTGGTGAGCGATTTGTTCGACGCGATGGACATCAAGGCGCGGGCGGAAGCCTATCAACAATTGTTCAATCCGCCGAACTCCCGGACTCAATCATGACTCGCAACGAAGAACTCTTTTTCCGCGCCCAGAAAACCATTCCCGGCGGCGTCAATTCGCCGGTCCGCGCCTTCCGCTCCGTCGGCGGCGCACCGCGCTTTTTCACGCGCGGTGAAGGGGCCCGCGTCTGGGATGCCGATGGCAAGGCCTATCTCGACTACGTCGGTTCCTGGGGACCGCTAATCCTCGGCCATGCCGATGCCGACACCGTGAGCGCCGTGCAGGAGGCCGCGGCAAAGGGGCTTACCTTCGGCGCGCCGACGGAAGCCGAAATCGAACTCGCCGAACTGCTTGTGCAGCGCGTGCCGAGCATGGACATGGTGCGTCTGGTTTCGTCCGGCACCGAGGCCACCATGAGCGCGATCCGTCTGGCGCGCGGCTTTACCGGGCGCGATGCCATCGTCAAGTTCGAGGGCTGTTACCACGGCCACGGCGACAGCCTGCTGGTCAAGGCCGGTTCCGGACTGCTGACTTTCGGCAACCCGTCGTCCGCCGGGGTGCCGGCCGACCTCGCGCAGCACACCCTGGTGCTCGATTACAACGATGCGCAGGGTTTGCGCGATGCCTTCGCCAAACACGGCAGGACCATTGCCTGCGTGATTGTCGAGCCGGTGGCCGGCAACATGAACCTGATTGCCCCGAAGCCCGAATTTCTGGCAGCGATGCGTGAGTTGTGCACGCAGCATGGCGCTCTGCTGATCTTCGACGAAGTCATGACCGGCTTTCGAGTCGGGCCAGGATCGGCGCAGGGCCTTTACGGCATCACGCCCGAACTGTCGACTTTCGGCAAGGTGGTCGGCGGCGGCATGCCCCTGGGCGCCTTCGGCGGCCGCCGCGACATCATGGAAAAGATTGCACCCCTGGGGCCGGTGTACCAGGCCGGCACGCTTTCGGGCAATCCCCTGTCGGTGGCGGCGGGCCTGGTGACGCTGAAGAAGGTTGCAGCCCCGGGTTTTTACGAGGCATTGACGGCACGGACCAGAACCCTGGTCGATGGGCTTGCTGCCGTTGCAAAGAAGCGCGGCGTAAAGTTTTCGGCGCAGTCGGTGGGCGGCATGTTCGGCATCTATTTCGCCGCCACGCCGCCAACCTCCTACGCCGAAGTGATGGCTTCCGACAAGGAAGCCTTCAACCGCTTCTTCCACGCCATGCTGGATGCCGGCATCTATCTCGCCCCCTCGGCTTTCGAGGCTGGCTTCGTCTCCGCCGCGCATAGCGATGCCGACATTGCGGCGACCGTCGCTGCGGCTGATGCGATCTTCGCTGCCGGCTGAGCGGGTTCAGATCCGAAAGTCGGTGCCCGCCAGACGGCGGCTGGACGCGCAAACATGCCGGCACTGAGCCCCGCTACCGCCTGGCTGGTCTTGCTGGTCGCCGGCCTGTGCGAAGTGGTCTGGGCCATCGGCCTAAAGTACACCGAAGGCTTCACGCGCCTGGTGCCAAGCGCCTGGACGCTGGCGGCGATGGCCGCATCGGTGGTTCTGCTGGCCTGGTCGCTGAAGACGCTGCCGGTGGGAACGGCCTACGCCGTGTGGACCGGCATCGGCGCGGTCGGCACTGCGCTGTTGGGCATGATGCTGTTCAGCGAATCGCGCGAGGTCGCGCGTCTGGTTTGCATCGGCCTCATCGTGGCCGGCATCCTCGGCCTGAAACTGGTGACGAAGTAGTGTCGCCGCTGGCGGCGGAGTTCAGTCCTCGCGCCCGGCGCGCCGGGCGGCGAGCAGTCTTTTTGCCTTGCGTGTTTCGAGGTAGCGCAGCGACACGTAGGTACCCCAGCCGATCAGGCCCATGCCGGCGATGAAAGCGCCGTAAGCCAGCGGCCAGGAAATCCCCTGGGTCATCATCGAGAACTCCGACATGCCGCCGATGCCGGCGATGATGTTGATCGGCATGAAGACGACGCTGATGGTGGTCAGCTTGGACACGCGCTTGTTCTGGTTGATGTTGATGAAGCCCACCGTGGCGTCCATCAGGAAGTTGATCTTGCCGAACAGGAAGGAGGTGTGGCCGTCCAGCGAATCGATGTCGCGCAGGATCTGGCGGGCATCGTCGTGCTGGTCGGTCGACATCAAGCGGCTGCGCATCAGGAAGGACAACGCGCGTCGGGTGTCGAGCACATTGCGACGGATGCGGCCGTTGAGGTCCTCTTCCTTGGCGATGTCGGAAAGGATCTCGGCCGCCTCGTCATCGGTGACCTGCGGCGTCAATACGGTGCGGCTGACCTCTTCCAGTTCGGCGTAGATGTCCTCCAGGGCATCGGCGGAGTATTCGACGTCGGCGTCATACAGGTCGAGCAGCACGTCCTTGCCGTCGGTGACGTAGCCCGGCTGGATCCGTGCCCGCAGCCGCTGCAGGCGGAACACCGGCAGTTCCTCGTCACGCATCGAGAACAGGATGTTGTTGTGCAGGACGAAGGCCACCGCGACGTTGCGCGACTCGTCTTCCTTGTCCAGCAGGAAGTCCGAATGGAGGTGGACGACGCCGTTGTCCTCGATGTAGAAGCGCGCCGACTCCTCGATGTCCGTCAGGTCGTCGGCATCCGGCAGTTCGAGGTCGAAGATGTCCTCGATCCATCGGCGCTCCTCCTTCGAGGGCGCGAGCAGATCCACCCAGATCGGCGCCGTGCGGGCCAGGTCCTCCTTGCTGTCGATCTGGATCTGGCGCAGGCGGCCGTTCTGCAGCTCGAAGGCATTGACCATCGCCGTCTTGCGCGGGGCTTCGCTGGCTTGCAGCACCCCCTGCAGGTCGCCGGGGCCGGCCGCCGCGGTTTCGTCGGGCTCCTCGTCAAGCGATTCCTGCAGGGCTTCCGACATTTCGTCGAGCACGTCCTCGCCCTGCTCCTTGTCCAGCAGTTCCCAGACCTGGACGCTCTCGTCGGGCGGCAGCGCATCGAGGATGCGCGCCACGGACTCGGGGGCCAGCGGCTCCAGCCGGGCGCGCAGGGCGGACCAGTCCTGACGACGCACCAGGCCTTCGACTTCGCGCAGGGTCTCCTGCTCCTCGGCGCGCTGGCGAGCCTCGGCATCATCTTCGACAGGTGGGTTCGGGAACTCGGACATGGCCGCCGTATTCTATTCGTCTACGGCACTTCCGCGCCGCCCATGCGGCCCAGAATCAGCTGGGTACGCCCGTTCATGTAGGCCGACCAGGGATTGCGTTCATAACGGCGTGGAGCGGGCAGCATGACGGCCAGTCGCGCCGCCTGCTCCGCATCGAGCTGGGCTGCCGGGATGCTGAAATAGCGCCGCGCCGCCGCTTCCGCGCCGAACACGCCATCGCCCCATTCGACGACGTTGAGATAGACCTCGAGGATGCGACGCTTGTCCCACAGGAGTTCGATCCAGACCGTGATGATGGCCTCCTCGCCCTTGCGCAGGACCGACTTGGTCGGAGACAGCAGCAGGTTCTTCGCCAGTTGCTGGGAAATGGTGGAGCCGCCGGCCACTACCTTGCCCTGCTTCTGGTTCTTTTCCAGCGCCTTCTGAATTCCTTCCCAGTCGAAGCCCTCGTGATCGACGAACTTGTCGTCCTCGGCGGAGACCACGGCACGCTTGAGATGCACCGAGATTTTCTCGTAGGGCATCCACTGACGTCGCATTTCAAACTTTGGTTCAGCTTTCGGGTTCTTCAGCCGTGCTTCCTCGATGCGCTGGTTCTGGAAGCTCGTCGTTCCCGGATTCACCCATTTCCACCACAGCACCCAGCCCAGGTACCAGCCCTGCCAAAGCAGGAGCAAGCCGACCACTGCCGCCAGCCCGAGCTTGAGCCAGCGCGGTGCCGGCCTCATTACGTTGCTTTCGGGCAATGCAATGGCGAATTGCCCCCCCCCACCCCCCGGTCCACGGCTGGCTTTGCACAGCCAGCCGGCTTCGGCGGCGCAAAGCAGTGCTTTGCGAAACCCTGCCTACGCCCCCCGCCCAGGCGGGGGCGACAGATCGGTTCGCCTGGGCTTTGCCCGCCTGGGATTTCCCTTCGGGGGCAGGCGTCAAATATCATGAGGTACTCCTCAGAGCGGCTAGCACCGGCTCGGTATGCGGCCGCACGCCGCGCCAGATGAAAAACGCCTCGGCCGCCTGCTCGACCAGCATGCCCAGGCCATCGGCAACCCGGGCACCGTTTGCGCGCGCCTGAGCCATGAAGGGCGTTTCGCGCCCATAGACCATCTCATAGGCGACGCAGCGCAGCGCAAAAACAGAAGTCGGCAAGGGCAATGCGGCGCTGCTGAGGCCAGCCGAGGTGGCGTTGATGACGAGATCGAATTGCCGTCCGGCAAGGTCGGGAAAGCCCATGCCATCGGGCTTGACGTCGACCGCGCAGCCCGGCAGGCGGGTAAACGAATTGGCAAACTCAAGGGCGAGGCGCGCGGCGGTTTCTTCAGTGCGATTGGCAATCACCAGTTCTGCCGGGCCTTCCAGCAGCAGCGGCAGGATCGCTCCGCGTGCCGCGCCGCCGGCTCCCAGCAGCAGGACACGACGTCCGGCCGGGTCGCAGCCGAGGTTATTCTTCAGGTCGCGTATCAGGCCCGCGCCGTCGGTGTTGTCGCCGATCACCGCACCGGCTTCGAAGCTCAGGGTATTCACTGCCCCGGCCGCCTCTGCGCGGGGAGTGCGCCGCGTGGCAAGACGAAAGGCTTCTTCCTTGAACGGTACGGTGACATTGGCGCCGCGGGCCAGGCCATCACTAGCGGCGATAAAGGCGTGCACTGCCGCCACGAAGCCCTCCTTCCCGGCGAGGATGGCCTGATAGCTGATGTCCTGCCCGGTCTGCGCAGCGAACAGGGAGTGGATGCGGGGTGATTTGCTGTGCCCGATGGGGTTGCCAAAAACGGCGTAACGGTCAGTCATAATTCGAGTCGCGGTACTCGGTGTAGTACGGAGGAATGGCGGACATGGCGGGCCCGTTTTCAGCGCAGGCTAACATGAGCGAAGCGCATGTTAAGCGCAGCGGCCGGAGCTAAATACGGCGTAGCGGTCTGTCATGTCTCAATCCGAACGCAGGCGATCCGCGTTGGTAAAGGTCCAGGTGCGGGTGATCTCGAGCACGTCGGTGTCGCGCCGGATCGACTCTGGGAAGGCCGCGTAGGGCGAGGCCATCTGGACGATGCGCCGCGCGGCATCATCGAGCAGGCTCTTGCCCGAGGAGCGGCTGACTTCAACGCGCTCCAGATCTCCATTGGCCTTGATGATCACGGTCAGCACCAGGCTCCCGTAGAGGCGGCCCTTGGCGGCATCGGGATAATTCAGGTTGCCGATACGCTCGATCTTCTGGCGCCAGTCTTCAACGTACTGGGCGAAGCGGTATTCCTCGACCCGGGCGCCGATGAATTTCTTGCGCGGCCGCTGGTTGTACTCCTCCATTTGGCGCGCGATCTGGCCCTCAATTCGGGCGATGGCCAGCGCGCTGCTGGCGAGGTCGGCGCCCGAGCGAACCGACTCGGGCGCGGGCGTGTTCTGTTTTCTGTCCGAAGCAACGGCCCTTTCGCTCTTCATGCGCGTCATCATCTGCTGCTGTTGCGCTTCAAGCTCGGCGACGCGACGCTGCGCTTCGAGAAGGTCGCGGCCTTCCCGGGTATTGGGCGAAGGCGGCAGCGGCGTCTTGGCACGACGGTCTTCTTCGGTATTGCCGCCGCCATCGAGGCTGGCTTGCGCCTTGGCCTGCGCCTTGTCCGGTCGGTTCTTGCTTTTGCTATTCACCAGAATGACGTCAAGCGCCCGTTCGCGCGCCTTGTCGATGAAGTCCGGCGGGGTGAAACGAACGGCGAGCAGCACAGCGTGGAGCAGCAGCGAAGCGCCAAGTGCCAGTGTCAGGTTGCGTCGCTGCGTATCCATTGCGGCGAGAAACGCCGGCATGGGGAGTGGCGGCAGAAGGGGCCAGGAAAAGCGTGACGGGCTTGGCATGGCCGTCAATTTTACTCCGCGACTTCCTCGCCCTCGTCGCCAGCGAAGGCGGCATCAGAGCCCTGATTGGACGCCAATTCGGATGCCAGCTCAGGTGCCAGTTCGAGATATCGGGGCCTCAGCTCGGCCTCCAGCAGGTCGATGCCGTCGATGCTCAGTTGTACGCGCGCCCCCCGCGGCAGTTCGGGCAGCGAGGGAACGCGCAATACCAGCGGGATGGCTTCGACCCGCACCAGGGATTCGCGCAACACGTGTCCCGGCAATGCATGTGTGCCCTCTTGCAGCAGCCAGCGCAGGCACCAGTAACGTTCCATGCCGCGCTGGAACTCGGCGTAGGCGGCATAGGTCAGCTCAAAATCGCGCATGGCCGCCAGCAGGTCCGCCGATTTCGGTGGGAAGGGTGGCGCCTCATTTTGCAGCAGGGCGATCAGTTGCCACTGGTTGAGCAGGTCGCAATAGCGTCGCAGCGGCGAAGACGACCACGCATAGCACTCGACGCCGAGGCCTTCATGCGGCGCGGCGACGGTGCTCATGCGCACCTTGCCGGCCGTTTGCACGCGATACAGGGCCGGGATGCCGGCATCGCGCAGCATCGCGCCCCAGGTGGCGTTGGCCATGATCATCAGTTCGGCGACCAGCGTATCGAGCGGGCTACCGCGCGCGCGCTCGTCGATGCTGACGAAGCCCTTGCCGGGTTCTGCCGCAATGCCGCTGTCGGCGTCCCAATCCACCATGAAGTTGTAGTCCTTGCGCGTGCCGTTGTCGGAGGGCTTGCCGCGTCCGGCTTCGAGTACCTGGGCGAATTCCCAGAGCAGCTTCAGTTCGTCGCGGTAGGGGAAATCCGGCAGGCCTTCGGCCAGCGTGGTTTCATTGAACACCGGCTCGATGTCGTGGTGGCGCAGATTGGCGACGATGGGCACACTTTCCATGCGCGTCTCGTGTCCTAGCAGACGGTAGTCGGCGGCAACGTCGAGATACAGCGAGATGGCGGCCACAGTTCGTCCGGCAGCCAGCGTGAAATATTCGACGATGTCTTCCGGCAGCATGGTGATCTTGCGCCCCGGCATATAGACCGTGGACAGCCGTTCGCGCGCGATGCGGCCGAGATCCGAGTCGGGGGCGAAGCCCAGGCCGGGCGCCGCGATGTGAATGCCGATGCGCCAGCCACCCTCCGGGTTTGGCGTAACCGAGAACGCGTCGTCGATTTCCGTGGTCTGCGCGTCGTCGACACTGAATGCGGCGACTGCGGCCAGAGGCAAATCAATGGGTTCGCGCGGCGCCGCAAAATAGGGAAAGCCGGTGCCGCCCTTGCTGTCGGGAAAGAACTCGAAGAGGAAGCGGCCCAGATGGTAGTCATGCGTCGATGGCATTGCGCCGCAATCGAACAGCAGGCGCGGCGCCGATTTTCCCGTCTCGCCGCAGGCGGCTTCGAGCGCCTTGGTCTCGCTGCGGTTGCGATCGGGTTTGTAAATCAGTTGCGGCAGGACCGGCGTGAACTCGACCGGCAATTGTCCGTTCTTGAGTTCCTCGACCATGCGCTCGATGGCTGCCGCCTGCAGGCGCTTCTTTTCGAGGCCGGCCAGTGCCGCCTGCAGGATCTCGGGCGGCGCCTTGCGGAAGCGGCCGCGGCCCTTGCGGTGAAAATACATCGGCGCCGAATGCAGGCGCAGCAGCACGGCCGTTGTCTGCACCGAATCGGGTTTGGCGCCGTGGTATTCGGCAGCGAGCTGCTCGAAGCCGAATTCTTCCCCGCCGCAGACTTCCCACAAAAAATCGACGTCGATGCCTTCCGCTTCTGCCTCTGCGCGCTCCAGCAGTTCGCCCGGCGCAGGTGCGGCAAAGCGCAACAGGACATTGGCGGCCTTGACCTTGGAGCGCTTGCCGGACGCAAGCTCGATCTGCAACGAAGCCACGTTGTCGGCAAGCACGGTGCCGGCACGGAAAGCGCCGTCCTCTTCAAACAGGACATTCATGGAGGGAAACACCCCGGGTGGGGAATTGGACGGGAAACGAGGGGCGGATTATACCGGTCTGGCCGTGGCGACCAGGATGGTGCTGGTCAGCCGGTAGCCCCCCGCCACGCCATGGGGGGCCAAATCTTCGCTTACGGCAGAGGCGAGCGCCTGCTGCTTTGCGGCCGGCAGCCGCGACAGGCTCTCCGCCGCGCCGCCGGCGAGATCGAGAAAACCCTGCCAGTAGGCGCCGGCATCGCTGAAGTCGATTGCAAGGCGCAGGGGTTCAATCCTGATATCGCAGTAGCCGGCGCTGGCGAGACGGCGGTTCAGCTCGTCGGGATCGCCAAAGCGGAAAATCGAAGGTCGGACCACCTTCGGCGGTGGCAACAGGCGGCGCATGCAGGACAGTGCCGTGTCGACCAGGGGCACGTCTTCAGCGCATCCCCACACCGACAGCGCGAGCAACCCGTCCGGGCGAAGCACGCGGTGCATTTCGCGCAAGGCAGTCTGGTCGTCGGGGAAGAACATCAGGCCGAGTCCGCACAATATCCGGTCGAAACTCCCATCGGCGAAAGGCAGGGCCTCGCCGTCGGCGGCTGCGCGGGCCAGATCGGGACAGCAGGCGAGTTGCCCCGCGCTGATATCGCAGGCGATCGCCAGTCCGCTGGTGCCGACGGCGGCAGTGGCCGCACGTGCCAGCAGGCCGGGACCGCTGGCGAGGTCGAGTACCCGCTGCTCCGGCGCAAGCCGGGCCGCCTTGATCAGGGCTGCAGCCAGTTCGCCGCGGCTTGCAGATGCGGCCAGATAGCGTGGCCCGATGCGGTCGTAGCCGGCGCGCTCGAGTTGCTTGAACTGGCCTGAATCGAAGCTCATGGCAAGGGCGCTGTGCTGCGGGCTGCTGTCGACTTGAGCAGGTCGAAGCTATAGATCGCAAGACCAAGCCAGATCGCGGCAAAGGTCAGCGCACGCCTCAGATCCAGCGGCTCGCGATAGATGAACACGGCGAGCAGGAAGGTGATCGAAGGCGCGAGGTACTGGAGGAAGGCCATCATGCTGAGCGGCA
The DNA here is from genome assembly GCA_026399475.1 of Rhodocyclales bacterium. Lineage (GTDB taxonomy): Bacteria > Pseudomonadota > Gammaproteobacteria > Burkholderiales > Rhodocyclaceae > Sulfuritalea. Next base: position 47,182 of record JAPLQY010000031.1, read on the forward strand.
GTCGCCGCGCAGCGACGGCAAACAGCAGCAAGGGGATCGCGGTGATCGGGCCGGTGGCGATCAGCATCAGATCGCGCCCGCTCAGGAACTCCAGGCCGCCGCCGAAGTGGCTCTGGTTGGAGTACGCCAGCCAGGTCAGCCAGCCTAGCGCCAGGGGCGTCATGCAGACGGTTTCGAGGAACAGGCCGCTGGCGGCATCGAGCGGCAGCTGCTTGCGCAACAGGCCGTAGATGCCGAAGGTGCCGGCCAGCACCAGGGCGATCCAGGGCAGGCCGCCGGCACGCGCGGCCTCGATGGCGACGCCGACGGCGGCCAGCAGCACGGCCAACCATTGCAGCGGGCGCAAGCGTTCCTTCAGTACCAGCACGCCCAGTGCGACATTGAGCAGCGGCAGGATGAAATAGCCGAGGCTGGTTTCGAGAATGTGGTCGTTATTTACGCCCCAGACGAAGGTCAGCCAGTTGCTGATGACCAGGGCCGAGGCCAGTGCGATGCGTGCCAACTGCGTCGGAATGCGGGCGATGCGCAGGGCGTCGCCGAAGCCGCGTCCGAAGCCGATCAGGGCAGTCATCAGGAGCATGGCCCAGACCACGCGATGGGCAATGATCTCGACCGCCGGCACCTCAGCGATCTGCTTGAAGAAGATCGGAACGAGCCCCCAGATCAGGTAGGCAATGATTCCGGCGAAGATGCCGAGCCGGGTGTTTTCGTGCGTGATCGAGGGATGCGTGGTGCTCACGTCAATCCGGCGAAATCGATGATGGCATCGAGGTAGTCGTTCCAGCGCGTGAAGCTGTGATCGCCGCCGGGGAGCACGGTCTGCCGCGCGCAGCTGTAACGGCTGACGGCGTGGCGGTAATCCAGCGTCTCGTCACCTTCCTCCACCAGTAGCCAGAAGCGCTGCGGTTTGCCCAGCACCGGCACTTCGATGGCGCGCAATTCATCGATCTGCTCGAGGCCGAACTCGAAGCTCTCGCCAGTGTAAAGCCAGCGCTGCGGGCCGATGTAGGCTTGCAGGGAGAGATGGGCGACTACGGCCGGGTTGACCAGTACACCCCTGAGGTCGAATGTCTCGGCCAGATACGTCGCATAGTAGCCGCCGAGCGACGAGCCGACCACGGTGCTGACAGCGTGGCGGGCAATCAGGTCTTTTGCCAGCGTGATCGCCTCGCGCGGCGAGGCCGGCAGTTGCGGACTAATGAACTTTTCGCCAAGCCCGCGCGCGCACATGCGCGCGCCGAGCGCCTGCGCCTTGTGCGATTGCGGTCCGCTGGTGAAGCCGTGCAGGTAGAGGATCATTCCCCCCTGGCCCCTTTTCACGGACTGCTCCAGTCCACCAGCCCGAACTGCCAGGTCGCCAGCACTACGATGCCGAAGGCGATGCGGTACCAGGCAAAGATCGTGAAGTCGTGGCTCGAAATGAAACGCAGCAGCCAGCGCACGCAGAGGAAGGCAGAGACAAAGGCCGCAATGAAGCCGACCGCCCACATGCCGAGGTCGTCGGCGGAGAGCAGGTGGCGTTCCTTGTACAACTGATAGGCGGTGGCGGCCAGCAGCGTCGGGATCGCGAGGAAGAAGGAGAACTCGGTGGCGGCCTTGCGCGAAAGACCGAACAGCAGGCCACCGATGATGGTCGCCCCAGAGCGCGAGGTGCCGGGAATCAGCGCGCAGGCCTGCGCCAGTCCCAGCTTGAAGGCGTCGATGACATCCAGATCTTCGACTTGTTCGACCCGAATCCGGTGCTCGCGCCGCTCGGCCCAGAGGATGATGAATCCGCCCAGAATGAAGGTGGTCGCTACCGTCACCGGATTGAACAGGTTGGCCTTGATGGCCTTGCCAAACGACAGGCCCAGCACGGCAAGCGGCATGAAAGCGACGGCAATATTGAGTGTGAAGCGTTGCGCGGTGCGATCACTGCCAAGGCCGCTGATGACCCGCACGATGCGCTCGCGGTATTCCCAGCAAAGGGCGAAAATCGCACCCGACTGGATCACGATTTCGAACAGCTTGCCTTTTTCGTCGTTGAAATGCAGCAGATCGCCCGCCAGGATCAGGTGGCCGGTGGACGAGACGGGAAGGAATTCGGTGAAGCCTTCGACCAAGCCGAGTATCAGCGCCTGGAGCAGTGGGTGGAAATCCATGTCGGAAGAATAAGTTGGCGGCGTAAGAGGCCGCCGAGTCTAGCATGGCGCAGTGGCCGCCTCCAGCTGCGTCAGCCACGCCAGCGCTGCGGTGCGGTCGCTGCCGCACATCTCGGCCGAAGGCTGCAGGCTGGAACAGCAGGACGGACGCCGCGAGCTGCCGAACAGCGTGCAGCGGAATTCCGGTGTCAGGTGCTTGCAGGCCTGCCCGGCGGGTTTGTGCAGCGAGCTGATCGAAGGCGCAATGCAGCAGGCGCCGCAGCCCGGACGGCAGTTTATGATCGGCGTATCGCCAGCGCCGACTTTCACGAAGCCTTGTAAATCTCGCTACCCGCCTTGACGAACTCCACCGACTTGACCTCCATGCCCTTGTTCAGCGCTTCCTGCTCCGAGACGCCCAGTTTTGCCGCGTATTCGCGCACGTCCTGGGTGATTTTCATGGAGCAGAAATGCGGCCCGCACATGGAACAGAAATGGGCCAGTTTGGCGCCGTGCTGCGGCAGGGTTTCGTCGTGGAATTCACGCGCCTTGTCGGGGTCCAGCCCGAGGTTGAACTGGTCTTCCCAGCGGAACTCGAAGCGCGCCTTCGACAACGCGTTGTCGCGTACCTGGGCACCCGGGTGTCCTTTCGCCAGGTCGGCGGCGTGGGCGGCGATCTTGTAGGCCATGATGCCGTCCTTGACGTCGTTCTTGTCGGGCAGGCCGAGGTGTTCCTTCGGCGTCACGTAACAGAGCATGGCGGTGCCGTACCAGCCGATCATGGCCGCGCCGATGGCGCTGGTGATGTGGTCGTAGCCCGGCGCTATGTCGGTGGTCAGCGGGCCCAGGGTGTAGAACGGCGCTTCGCCGCACAGACGCAATTGCTCGTCCATGTTGAACTTGATCATGTGCATCGGCACGTGGCCGGGGCCTTCGATCATGACCTGCACGTCGTGCTTCCAGGCGATCTTGGTCAGTTCGCCCAGCGTTTCCAGTTCGCCC
>JAPLQY010000090.1 GCA_026399475.1 Rhodocyclales bacterium
CGGTCAGCCGGCGGCGCTGGTCATCGAAGCCGCCGCGCCGGACGGCTATTCCGGTCGCATCGGCCTGCTGCTGGCGGTCAAGGCGTCCGGCGAACTGCTCGCCGTGCGCGTCACCGAACACCGTGAAACACCGGGCCTGGGCGACTACATCAACCCGAAGAAGGACAGGAACAAGTCGCAGCCGTGGATTACCCAGTTCAGCAATCTCGGCTTTGACAGCGTTCCGCGCGAAAGATGGCGCGTAAAGAAAGATGGCGGCCACTTCGACCAGCGCGCCGGGGCCACCATCTCGGCCCGCGCCGTCACCAAAGCCAGCGGCCGCGTGCTGGCGTGGGCCATGCAACGCCGGGACAAACTATTCGACCTGCCGGCCCGCAGCCGCTTTGAGGAGAGCAAACCATGAGCGCCTACAAGGAAATCGCCTGGAACGGCATCTGGAAGCAGAACACCATCCTGGTCCAGGCACTGGGCCTGTGTCCGCTGCTGGCGGTCAGTACCAATTTTGTCAATGCGGTGAGCCTCGGACTGGCAACCGTTGTCGTCATGTTGCTTTCCAACCTGGCGGTTTCGGCGTTGCGCGCCCTGATTCCCTACGAGATTCGCATACCGGTGTTCATCCTGATCATCGCGGCGCTGGTGACGGTGATCGATCTTGCCTTCAATGCCTTCCTGCATGATCTGTATCTGGTGCTCGGCATCTTCATTCCGCTGATCGTCACCAACTGCATCGTGCTGGCCCGCGTCGAGGCCTTCGCCGCGAAAAACGGCCTGCGCGCATCGACCCTGGACGGCCTGGCGATGGGCGTCGGCTTCGTCTGGGTGATCGGGTTGTTCGGCGCCGTCCGCGAATTGATCGGGCAAGGCACGCTGTTCTCCGGCATCGAGATGATTTTCCCAACGCTTTCCGGCATCCAGATATTGCCGGCGGACTATCCGGGCTTTCTGATCGCCATGCTGCCTCCCGGCGCCTTTTTTGTCCTGGGCTCGCTGATTGCCGTCCGCAACTGGCTGGATGCGCGCGCCAACCAGCGCTTGCGCGATCAGCGCAGCCATGATCAGCCATCCGCGGCAACGTCGGTCCCGACATGAGCCCGCAGAAAGTCCGGGAGTTTTTCTCCCGTCTCGCTGCCGCCAACCCGGAGCCAAAGGGCGAACTCGAATACGCCACGCCCTATCAGTTGCTGGTCGCCGTGGTGCTGTCTGCACAGGCTACCGACAAAGGCGTGAATCGCGCCACGCGATCCTTGTTCCGTGAACACCCGACGCCGCAGGCCATGACTGCGCTTGGCGCGGAAGGTATCGCGCAGTACATCCAGACCATCGGCCTCTACAACACCAAGGCAAAAAACGTCGCGGCCCTCTCGCGACTTTTGCTGGAACGCCACGGCGGCGAAGTGCCGCACGACCGCGCCGCGCTCGAAGCCCTGCCCGGTGTCGGGCGCAAGACGGCCAATGTGGTGCTGAATATCGCCTTCAAGGAACCCACCATCGCGGTCGACACACACATATTCCGCGTCGGCAACCGCACCGGGCTGGCAGCGGGA
>JAPLQY010000059.1 GCA_026399475.1 Rhodocyclales bacterium
CCGAATTCAAGGATCGCTACAATCGCCATTGGCGTCTCGAAAAAATGGGCTTCATGTCACCCCTTGAAGTCCGACAGGCTTCTGCCATGCGAAAGGCGGCCTGAGTTGCAAAAGCGTGTCCAGACAATCGGAGCCGGTACATATGGGTCCTCCTTGAACTCTCCTATTGTTGAACGAGGACGCGTCATAATGTGTCGCGTAGAAAGCCTATCGAAACGGAAAGCCTATGGTCGAAAGATCCCGATTCAGGAAGCCGCTCACCAGTAGCTTCAACCTCGACGGTGGAGCCGCCTATCTCATCGGTGCCAAGGTGAATTCGTACTTTGATAAGGCCTATGATGGACGGTCACTAGCTCATGGTGTGACCCTGCCGCAGATCAACTGTTAGAAAATCAGTTACCTGCTGATTTTTAGCTCGGTTTCTTGGCACACCAGAGGCACATTTGGGTATAATTTGCCTCAATAATTCGCAACAAGCCTCGATAATTTGTCGAGGCTAACTGTTTGAATCATATTGCTGAGGTTGATTGAATATGGTTGATACATGTTGCGGGCGCAACCACCTTGATCGGCTGTTAATCCGTAGGTCCCTGGTTCGAGCCCAGGTCGAGGAGCCAGATACACAAGGGTCTAGCCAAAGCGGCTAGGCCCTTTTTAGTTTCCCCCCGTAGGAATAACGGACTACCCCTACCGTTCACTTTCTTGACGAGCCTACCATGACTACTCACCCTACCCGCCACCGAATCAAGTTCAGCGATCTTGTCCTTGGGCAGCGTTTCTACGACCCGATCAGCGCCGAATACTTCGTCAAACAGAGCGACAGCATGGCCGCGATGGTCACGGGGCTTGGAGACGGCACGGTACCGGACGAATTCGAAGCCGATGACATCGTCGGCGTCGACGAGCAGCGAACGCGCCACCAGGATCTCCCAGGCGCCGATCCTCGCCTGCCAACCAGGTAAGCCCTGATGAGCACCCTGCCCAAGTGTCCGCATTGCAGCTCGGAATTTACCTACGAAGACGGCGACATGTACGCCTGCCCGGAATGCGCGCACGAGTGGTCCAAACAGACGGCGGAGGGCAGCGATGACCGGCGCGTCGTCTCAGATGCCAACGGCAACGTGCTGCAGGACGGCGACACCGTGACGGTGATCAAGGATCTCAAGGTCAAGGGCTCCTCGCTGGTGGTCAAGGTCGGGACGAAGGTGAAGAACATCCGCCTGGTCGAAGGCGATCACGATATCGACTGCAAGATCGATGGCGTTGGCGCGATGCAGTTGAAATCTGCGTTCGTGAAGAAAGCGTAGGCTGGCCTGAACAATCATCCATCATGAAAAGCAGGAGTTTGCTGGCGTGCCGAACAGACTGATCGCCATCTTCATCTCTCTCTGGTCCCTCAACGCCTTGGCCACGGACAAAGCGCCCGATAGCGGAGCGCAATCCACCAAGGCGGCCTTGACCACCATCGAGACGCTGGATGTTCGCCGCTACATGGGAACCTGGTATGAAATCGCAAAATATCCCAACTGGTTCCAGAAGAAATGCGTGGGCAACACGAGAGCGGAATACAGCCTCAACTCCGATGGCAAGTTGCAAGTCATCAACCGCTGCAGGCTGGAAAGCGGAGAGATGAACGAGGCGATCGGTACCGCCAGGCAATTGGGGGCTGCCACATCACCAAAGCTTGAAGTTCGCTTCGCTCCGGCATGGCTTTCGTTCATTCCCGCGGTTTGGGGAAACTACTGGATCATTGACCTCGACAACGGATACCAACTGGCGGCTGTCAGCGAACCGACCCGGCAATACCTCTGGGTGCTCGCCCGAACACCCAGGATCGATCAAGCCTTGTACGATGCGCTACTGGGTCGGCTGACCAGAAAAGGCTACGACATCCGCAGTCTTGAAGTCACCAAGCAGGACGACTGAGCCTGCGGACGAAACGCCAGCCACCATTTCTGCATTCTTTTCGCGAATCAGGGCGAGAGCAACTGCCGAAGGCTTGGTGACTCTGATATGGCATTGGTCGGCATCCTCCATTCATGAGCAAAATAGTTTCCGATCTCCCGCGCCAAATGGCCGAATCCGCGATGCCGCTCATCTACCGGCTCGCCGCGTACTTCATGCTGACCATACTGGACGATCCGGCAATGCTCGCCTTGGCATTCTGTTGAGCCGGGCGCGGATTCCGCGGGGGGCCACTACGATGCGCGTGAATAACGTATTCTTTGCACCCGCAAAAGAGTTTCACGAACGTCTGATCATGCAAACCGTTCCCTCCGGCATTTCAAGACAACTAATCGCGCTGGCCTTGCTCGGCCTTGCCGCCGCGCCTGTGGGCGCCCAGATGGGAACTCAGCAGTTCAGGGAATTCGGGCACGAAGCAGAAGCATTCAACCGGCAGGATCCTTTTGCCAACGCTTATCGTGCCGGCCGCTATAACGGCTATCTGGCAGGCGTCCTCGATACCCTGCAGGGGCGCAGCGTTTGTTTCCGGGAGTGCGTGTGCGAGCTTGACAAGTTGGTCGAACAGCATCTTGCAGGTCATCCGGAAATACAGGATCGCCCCGTAATCGACTGGCTGGTGCCTTTGATGGAAACAAGGTTTCCCTGTAAATAGGCCTGCCGGGGGCAGGAAGAATGCGCCGGCTTTGGGTAGCACGAGCGACCAGGGTGGCACGATGCACCCCATGCTCCGGAGTCAGCGTTCACCGGCCAGCAGGCCGAAACGCCCACCTGAAATCCGGGCCAGCACAAAATCGAAGCTGTTCCCGATCCGGTTTCCGACACTGATCAGCAGTGCGGCCGCTTCAATCTGGCGCGCGAAGGCAAGACCATACGCGGCTTCCAGCGCGGTCATGGCCGCCGCGCCGGGTAGGCCGTCACTTTCGGCCCAGTGAATCGAAAAGAGCAGCGCGGGAATCTCGCCTTCCGGGCAGTTCGCCAGATCGAGGTTCAGCAGCGCCGCGATTTCCGCTTTCGAGATGCCGGCCATTTGCGCGAGGAATTGGTGCCCGTGGGCACAATGCCGGCAGCGGTTGACGCCGGTGACGACCAGCATGATGCGTTCGCGCAAACCGGAAGGTATTCCCGCCCTAGAAGAAAGCGCAATAACAGGGCGCAAGGACTGGGCGACGCGCCACAGATCGCGCCCGAACTGAAACGGACTGGCGTAAATGCGCCGCCGGAAGCCTGTCATGGCACCGCGTGGCGCGAAAAGCCGAACCTGCTCACTTCCCTGATGGCTGTTGCCCGCATTTTCTCAGGGGATCCAGCAAGGACCCCAGTCCGTTGTGATCGATTTCCTGCATCAACGCCAGCAGGCGTCCCAGTTCACCGGGGGGAAAGCCTTCACGGGCGAACCAATTCAGGTAATTGCCCGGCAGGTCGGCGATCAACCGCCCCTTGTGCTTGCCAAAGGGCATGGCGCGCGTGACCAGCAATTCAAGATCCTCAGGGTGCATCCCGGTCATCGGCCTCTTGCCAGCATTGGCGTGTTTCTTCTCCGCGAAATGCACGATCTTAGCGCCAATCCTTGCCGGTATTCGGTGTCAGGATTTGACAGGGATAAAACAACGGCAACGGGGCAATGGCGCTGTACACTGCCCGCTCGATGCACACAGCCTCTGCCATGAACGACATCCCGCGCAATAACCCGGGCCTGGCCCCGCCGCTCGATCTGTGTGACCCGCTTCTGGCGAGCCGCTTCGACAACAGCTTCGTCCGCGAACTGCCGGCCGATCCCCTGCAGCACGATGTGCCGCGTCCGGTGCGCAACGCCTGCTACAGCCGGGCCAAGCCATCATCGGTTGTTGCGCCCAAACTGCTGGCCTGGGCCGACGCCGTTGGTGACCTACTCGGCCTTGTACGACCTGAGTCCGCAACCGGACTGGCGGCGCAGGTGCTCGGCGGCAATCACGTGCTGCCCGGCATGCAGCCCTATGCCGCGCGCTATGGCGGGCACCAGTTCGGCAACTGGGCGGGCCAGCTCGGCGACGGACGGGCGCTGACACTGGTCGAGCTGATCGGCCCGGACGGCCAACGGCGCGAGTTGCAGCTCAAGGGCGCCGGCCGCACGCCCTACTCACGCCGCGGCGACGGTCGCGCCGTGCTGCGTTCGTCCGTACGCGAATTCATTTGCAGCGAAGCCATGCATTACCTCGGCGTGCCGACGACGCGAGCACTCTCCCTGGTCGCCACCGGCGAATCGGTGGAGCGCGACATGTTCTACGACGGCAATCCCGAAGAAGAACCCGGAGCCATCGTCTGCCGTGTCGCCCCATCCTTCGTGCGCTTTGGCAACTTCGAGATCCTCGCTGCCAACGAGGAACTGGTCGAGCTCAAACGCCTCGCTGATTACGTGATCACTACTCACTATCCAGAACTCGGCCCACCCTCAGCCGACGTGTACGCACGCTGGTTCGAGGAAATCTGCCGTCGCAGTGCGGTGATGGTAGCCGGCTGGATGCGCGTCGGCTTCGTCCACGGCGTGATGAACACCGACAACATGTCGATCCTCGGCCTGACCATGGATTACGGTCCCTACGGCTGGCTGGAAGGCTACGACCTGGGCTGGACGCCCAACACCACCGACGCCGAAGGCCGCCGCTATTGTTTTGGCCGGCAGCCTGAAATCGCGCAATGGAATCTGCTGCGCCTGGCCGGCGCCCTGTCGCCATTGATTCCGGATCGCGCGGACCTTGAAGTTGGCATCGACACCTTCGGCCGGGTCTATGGCGAATGCTCGCGCCGCGTCATGGGCGACAAGCTCGGCCTGCTCGATTTCAATGCTGAAGATGATGCACTGGCAGAGGACCTGATCGAGGCGCTGCATGGTGACGAGACCGACATGACATTGTTATTCCGTCACCTGGCCGACGTGCCGATCGCCGCCGTGGACGACAGCGCACTCGTCGCCCCGCTGCGGCCAGCCTTCTATGGCGATAGCGACGGCGCCCACCTGCTGGCCTGGCTGCACCGCTATGTCGACCGCCTGCGCAGCGACAATGAAGCACCCGCTGCCCGTCGGGCACGGATGAACCGGACCAACCCGAAATACGTGGCGCGCAACTATCTGGCCCAACTCGCCATCGATGCCCTGGCTGCCGGCGATTCATCAGTCATCACGCGCCTGCTCGCTGTCCTTGAACGCCCCTACGACGAGCAACCGGAACACGAAGACCTGGCCGCGCGGCGCCCCGAGTGGGCGCGCCACAAGGCCGGCTGCTCGGCGCTGTCTTGCAGTTCCTGAGCAGGCCGCGGCAGATCGCTTTGCTCTGCCCGTCAACGGCAAAAGCCCGTTTCGGAAAGTGCCGGAACGGGCTTTTTGCTGTCGCTTTAGCTGTACTTGTAGTGCGCCCGCAAAGTGAAACTCAAATCGGCGCTGCCCATCAGGGCTCGAGTCAGCAAGACTCCTGATCAAAGGGTAAAACACTGGATCGCGAGTGATTGTTCAGCGCTAAGTTCCTCCCGAAAATGCCCTCGAGTCGAACGCAGTTCCACTCTATGCCTCGGCCAGGGCAATGTCAAATCGGCGTGTGGAATTCGCAAATCGTCCGGCTACGCCCTGTGCCATTTGGGAGTACCATCTGCCGCAACCCGCCGGCATCCGACCCGGATCGCAAGCCTCGGGCAAGGCCGCTTCCCGGACATTGCCGGCCTGCTTCAGGGTGCACCCACCACACATCATCAGGAGAACTCAAATGGCCAAGGGACAAATGCGCAGCAATCGCGAACAGAAAAAACCGAAGAAGGACAAGACCAAGCCTGCCACGCCGGCCCTGCCTTTTGGCGGTGCCCAGGGCAAGTCGTCGGTTCCGACACCGATCAAGAAGTAGCTATCGACCCTCGCTCTGCCGGCCAGCGACGCCTTGAGTGTCTGTGCGTCAGGGAGTCAGGGACTGGCACAAATCGTGGATCGCGCGAGCGGTGACAAAGTGTTCGTCCTGATAGGGGTTGTATTCCACGATTTCGAGAGCCAGTAACTTGTTGTCACCATGAGCCCGGCCCAGGGCATCGACCAGGTCGGTACGCAGCAGGCCACCGGGAACCGGGCTTCCCACACCAGGCTCTTCCGCCGGATCGAGGACGTCCAGGTCAATGCTGATGCCGTATCCCGCCGTATGTCGGCGAACCAGGCAAAGGGCTTCGAAAAAGACGTCGTGCAAACCGCGCCTCCGCACCGAGAGCCCGCTTGACGCCCGACCAGGTGCCGATGGCACAGGAGTGGTCGCCGCCAATGACGAGTGGAAAATCGCCACGCAGCACATGCTGAGCGACGCGATCAGCCAGCCGGTCGGCAATGCTCTCCACGGCGCCCACCGGATCACCTGGAAGGACGTCGGCAAGCCGAATTGGCTCGTCCCAGCGAAAGCTGTTGCCTGATTTTTCCAGATCGGCGAGAAACCTGAGGGCGCGCAATACCTCGGGGCCGTCCTGGCAGGCCGGATTGCCGGCTCCGTAGCCGTTGGCAACACCCACCACGAATATTCTGCGTCTGTCCAATTTTCCGAACCTCCCTGTGCAACGGCCAATCTGTAGTCTAATGTGTCGCAATTTTTCCCGAGCACCATGGCCCTCAAATCCACCATCTTCAAAGTAGAACTCCAGATCGCTGATCTGGATCGAAACTACTATCAGAACCATACGCTGACTGTTGCCCGGCATCCGTCGGAAACCGACGAGCGCATGATGGTGAGGGTGCTCGCCTTCGCGCTGTACGCCGACCCGGCCCTGGTATTCGGCAAGGGTCTGTCTGCCGAAGACGAGCCCGATTTGTGGCGCAAGGATCTGACAGGCGCCATCGATCTCTGGATCGAAGTGGGCCTGCCCGAAGAGAAACGCATCCGGCGCGCCTGCGGGCGTGCCCGAGAGGTCGTGGTCGTGACTTACGGCGGCCGCGTCGCCGACATGTGGTGGCAGCAGAACAAGGTGGCCCTGCAGCGGCAGGACAATCTCACGATCATCAATCTGGCGGCGGAGGAGTCGCGGGCGCTGGCCGCCCTGGCCGAGCGCGGCATGCAGCTGCAATGCACACTGCAGGAAGCGGAACTCTGGCTGATCGTCGACGGCGAGAGCACGCGGATCGCGCCGGAAGTCAGGCTGGCGCCGACCGTGCGCGTCCGTTAGGGCCGCTCAGCCTGCGCCCGGAGGCTCCGGCTTGACGCGGCTCACCGCGTGCAGCGCGGCTTCGATCCCGCCCTGCTCCAGTTGCACTGGCACTGCCAGCATCAGGTTGAGCGGCAGCCCGAAGTTTTCCACGGCCCAGCCTGCCGGGTCGCGGTAACTGCCATCTGCGCCGGGGCCGGCCGCATGCAGCCGATCGCGCAGCGGAGCAAGCGTCTCGGCATAGCCGATCACCAGTTTGCCAAGCGCCAGGGCATAGCCGATTTCGACGCAGGTTCCGGAATCCGGCTCCGAACCGCGAAACGGATTGAGATTGGCCAGCACCGCATCCGCCTCGCCGATCAGCCTCAGGTTGTTGCGGTAGATGTCGCCTGCATCGGTTTGCGTTCCATCGAGGGGAATCAGGGCCTGATGACCCTCCCGGCGACAAAGGACGCTGACGCGCTCAGCCCATTCCAGCACATCCGGACGAAACAGGTCCGGGCCGGCGAGATAGAGTTTCATCGATCGGCCGGCCGCGGCGGGCAAGCACGGCAGGCCCCTTGCCGGACCCTGCTCACATTGCGTCTTCCTGGCCCAGCATGATCAGTTCGTAAATCACCTTCGGCGTGCCCGGCAGTTGCGCGAGATGAATCGCCGTCATGCCATCCAGCCGCGCGACCTTGATATCCGCGCCGACGGCCAGCAGCAGTTCGACCGGCGATGCGTGGCCGTTGAGAACCGCCGTGATCAGCGCCGTGTTGCCGTCCTCGTCCTGTGCGTCGACATCGCAACCGGCGCTGACCAGGGTCGCCGCGATGCTCTCGTGGCCGCCGGCCGCGGCCGCGTGCAAGGGCCTCTCCTTCCTGGGGCCGAGCACCTCGACATTGGTCCCGGCTTCGCACATAACGCGCACCGCCGCGACGCAGCCAAGCTTGGCGGCAACGTAAAGCGGCGGGCCGCCACGCGCCAGCATGGCCTCGGTGAGGCTGATATTCACCCAGTCCGCGGGCGTGAGTTCAGGTGTCGGCATGAATCAGCCCAGAGCCCCGGCCAGAAAGGCGAGCATGCGATTCCAGGCCTGGTTGGCGCAGGCGGCGTCGTAGACCTCGCCGCGACGTTCGTTGAAGAACGCATGATCGGCTTCGTAGCGATACAAGTCCGGCGCTGCGCCTTTGGCGCGCATCGCGGCTTCGAGCGCGTCGACGGCAGCCGGCGTGCACCAGTCGTCGTTGCTGGCGAAATGTCCCTGGAATGGAATGCGGATGTCGGCAGGATCGGCGAACTCCTTCGGCGGGATGCCATAGAAGCACACAGCGGCGGAAAGCTTCGGCACATGCACGGCCGCGGCAATGGTCAGCGCGCCGCCCATGCAGAAGCCCATGACGGCGACCTTGCCACCACTGTTACCACCCATTACAAGCAGGTGATCGACCGCGCCGCGAATGTCCTGATGGGTCGCCCCGGGGAAATCGAGGCCATTCATCAGGTGGCTGGCCTCGTCAGGCTGCTGCGTGACGCGCCCCTTGAACAGGTCGGGCGCCAGGGCGTTGTATCCGGCACGAGCGAAGCGGTCGGCAACGCCGCAAATCTGATCGTTGAGCCCCCACCATTCCTGAATCACCACCACGCCGGGACGACCCTGCCCTGCGCTTGCAAGATAGCCGCGACAGGCGCTGCCGTCCGGCCGATTGAAATCGATCATCTGTCCCATGCCTTCCTCCTCACAGCGGAAATGCGAATGTACCGGAAATTCGCGGCCATCGACGAGCGGAAGCCCTCTCGTATAATGTGCCCCTTTGCCTTCCCCAATCGGCACCCCGTGAATCCCGATCTCTCCCGTCTGCAGCCCTATCCGTTCGAAAAGCTGCGCCAGCTGTTTGCCGGCGTGTCGCCAGCACCGACTCTTGGCGAGATCAAGCTGTCGATCGGCGAGCCGCAGCACGCAACGCCGCCCTTCATCCAGCGTGCCCTGGCGGACAACCTCGCCGGGCTCGCCAACTACCCGACGACGCAGGGCTCGGATGCATTGCGCCAGGCCATCGCCACCTGGATCGCGCAACGCTATGGCGTGCCGGCACCCGATGCGGCGACTCAGGTCGTACCTGTCAATGGCTCGCGCGAGGCGCTGTTCGCCTTCGCCCAGACGGTGATCGACCGCAGCAGGAGCGGAGCAAAGGTGGTCTGCCCCAACCCCTTCTACCAGATCTACGAAGGCGCCGCCTTGCTGGCCGGAGCGCAGCCGCTCTACCTCAATACCGTGCCCCACAACGATTTCGAAATGGACTGGGCCGAGCTTCCGGAAAGCACCTGGCGCGATGTGCAACTGGTGTATGTCTGCTCTCCCGCCAACCCGACCGGCAAGGTCATGAACCTGGCCTCGTGGAAAGCCCTGTTCGAGCTTTCCGATCGTCACGGCTTCGTCATCGCCTCCGACGAGTGCTACTCGGAGATCTATTTCGATGAAGCGAAGCCCCCGCTGGGCGGGCTCACGGCCGCCGCCCAGCTGGGCCGCGACGATTACCGGAACCTAGTGACCTTCTCCAGCCTGTCCAAGCGTTCCAACGTGCCGGGGCTGCGCTCGGGTTTCGTCTCCGGCGATGCAGCCATCCTGAAGAAATTCCTGCTCTACCGCACTTATCACGGCAGCGCCATGAATCCGGCGGTGCAGGCGGCGAGCATTGCCGCCTGGAACGACGAGGCCCACGTCCGCGACAACCGCCGCATGTACGCCGAAAAGTTTCACGAAGTGACGCCGCTGATCGCCCATCACCTTGACTGCCGCGTGCCGGATGCCGGCTTCTACCTCTGGGCGAAGACCCCCGTGCCCGACACCGAGTTTGCCCGCGAACTGCTGCGCCAGAAAAATGTCGTGGTCCTCCCCGGCAGCTATCTCGCGCGCGAATCCGGCGGCGTCAATCCCGGCGCCAACTTCATCCGCATCGCCCTCGTCGCAGCCCATGAGGAATGCCTCGAAGCGGCGCGCCGCATCAACGATTTCTGCCTATCCCTCTGAAAGAAGCCACCATGCACGCACTCCAGCAAATCATTGACCAAGCGTGGGAAGACCGCGCCACCCTGAGTCCCGGCGCCGCCCCCGCGCGTGTCGTCGATGCCGTTGCACATATCCTGGGCGAACTCGACTCGGGGTCCCTGCGCGTCGCGGAAAAAATCGATGGCCAGTGGACCACGCACCAGTGGATCAAGAAAGCCGTATTGTTGTCCTTCCGCCTCGAAGACAACCAGTTGATGGACGGCGGCCCGATGCGCTACTACGACAAGGTGCCGACCAAGTTCGCCAACTACGACGCGCACGCCTTCCAGAAAGGCGGCTTCCGCGTGGTGCCGCCGGCCGTCGCCCGGCGCGGCAGCTTCATCGCGAAAAACGTGGTGCTGATGCCGAGCTTCGTCAATATCGGCGCCTACGTCGACGAAGGCACGATGGTCGATGCCTGGGCCACGGTGGGCTCCTGCGCGCAGATCGGCAAGAACGTGCATCTGTCCGGCGGCGTCGGCATCGGCGGCGTGCTGGAGCCGCTGCAGGCCAATCCGACCATCATCGGCGACAACTGTTTCGTCGGCGCCCGTTCGGAAGTCGTCGAAGGCGTCATCGTCGAAGACAACTGCGTGATCTCGATGGGTGTGTATATTGGCCAGAGCACCAAGATCTATGATCGCGCCACCGGCGAAGTGAGCTATGGCCGCATCCCGGAAGGCTCGGTGGTGGTCAGCGGCAATCTCCCGTCGGCAGACGGCAAGTACAGCCTCTACTGCGCCGTCATCGTCAAGCGGGTGGATGCCCAGACGCGAGCCAAGACCGGCATCAACGAACTGCTTCGCGACTAAACGCGCAGGGGAGACCAAAGCATGGGCACTATGCAGAGACTGTTCCAACTGATGTCGGACAAGAAGGCTTCCGACCTGTTTCTCTCGGTCGGCGCCCCGATCACCATCAAACTGCTGGGCAATTCGGTACCGATCAATCCGGCCGTCCTCGACATCGCAACCGTGCGCAACCTGCTCGGCGAAGTCCTCAGCCCGGAACAGATGGCGGAGTTCGACAGCGAGAAGGAACTGCAAACCCGTGTCGTGTCGCCAGACGTCGGCGTTTTTCGCCTCTCCTGTTTCTATCAGCGCGGCACGCCGGCCCTGGTGGCGCGCTACATCCCGGTAGACATCCCCAGGTTCGACGACCTCGGCCTGCCTCCGATCCTCAAAGACGTCATCATGGAGAAGCGTGGGCTGATCCTGATGGTTGGCGCCACCGGCTCCGGAAAATCGACGACGCTGACGTCGATGATCGACCACCGCAACGAGTACGCCTCGGGCCACATCCTGACGCTCGAAGACCCGCTCGAGTTCCTGTTCAAGAACAAGAAATCCATCGTCAATCAACGGGAAGTCGGCACCGACACCAAGGCCTATCAGATCGCGCTGAAGAACGCGCTGCGCCAGGCGCCGGACGTGATCTTCATCGGCGAGATCCGCGACAAAGACACCATGAGCCAGGCCATCGCCTACGCCCAGTCCGGCCACCTGTGCATGGCGACGCTGCACGCCAACAACAGCTACCACGCCATGAGCCGGATCATCAGTTTCTATCCGCTGGAGAACCGCCCGTCGCTGCTCGCCGACCTTGCCGTGACGCTCAAGTGCGTGGTCTCCCAGCGCCTGATCAGAACGCCCGGCGGCGGCCGCATCGCCGCGGTGGAAATCCTGCTCAACTCGCGCCACATTGCCGAACTGATCGAAAAGGGCGACCTCAACGAAATCAAGGACGCCATGGAAAACAGCATGGTGCCGGGCAGCCAGACCTTCGAGCAGGCCCTGTTCCAACTCTACAGGAGCGGTGCCATTGCGCTGGAAGAAGCGCTCGCCAATGCCGATTCCGCCAACAACCTGCAGCAGGTAATCAACAATGCCACGGCAGGGGCGCCCGGGACACCCGGAGCGCCGGCAGCGCAAGCGCCCGCGAATGGGGTCAAGGGAGACGCCCCTGACTACACCAAGTCGGTCGCTCCGGGGTCCTTCAGCGACTTCAAGCTGAACATGGACGCCTGATGCCGGTGCTCGAAAAAGCGCGGGCGCTGATCGCCCGCCCTTCGATCACTCCCGAGGATGCCGGCTGTCTTGACCTGGTTACCTCCTGGCTGACGCCCCTGGGCTTCAGCATCGAACGCATGGATGTTGGCGGTGTTTCAAATCTCTGGGCACGAAGGGGCGCCAGCGGCAAACTGATCTGCTTCGCCGGCCACACCGACGTGGTGCCGACCGGCCCGCTGGAGCAATGGACCTCGCCGCCTTTCGAACCGACCGTGCGCGACGGCTATCTATACGGTCGCGGCGCGGCCGACATGAAGAGTTCGATCGCGGCCTGCGTCGTCGCCATGGAGCGCCTCGTAAATCGCCGCGAATTGGCAAATGCGGCCAGCGCCAACAGTCTCGCCCTGCTGCTCACGTCCGACGAGGAAGGCGATGCCGTCGATGGCACGGTGCGCGTGGTCGAAGCGCTGCGGGCGCGCAATGAAACCATCGACTTCTGCATCGTCGGCGAACCGACCTGCGTGAACCGCCTCGGCGACACGATGAAAAACGGACGCCGCGGTTCGCTCTCGGCCAGCCTCACCATCAAGGGCGTGCAAGGCCACGTTGCCTACCCGCACCTGGTGAAGAATCCGGTGCATCTGGCGGCGCCGGCACTGGCGGAACTCGTCGCCACCACCTGGGATACCGGCAACGAATATTTCCCACCGACCAGCTTCCAGATTTCCAACGCCCATGCCGGAACCGGCGCCGGCAATGTCGTGCCGGGCACATTCGAAATTGCCTTCAACTTCCGCTTCTCGACGGCCAGCACGGTCGAAGGCTTGCAGAGCCGTGTGCATGCCCTGCTCGATCGGCACCCCTTCGAATACGACATTCGCTGGACGCTGGGCGCAAAGCCCTTCCTGACGCCGCGCGGCGCCCTGTGTGCGGCGCTGACGGATGCGGTCGCGACCGAGATCGGCATTGCAGCGGAACTATCGACTACCGGCGGCACCTCGGATGGCCGCTTCATCGCCGACATCTGTCCGCAACTGGTGGAATTCGGCCCGATCAACGCCAGCATTCACAAGCTCGACGAACGTATCGCCGTCGCCGATCTCGAGCCGCTGGCGCGTATCTACGAACGCACCTTCGACCGGTTGCTTTCAAATTGATTGACAGCGCCACCGATGAACTGGTAACGGTCCGCGACTGGCTGCGCTGGGCGGTCAGCCGCTTCAACGAAAGCGGGCTGTTCTATGGTCACGGCACCGACAATGCCTGGGATGAAGCCGTCTGGCTCATCCTTGCCACCCTGCATCTGCCGAGAGACACACTTGAGCCATGGCTCGACGCACGCCTGACCAGGAGCGAACGTCTCACGCTGCTGAACAACCTCCAGCAGCGCGTCGTGCACCGTCTGCCCACTGCCTACCTGGTGCGAGAGGCCTGGCTTGGACCTTTCCGTTTTTATGTCGACCAGCGCGTCATCGTGCCGCGCTCCTACTTCGCCGAACTGCTGGAAGACGGCTTCGCACCGTGGATCGAGGATCCCGAAGCGGTCGGCGCAGCGCTCGACCTGTGCACGGGTTCCGGCTGCCTGGCTATCCTGATGGCCCACACCTTCCCCAACGCCACCGTCGATGCCATCGACATCTCCGCCGACGCCCTCGTGGTGGCCTGTCGCAACATCGCCGATTACCACCTCGATGATCGTGTGCACGCCATCGAATCCGATCTGTTCGCGGCCGTGCCGGGCAAGCGCTACGACCTGATCCTCTGCAACCCGCCCTACGTCACCAGCGCGGCGATGGAGGCCCTGCCCGCCGAGTACCGCCACGAACCGGCGCTGGCGCTGGCGGCCGGTGAGGACGGCCTCGACGTGGTGCGCCGCATCCTCGCCGAGGCGCGCGAACACCTGAATCCGGGCGGCACCATTGCCATCGAAGTCGGCCACAATCAGGACCTCGTGATGGCAGCCTTTCCGGATTTGCCTGCCGTCTGGCTCGACACCGAGCATGCCGAGGGCAAGGTTTTTCTGCTGACGCGAGAAGATCTGCCGGGCGCCTAGCCGCCCTGCAAGTCCCGCTGCCAGCCTTCGCTCGGCTGTCCGCGCGGGACGGCGGGACTCAGGTCGCGTCCGGCGTCACCCAGGAAAATCCGACGCGCATGTAGTCGGCACCCTCTTCGATCAGTTCCATCAGCCGGACGTGACGGGTATGTTCTCCGGCCATGATTTCGTAGAGTTCGCCGATCCAGATGGCTTGCCGTTCGATCAGCATCGCCGGACGATCGTGCGCCTTGACGCCATCCGGCAGCAACAGGGCGCGCAGGTAGGAGTATTTGAAACCGCCGCTCGATGTCTCCCAGTTCGATGCCTTGTCTTCCTCGTTGCCGATCACGCGCAGATGAGTGGCGATCGGGCGCTTGGACATGATCCACAGGCCGCAATGCATGCGGCCGAATTCGGAGGTCTCGACGCTGCGAATGATGCCGACCCACCACGGCGACGTTGCGCTGTCGCGGACTCCGCAGAGAACACCGGGCTCGGCCCATGCACCCGGACGTTGCGGAATCTCGACACCGAGCCCCCATTCGCTGCGGTCGCACATGCTCCAGATTTCCGGCGCCGAGTCCGGGGTTTCCGCCGCCAGTTGCATGCCCGAGCGCCTGCGCTGCTCGACGTTCAGGTCGTCGTCTATCACCGCACCCGATCCCGCATCCAGTATCGTTACGCGCGGAGCGATCGAGGCAAAGCCATGGATGATCTCGATGGGGGCGCTCACCGCCGTGCGCGCGAAGCGCCGCTGCGGAGGATTCGGCCCAAGGTAGATCAGCAGGTGGCGAATGACGCTGAAGATTTGCGGCTGCGAGAATTCCGGGCCGAAACGGGCCTCCTCGGCGAGGAGATTCTTCTCCACCAGTCCCTCGATTTCCGCGAGCTTCGGCAGCGCCGGTCCACCGCCGAAGAAGCGCCTGCCGGGGGACGGAACTTCGTCAGGGCGCCGTTGTCGGGGTGGCGTGCCCTCGGCAAGGTCGATCACGAAATTGCAGTCGGGCAAGGCCTCTGTCGACCATGAAAAGGAAACGGCAAACCGCTCGAGTATGCGACCGGCAAGCTCCACCTGTTCCGGCGGCAGCTCGTGCAGCGCGGCCAGGCTCATGCCCGCCATGCGCAGCAACTCGGCGCGAATGGTCGAGTGCACCTGGCGCTCGTGGACGACGATCGAGACATGATCGACCTCCATTTTTTCGGCATAGGAAAACAGCCGACAGGGCATTTTCCAGAGCTCGGCGCCTGAGCCGATATAGCGCAGCTGGCTCATGCGCTCTGCATGTTCGCTGGCGCGGATGGCGCGCGCAATGGCTACTGCGAGATGACTGGTGAAACGGACCGCACCGGATGCCCCTGCTTCGTGATCCAGAATGCAACGCTCATACGCGGCGGCCACGTCGGACCAGTAGGTGTGGAGCGACTCATAGAGCTTGCGCTGTTCCTGGTCCCGCGTGTGGATGTGCTTCAGATACTCCAGGACGACCTCCGCGGCGACGCGGTTGCCGTTCGACTCGATCTCGGCAACGATCAAAAAGCGGTCGTCGCAAGCGAAGCCGTCAGTCCCGGCAAGGGAATTGGCCCACGCCGAGATCTCGACGAGAGCCTCGGCTGGTTTCGATTCATCCAGCGCATTCAGCAGGTCGCGCGCGGCCGCGACCGAATTCATCGGATGGTCGGGCTTGTGCGAGAACAGCTTTCCAATTTCGAACATCAGGCAATTCCTGTACAGGCGATCCGGTTCTGCCGACGGAGCGACACTCGAAGATGCTCTTGCCATGCGCTGGCGGCTTGGCTGAAACATTCTAGCCGGATATGACGCGAAGCCAATGAGAACTCTATTTCGGCGGGAGATCGATTTCGTCGCGGTGACCGAAACCCTTGCTGTTGTCGATGAAATGTAAGTGCTCCGGCACCAGGCGGTACCAGCGCACCTTGGCCAGGGCCTTGACGATGACCGGCGGCACCTTCGCCAGCGGGCCGATGACGGAAAACTTTTCACCGTAGAGCGCCTGAGCGCGTTTTTCATCGTCGCCCTGAAGCTCGATGACGCGGCCTTCGAGCTGGATGCCCTTGATCTGCGCCCAGTCGCTGTAGTCTTCCTGGATCGTCGCCGCGCAGCGAGCATCCAGCGCCAGATTGCGACAGTGCCTGCTGTTCGGAGATGACAGGAAAATCAGGGAGCAGCCGTCATGGGCATAGAACACGGCCGACGCCCAAGGGCCGTCCGGCCCCTGCGTGGCAAGCGTCATGACATGGTGGACGGCAAGATAGTCGGCCACCGGTTGCGGCAGGATCACCTGCATCAGATCAAGCCGGCGCGCGTATGGTCGAGCGACGCTGTCGCGAAATCATTCACGCCGTCCTTGCCTTCATGCAGGCGTTTCAGGCGGTAGGCGATCTGCGGCCGGGTCAGGCCCAGCATGCGTGCCGCTGAAGACAGGTTGCCGCGCGCCTTGTCGACGGCGGTTTCGAGCAGCATGGCCTCAACCTGGTCGAGCGTCAGCGCGCCATTGAAAACCGCCTCACGCAGGTCTTTTCCGGTTTCCCAGCAGTTGATGTCGAGGCCTCCGGTTGAGTCGAGACCAAATTCCTGCGGGTGTGCTTCGTTGCACGAGAGGAACAGGTGGCTTACCTCGATGCGGGTACCACCGGGAGCAAGGATCACACCGCGCTCGACGGCGTTTTGCAACTCGCGAATGTTTCCCGGCCACGGGTAAGCCAGCAAGGCGCGCTTGGCCTTGTCGGTGAAACCCCGCAGCTTCTTGCCATTGATCGCGGTGTGCTTGGCCAGGAAATGCTTGGCCAGCAGCGGTATGTCCTGCTTGCGCTCGCGCAGCGGCGGAATGACGATCTGATAGGCATTGAGACGGTAGTAAAGGTCGGAACGGAACCGTCCCTCCTTGACCAGTTGCTGGAGGCTGGAGTTGGTGGCAGCCACCAGTCGCACATTGATCTTGCGCGTCTTCTGGTCACCGAGACGTTCGATCTCGCCTTCCTGCAGCACGCGCAGGAGCTTGGCCTGCGCAGACGGCGGCAAATCGCCGATCTCGTCGAGAAACAGGGTGCCTCCGTCGGCTCGCTCGAAGCGCCCCGGACGGGACACCAGGGCGCCGGTATAGGCGCCCTTTTCGACGCCGAAGAGTTCCGATTCAACCAGCTCCTGGGGGATCGCCGCGCAGTTGATGGCAACGAAGGGCTTGCTGCAACGCGAGCCCATTTCATGCAGGCTGCGGGCGAAGACCTCCTTGCCGACTCCGGTTTCGCCCTGGAGCAGGACGCTGATGTGGCTGCCGGCGGCCTGCTTGAGCAGTTCGTAGGCGGCGCGAAAACCGGGAGAAATCCCGGTGACATCCTCCGGAAGCTGTTCGCGGTCACCGATCGAAGAGCGCAGTTGCACCACCTGGGTTTGCAGATCGATCAACTGATCGGCAATCGATTCGCTGTTGAAGAAACGCATCTGCTCTGCGGCATCCTCCCATTCCTCGGCCGGCTTGCCGACGATGCGGCAGTTGTTGTGCCCCATCCCGGTACATTCGACTTCTTTGTAGAGGATGGTACGACCCATGAAAGCCGAGGTGTAGCCGCAGGCGTAGCCGATCTGTGTCCAGCACACCGGGGCACTGTGAACGCCGTAGTGACGGCGATGCGATTGTCCTTCCCAGGAGTGTTCCCAGAGAAACTCGGCGTAGAACTTGCCGGTGTGGCGGTTCAATTCGAGCTTGATCGGCGTCACCCGCACGATGCCTTCGAGCGTGTGCAGTTGCGGGCCGGTCATGAAGGCTTCGAGGTCGCTCGAATCCTCGGCGCGGGTGCGGGCGAGTTCGGCATCGCGCACGCCGGAAGCGTAACCCATGCGGGTCAGCAGCCCCTGGGCGCGGTCCATGCCGAGGGTGTCGATCAGCTCATTGCGCAGCGTCGCCTGCGCCTCGGCATGCACCAGCAACATGCGGTGTTCATGCAGCCATATCTGCCCCGTCTCGGCGCAAAAATGCACGCGGGCGCGCAGATCCTCGTTGGTAGATCGCCCGACGCTGCGGAGCTTGGTCATTGCCGAACTCTCACTGTCTCCTCCTCAATCGATTCTTTTAAGCGGAGATCGTGAGGCTTGCCTTGACCGAAGTCAAACAATTGGCTTTCCGCCAGGCGCGGGGCACCTCGAAGCAAGTGATCGAAATGCTCAAATTTCAAAAACATGCACTGAAGTTCTTACCAAATGGATAACGACTGGCTGACGCACTTGGCCCTCGAAAACCCGACTCCATGGCTTGCTGATGTCATTTTTGTTGCGCATGCGTTTCCGGCTGCCACCGCTTCGCCTGCTGATCCGAATCGAATCAGCCCTCTCGTACCGATTGGAAATAGTGCACTGCGCCAGCGACAGGTGGCCCGCGCCTTGCGTTATGTCCCTCACTCCGGACACATGACCGGGACCGATCACTCTGATATTCACAACATACAGAAGGAGACATTCAATGAAGTTTCCAGTGCCGCACGATGTATTGGCCAAAACGATTCCCGGTACCGAAGGCTGGGAAAGGATGTATCCGTATCAGTACCAGTTCGTGACCGACGATCCGGTGCGCAACCAGTACGAAAAGGAAACGTTCTGGTTCTACGACGGATTGCACTACCCGGAGCCGCTCTACCCCTTCGACACGATCTGGGATGAAGCCTGGTTCCTCGCCCTGTCGCAGTTCAACAACCGCATCTTCCAGGTGCCGCCGGTGCGCGGCGTCGATCACCGCATGATCAACGGCTACGTCTATATCTCGCCGGTGCCGGTCAAGGATGGCGCCGAGATCGGCAGCCGGGTGCCGAACTTCATGGAGCGCGCCGGCTTCTACTACAAGAACTGGGATGCGCTGGAAGCCAAGTGGAAAATCAAGATGGAGGCCACCATCAAGGAACTCGAGGACCTGCAGATTGCTCCCTTGCCGGATCTCGAGGACATTTCGGTGGTGACCGACGCCCTCGGCGAATCCAAGGGCTACCACCTGATCAAGAACTATGACGATCTGATCAATCTGGGCATCAAGTGCTGGCAGTATCACTTCGAGTTCCTCAACCTCGGCTATGCGGCCTATGTCTTTTTCATGGACTTCACGCAGAAGCTGTTCCCCAGCATTCCGCTGCAGCGCATTACGCAGATGATCTCGGGCATCGACGTCATCATGTACCAGCCGGATGACGAGCTCAAGGAACTGGCGAAGAAGGCCATAGCGCTGGGCGTCGACAAGGCGGTGACCGGCAACCGGGACTGGGTCGCGGTCAAGGCCGCCGTCGAGAAGCTGCCGAAGGGCGCGGAATGGCTGGCCGCCTTCGAAAAGGCGCGTTACCCGTGGTTCAATATCTCGACCGGCACCGGCTGGTTCCACACCGACCGCAGCTGGAACGATACCCTCGACATTCCTCTGTCGGGCATCCAGACCTACATCGGCCGGCTCAACAGCGGCGCCAGCATCGATCGTCCGACGGAACAGGTGCGCGCTGAACGTGACCGCATCACCGCCGAATATCGCGCCCTGATCACCAACGAAGCCGATCTGAAACAGTTCGACGAACTCCTCGGTTGCGCCAAGACGGTGTTCCCCTACGTCGAGAACCACCTGTTCTACGTCGAACACTGGTTCCACTCGGTGTTCTGGAACAAGATGCGCGAAGTCGCAGCGATCATGAAGGACCACGGCATGATCAACGACATCGAGGATATCTGGTATCTGCGTCGCGACGAGGTCAAACAGGCACTGTGGGATGTGGTCACTGCCTGGGCCACCGGCGTCACTCCACGAGGCACCAAGACCTGGCCGCCGGAAATCGAGTGGCGCAAGGGTGTCATGGAGAAATTCCGCCAGTGGAGCCCGCCACCGGCCATCGGCATAGCGCCGGAAGTGATCCAGGAGCCCTTCACCATCGTACTCTGGGGCGTCACCAACAAGTCGCTGGCCGACTGGTCTGCAGTGCAGGAAGTCAGCGATCCGGACAGCATCACCGAGCTCAAGGGCTTTGCCGGCAGTCCCGGCATCGTCGAGGGCAAGGCGCGTGTCTGTCGCAGCGCGATGGACATCCGCGACCTCCAGGATGGCGAAATCCTCGTGGCACCGACCACATCGCCATCCTGGGCGCCCGCCTTCGCCAAGATCAAGGCCTGCGTCACCGATGTCGGCGGCGTCATGAGTCATGCCGCCATCGTCTGTCGCGAGTATGGCTTGCCGGCGATCGTCGGTACCGGGCACGCCACCAAGATCATCAAGACCGGAATGATGATCAGGGTCGATGGTTCTTCGGGCGTGATTTCGATCACCCGTTGAACTTGCGGGAAACTACCGACAATGGGCAGCGCTTTGGCAATTGAAGAAACTTGCACGGAGGCCGGGATGGATAGCGCAACGCCGAAAGTGTGCTGGTTCGAGGAGTGCAACAAGGAATCCGTCGCCCTGGTCGGCGGCAAATGTTCCTCTCTCGGCGAACTCATCAATGCGGGAGTGCGGGTGCCGCCGGGGTTCGCCCTGACGACGCACGGCTACGCGCAGTTCATGCGCGAAGCCGGTATCCAGCCGGAAGTGACCAGCCTGCTCAAGGGGCTGGATCACGAGGATATGGACAAGCTGGAAGATGCCTCCCGCGCCATTCGCGAGATGATCGAGTCGCGTCCCGTCTCCATCGAGCTTGAGGATCTGGTCGCCGAGTCCTACCGCAAGTTGTCGGTACGTTGTGGCATTCCGGCGGTCCCGGTCGCGGTGCGTTCCAGCGCCACGGCCGAGGACCTGCCCGGTGCCAGTTTTGCGGGCCAGCAGGATACCTACCTGTGGATTCGCGGCATCGACGACGTGATGCACCATGTGCGCCGCTGCATTTCGAGCCTGTATACGGGTCGCGCCATTGCCTATCGCATGAAAATGGGTTTCCCCCACGAGCAGGTAGCCATCAGCGTCGGGATCCAGAAGATGGCCAATTCGTTTTCCGCCGGCGTGATGTTCACCATCCATCCCACCAATGGCGACCGCTCGGTGATCGTCATCGACTCGAATTACGGATTTGGCGAATCAGTGGTTTCAGGCGAAGTAACGCCGGACCACTTCGTCGTCAACAAGGTCGCGCTCGACATCATCGAGCGCACGATCTCGACCAAGGAAATTTGCTACACCGTCGATCTGAAGGCACGGAAATCAGTTGCGACCGAGATTCCCTTCGAGCGTCAGAACGTGCAATCGATCATCGACGATGAAGTCACCGAACTGGCCTGGATGGGCAAGCAGATCGAAAAGCACTACGGGCGCCCGATGGATATCGAATGGGCGATTGACAAGGACCTTCCCGCCGGCGGCAACGTCTTTATCCTGCAGGCGCGGCCGGAAACCATCTGGAGCAACAAGCAGCAGGCTGCAGTGTCATCAGGCAGCGCTTCGGCGATGGATTACATCCTCTCCAGCCTGCTGACGGGCAAGAAAGTCAGCTAGCCAAGCAGGCAAAAGATTCAATTTCACCCACCACACCCTGTACTACTACGGAGCGAACATGAAAGCACCAGTGAAAGCAAAACCCATCGACGATATCCGCAGCTACATCGCCGCCCTCGAGGCTCACGGCGAATTGCACCGTGTCAAGACCGAAGTGGACTGGAAATTCGAACTCTGCCATGTATCGAAAGTGAATGAGGAGCAAAAGGGACCGGCGCTGCTCTACGAAAATGTAAAGGGCTACGATATTCCGGTATTCACCAGCGCTTTCACCACCTCGCGGCGACTGGCGATCTCGCTGGAGCAGGACCCGTCGCTATCGATGAGCCAGCTCTCCAAAAAGTGGATGGAGCTCACCACCAAGACGATGGTCAAACCGGAATTTGTGGACAATCCCGAAGTGAAGGAGAACATCATCGAGGGCGATGCCGTCGATATCAATATGTTTCCCTCGCCCTGGTTCTATCCCGACGATGGCGGGCGCTTTTTCGTCACATCCGGCTTCCTGGTGACCCAGGACCCGGACACCGGCTGGACCAATCTGGGCACCTACCGCGCCCAGGTGCTGGGCAAGAACATCCTCGGCTCGCAGATCATCAAGGGCAAGCACGGCGACATGCACATGAAGAAGTACCAGGAACGC
>JAPLQY010000014.1 GCA_026399475.1 Rhodocyclales bacterium
ATCTGGACCTTCGTGGTCAACAACTACCTGATGGGCAAGGAACCCTTCCCCTTCGACCTGCTCTACTGGAATTCCGATTCCACGCGCATGCCCTACAAGATGCACAGCTACTACCTGCGCAACATGTACCTCAACAACCTGTTGCGCGAGCCGGGTGGCATCACCCTGCTCGATACGCCGATCGACCTGTCCAAGGTCAAGACGCCGTCCTATTTCATTTCCACCATCGAAGACCACATCGCGCCGTGGCGCAGCGTCTACCTCGGATCCACCGCGCTCGGCGGCCCGGTGCGCTTCGCCCTGGGCGGCTCCGGCCACATCGCCGGCATCGTCAATCCGCCGTCGGCCAACAAGTACGGCTTCTGGACCAACGATGCCCGCCCGGCGACCCCGGACGAATGGTTCGAAGGCGCCAAGCAGCACGAAGGCTCCTGGTGGACCGACTGGCAGAAATGGATCACCAAGCTCAACGCCGAGAAGGTGCCGGCCCGCGATCCGTCCAAGGGCAAGTTCAAGGCGCTGGAAGATGCACCCGGCTCCTTCGTCAAGTTCCGCCTCGACACGCAGAAGAAAAAGAAAGCGTAGAGCGAGCTTGCTCGCGAAACATCGGCCCATCGCGAGCAAGCTCGCTCCTACACGAGCGCCGCGATTTTTATGAAATATCGGGGCCAGGAAGTGACCGCCGTTTCTCCGGAACAGGCAACGGGCGCAGGGTCGCAAGACTCGGCGCCCGTTTTTTAGTTGCGGCCGCTGCGCTTAACATCGATCAAACTGATGTTAGCCTTCACTGAAACTGCGTTTTCATCCATCGCGCCAAAGCGGGTGGTGCTCGATACCAACGTGCTGGTTTCGCTCTACGTTTTTGCCGACAGCCGTTTCGCGCCGCTGCGGGCAAGGATCGAAGGCGGCGAATGGCAGGCGATCACCAATGACGCCTGCCGCGGCGAGTTCCGCCGTGTGCTGGCTTACCCCATGTTCGCCATGACGGAGGAACAACAGTGCGATGCGCTGGCCACCTATGGCGCTCATGTCACGCATTTCGCGAACCCGCCGCAGGGCGCCATCGCGGCCCTGCCGCGCTGCAGCGACCGCGACGACCAGAAGTTCCTCGAACTGGCGCGCGACAGCACCGCCGATTGGCTGGTAACGGCAGACAAGGCGCTGCTGCGACTGGCGCGGCGGGATCGGCTGCGCGGCCTGTTCCGCATTCTCACCCCGGAGACTGCACTGGCTGAAATGTAAAGCGTTCCGCAAGTGTTCGAGCAGAACACTGAGCTTCCCTGTTCGAAAACCCGCGATTCATCGAAAGCCGTTCGGCAGGTTGGCGAGTATCCGCTTGAATTCGTCTTTCCGGTTTCTGGCTACGGCGCGGTCCTTGCTAAACGTCGCGCTGACTAACCGAGCGTAGCAAGGTCGTAAACAGGGTATCGGGGTCGAAGGGCTTGGTCAGAAAGTCATTCATCCCCGCCTCGAAGCAGCGTGCGCGGTCCTCGGCAAAAGCGTTGGCCGTCATGGCAATGATCGGTGTGTCCCGGTAGCCAGGCATCTCGCGTATCTGCCGCGTCGCTTCCAGCCCATTGACCTTCGGCATCTGCATGTCCATCAGGATGATTGCGTAGGCCGTCTTTTGCGCCAGAGCAATCGCCTCGGCGCCATCCTCTGCCGTGTCGATCACCAGACCGGTATCCTCCAGCAGCATCCTGGCCACTTCCCGGTTGATCGGTTCGTCGTCGACCACCAGGATGCGGCTGCCCCCATAGCCTTGCCGGATAAGCATCTCGCCATCTGCATTTGTCGCCGTTCGGGTAAGGACCGTTCCGCTACCTTTCTTCAGCCTCGCGGTAAACCAGAAGGTGCTGCCCACACCCGGCGTGCTGTCGACCCCGGCATCCCCTCCCATCAGTTCGGCCAGGCGCCGGGTAATCGCCAGTCCGAGACCGGTACCGCCGTACTTGCGTGTCATTGAATTGTCGGCCTGCTCGAAGGCGCTGAAGAGCCGGGACAGGGCTTCGGGCGTAATGCCGATGCCGGTATCCTGGACTTCGAAGCGCACCAGCACCGAATCTTCTGTCTCTGACTGCCTGCGGATGCGCAGCGTTACGCTGCCGTGTTCGGTGAATTTGAGGGCGTTGGTGGCGTAGTTGAGCAAGGCCTGCTGCAGCCGCGTTGGGTCGCCCACAAGCGTGGGCGGCAGAGGCTCGGTCTCGACCCCCAGGCTCAGGCCCTTGGCCCGGGCGCGCTCGGACAGGATGGAGCTGACATTGGCCAGGAGGCTATCGAGGGCAATCGGCACTTCTTCGAGCACGAATTTTCCGGCTTCGATCTTGGAGATGTCGAGGATGTTGTTGATGATGGCCAGCAGATGCTGGGCTGACCGGTCTATGGTGTCCAGGCGATCGGCCTGCTTGGGCGTCACACCTTCGCGACGCAGAATACTGGCCATGCCGAGGATACCGTTCATCGGGGTGCGGATTTCGTGGCTCATGTTGGCGAGGAAGGCGCTCTTGGCGATGTTGGCGGCTTCAGCGAGGTCCCTCGCCTTGATGAGTTCTTCCTCCACTCTTTCTCGCTCGGCAATCTCCGCATTGAGTGCTTGGTTTGCCCTATCGAGATCTGCGGAACTTGCATTCAGTTGCCGTTGCTCGTCCTTCAAGCTCTCGATTGCGCGTTTTTCCTCATGAATAGAAAAAGACACGAGCAGGTAAAGCCCGGCCGACCCGCATCCCATGTTTAACAGGTAGAAAATGCCTCTGGCCAAATCCGGCAGGGGGGCGATTACTGCCGCGACATAGCCGTCGATCAGGCTTGATACAAGGATCAAGACGAAATATGCCAGAAACCACATCAGCGCAATCCGTTTCTCCATGAACATCAGCGCCGCAACAGGCGAAAATAAAGCCCAGATCATCACCATGCTGCCGGCGGCGAATCCACCGAGCGACCACATCAACAGGAATGGCAGCAGCAGCACCAAAAGTAGCTGGCTGCCCTGAATGAAGTGGGTGTTTTTTGTCCGGAAGAAATAGGCAAGGCTGGCCGTAGAGATGATCGCGTAGGACATCGGAATCGAAGCCGATAGCGAATGCCCCAGGAAAAAATAGATCAATCCCCACACGAAGGCGGCCGGTCCGACGATCAACGGAACCAGAGTCAAAGCCGTTTTCTTGAGCCGCAAGTCGGCATCGTCTGTCGGAAGAAACCCACGCTCAACAATCCTGTCCAGCTGATTGTTCGGTGAAACCATAAGTTGTCCCCAGGGTGCATTGTCCAGAGCCATCGACGCGGCTTCCTTATGTAGATAGTACCAACAACCGACAACACCCACACCGGATTGACTGACTGATGTGTTGCGAGTTAATGAGTTGTCCGGTTCTGTAGCACGACATCTGTCCGGTTGTCATAGTGCCCCGAAGGGATATCCCACCAAGAGATAGCGTTCGCCGAAGGGACTCGGACAAAAAAACGGGCGCCACAAGGGCGCCCGAATCAATACCGCAATGGAGGGAGACCACGCGGTAGCTAGCCCCTTCCTCGCGGAAGGGGCTGGGGGTAGATCAGTTGTGGTAGGCCGATTCGCCGTGCGAAGTAGTGTCCAGACCTTCGCGCTCTTCGTCTTCCGGTACCCGCAGGCCGATGAAGATATCGACGATCTTGTAGCAGACAAAGGCCACGACGCCGGACCAGACCAGGGTCACGCCCACGCCGGTGGCCTGGACAATGACCTGATCCATGATCGAGTAGTTGTCCGCCACCTTGTTCGCCACGTAGTCGTAGATACCCGTGCCGCCGAGGCTGGGCGCCGCAAAGACACCGGTGAGGATGGAGCCGAGGGTTCCGCCGACGCCATGCACGCCGAATACGTCGAGCGAGTCATCCGCGCCGAGCAGCTTCTTCAGGCCATTGACGCCCCAGAGGCAGACAATGCCGGCCGCGAGGCCGATGACCAGCGCACCAACCACGCCGACGAAGCCGGCCGCCGGAGTGATCGCCACCAGGCCTGCAACCGCACCGGAGGCCGCACCCAGCATCGAGGGCTTGCCCTTGACCAGCCACTCCGCGAACATCCAGGAGCTTGCCGCCATTGCGGTCGCCAACCAGGTATTGACGAAAGCCAGGGCCGCCGTGCCGTTGGCTTCGAGCGCCGAGCCGGCGTTGAAGCCGAACCAGCCGAACCACAGCAGCGAAGCACCGATCATGGTCATGGTCAGCGAGTGCGGGGCCATCGAATCCTTGCCGTAGCCGACGCGCTTGCCCAGCAGGTAGGCACCGATCAGGCCGGCGATGGCGGCATTGATATGCACCACCGTGCCGCCGGCGAAGTCGAGCGCGCCTTTCTGGAACATGTAGCCCGCCGTGGCATTGAGCTTGTCGGCCGCTTCGGCGCTGACATAGCCGTCCGGACCCGCCCAGTACCAGACGATATGAGCGATCGGCAGGTAGGCAAAGGTGAACCACAGGACCATGAACAGCAGCACCGCGGAGAACTTGATGCGCTCGGCAAAGGCGCCGACGATCAGGCCGCAAGTGATGGCCGCGAACGCACCCTGGAAGGCGACGAAGATGAACTCCGAGATCACGACGCCCTTGCTGAAGGTGGCCGCGACCGAATCCGGCGTGATGCCTTTCAGGAACAGCTTGTCGAGACTGCCGAAGAAGGCGTTGCCCTCGCTGAAAGCCACGCTGTAGCCGTAGATCACCCACAGCACGCTGATCAACGAGAAGGTGACGAACACCTGCATCAGCACCGACAGCATGTTCTTGGTGCGTACCAGGCCACCATAGAACAGCGCGAGGCCGGGAATGCTCATCAGGATCACCAGCGCGGTGGAAATAAGCATCCAGGCGTTGTCGCCCTTGTTCGGCACCGGTGCAGGCGCCGCAGCCGGTGCTGCCGCAGCCGGAGCGGCGGTCGCGGCTGCTGGTGCCGCCGCAGGTGCTGCAGCGGCGGGTGCCGCGGCCGCGGGAGCCGCAGACGTCGCGACTGGCTTGTCGTCGGCCCAGGCGCTGGAGGCGCCGCCGGCGATGCCGACGGCGAGGACCGTCAGCAGAGTGGCTAGAATTTTCCTCATTTCAGCTCTCCCTTAAAGGGCTTCCTCACCGGTTTCGCCGGTGCGGATGCGGATGACTTGTTCAACGTCGAAGACGAAAATCTTGCCGTCGCCGATCTTGCCGGTGCTGGCGGCTTTTTCGATGGTTTCGATGACCTGGTCCAGCAGGTCGTCGCGGATGGCGATTTCGACTTTGACCTTGGGCAGAAAATCGACGACGTATTCAGCGCCGCGATAGAGCTCGGTATGACCTTTCTGCCGGCCGAACCCCTTGACCTCGGTAACGGTTATCCCTTGCACGCCGACGGCGGCAAGAGCCTCGCGTACCTCGTCAAGCTTGAAGGGCTTGATGATGGCGGAGACGAGTTTCATGATGAATTCCTTTGCGAATGGGAGGAGGTTGTTTCCGTTTCATCCCGCCGACGCCGGCCGGGTCGGCGGCGGGATTTCAAGTCAAATCTCAGAACGTCTTCTTGAACGAGAGAACCAAAGTGCCCTTGCTCACGTCGCGGAAATTCGTTGTTGAAGCCTGGGTGCTGTTCCAGTTTCCGGCACCCCAGCAGTAAGGGTTGGTGTTGACACCGGTTTGCGAACATGTGCCCTTGGTATCGGTGTCCGAGTAAGTCAGACCGACTACGCCGAAACTCAACTCCTTGGTCACACCAATGTTCCAGTCGGAGTAGTTGGCAGAAAGGGCGCCGCCGGCAACATTGACCGAGTTCTTCACCTTTTGAGTTCCATAGTGGCCACCAAGCCCCCACCCTTCGCCAAGATCATAGGCGGCGTTGAGTTCAAGGTAGTCGGAGCCGCGCGTGTTCTTGTTATAAAGGGCACCGCCTTGCCAGCCGATGAAGTTGGTGGAGACAGCCTGCGAGTATTTCAGGGTCAACCACTTGTAGCCGATGGCGCCATAGACCTCAGTGGTATTCGGGGTTGCGTTGACGTTGGGAACAGCGGGGCCGTGGCCCGGATAGTTGTAGGTAATCAGGCCCACATCGTAATTCCAGTCGCCACCGGCAAAGCTGTTCTTGTAGCCGCCATAAAGGTCGACTTCGGTGTTGCCCTTGCCGTTGGCGTCTTTCACCCAGGTGATGGTTGAGGCCCAGATGCCGGCATAGAGGCCACTGGCGTGGGCGTAATCAACACCCCCTTGCAAAGCGGCGGCGCCATGAGTCTGGCTGACGCCACGAAACAGGTAATCGGAAACAACGCCGATATTCGGCGTGAAGGTGTGCGTCGGGGTCGGCGCCGCGTCAGCGGCGAGCACGAACGCAGGTGCGGCGAAAGCCGTTGCAACGGCGGTGGCGAGTAGGGACTTGCGCATGATGAGGCTCCTTAAGAAAATGAAAATTACAGCTTCCCTTATGCGAAGACCGTGCCAGACCATTTAGTCATTTGAAATCAATACCATGAATAAAGCATTCAACAGGGATCGGGTTGCTCCGCACCAAGCGGAGCACCAAACGTGAGCCCTCTGCACCAGAGTGGTGCCGCGTAGTGTCCCGCGGCGGTCCGCGCCAGCGCTGTGCTAGACTTTCTCCGTCCCCGAAAGATACCCAACCACCATGCTCAATCCCAAATTGCTCGATGAAATGTCTGCCCGCGTGTCCTCCCTGCTGGCGGCGACACCGGCCGGCGACGTCGAGAAGCATATGCGTGCGGTACTTTCCAGCCTGTTTGCCAAGCTGGATCTGGTGACCCGCGAAGAGTTCGATGTGCAGCGCGAGGTTCTGACCCGCACCAGAGAGAAACTCGTGGCGCTCGAGGCGCGCGTTGCCGAACTGGAAGCCAGGACCCAGCCGAACCCGGTCCAGAAGTAAGGCCATCGATGTCGCTCGCCGTTTTACGCTCGCGGGCGCTGGCTGGCCTTGCCGCCCCGGAAGTGACTGTCGAAGTCCACCTTGCCGCCGGACTCCCGTCGTTCACCCTGGTCGGCCTGCCTGACACCGAAGTCAAGGAGGCGCGCGACCGGGTACGGGCCGCCATCCAGAACTGCGGCTTCGAGTTTCCGCAGCGACGCATCACCGTGAATCTGGCCCCGGCCGACTTGCCCAAGGAGTCCGGCCGTTTCGATCTGCCGATTGCGCTGGGCATTCTCATCGCCTCCGGACAGATCAAGGCGGCCACCCTCGACAGCCACGAATTCGTCGGCGAACTGGCGCTCTCGGGCGAATTGCGCGCGGTGCGCGGCACGCTCGCCATGTGCGCCGCGATCCGGCATGAGGCGGGGCCTTGGCACGACACTGAGCACAACACGGCGCGCGCCTTCATCCTGCCCCTGGAAAGCGCCCCGGAAGCCGCGCTGATCGAAGGCATGAGCATCCTGCCGGCGCAGAACCTGCTGCAGGTCTGCGCCCACCTTGCCGGCCGGGAAATGCTCACCGCATTCACCGTACCACCGGCGCCGACTTTTGCCCACTATCCGGACCTGGCCGAAGTCAAAGGCCAGGCGCAGGCCAAACGCGCGCTTGAAGTCGCCGCAGCGGGCGGACATTCACTCTTGATGAGCGGCCCGCCCGGCGCCGGCAAGTCGATGCTGGCGCAGCGCCTGCCGGGCCTGCTGCCGCCGATGACGGCGGCAGAAGCCCTGGAGTCCGCCGCAGTGCATTCGCTGGCGGGTACATTCCGCCTGGCGCACTGGAACCAGCGCCCGTTTCGTGCCCCGCATCATTCTGCCTCGAGCGCCGCGCTGGTCGGCGGCGGCGGCACACCGCGCCCCGGCGAGATTTCGCTGGCCCACAACGGCACGCTGTTCCTCGACGAGCTGCCCGAGTTTCAGCGCGGCGTACTCGAAGCCCTGCGCGAACCGCTGGAAACCGGACACATCAACATCGCCCGCGCGGTGCGGCGCGCCGAGTTCCCCGCGCGCTTCCGGCTGGTTGCCGCGATGAATCCCTGCCCCTGCGGCTGGCTCGGCCATCCGGCCGGCAAATGCCGCTGCACGCCGGACCAGATAGCGCGTTATCGCGGCAAGCTGTCGGGCCCGCTGCTCGACCGCATCGACCTGATGCTCGATGTGCCGGCCGTTGCCGAAGCCGATCTTTCCGCCCGCGGCGATGGCGAATCGTCGGCGACAGTGCGAACCCGAGTAACGGCGGCACGTGCCCTGCAAATTGAACGCCAGGGCAAGCCCAATGCGCTGCTCGGCCCGGACGAAGTCGACCGCCACGCGCGGCCCGACGAGGCGGGAGCGCAACTCCTCAAACAGGCCATGGCACGTCTGTCGCTGACAGCACGGGCTTATCATCGCATCCTCAAGGTAGCCCGCAGCATCGCCGATCTGGCCGGCATCCAGCAGATCGGTTCGGCGCACGTTGCCGAAGCCATCCACTACCGGCGCGGGCTCGCCGATTGATGAAACAAAGCGCTACAGGGCGGTCGAGCAAAAGACGCTCTCCTCGCCGTAGCGGATAGGAGAACCCCATGGAATACCGTGTCATCCCCGTCACCCCCTTCGAGCAGAACTGCACCCTGCTCTGGTGCACCGACACCATGAAAGGCGCCTTCGTCGATCCGGGCGGCGACATCGAGAAGCTGCTGGCTGCCGCCGCGAAGCTGGGCATCAGCATCGAAAAGATCCTGCTCACCCACGGCCACATCGATCACGCCGGCGGTGCCGGCGAGCTGGCAACGCGGCTGGGCGTGCCGATCGAGGGTCCGCAACGCGAAGAAAGCTTCTGGATCGACCAGCTGGTCGCGCAAAGCCGCAGCTTCGGCTTCCCGCCGGCAAAACCCTTTACGCCGGATCGCTGGCTCAATGATGGCGACACGGTCACCGTCGGCAAGGAAACCCTGCAGGTGCTGTACACGCCGGGACACACGCCGGGGCATGTAGTGTTCTTCCACGCGCCGTCGAAACTCGCGATCGTCGGCGATGTCCTTTTCGCCGGATCGATCGGCCGCACCGATTTTCCGCGCGGCGACTACCAGACGCTGATCGACTCGATCCACCACAAGCTCTGGCCGCTGGGCGATGATGTCAAATTCATTTCCGGCCACGGACCGATGTCCACCTTTGGCCAGGAACGCCGCAGCAATCCCTTTGTTGGAGAAGGAGCCTGATGATGTCGCACACATTCAAATTCTTCCGCGCCGGCGGCTTCGACCAGGTACGCATCGATACCGCTGCCGACCTGCTGGCCCTGAAAGAACTCGACCAGAAACTGTGGGTCGCGCTTTCCTGTCCGGTGAAGGGCATCGAGTTCGACACGCGTACGCTGGCGCTGATCGATAGCGACAACGACGGGCATATCCGCGCCCCGGAACTGCTGGCCGCAATCGACTGGGCGGCGGCACGCTTGAACGAACCCGGCATCCTGGCGCAGCAACTCGACGGCGTGCCACTCGCTGCGATCAAGGATGACGAAGCCAACGCGCCGCTGCTGGGCGCCGCACGCGGCCTGCTGGGCGGCGGACAAAGCCTGATTTCGGTCTATGCCGCGAGTGCCGCCGAGGCCGATTATGCCGCCCGCGCACTCGCCGCCTGGGAAGCCGCCGGCAGCGCGGCGAAGCCGCTGGGCGAAGCGACCGAAGCCGCCTGCGCCGCGGTCGTCGCCGTCAAGGAAAAGCTCGACGACTTCTTCGTCCGCTGCCGTCTGGCAGCCTTCGACGCGCGGGCCGGCGAGGCGATGAATGCGTCCGACGATGCGCTGAAATCCCTGGGTAGTTCTGCACTCTCCTCCGCACACGCCGACATCGCCGCCCTGCCGCTGGCAAGGGTAGGTGCCGGCGCTGCCGTGCCCTTGGGCGCCGACATCAACTCGGGCATCAACCCGGCGTGGACTGCGCGTATTGCCGGCTTCCGCGAAGCCGCCGTGGTGCCGCTGCTCGGCGCCCGCCCGGCCCTCACGGAAAGCGACTGGCTGGCGGTGCAGGATCAACTCGCCGGGTTTGCCGCCTGGCAGGCGGCCAAACCTGCCGGCTTGCCGCCTGAAGCCGAGGCAGTGCGCGATCTGGAGCGCCTGGCCCGCTACGTGCGCGATCTGCTGCCGCTGGCCAACAACTTCGTCGCCTTCCGCGATTTCTATACACACCAGGGCAAGGCCACCTTCCAGATCGGCACGCTGTATCTCGACGGCCGCTCGGCCGAGCTCTGCGTGGCGGTCAATGACGCCGCCAAGCATGCCGCGCTGGCCGGGCTTTCGCGCATCTGCCTGGTGTATTGCGACTGCGTGCGCAATGGGGAAAAGCTGTCGATCGCCGCCGCCTTCACCGCCGGTGATTCCGATCAGTTGATGGTAGGCCGCAACGGCGTGTTCTACGACCGCCAGGGACGCGACTG
Source organism: Rhodocyclales bacterium (assembly GCA_026399475.1). Taxonomy (GTDB): domain Bacteria; phylum Pseudomonadota; class Gammaproteobacteria; order Burkholderiales; family Rhodocyclaceae; genus Sulfuritalea. Next base: position 10,330 of record JAPLQY010000014.1, read on the forward strand.
GAACGCCACCATCACCAAGCTGGTCGAGCACCCGATCAGCCTGCGCCAGGCCTTCTGGTCGCCCTACAAGCGCCTGATGCGCATGGTCGGCGAACAACTGCAGAAGATCGCCGCGAGCAAGGCCGCCGCCGTGGAAGGAAAGCTCGCCGAAACCGCCGTGGGCGTCGGCAAGAAAGTCGACACGCCGCCAACCGCCACAAAGCCAGCGGCACAGCAGGCCTTCGATGTCGGCAAGTTCGCCGGCATCTTCGCCGCCATCGGCCTCGCCGTCGGTGCGATAGGAACCGCGCTGGCAGCGGTGTTGACCGGATTGCTCGCCCTCAAGTGGTGGCAGATGCCGCTGGCCATCGGCGGCCTGATGCTGCTGATATCCGGCCCGGCCATGGTGCTCGCCTGGTTCAAGCTGAGAAGCCGCAACCTCGGCCCGATCCTCGATGCCAATGGCTGGGCGGTCAATGCGCGCGCGCGCATCAACATCCCTTTCGGAACTTCGCTGACACAACTGGCGCAACTCCCCGCAGGCGCCGAACGCGCGCTGACCGACCCGTATGCGGAGAAGGAGCGGCCGTGGAAGACCTACGCCGTCATCGCCGTCGTGATCTTCGTCGCGCTGGCGTGGTGGACGCGCTGAGCGTCTAAGCCACGTCCGGGCTGTCGCCCGGCTCGATAGTCGGAGCTGGCGCAACGGCGAGCAGGTCCGCCACGCGCGCGCCGGCCTGCTTGGCGAGAGCCGGGTTGGCCAGCCAAAACTGAATAAAGAATTCCCGCATCTGTTCAGATTGTTCCAGACGCGCAAGCATGAGTTCCTGCGGGATCGAAACAATCGGTTGGGTCGTTTCAGGCGTTCGGTTCATCCATCCGATGTCGGTATTGCTGAAACACTAGGGCAATTGCTCCGGCCATAGGCGCGAGGTATGCACCACCGCCAGAATATGCACCGCCGAATCCGCCAACCGGTAAGCCACGATGTACGGATATTGGCGAATCACCAACTCGCGAGTTCCTTCCAGCCGCCCCGACCGGCCGAGGCGTGGGTGATCTTTCAGAATATCCACGCTCTCGCGAATATTCTTGATGACGCGACGCGCCGCGGCGGGATTGTCGCGGGCAATGTAAGCGTGGATTCCTCGCAGATCGGCGAGCGCTTCCTTGAGCCAGAAAACAGCGGTCATTCGCCGTGTTCGGAGAAGAACCGGGCGACCTCCGCTTCGCTGGCGAATTCGCCGCGATCCGCAGCGGCGACGCGTGCCGCCAGGATCTCCGCATAGCGGCGATCCGCCGCGAGATAACCGGTCAGCGCCTCGTTGATGATCTCGGCTTCACTGCGATGAGTCGCTTCCGCAAGTTCATGAAAGCGATCCAGCACTTCGGGGGCAACGACGACCTGGTTCATGATTGGCTACTCCTTGCGTGCAACGACAAGGCACTACCTTACCCCATCCACCGTCCGTCGTCCAAGCGGCGGGCGCGGCCGAGGGCTTCGAGGGCGGCGAGGATATCGGGCAGGCGGGATTTCCAGCGGCCCTTGCCGGTGAAGTTGGCGGCGAGCTGGGCTTGGGTTTGCGCGGCGGGTGAGTCGGCGAGGATTCTCGCAACGGCGGCCAGTTGCTCGGGCAGGGTGGGCGGCCAGGGCAAGGGAGCCGCCGTGGCGCCGATGCCGCCCGCCTCTGCAGGAGCGGGCTTGCCCACGATACCGCCGCTCGCGACCAAGGTCGCTCCTGCAAGAGCGGCCTGGGCGTTGGGGTTCTGGAATTCGGGTCGCAGCCAGCGGATGTGGCCTTGCGCTTCCTCGGCGCGGCGCTGGGTGTTGAGGGCAACGAGGCGTTCGAGCAGGGTTTGCTCGTCCGGCTGATCGCTCCAGCCATAGGCTTCGAGCACGGCGGCGTCGAGTTCGTCGTGCAGTTGCCTGAGCACGGCAACTATGCCTTTGTCGTGGATCGGCTTTTCCTTGGCCGTCAGATCAGTGCCGGTCTTCAGCTTTTCCAGCACGTTGTAGAGGCCGGTCAGCGTCAGCTCGGCATGCGTTGCCAGCACGCGTTTGCGATGAGCGTCGATCTGTTCGGCGAGGTCGCGGATGCGGGCTTGTTGCTCGGCAGTGGCGACGGGAAAGGGGAAAGTCTCGAAGCAGCGGGATTTGTTGTAGCGCGGGTCGTTGCCCACGCCGAGCCGCCCACCGGCTGCGAGCGCCCAGACCACATGGACGCGGCTCGACAGCACGCCGAGCCAATACGCATCATCGAGCGCGATAGCAATCAGCATGTTGTCCGGCGCAATTGTCGCGTCGAGAAACTGGAAGACGCGATGCTTGGCAGTTTCGACCGTAGCGATGTAGCGCGGCAGGCCGGCCAAGGTTGCTCGCATGACTTTGCGCGGCTCGCCGAACGTCCACCAATTGTCGCGGTAGCTGGCGCGGTTGTTGTGGTCGCGATCTGGCTTCACCCGCTCCAGCACCCATTGGTAGGTCGCCGGCCAGCGGCGGCGCACTTCGTCGGCGTCATGGCCGTAGAGGTCGATCACGCTGACACCGCGCGGCCGGTCGGTGAGGTCGCGGCCGTTGCGATAAGGTTTGATCGGCGCGTCGGCTTCGAGGCGAGCCGCCTCTTCCGGCATAACGATAAAACCCGCGCCAAACAACTGGACGCCGCGATTGGCGAGGTTTTCGTTCGCCCGCAAAGCCTGTGCCGCCGAAACGTTGGCGCCGATGGTTAAGTCGGCGTGAATCGTGCCGCTGCGCTCGACCAATTCCACGTCCAAGCCTTCGCCCTTGCCTTCGCGCTCGGCGGTCACATTACACAGCCGGCCTTCGCCCGCACCGGGCGCGGCGACGGTCATAGCGATGCGCACGGCAGCGCCATCGGCACTGTCCACCCACGGGTGGTCGGGAACGGCGAAAGCCAGGTGTAAGCCCTGGTCGAGCGCGCCCTGCACCACACGACGATTGAAAGTCTGCCGCAGCGAATTGGTGGTGATGAAGCCGAAGCGTGCCAGCCTGCCTTGCGCGACGAGTTGCGCGGCGTGGTGCCACCAGAACATGACGAAGTCGGCCGACTCGGGCACCGCCGGCCACGCCCCGCGCAGCGCATCGACATAGCCATCGCCCAGCGCCTGACGCATGGTCGAGGCACCAATGAAGGGCGGATTGCCGACCACCACGTCGGCCGCCGGCCATTCGGCGGGGCGCGGATTGCGATAGCTTTCCAGCGGCACGCGGGCGCTTTCATCCGGCACCTGCTCGCCGGTGACGGGATGCGTCTTCGTCGTACGGCCATCCCAGCGGCTGACGGGTATGCCCTTGTCGTCCATCACGTAGTCGATGCCGTCATGGGCGAGCACGGCATCGCGGCATTCGATGTTGCGGAAGTCGCGCAGCACCGGGTTCGGCAGGCTGGCGCCGGCATTGCCCTTGCTGATTCTGAAATGCCATTGCAGGTAGCCGATCCACAGCACCAGTTCGGCAATCGCCGCGGCGCGCGGGTTGAGTTCGAGGCCGAGGAACTGGTGCGGATCGACGCTCAATCCTTCGATTTCGAACTGCGCCTGGCCGTGGCCGATGTCGTGCAACTGGTTGAGCACTTCGCCTTCGAGGCGCTTGAGGTGTTCAAGCGCGACGTACAAGAAATTGCCGCTGCCGCAGGCCGGATCGAGCACGCGCAAGGAACACAGGCGATGGTGGAAGGCGCGGATTTCAGCGATGGCCTCCTTCTGCTTTCCTTCGCTGGCGAGCAGCACGGCGGCGCCCTGCACATAGGCCCAGCTCTGGCGCAAGGGCTCGATCACGGTGGGCTGCACCAGGCGGTCGACGTAGGCGCGCGGCGTGTAGTGGGCGCCGAGCGCGTGGCGCTCCAGCGGGTTGAGCGCGCGTTCGAGCAGGGTGCCGAATATGGCGGGTTCGACCAGCGTCCAATCGGCTTTCGCGGCTTCGAGCAGCAGGGCGATTTGCGCCTTGGTCAAGGGCAACACGTTGGGTTGCTTGAACAGCTTGCCGTTGAAGCGCGGCAGGATCTTGCGCAGCACGACCGAATAGCCGCCGACATCCATCTCCTTCCACAGCGCGCCGATCAGCGGCACAAACTGCGCGGTGTCGTCTTTCAGGCTTTGCAGCAGTTCGCGGAAACTGCCTTGCGGAATCAGCCCGACGTCTTCGGCAAACATGCTGAACAGGCAGCGGGTGAGGAAGCCGGCGACGGTTTCGGCGGCGTGGCCCGCCTGCTCCAATGACTTGGCGACTTCGGCCAGATGCGCGGCAATCTCGCGCGTGACTTTGGCGGTGGCGGTGGCAGGGTCGAGGCTGAGCGGGTCGAGCCAGACGGCCTTGATCCGCTGGCGAACGGCTTCGTCGCGCAGATCGGCCAGCCGGATGCGATGCGAACGCGGATCGGGGAAAGGCGTGTAGGTGGCGCCGCTGCGCGAGAACTCGGCATACAGCTCGATGACGTTGCCGACATCGACCACGATCAGGAAGGGCGGGCGGCCTTCCTCCGCCGGCAGGGCGCGGGCGTAGTTCTCGGCCTGGCTGCGGGCGCGCAGCAGGGCGGCATCGAAGACCTTGCCCTGCCCCTCATCGAGCCGGGTCTGCTTGGCTTCGAGGATGAACGTCGCGCGTCGATAGCAGTCGATGTAGCCGTTCGAGCTGGAGCCGTCGCCATGGCGAAATACGACGCGGCGCTCGAAGACGTAGGCGTTCTCTCCCGCCTCGGCCTGCGCGGGTTCGGGCTTGGGCAGGCCGAGCAGTTCGCATAGTTCGGTGATGAACAGCTGGTAGTTGGCGCGCTCACTGCCACCGGCGGCTTGCCAGCGAACAATGAAGGCTTCAACAGCGACGGGCGCAGCGCTCATCGGGCCGGACACAAGGCAACCGCCGGAAACGCTTCGGCGCGTTTCGCCTTGCTTACGAAATCCTTGTCGAAAGTCATCAGCGTGGCCGTGGCGGGCGACAGGCTCAGATGCAGCGCATCGGCAAAGTCCAATCCCTGCTCGAACCACTGCACGGTACGATACAGCGCCGCCTCATTGGGCAAGCGCATGTTGGGCAGCCCCAGCACATGACGTAGCGCGACGGCGATCTCGGCGCGGGAACAATCGCTGCACTCCAGTACCCAGACGAGTTCAAGAATGATGGTGGCGGTAACGGTGACTTGCGGGGAAGATTCCAACAAGCGCGCAGCGCGCTTTGCCTGCGCGACATCGTCGTTGAGCAGATAGCGCAGCAGAAGGTTGGTGTCGAGGACAATCATGGCCGTATCACCTTGCTGAATTTTTCAGTTTCAGCAGTTCGCCTACGGCGCGCTTGATCTCGACTTGCGCTGGAGCCTTGCGCCCGGGCTTTGCCAGAAGGCCGACACCGGCCGCGATATCGGTGCGTGCAAAACGTTGTTCGGCCTGGCGCAAATGAATCTCGTCGCCCTCGGCGAAAATCGCCAACTCGCTGCCGGCCTCGATGTGAAACGCCGACCGCAATTGCCGCGGAATGACGATCTGGCCCTTGCTGGAAACCCGTACCGTAGTCATGTCAACTCCATAAGTAAGACGTGGTAAGACGGATCATAGCAGAACTGGGGAAAGGCGGAATTCGGCTTGCCGCCTGGCATCCGCGCGCGTGCGCCGCTTCCCGCACCAATCAGGCATCCATCCGCACGCACAGCTTGCCGTGCACCCGGCCTTGCTCCATTCGCTGCTGGGCGGCGGCCACCTGCGTCATGTCCACGGTTTCCTGGACATGCGGGACGATCACGCCTGAGGCGGCCAACTGGGCGAGTTGTCGCAGTTGCGCACTGGTGGTCTTGAGCATGAAGGGCACGCAGCGCTGCCGCGAACCGAGGCGTGCCGCCAGCGCAGCCCAATAGAGTTCCGGCCGCGGCATGGTATTGATGTATATCCCCGCGGGCTGCAGGCGCGGCCTGGCGATCGCAAACGATGCGACGGCGGCCGCATCGAAGATGACGTCGTACTGCCGATCGATCGTGGTCCAGTCGGCGGACTTGTAGTCGATCACCTGCTCGGCGCCCAGCAAACGCACGTAGTCGATGTTCTGCGTGCCGCACACCCCGGTGATACGGGCGCCGATCGAGCGGGCGATCTGCACCGCGGCGGAACCCACTGCGCCCGAAGCGCCGGTAATCAGCACCGACTGGTCGCGCCTGATCCGTGCGACATCGGTCAGTGCCTGCAAGGCAGTGCCCGCTGCCACCGGCAAACTGGCGGCCGCCTCATCACTGACGGCGTCAGGCGTCGGCGCGACAAGATCGGTGGTCAGGGCCACAAACTGTGCGCAGGACCCCTGCCCGCCCAGCGGCGCCACCGAGCCAAAAACCCGTTGCCCGACTGCGTAGCCCTGAACTCCGGCGCCGAGCCCGGTGATCACGCCGGCGAAATCCTTGCCGGTGATTGCCGGGCGCCGCGGGCGCCCGATCAGGCGCAACATGCCGCTGCGCAGCTTGAAATCAACCGGATTGAGGCTGGCCAGTGTGACGCGAACCAGCACTTCGCCGCGCCCGGGCCGAGGCACCGGAAGCTCTCGCACCGTCAGGACCGATGCCTCGCCGAAGCGATCGTACATGACTGCTCGCATACACTTCTCCAGATCCGGCAAGAGGCCTATTGAACCACACCGGGCCGTGGCAGACGTTGTGCTTGAGGCGGGGCGGCCATGCTGTGGCACAATGACTGGCGTGCTGCGTTGCAGCAGCGCGCGCAGACTCAACATCACCCGCATAACGTCCCCTGCCTGGCGCAGGGGAATAAAAATAATGACTGTCCGCAATCTCGAATTCCTCTTCCGGCCAAAATCGGTCGCCGTCATTGCCGAACCCGACGAACCGGGCTGCTATGCAGAAGTCATGCTGCGCAACCTCGCTGCCGGAGGATTTGCGGGGCCGGTCATTTCGGTTGCCGCAAAGAAGCGCTCGCTGTTCGGGCTCGGCGCCCATATCCAACTGGACGAACTCGAGTTGGCGCCTGATCTGGCGATCGTCTGCGCGGCACTGGCCGATACGCCCCAGATCATCACCCAACTCGGCGCCCGCGGCACGCGCGCGGTCATCGTCGGCCCGTCGATGCGGGACAAGATGAGCGCCGGCGAGGCGCTGGATATCCGCAAGGCCATTCTCGATGCCGCGCGACCCAAGCTGATACGCGTTCTCGGTCCCGGCAGCGGCGGTCTCGTGGTTCCCGCCAGCGCCCTCAACGCCAGCGTGGCGACGGTTACCCCGGTCCCGGGAAAAATTGCCCTGGTCGCCCAGTCGACCGCCGTCGCGGCAGCGGTGCTCGAACGCGCCTGCAGCAAGGGCATCGGCTTTTCGTCGGTGCTGCATCTGGGTGCCAGCGTCGATATCGATCTGGCCGACGCGCTCGACTGGCTTGCCGCCGACCCGGACACCGAGGCTATCCTGGTACAACTGGACTCCATCTCCGGTGGACGCAAGTTCATGTCGGCGGCGCGAGCAGCGGCACGCAACAAGCCGGTGGTTGCCATCCGCGGCAGCAGAGCCGAGGGCAAGCTTGCGTCAGGCAGGCCCTTCACCACCGACGATGTTTACGAAGCGGCCCTGCGCCGTGCCGGCTGGGTCCGCATCGATACCCTGGAAGACCTGTTCGACTCGGCGGAAGCGATGGCGCGGGTGCGTCCGATGCGCGGCGAACGCCTGAGCATTCTTTCCAATGGTCACGGCCTCGGGCGCATTGCCGTCGACGCGCTGCTGCACTCCGGCGGCAGGCTTGCGACACTGTCCCCGGACACGGTGAAACAACTCAACGAACTGCTGCAGACGACCTCGCCCGCCGGCAATCCGCTTGCATTGCCGGCGGACATCACGCCGGAGAACTGGGGCAGGGCGCTCGCCATGGTGCTCGCAGACCGTGAAACGGACGCCGTGCTGACGGTCTGTTCGCCATCCCCGTTCGCGCCGAGCGCCGATGTCGCCAAGGCAATATGCGAAGTGGCTCAAGAGACGGAGCACAATGTGTTCACCTGCTGGGTCGGCGGTACGGCGATGATCGAGGCGCAACACATTGCTGCGGCGCATGGCGTGTTAAGCCATGACTCGCCGGAAAAGGCCATCGCGATTTTTCTCGGTATCGTGAATTACGAACGCAACCGGGAACTGCTGGTGCAGATGCCGCCGTCGGTCGCTGAGGATTTCACCCCGGACCTCGATGCCGCGCGCGGCGCGGTCGCCGAGGCAATCGAAGCTGGAAGCAATACGCTGCCGACGCGCCAGGCAAGAGATCTGCTGCAGGCTTACGGCATCGATGCTTCAGAGTATCCGCTGGCGGGCAGCATCGATGCAGCGATTCTTGCCGCGGATGACATCGGCTATCCGGTGGATCTGAGCCTGGTGCTGGCCAACTCGACCGAGCACGGAGAGTTTGCGGCGGCTTTGCGCTCGCCGGCGGATATCCAGATTGCCGCGCGCGGCCTTCGTGGCAGCGTGCGCAGCCAGCGCCCCGGCATCCGCGTCAGCGGCTACCGGCTGCGGCCCAGTGCCGCGCGCAGCGGTATCGCCGCGCTGCGTCTCGGCGTTGCCGACGACCCGGTGTTCGGTCCGCTGATCTTCCTCAGTCCGGCCTCCGCGCCTGGCGCGCGCGGGGAGGGCCTGGTCGCCGCGCTGCCCCCCCTCAACCTGGCGCTGGCCGAGGATCTGGTTGCGCGCAGCCACTTTGCCGAGGAGGCGCCCGACGACGAACGCGCGGCACTGGAATCAGCCGTCGCCACCGCACTGGTGCGCCTGTCGCAATTGCTCACGGATATCGACGAGGTGGCCGGCGTGGAGCTCGACCCGGTGCATGTCGAAACCACCGGCGTGGTCGCGCTCGACGTCCGCATCCGCATCGAGAAGCGGGGGCGCAAGCTCGGCTTTCGGCGCTTTGCGATTCGCCCCTACCCGAAAGAACTGGAGCGGCAGGTGGATTGGGACGGTCGCACGCTGTTGATCCGGCCCATTCGACCGGAGGACGAGACCACCCTCGGCGATCTCCTCAACTCGCTCGATATCGAGGATTCGCGCATGCGCTTCTTCGGCACGATGCGCAACCTGCCGCGCTCCCAGCTCGCGCGCTTTACCCAGATCGACTACGACCGCGAAATGGCGCTGGTGGCAATCGAGCGTGACAGCGACGGCGTCGAACGTTCACTCGGCGAGGTCCGCGCCGTGGCCGATCCCGACAACGTCTTTGCCGACTTCGCGATCGTCGTAAGCTCCGGCATCAAGGGCAAGGGACTCGGACGGCTGCTGATGCAGAGCATCATCGACTATTCCCGCGGCCGCGGCACCGGCGAGCTGCGCGGCGAGACGATGGCCGGAAACCTGCGCATGCAACACCTGGCGCAAGACCTCGGCTTCGAGCTGAAGACGGGGGCGGACATGGGCACCGTCGAGCTTCGTCTGCCGCTGCGCGAACCGTCGAAGCAATAGGCGCGAATGGGCGAAGGGCGCCCGCCCGACGCCGGTGCAAGCCGCCTGAATCCAGCCTAAATTGCCTGCGCGTTGTCGCGCAACAGACGCCGCAGAATCTTGCCGACGTTGGTTTTTGGCAATGGCTCGGTTCTGAACTCGACGATCTTTGGCACCTTGTAGCCGGTCAGGTGCTTCTGGCAGTGGGCGATCAGTTCTTCCGCGGTAAGCGCGGGGTCCTTCTTCACCACCACGGCCTTGACCACCTCGCCCGAGCGCTCGTCGGGAGCGCCGATCACGGCGACTTCAAGCACGCCGGGATGCATCATGACGACATCCTCGACTTCGTTGGGATAGACATTGAAGCCAGAGACCAGGACCATGTCCTTCTTGCGGTCGGTGATCTTGACATAACCCTTCTCGTTCATGAAGCCCATGTCGCCGGTGCGGAACCAGCCATCGGACGTGAACACCTTGGCGGTTTCGTCGGGCCGGTTCCAGTAGCCTTTGGTCACCTGCGGACCACGGATGCTGATCTCGCCGACTTCGCCGAGCGGTACTTCGCCACCATCCTCGTTGAGCATGGCCACCTCGGTGGAGGGAATCGGGAGGCCGATGGTGCCGGTCCAGTCCTTGATGTTGAGCGTGTTGGAGATGGCGACCGGCGCTGTTTCGGTGAGGCCGTAGCCTTCGATGATCGGCACCCCGGTCACCGCCTTCCACTTCTCGGCCACCGCGCGCTGCACGGCCATGCCGCCGGCGGAGGTCATCTTCAGCGTATGCGCGGCAACTTCGGAGAAGCCCGGCGTGTTGAGCAGCGCGTAGTACAGCGTATTGACACCAATGATGCCTGTGAAGTGGATCTTCTTCAGTTCCGCGACGAAGCCCGGCATGTCGCGCGGATTGGTGATCAGGATGTTGTTGGCGCCGATCTTGATGAACACCAGGTTCGAGGTCAGCGCATAGACGTGGTACAGCGGCAGCGGCAGGACGATGGTTTCCTTGCCTTCGTCGAGGTCGCGCGCGATCCAGGCCGCGCTCTGCTGGAGATTGGCCACCATGTTGCCGTGCGTGAGAATGGCGCCCTTCGCCACGCCGGTGGTGCCACCGGTGTATTGCAGGAAGGCGATGTCATCGTGCGTCAGCGGCACATCCTTGAGCGGGTGCCGCTTGCCCGCCTGCAGGGCCTGCTTGAAGCCGATCGCTCCGGGAATGTTCCAGGCCGGCACCATTTTCTTTACATGCTTCACGACCAGGTTGGTCAGCAGCGCCTTGATCGCAGGGAACATGTCGCCGATCTGCGTCGTGATGACGGTCTTGACCTTGGTCCTGGCAAGCACCCCCTGCAGGGTGGCGGCGAAATTCTCCAGCACCACGATTGCCGTTGCGCCGGAATCATGCAACTGGTGTTCCAGTTCGCGCGGGGTGTACAGGGGATTGACGTTGACCACGGTGAGGCCAGCGCGCAGCGTGCCGAACAGCACCACCGGATACTGCAGAAGATTGGGCAGCATGATCGCCACCCGGTCACCCTTGACGAGTCCGAGTTCGTTCTGCAGATAGGCAGCGAAATCCCGGCTCAACTGATCCAGCTCGCCATAGCTCATCGATACCGACATGTTGCCGTAGGCGGGAAGGTGGCCGAACTTGCGGCAACTCTTTTCGAAAATGTCCCGCAGCGACGAGTACTCGTGAATATTGACTTCTGCCGGGATGCCTTCGGGATATTCCTTGAGCCAGATCTTTTCCATGATGTCTCCTGCGCGTGTTGTTGGCTTGCGTGTGGCCTGCCGTCGACAGCCACCGGGCTGAAGACCCCCAGGCAAAGCGGCGAGGCCCGACCGCGTTGCTAGCTGACCTCTGCGATTGATACTACATGCAGCGGGGGTACGCCGAGTTGACTTCCATCAAACTCGGCCGCATCTCACGCCAGTGAAAGGGGCTATGTTTTGGGTGCCGTCGACGGTGTTCCCGTATGCATGCCGATCTGCCCGACGAAGGCCATTGCCGCCAGTGTCGCGGCAATGGCCAGATAGCCGACCATGCCGTAGCCGACGATATGCCCTGATGCGTCGGCAGAAATCATTGCACCCCCGAGGTAGGACGCGCCACCCGAAGCCAGTTGCTGCACGGCGCCGTTCATCGACAGAAAGGTTCCACGCAAGCGGGGTTGCACGGCCGACGTGACGATGGCCATCGCCGGCACCATTCGTCCCGGCACAAAAACGAAGAACACCGTCGACCAGAAGATCATGAGCCACAGCGGCACCGGCCACAGATGCGTCTGCACGAACAACGGCACCATCGAGCACAGAGCCATGAGACGGTAGACCCGGATCTTGCCGTGCGCATCGGCCAGGCGACCGACCAGCCGCGAAGTGAAGAACGTGGCGCAGCCGCCGAACAGGTAAATCAGCGGGATGTCTTCCTGGCGGATGCCGACATTCGCGGTGATATAGATCGTGATGTAGGGAATCACCGAAAAGCCGGAGAACATGATCAGGGCCATGAACACCAGCGCCCGCAAGTGGTTGGCATCGCGCAGCACGGCCAGCATCGCCGCCAGCGGATGCGCACGCTCGGTCTCGCTGACGATGGCCGTCGGCAGATGGCCGCGCAGCACGGGCAGCATCTTCCAGCCGAGCAGCAGCAAGGCGCAGGCCAGCGCCGCGATGAAAATGAACGGGAAGCGCCAGCCGTAATGATTGGCGAGGTACAGCGACAGCGGCACGCCCGCCACGGTCGACAGCGAGAATGCCGACATGATGGTGCCGCTGGCCCGGCCGCGGCGCTCGAACGGGATCAGGTCGCCGACCATGGTTTGCACCATCGAACCCAGTACCCCGCCAAATGCCCCCGCAGTACTGCGCGCCACAAGCAAAGTGCCGTAGCCGGGCGCAAGTCCGCAGGCCAGCGTGGCCAGGGCGAAGAGGGCAAACATGGTCAGCAGCATGCGCTTGCGCTCGAAGCGATCGACGAAAACCGCCGCCAGTACCCCCGTGAAGGCAGCGGTGAACGTGTAGGCAGAGACCAGCAGGCCGAATTCGTGGGTGCCGACGCCCAGTTCCCGCATCAGGATCGGACCCAGCGGCATCATGACCATGAAGTCGAGGATATGGGCGAATTGAATGCCGGCCAGCGCCACCAGCAGCACCCGCTCTCTCCCCGGATCGAGGGGTTGCGGAACCTGGGGATGAGGTACGGCGTGGGGTGGGCTTGAAGAGTTCAAGGGAGGTGGCGCGAGCAGCAATGGTCGAGCCCCTTTATACCCGCAGAAGGCCGCTTCCGGCAGTCCCGGAAACCCGAGTCACGGCAATCATGTCGAAACGGTAGACTGACGCATGTCCAGATTGAGCAAACCTGCCGTCCGCGCGGCCCGCAAGACCGTCGCCAACGAGGTCCGCAGCACGACACCGGCAACTTCTCCCGCTGCCGCGGCCGAAACCGGGACAGACGCGCCGGCTCCAGACGCGGTCAGCGCTTTCATTGTCCAGAGCGCGCTCCTCTACCGCCAGGGACAAATCAGGGAAGCACTCGCAGTGGTCATGCAGGCACTCGCGGTCGATCCGGACAATGCGGTTCTTCTCAACCACCGGGGTGTATTTGCCGCGAGACTGGGGGATGCGGCAGCGGCTGAAGCGGCCTACCGCCGCGCCATCGCCGTGCAGCCGGACTTCGCGGAAACCCACTACAACCTCGGCAACCTGCTCAAAGCCCAGCAGAGGCCTGAGGAAGCCGAAGCCGCCTATCGTTGTGCGATCGCCGCAATGCCGGACTACGCGGAAGCCTGCTGCAACCTTGGCAACCTGCTCCAGGAGCAACATCGTGCGGAGGAAGCGGAGGCCACCTACCGGCATGCCATCACAGTGAAGCCCGACTACGCCAATACCTACTCCAACCTCGGCAACCTGCTCCAGGCGCAACTGCGGCCGCAGGAGGCCGAGGCCGCCTACCGGCGCGCCATTGTGTTGAGACCGGACTACGCGGAAGCCCACTCCAACCTGGGCGTTCTGCTCAAGGCGCAACAACGGCCGAAGGAGGCTGAAGCGGCCTACCAGCGTGCCATTACAGTGAAGCCGACCTACGCGGAAGCCTGGTCCAACCTTGGTGTCCTGCTGATGGAGCAGAAACGGCACGAGGAGGCCGAAGCCGCTTGCCGCCGCGCCATCGCCGTAAAGCCGGACTACCTCGATGCGTTTTCCAATCTGGGTAACCTGCTCCAGGCGCAAAAGCGTCCGCAGCAGGCCGAAGCCGCTTACCGTCATGCCATCACCGTGAATCCCGACCACGCCGAAGCCCGCTGGAATTTGAGTCTGCTCCTGCTCAAACAGGGGCGATTCACGGAAGGCTGGCGGGCGCATGAAGCACGCTATGCCCCCGGCCGCAAGAACCGCAAAATGGCGCCACCCCCGACCGCGCCCGGTGGTGCGCCGCTGCCCCCGCAATGGCAGGGCCAACCGCTGGCGGACAAATCGATGCTGGTCTGGCCGGAACAGGGATTGGGCGATGAAATACAGTTCGTGCGCTACCTGCCCTTGCTCAAGGCGCGGGGCCTGACGCATCTCACGCTGGCCTGCAAGCCGCCCCTGAAGGCCCTGTTTGCATCGCAAACCCTGGCTGACCGGGTGATCGACGCGGCAGATTGGCGTCCCGAAATGGCGGCGGAGTTTGACTTCTGGTGCTACCCGCTCAGCCTGCCGCTGCATTTCGAAACCACGCTGGACAATCTGCCTGCAACGATCCCCTACCTGACCGCGGAGCCGGACAGAATGGCGCGCTGGGCGACGCGCTTGCCGCAGGCGCCGCTGCGCGTCGGCCTGGTGTGGAAGGGAAGCCCGACGCACAGGAACGACTCCAACCGCTCCCTGTCCTCACTGGCCACCCTGGCCCCGCTTTGGGCTGTCACCGGCGTTGCCTTCGTCAGCCTGCAGAAAGGAGCCGGCGAAGACGAAGCCAGAGCCCCGTCGGCCAATCAGCCGCTGACCCACCTCGGCAGCGAAATGGCCGATTTTGCGGACAGTGCTGCCATCCTCAGCCAGCTCGACCTGCTGATCTGCGTCGATACCGCCATCGCCCATCTGGCCGGTGCGCTGGGCGTTCCCTGCTGGTTGCTGCTGCCCGATTACGGCACCGACTGGCGCTGGATGGAGGAGCGGGGCGATTCCCCCTGGTACCCTGATGTCATGCGCCTGTTCCGCCAGAGCGTCGATGGGGACTGGGATGGCGTAATGGCAAGGGTGGTCAGGGCACTCGATGAATGGGTGGCCGCCCCGGCAAGCAATCCTTCCCCATCACGACTACCCGCAGTTGCCAATGAAAGAAGGTCGGAAATGAAACCGGCCACCGCATTGGTCTCCTCCCGCGAACCCCTCCCGCAATTGCCACTCTCACCAATCGCTCAACTCGTACAAGGGAAGTCTCTCATGCATGAACAAAGCAAAGCCGCACATCGGCGATTTTCGGATGGCGCTTTTCAGTCTCGCTACTTTGTCGGCGAAGGCGTCGATATCGGCGGCAAACCCGACCCCCTGAGCCAGTATTGCGGCCTCTTTGCCCGCATGGCGGGTGTCCGGACCTGGGACCTGGCCGATGGCGATGCCCAGATGATGGCCGGAGTCGTCGACGAAACCTACGATTTCGTTCATTCCAGCCATTGCCTCGAACACATGCATGACGTGCGGGAAGCACTGAAACACTGGATACGCATCGTCAAGCCCGGCGGCTTTCTGGTAATTACCGTGCCCGACGAAGACTTGTACGAACATGGGCAGTGGCCGAGCCGCTTCAACGCGGATCACAAATGGAGTTTCACGATTCACAAGAATCAAAGCAAGATGCCCCGGTCGATCAATGTGATCGAGCTGCTGGCCGATCTTTCGCACCTGGTCGAGGTGGAACGTGTCGATCTGGTGCGGGATTTCTTCAGGGAGGCACTCGCCGAAAACGTGGACCAGACTCTTACACCCGTTGCGGAGTGTGCGATCGAGTTCGTTCTGCGCAAACGCCAAACCGCCGAGACGGCGGGACTGCAGAGGGTTTCTCCGCAAACCGTTTTCAATAACCTGAAGGTGGTGAGGGATGCGGTTATTCCGGGACTGGCCGACGACATCCCGCACGGGGTTGTCGTCCCGCTCGCCACCTATTCGCCCTGGCGCAACGACAAGAACTTTCTTCAAGCCTACACGGCAGCCAGGAACCACACCCTGGTTGACCAGTATCGAGCGTATGAACTCTGGCAGCTGGTCGGGCAGGTTCGCCAGTTGCAGGGGGATGTCCTGGAAGTCGGCGTGTGGCGCGGCGGCACTGCCGTGGTGCTGGGCAAGGCCATGCAGCATTTCGGCGCCGAAGGAAAATTGTTTCTGGCAGATACCTTTGCCGGAGTGGTGAAGGCTGGCCAGCGCGATACGGCATACAAGGGTGGCGAGCACGCCGATACCTCGGTCGAAGCGGTAACTGCCTTGTTGACTGGGCAAGGCATTGCCAATAGCGAACTGCTCAAGGGAATCTTTCCCGACGAGACAGCCTCTCCGCTGGAATCGATCCATGTGAAGTTATGCCATATTGATGTGGATGTGTATCAGTCGGCGCGCGATGTTTTCGAATGGGTCTGGCCGCGTCTTGCAGCGGGAGGCGTCGTGGTATTTGACGACTATGGCTTCATGCGCTGCGAGGGAGTGACCCGGTTGGTCAACGAGCTGGCCGATCGGCCCGACTTGATTTGCATTCATAACCTCAACGGCCACGCCGTGCTGGCAAAGCGCGGCAACCTTGACTTCAAACCGTCCACTGTCCTGCCGCAAGCTTCACCCCTGCAAGCAGGCGGTTTCAATGCGGTAAGGCATGCAAGGCACGGCTGGATGCTTTTCAACCAGAACGATACCCACCTGGGCGCGTTGATCGATACTTACGGCGAGTTTTCCGAAGGCGAGGTTTCGATCTTTCAGCAGTATGTAAAGGCGGGCGCAACGGTTGTCGAGTGCGGTGCGAACATTGGCGCGCTCACACTGCCATTGAGCAGAATGGTCGGCGAAACCGGAAAGGTCCTCGCCTTCGAGCCTCAACGAATCCAGTTCCAGACGCTGTGTGCGAACATGGCCTTGAATTCGGTGGCGAATGTCGTTTGCCTCAACCAGGCAGTGAGCGATGTCGGCGGAAGCCTGCTCCTTCCGCCATACGACCCGTACCAGCGCCAAAGCTCCGGCTCATTGTGCCTCGAGGGATACGCCGAGGGAGAATCCGCGCAGCAGATCACGCTGGACAGCCTGCAGCTCCCGGAGTGTCATTTTATAAAGGCGGATGTGGAAGGCATGGAGGAAAAAGTCCTCCGGGGGGCTCGCCAAACCATTCAACGCTGCAAGCCGGTGTTGTACGTTGAGAATGATCGAGCGGACAAATCAGCGAGTCTGGAGGGCTATATCCGCGAGCTCGGCTACGAAATTCATCCGCATGCGCCGCCGCTGGTGCAGGAGAGCAATTATTTTGGCGCGACACCGTCACTCTTCAAGGGGTTTGTCAGCCTTAACCTGCTCTGCCTGCCGAAATGACGGAGGCGTATCGAAACAGGAAACCGGGCGGCGGATTTGAGGCCTCGGCGGGGCCTGGCTTGAAAACATCGCAAGCAGTGGCAATGCGCAAGACCTGCATCAGGCGAGTTGTCGCCGCAGCCCGGCCAGATAGTGCAAGCCGGCAATCGCGCGGCTACCGTACCACGAGACCATTTCGCCGTCGATGCGGGTAACGGGCCGTTGCGCCAGCGCACCGACTTCGGCCAGATGTCGATCGGTGAAGGCATAAGGTTCCGAGGGCAACAGCACGCGCGCAACATCGGCCAGCCACGGTGCATCCCATCCGAATATCGGGAAGCGCACCGGGGCCTCCGCCGGCAGCGTATCCCAGCCGGCGGCGCCGAGCATGGCCGCGATGTAGGTGTCGCGCCTCACGGTCATCCAGGGCTCGCGCCAGATGGGGTAGAGCACGGCCTCGCGGGGCCGTGTCGCGGTTACCGCGGCGAGTTCGCGACTCGCCGTCGCGAACTCGGCGGCGAGTCGCCCGGCTTGGGCTTCGCGACCGAATATTTCGCCCAGCAGTGCGTACAGGGCGAGGTTGTCATCCACGGTCTGTGGATGCACGACGACGACCTGCGGCACGAACTGCATCATGGCCTCAACCGCTTCGCGACGGTTCTCGTCGATGTCGGCGATCAGGTGGGTAGGCGCCAGTTGCCGCACCCTGTCGAGATTGACATCCTTGGTACCGCCGACCTTGGGCACATGGCGCAGCACTTGCCGGGGATGAATGCAAAAGCCGGTGCGGCCGACCAGGCGGTCCGCCAGACCGAGGTCGCAGATGAGTTCCGTCAGGCTGGGCACCAGGCTGACGATGCGCGGCACGCCGTCAAACCTCTGATGCTCGCGCCCCAGCGCGTCGACCCGCATTACAGATCGGGGCCGCGCGATTTTCTTCCGGCGCGGACGGGTTCGACCAGCAGATCGATGTTGGCTGCCCATCCTTCGTGGTTGTCCGGCGTCAGCGCCGGAACTCCACGCCATGCTTCCATTGCGCCCTTCTATTCCTTCTGCTTGATGACCGTGCCCTGCACTCCGCTTTGGGACAGCAGAGCGCGCGCCCGATTCATTTCATCGGGGTCGCGGAAAGGACCGACGCGCACCCGATGCATGGTGCCCTTCTCGGGAATGCTGACTTCCTGCACGCTGGCTTCCAGCCCGGTAAGCGCGAGCTTGGCCTTGAGGTTGTCGGCATCGGCCGGTTTCTGGAACGCGCCCACCTGGAGGAAAAAGATTTCGCTCGGTGCCCGCTTGACTTCGACGGCAGGCTCGCCGGCTACCCCCGGCGTTGCCGCAGCCGGCGCGGCAGTGCCGGGTGTGACGGCGCCGGGCGCAGCTGGCTGCTTGTTGCCTTCGAGAATGCCGTAGAACTCGAAACGCTGGCGATCCGTAGCCTTGTCGCCGGGTTTGCCGGGCAGCGGCGCCGGCGTCTGCGGTGCAGCGGCTGTGCCGCCTGACGTCGCCGGCCTGTCCTTCTCGGCCCTGGGCGCACCTTCGTATTTGTTCAGGAAAGGCAGGGGTGACTTGTTCAGATACCAGACCACACCGAAGGCAATCAGCATGCCGACCACGAGGCCGATGAAAATGCCGAGCAGCGTGCCACCGCTGCTTTTGTTCTGCGGCGCCCGCGTGGTCGACGCCGCACGCGAGGTTTTGTCCATGGTCTTGTCGAATTTACCCATAGTCACATGCTCACCGGTTGCGAAACGCCCAGCAGGGAAAGCCCGTTCTGCAGCACCTGCCGCGTTGCCAGGGCCAGGGCCAGACGCGCCTGGCGGGTGGCAGGATCATCCACCAGCACCCGTTCGGCGTTGTACCAGCTGTGAAAATCGCCGGCCAGGTCCTTGAGGTAAAAAGCCAGCGCATGCGGCGCATAGTCGCGTGCCGCCACCTGTATCAGTTCGGGAAACTCGGCCAGGCGCGCGCACAGCGCGTATTCGCGCTCATGCAGCAGCGGCGCCAGATCGGTCCGGACCAGCGCTGACTGGTCACCCTCCCACTGCGCCAGCACCGAGCAGATCCGGGCATGGGCGTACTGGACGTAGTACACCGGGTTGTCATTGCTTTCCGACTTCGCCAGATCGAGATCGAAATCCAGCGCCTGATCGCATTTGCGCAGCATATAGAAGAAGCGGCAGGCGTCGTTGCCGACTTCCTCGCGCAACTGGCGCAGCGTCACGTACTCGCCGGAGCGGGTGGACATCGAGGCCTTCTGCCCGTCGCGGAACAGGCTGACAAACTGCACCAGCGTCACATCCAGCCGGTTGGCATCCGCCCCGGAAGCGGCGAGCGCACCCTTTACACGCGGAATGTAACCGTGATGATCGGCACCCCAGACATCGATCACCTTGTCGAAGCCGCGCTCGAACTTGTTCAGGTGATAGGCAATGTCGGATGCGAAATAGGTATAGAGGCCGTTGTCGCGCTGGACCACGCGGTCCTTCTCGTCGCCGAAGGCCGTCGAGCTGAACCACTTGGCGCCATCCTGCAGGTAGATGTGGCCGGACTTTTCCAGAGCGGCCACGGCCCTTGCCACCATGCCGGTTTCGTAGAGGCTGCGCTCGGAGAACCAGACATCGAAATGCACGCCGAACTCTTCCAGATCGGCGCGGCAATCCGTCAACTGCTCGTTCAGGACGTGGCCGTGAATGTAGGCCCAGTCCTCGCCCAGCAGGTCCTTGCCGGCGAGGATCAGGCCGTCGAGCCGGGCCTCGGCGTCGTCAGTATCCGGCACGCAGGCAAGCACGGCTTCGGCCGGATGCACGTAGCGGTCGCCGTGGGCCTGCTTCACCTGTTCCGCCATCTCGCGCACATAGCCGCCCTGATAGGCGTTGGGCGGAAAGGGCACGGGCTCGTCGAACAGTTCGAGATAACGCAGCCACGCGGAAACGGCAAGAATGTCCATCTGCCGCCCGGCGTCATTGACGTAATACTCGCGCGTCACCTCGTAGCCCGCAAAAGCCAGCAAGGAGGCCAGGCTGGCGCCATACGCCGCCCCACGTCCATGGCCGACATGCAGCGGTCCGGTGGGGTTGGCGGAAACAAACTCGACCTGCAGCCTGAGCCTGCTTGCAGGGCCACGGCCAAAACCATGCCCGGCGGCAAGCACAGTGGCGACCACTGCGGTCCTGGCGGCGGGGGTCAGGGTGAAATTGATGAAGCCGGCGCCGGCGATTTCCACTTTCGCCACAGAAACCGAGGATGGCAGTTCGCGCACCAGACGCTCGGCGATCTGGCGCGGATTGGTCTTCAACTCGCGCGCCAGTTGCATCGCCAGATTGCTGGCGAAATCACCATGACTCGCCTGCTTGGGACGTTCGAGGATGATTTCGGCATGCCCCTGTTCGGGGGCCACGCTGGCGAGTGCGGCGCGCAGCAGGTCGGTGAGATGCTGGCGGGCGTCAAAGGCAATGCGGGGGGGTGCGCTGGATGCGGTCATATCAAGAGTACGCAAGGTCTTTCCGGGTCTTTCGCTGAGCTGTGAATTATACTTCCCGTTTCTCGTCTGCCCCTGCCTCCCGTGCGCATCTTCCGCCTCATCCGTATCGCCCGTGTTGCCTACCTCTACGGGCTTGACAGTCTGATCCTCGATCATGAGCTCGAGCCCGGCTTCTGGGCCCGCATCCTCTTTGCAGCGCAGCGGCTGATGTTCTGGCGCGATCTTTCCGCGCCGCGCGCGGTGCGACTGCGGCAGGCGCTGGAAGATCTGGGGCCGATTTTTGTAAAGTTCGGCCAGTTGCTGTCGACCCGGCGCGACCTGCTGCCCCTGGATATCGCCGACGAGCTGGCGAAGCTGCAGGATCGCGTACCGCCGTTTTCGTCGGACCTGGCCATCGCCGAACTCGAGAAGGCCTACGGCAGGCCAGTGGATAAGGTCTTCGCCACGTTCGACCGGGAACCGGTAGCCTCGGCCTCGGTGGCCCAGGTGCATTTCGCCGTGCTGCATGAAAAGGACGGCGGCCGCGAGGTTGCGGTAAAGATCCTGCGTCCCGGCATCCAGCCGGTGATCGAGCACGACATCGCCCTGCTCCAGGTCGCCGCCAGCCTGCTCGAAACGCTGTGGGCGGATGGCCGGCGCCTCAAGCCGCGCGAGGTGGTCGGGGAGTTCGACAAGTATCTGCACTACGAACTGGACCTGATGCGCGAGGCCGCCAACTGCTCGCAACTGCGGCGCAATTTCGCCGACTCCGACTTGCTGATCCTGCCCGAAGTGCATTGGGACTGGTGCACGCAGAGCGTGATGGTGATGGAACGCATGCACGGCACCACGATTTCGCAAGTCGACGCGCTGCGCGAAAAAGGCGTGGATATCCCGCGTCTGGCCCGCGCCGGCGTCGAGATTTTCTTTACCCAGGTGTTCCGCGACGGCTTCTTCCATGCCGACATGCATCCCGGCAATATCTTTGTCGCCACCGAAGGGCCGCACAAGGGATGCTACATCGCGCTCGATTTCGGCATCGTCGGCACCTTGTCGGATGTCGACAAGAACTATCTGGCGCAGAATTTCCTCGCCTTCTTCCGGCGTGACTACAAGCGCGTCGCCGAGGTGCACATCGAATCCGGCTGGGCGCCGAAAGGCACCCGGGTGGACGAGTTCGAGGCGGCGATCCGCTCTGTCTGCGAGCCATTCTTCGACCGGCCCCTGAAGGAAATTTCGCTCGGCCGCGTGCTGCTGCGCCTGTTTCAGACTTCGCGCCAGTTCAATGTGGAAGTACAGCCGCAACTGGTGCTGCTGCAAAAGACCCTGCTCAACATCGAGGGCCTCGGCCGCGATCTCGATCCCGAACTCGACCTGTGGAAGACCGCCCTGCCCTATCTGGAACGCTGGATGAGCGAGCAGCTGGGCTGGCTGGCTCTGGAAAACAACATCAAGCGCGAGGCCTCGAACTGGGCCAAGTTGCTGCCGACCTTGCCGCGACTGGTGCATCAGGCGCTCACCGCCACCGCATCGCCGGCGCCCAACCTCGAACTGGAAAGCCTGGCCGCCGAAGTACGCGGTTTGCGCCACCTTCTGTGGCTGGCGCTGGCGGTGGCCGCCTTTGCACTAAGCTTCGCTGTCCTGCAATAGCGCTCCGAGGACAGGGAGTTCCCATGCTGCTCTGCCGCGCAGACCCATCATGCCGAGCCGGAATACAGGCATTGACGCCGCCGGTCCGCGTCCGGGTGGACGCCTGCCCGCAAAGCGGAATTCCAGGCGTGCAGAGCACCGTCCCTCCAGGACATAAAGCGGAAGTCCCGGCGCCCAAGGCTTAGCAAATGGCAGAAAAACAGTCCCTGTACGAAATACTCGGACTCAGCGACAAGGCCTCCCGCGAAGATGTTCAAAGGGCCTTCGATGAGTCCCGGCAGGCACTGGAGTCGGAGACGGACGAGGAAGAGAAGCGCAACCGGCGTGCCATCCTGCAGCATGCCCATGACATACTGAACGACCGGCGCCAGCGAGCGGGCTACGACCGCCGCAGCCGCGACCGGAGGCTGGCGGAAGCACTGAAGGCGTCTTCCCCCGCGCGGTCGCTGCGGCCTGTTATCGGCATCCTGCTGGTTGCAGGCGCAGCTTGCCTGGCCTGGCTTTACATCGCCGATGACAAACCCGCGCTGAACGCGCCGACACGGGCTTTCAGCGCGCCACCTGCGGCGCGGAAAATCGAGCCGCCGGCCATCAGCAAGGACATAGCCACCTTGCTGCCCCAGGCGCCCGCCGTCGCAGTGCCCGGCAGCACGACGCCCGCACCGCCGCCGGTCGCGCCGCAGAGCACTCAGAAACTGGTCTTCGAGGGCCCCAATGCTGCGGCCCTGGCAAAGTTTTCAGACTCGACCTATCTCATCATCGGCGCAGAGGGCCTGGGTACCGGTGTGGTGATAGACCACGACAAGCTGCTGACCAACTGCCATGTGATCGCCCCGAATGTGCTCAAGGGGCCGATTCTGGCCATCAACCCGGCAACGCGGGAGAAGACGCGCATCACCGAAGCCGCCTTCCTGATCAGGGAAGATGCCTGCGTCGTGCATGCGCCGGGACTGAATGGCAAGCCGATTGCGATCGGCGATGCGGGACGACTGGCGCGTGGCGCGCGCATTTTCAACATCGGCTTCGCGAACGGCCGCCTGATCGCGTCGGCGGGAGCGCTGCTGGGAGTTATCAATCGGGGCGGCCAGAATTATCTGGTTTCCTCAAATTACTGCGATCAGGGCGTTTCCGGCGGCCCGCTGGTCGATGAGGAAGGCCGCCTGGTGGGACTGACTTCCGGCGGCCCGCCGGATCGCAGCTTCTGCCTGTCGCTTACCGCAGAGACGGCCCGCACGGTGTTGACCCAAACACTGATCGCGATCGATGCCTTTCCTCCCAGCTACCTCAGCAATCTGGCACGTCGCTGGTAACGCGGGGCAGGCAGGATAGAGCGCAACCCTTGTCCCGCTGCGTCGAAGCCGGCAGAATCGCAGGCTGTGGCAAACAGCGCACGCACCCATCTGACCCTCTACCTGACCAGCGGCTATGCGCTGCTGGTCATCTACGCGAGCCTGTATCCCCTGGCCGGCTGGCATGACAGCGGGGGCAATCCGCTGGCCTTCGTCGGTGCGGCGTGGCCACGCTACTGGACCGGTTTCGATCTGGCGACCAACATTGTCGCCTACCTGCCCTTCGGGTTTTTCTGCACGACCGCCTTGCGCCGCCGACTGGCTCCGCTCGCGGCGTGGCTGGTGGCTGCCCTGCTCGGCGGCGGACTGAGCTTTGCCATGGAACTGCTGCAGAACTACCTGCCAAGCCGGGTGCCGTCGAATCTCGATCTGGCCTGCAATACGGCCGGCGCCCTGCTGGGAGGATTGGTCGGCGCCCGCTGGGGCTCGCGCGCGCTGGACGAAGGACGGCTCGCGCGCTGGCGGCGGCGGGTCATGGTGCCGGCGTATGGTGCCGACATGGGCGTGCTGCTGATCGCCGCCTGGCTGATGACCCAGTTGTCGCCCGAGACCCTGCTGTTCGGCAGCGGCGATCTACGCCAGATGCTCGACCTCCCTCCGGTCCAGCCTTTCCTCCCCGGACGCTTTGTCAGCCTCGAAGGCGCCATCGCCGCCGCAGGCCTGCTGGCCGCGGGGCTGATTGCCACGCTGCTGCTGCGCCGAGACGCCCGCCTGCTGACGGGCGGCCTGTTGCTGGCTGCAGTGCTGATCAAGACTGCGGCTCATGCCTTGCTGATGGGGCCGGCGGCGGCCGTGGCGTGGATCACTCCGGGTAACAGCGCCGGCCTCGCGATAGGGCTGGGCTTGTGGTGGAGCGCCTCCTTCCTGGTCTTTCCGCTGCAACGCGCAGTAGCGGCGCTCGCACTCCTGTTCGCCACCGTCATGGTGAATGTCGCCCCGGAGAACCCCTATCTGCACAACATGCTGCAGATCTGGAATCCGGGCCAGTTCCTGAATTTCAACGGCCTCACGCGATTGATCTGCTCGCTGTGGCCATTCCTGGCCCTGCCCTGGCTGATGATCTACCGTCCGGAACCAAGCAATGCACTCGATTACTGACCTCGCCACCCTGCGCGATGCGCTGCGGGCCTTTTGCGCCGCACGCGACTGGCATCGCTACCACACGCCAAAGAATCTCGTCATGGCCCTGAGCGTCGAAGCCGCTGAACTGGTCGAGCATTTCCAGTGGGCAACGCCCGAGGAAAGCCTCGCGCTCGCCCCCGAAAAACGTGCCGAGGTGGCCGACGAAATCGCCGACGTGCTGATCTACCTCACCGAACTGGCCGACGTGCTCGGCATCGACCCGATTGCCGCGGCCCGCGAAAAGATAGTGAAGAACGCAGTCAAATATCCGGCACCCCTATAATTTCTCCTTTGCCGACAATCTGCCCCATGAGCCATTTCCAGCACCACGTGTTCTTCTGCACCAACCAGCGCGCCGCCGGCGAAGCCTGCTGCAACAATCACGGCGCCAGCGACATGCGCGCCTACGCCAAGGATCGGGTCAAGGCGCTGGGCAAAAAAGTTCCGGGCAAGGTGCGCATCAATGCCGCCGGCTGCCTCGATCGCTGCGAACAGGGGCCGGTGCTGGTGATCTATCCCGAGGCGGTCTGGTACACCTACGTGGACAAGGAAGACATCGACGAAATCATCGATCAGCACCTGGTTCATGGCCGTGTTGTCGAGCGCCTGAAGATCTGAGCCATGTCACGGCACGAGCGAATCCTGGTCGACGGGCCGGACGGCAAGATCGAGGTCTTCGTCGAAGGGCATGAACACCCGCAGGGCATCGCCCTGATCGCCCATCCGCATCCGCTGTTCGGCGGAACCGCCGACAACAAGGTGGTGACCACGCTGGCACGCGCCTTCCGCGAGCAGGGCTGCATCACGCTGCGGCCGCATTTTCGCGGCGTCGGCGGAAGCGAGGGCGAACACGACCACGGCGATGCCGAAACCGAAGACCTGCTGGCCCTGCATGCCTGGGCGCGTATGCGCTATGCCGCTTTGTCGATGAATTCGGGCACCCCTCTACCCGTCTATCTGGCCGGCTTTTCCTTCGGTGCGTATGTGACCACACGCCTGGCGAAACGCCTCGCCGCCGCCGGCGACCCGGCCAGATGGCTGGTTCTGGTCGGCACCGCGGCCGGTTTTGTGGAAGGGGCGCGAAGCTATGAAACCGAGGCGGTAGCGGCCGACACGCTGGTGATCCATGGCTCCGCTGACGAAACCGTGCGCCTCGACAATGTGCTGGCGTGGGCCCAGCCACTGGAAATCCCGGTGGTGGTGGTGCCCGGCGCCGACCACTTCTTTCACCGCCGCCTGCACCTGATCCGCGACATCATCCATCGCGCCTGGCACTAGCGTTGCGTCTCCCTGCCAGGCTGGTGCGCTACGACCGCCCATGCCTTGCGGATCTGTTCCAGCCGATGGTTTCCGGCATCGCGAGTGCTCACGAAATTGAGGTAGCCCTGCATGCGATTGCTCAGGCGCTTGCGGGTGTTGGCATCCATCGCCAGGCGCCCGGCAGCGAGGTCCTCGAAGCACTTGACGACACAGGTCGCGGCGTTGAGATAGACCGCAATATTCTTGTTGGCTTCAGCCAGGCGGGCGAATTCCTCGACGGCATCGAGCAGACGGCCATGCTTGGCCATGTTTGCCGCGGCGACATTCATCTGGCCGAGATTTTCCGTGACGCCACTCACGATTCGCGAGGCGTGCTCCTGCCAGCCGCCCCTTGCCATCATCTGGTTGATGCGAGCTTCAACCGACTGGTTCCCCACGTGGTCCTGGTAGAGCGCCTGGGCCATCTGGCAGGCGATCTCCTCGTCGCCCATCTCTACCGCAGCCTCCAGCATGAACATCGATTGCTCGCTATCGACTTCGATCTCGCCAGCTCCGGCGGACTCGAGGGCCTGCCGCATTTGCCGGTAGGCCGCAGCGGCGGCCTTGCGATCCCCCGTGCATAATGCAGCAGCATAGGAAACGGTTTTTGCGGAAAGAATGTAGGCAGGATCATTCCTGTGAAAATCCCGCAGGTTGCTGTCGAGGACTTCCAGCCTGTCCACCGCCGCCTTGCTCCCGCTCTTGATCAACAGGGCCGCATAAGTACAGAAATCGCCCGGTCGCACAAAGCTCGAGCCGCGACCGTGCAGATGCATCAGGGCAAAGGCATCGATCGCGGTCTGCGTATCGTCGGTGGCAATCGCGATTCGCGCGATGTCGCGCTGGCGCGACAATGACTTCGGGTTCTTCTGCAGCACCAGCTTGAGCAAGGACTTGGTGGCTTCGAGATCGCCCTTGCGTTCATGAAGCTTCGCCAGCAGATCATGTGCCTGAAGAAAGTCAGGATTGTCGTGAATCAGCTCCGAGATGATGGCCGAGGTTTCGTCATACCGATCCAGATGAAAGAACGCCCGGGCCTTGCCAAGCTTGGCCCACGGCAAGGTGGGCTTTGCTCCGAGGATGGATTCGAAATGGTCGTAGGCCTCCTGAAAATGCTCCATCTGCATCATGCATTCACCGGCGATGCGCTGGAACCCGGTGGCATGACGGAGGTTGGCGTCCGTCTCGGTGCGACACAGTTGCAGCGCTTCCTCGAAACGCCCGGCATCGAACAAATCGGTCGCGCCCTTCAAGGCCTGGCGGTGATCCCACGCCCTGCCCAGGCGTTCATGCAACAGAACCGGCGTGATGGGCTTGATCAGGTAATCATCCGGCGCCAGTTCCACGGCGGAGAACACCTGTTCATACTTGCGCTCGCCGGTAATCATGATCCAGATGGTCGATTGCGGCAGCAGCTTCTGCCTCCTGACCTCTTCCAGCAATTGCTGGCCGTCTCTTGTGTCGGAGAGGATGTAGTCGCACAACACCACGTCGTAATTGCCCCGGGTGCGGATGCGATACAGGGCATCGTTGTAACTGTCCGCTACATCGATCTTCGTGCCGCCCGCATTGGCTATGGTGGTGCGCAACCAGACGCGCATCGTCTGCGAGTCTTCAATCAGCAGATAGGAGAGGTTCTCATAGGGGCAGGGCACCGGCGGCGCGAGCGGCTTCCTGGCCGGCGCCGACCCCTGCTGATCTGCATGGACCCCGTCCAGCAGACTCAATAGATCGTCTGTACCAAACAAGTCAGGCATAAGTAACCTTGGCAACCCCGGCATGGACAGCTCGTTGAAGAATGCATTTTGCCTGCTTTTGGTTGCAGTCGCTGCGCCTGGCGGGTAAATCCTGCAGGCTGCTAGAATTTCCGCATCGCCCCGGGAGTATGCAATGCGCTGCGTGGATGCTTATAGATGAGTCCCTTGATTGTTTCCGGTCTGCGCAAGTCCTACGACGGCCGCGAAGTCGTCGCCGGGCTCACTTTCGAATTGCGGCGTGGCGAATGCTATGGCCTGCTCGGGCCCAACGGCGCCGGCAAGACCACCACCCTGCGCTGCTGCCTGGGGCTGACGGCACCCGACTCGGGCGAGATCACGCTGGTGGGCGAGCCAGTGCCGGCACGGGCCCGCGAAGCGCGCATGAAGATCGGCGTGGTGCCCCAGTTCGACAACCTCGACCCCGACTTTACCGCCGCCGAAAACCTGGTCGTGTATGGCCGCTATTTCGGCATGAAGGACGCCGCAATCCGGCCGAAGATTGGCGAATTGCTCGAGTTCGCCGGCCTCGCCGGCAAGGAGGACGCCAATATCCGCACGCTGTCCGGCGGCATGAAGCGGCGCCTTACGCTGGCCCGTGCGCTGGTCAACGATCCCGAACTGCTGTTGCTCGACGAACCCACCACCGGCCTCGATCCGCAGGCGCGCCACCTGATCTGGGAACGCCTGAAGCGCCTGCAGGCGCAGGGCAAGACCATCCTGCTGACGACGCATTTCATGGACGAGGCGGAACGCCTCTGCCAGCGCCTGGCCATCATCGATGACGGAAAAATGGTCGCCGAGGGCGCGCCGCGCGAACTGATCCACGAGCAGATCGAGGCGCAGGTGGTCGAGGTCTATGGCGAGGATGCCCCCGGCTGGGCGACGCGCGAAGCACAGGCCTTTTCGCGTCGCGTCGAAGTCAGCGGCGAGACCGCTTTCTGCTATGTCGAGGACGCCGCACCCCTGCTCGCCCACCTCGCCGCCTGGCCCGCCCTGCGCACCCTGCACCGGCCGGCAAACCTGGAAGACGTGTTCCTCAAGCTTACCGGGCGCGAACTGCGGGATTGAGCCCGTTGCGGCTGGCTTCGGCGTCGCGCCCGGATGCGGACCCGTTCGGTGCAGCGCAAGAGTCGGCGCTGCCGGCACGGCGAGCGGGACGCCGCGACGTTCCGGGCCGGAGCGGGCGATAACCGACACGATGGCCTAGCACCACAGCGACCAACTCACGCGGAAGCCGCTCGCCAAGAAAATCGAGCTTGGAACCAATGGCACTACCTTAGGCATTTTGGGTAGCAATATGTTGCTGCCGAAGCACCTGCAGGCGGGCACGTTCTTGGGTTCTTGGCTGAGTTAGGAGAGGCAAACTCTTGCCGCGTCGTTTGAGTGCGCGCGGCTCCACACGGCCTGGCCGGTGAGGCAGTCTCAGTTGGGCGATACCGATCAGAAGACAGTCGTGCGCGTGGTCAATGAGGACACACGTGCCGTGACGCAAACTGCGCTCAAAGGCACGCAGTTGTTGCAAGGCGCCCTTGAAACTGAGCTGGCGCGGCAACAGCGCAGTCAATGCCGCCGCTTGTGCCATCACCGAGCGCACCAGGTTGTACGCCAGCAAATGCGCGGCAATCTCCTTCTCAATCATCGCCGGGGCTTTACAGCGCAGGATATCCATCTGCATCACCGTCTTGATCGCCCGGAAATCGGGCTCAATATGCCAGCGCCAACCATAAAGTTCGTGCAAGTCTTGCTTGCTCACCGTGCTCGCATCGCACAGGCTGCTGACCAGAATCCAGCCGCCCACGCGGCATTCCCTCAGCCGTAGCGTTTCGGGCATCGCCGCATAGGCGACCTTGTCCATCCATGCTGGACGGGGTGGCCGTGACCAGAGCGCGACATGGTCGCATTTGCCCAGGTGTTCGCCGTGCTGGAAGCGGGTGTGCCGCAATTGGTGCTGGCGCGTCACCACATCCACTCCTTGAGACAGCAGCCGGGCAAGCATGAAGTAGCCGGCGTAGTAGCGATCCGCCAGCACTATATCTCCGCTACCGAGACCCGCTTCCATATTCCACAACATCGAGGTCTCACCGCCTTTCTTGCCTTCGCATGGCCCCACTACCCATTCAAGAATGGCGCCGCAACCCAGCGAAATGATGCCGACCATGCGCACGATCGGAAAGCCCAGCCCCACCTTCTGCTGCGACACTTGTGGATACGCCTGTTGATTCGCCGCCGTGTCCGGCATCGACATCGTTGTGCCGTCGATCAACTTGACTTCCCGCCCACGCCAGCGCCACGACAACGGTTGCGCCTTCACCAGCCGCCGTCCCATCGCGTCACAGAGTTCTTTGAGTAACGCCGGTGCCAGCCGTTGCCGCGCTTTGCAGTATGGCCCATTGTTCAATCCGCACGGCTTCTCACCTTGCGATACCCGTGCGCTTACGCCTCGCGCTACGGCGTCCTGGCAGCTTTGATCCGGGCTCATGACTTGATCGACGAACAATCCCAGCGTTATCAGCGGCGAGTAGATGCGGTGGCGGCAACCTGCGCTATGCCGTGCAATCCAATGTTCAAGTTCCGCTTGCCCAAGCAAGCTGCCCAACGCGCCTGCCCACCCTTGCGCAAATCGAGCACGGAACCGTTTCACCTGTTCCCCGAAACGCCTGACCTTGGTAGTATCCATTTGGGCTGACCCTCCTGCGTTATGCAACACGGATCCGACACCCGCATCGTAACGCTTCGAGCACGTCAGCCCACCTCTATCTCATTGGTTTATCAACGCTATTTCTTAAGGTAGTGCCATTGGGGCCAGGCTCGAATTCCAAGAACTCAAGAGTCAGCGCTTGCCGGCCCGCGAAGCGGAATCCCCGGCAGACAAGGTCCGATATGCCGAGCTTCTTAAGCCGCTGACAACTCATCCCAGCGACGAATCCGGGACAGGGTTTCTTCCATCGCATCCCGTGCCATTTCCGTATCGTAGTGGCTTTGCAGATTGATCCAGCTCTGCGCGTCAGTGCCGAAAAATGCGGCCAGACGCAGCGCCGTGTCGGCGGTGATTGAACGCCGGCCCGCCACAATCTCGCCGATCCGGCGTTGTGGTACGCCGATTTCCTTGGCGAGCCGGTACTGAGTGATGCCCATCGGCTCAAGGAAGTCATGAAGCAGAATTTCGCCAGGCGTGGCGAGCGGTACTTTTCGCGGCATGAGTTCTCCTCAGTGGTAATCGACTATTTCAACGCGCCAGGCGTGCCCGTCGCGCCACTCAAAGCACACCCGAAACTGATCGTTGATCCGGATGCTCCATTGTCCCTTGCGGTCTTTCTTCAACTGCTCAAGTCGATTCTGTGGCGGCACACGCAGGAACTCGAGCGACGCGGCCGCGTTGACCTGCTGCAACTTCCGCATCGCCACGGTGGCAATGTTGGCGAAACGCGCCACACGCCGCCCTGCAAACAGGTTTTCCGTGTCGACAGAGTTGAACGACTGAATCATGCGCAAATACTAACGAATTGCGCTAGTACCGTCAATGGATAGTAGCATCTCGCCCATCGGAGCCATCCGGTTGCGAGCAGCTTGAAGGTTCCAGGCTCGAATTTCCCTCCTCGTGACAGCATGAATCGCCGTCCCGCCAGCGCCGATTCTTGAGTGTTGCACACTGTTGATACCAAATTGGTATCATGCTAAAGTGGCGCATGCGGATCATTGCACTATCTACCTTGCGGACCTTCTGGCAAACGCATCCGGATGCTGAAACGCCTTTGCGGGCCTGGTATGCCCTGGCGAGCCGGGCGCACTGGAAAACGCCAGCCCACGTCAAGGCGGCGTATCGCAACGCCAGCTTCGTCGCCGATCGCCGGGTGGTGTTCAACATCAAAGGCAATGACTACCGGCTGGTGGTAGCGGTTCGCTATGACCGGGGGCTGATGTATGTCCGCTTCGTCGGCACCCATCGGCAATACGACAGGATAGACGTGGAAGCGATTTAGGAGGCCGACATGGAACTCAAGCCCATCCGCAGCAAGAAGGAATACCAGGCGGCGCTGGCCGAGGTCGAGCGCCTGTGGGACGCGCCGGCGAAGTCGGCCGAGGCCGACCGGCTCGACGTGCTGGCGATGCTGGTCGAGAGCTACGAGCGGCAGTACTTCCCGATTGCCGATCCCGATCCCATCGATTTCCTCGGCCATGTGATGGAAAGCCGCGGCATGACGCGCAAGGATCTGGAGGCCTATATCGGGCCGCGTGGCCGCGTCGCCGATATCCTGAACCGCACCCGGCCGCTGACGCTGGAAATGATCCGGCGTCTCGCCGATGGCTTGCAGTTGCCGGCCGAGGTCTTGATCAAGTCCTACCGGTTGCGGCGGGAATCCGGCGAACTGGCTGCATGAAAGCCAACAGCGTACCGGCCTGTCTGACGCTCATACGATCATGCCACCCTCTCCCCGACCCCGCTCCGCGCCCCACGGCCGGCTTTACACAGCCGGCCGGCTCAGGCGGCGCGAAGCGTGCTTCGCGAAACCCCGCCTTCGCCCCACCAAGGGAGAGGGGGCGTAGTGAGTCGCTGACGCGACTTATGAACTAATTCGGCACATCACGTGAACAGTCAACTCCCCCTGCCGCAACTCTCCAGCCGCGCCTTCGCCGTCTGGCGGCGCAACTTCCTGGTCTGGAAAAAGCTGGCGATCCCGTCCCTGCTGGGCAATCTGGCCGACCCGATGATTTACCTGTTCGGCCTCGGCTACGGTCTGGGCGGGCTGCTGCCGCAGATCCACGGCGTCTCCTACATCGCCTTCCTGGCCAGCGGCACGGTGTGCGCCTCGACCATGAATGCGGCGTCGTTCGAGGCGCTGTACTCGGCCTTCTCGCGCATGCATGTGCAGCGCACCTGGGAGGCGATCATGAACGCGCCGGTCACGCTGGAAGACGTGATGGCCGGCGAGCTGCTCTGGGCGGCGGCCAAGGCCACACTGTCCGGTGTGGCGATTCTGGTCGTCATCACCCTGCTGGGCTTCGTCGCTTCGCCCCTGGCCTTGTGGGCGCTGCCGGTGATCTTCCTCACCGGCCTGGCATTTGCGGCGCTCGGCCTGATCGTCACCGCGCTCGCCCCCTCCTATGACTTCTTCATGTACTACTTCACGCTGTTCATCACGCCCATGGTGCTGCTGTGCGGCGTGTTCTTCCCGCCCGACCAGTTGCCGCCGCTGGTGCAGGCGGTGGCGGCCTGGCTGCCGCTGACACACGCCGTGGCACTGGTGCGGCCGCTGCTGTTCGGCGAGATTCCGGCGGGCATCGCCGGCCACATCGCGGCCCTGCTGGCCGTGGCGGCGGTCGCCTTCTGGATCGCGCTGACCCTGATCCGCCGCCGCCTGCTGAAGTAAAATTGCGGCATGGACATCATCATCAACGGCGAGGCGCAGAAGCTGCCGGCACCAACGACCGTGGCTGCGCTGCTCGCAGCGCGCGGCCTCGAGGGCAAGCGTGTCGCGGTGGAAAGAAACGGCGAGATCGTAGCGAAGAGCCGCCACGCCGAAACCCTGCTCACCACGGGCGACCGTATTGAAATTGTCGTCGCCGTCGGCGGCGGTTAAACCAGGATTCAAACCCATGAACCCAGATTCTCTCGTCATCGCCGGCAAGGCCTACAACTCGCGCCTGCTGGTCGGCACGGGCAAGTACAAGGACTTCGCCCAAACCCGCGCCGCCATCGATGCCTCGGGCGCCGAGATCATCACGGTTGCCATTCGCCGCACCAACATCGGTCAGGAACCGGGCCAGCCCTCGCTGCTGGAGGTGCTGCCGCCCTCGCAATTCACTATCCTGCCCAACACGGCAGGCTGCTACACAGCCGACGACGCGGTGCGCACCTTGCGCCTCGCCCGCGAACTGCTCGACGGCCATGCGCTGGTCAAACTCGAAGTGCTGGGCGATCCGCAGACGCTGTTCCCCAACATGCCGGAAACCCTCAAAGCTGCCGCGACGCTGGTCAAGGATGGATTTCAGGTAATGGTGTATTGCGCCGACGATCCGATCCAGGCACGCATGCTGGAAGACATCGGCTGCGTCGCGATAATGCCGCTGGCATCACTGATCGGCTCCGGCATGGGCATCCTGAATCCGTGGAACCTCAAGCTGATCATCGAGCAGTCAAAGGTTCCGGTGCTGGTCGATGCCGGCGTCGGCACGGCCTCGGATGCGGCGATTGCGATGGAACTCGGTTGCGACGGGGTGCTGATGAATACCGCGATTGCCGGTGCGCAGGACCCGGTGCTGATGGCCGGCGCCATGAAGAAGGCGGTCGAAGCCGGCCGTGAAGCCTGGCGCGCCGGCCGCATGCCAAAGAAATATTACGCGGCGACGCCCAGCTCGCCGGGCGGCGGACTCATTGGCCAAAGCGGCGGCCAAGGCAGCAAGTGAGGCTGCTTTTCCTCGGCATCCTGTGTGCTGCGCTGCTGGCTTCAGCGCGGGCCGACGACACCCCGGCGACAGGCACGGCTGCCGAAACCCGGCCGGCGCTGGTGGCCAACCCGACGCGCCTGGGCTACGCCTTCGAGCAGCCGGAGATACTCATCCGCCAGCGCCTGTTTGGCCTGGCGCACGGGATGTCCTTGCTGGCGGCGTCCTGTCTCGATCTGCCCGAGCATTCGAAGCCGATACAGGACGCCTATGCAACCTGGCATGCAAGGCAGGGCAAAGCGATCGAAGCCCTGGCGCAGGATCTCGCCCTTTACTACTTCGGTCCGCGCGCGCCCGAGGCTCAATGGCAGGATCTGGCGCGGGCCATGAACCTCAACGACAGCATCCAGCCTTCCCTCGGCGAGGTCAGCCTGCAGGACGCCTGCGCCAGCCTGCCCGAGGCGATCACCCGGCCGCGCTATGAACTTGACAAGCTCCTGGCGGAAGCCGCTGCGCCCTTGACGGGGCCGGTCGCGGCGCCCGCCAACCCGCCAGCCGTGCCGGCATCCGCCGCCGTCGAACCGCCGACGCCCGCCCAATGAGCGACACCGACGACGGCGAAGCCACGGCATCCGGACGCCGCGACAGCCACATCCGCAGCTTCGTCCTGCGCCAGGGACGCGTCTCGGATGCCCAGCGCCGTTTTCACGAAGAAGGCATGCCGCGCTGGGGCATCCCCTATCGGCCGACCGCGCTCGACCTTGACGCCGTCTTCGGTCGCAGGGCGCCGAGAATTCTCGAAATCGGCTGCGGCATGGGCGAAACAACGGCGGCCATCGCGGCTGAACATCCGCAAAACGACTATCTCGGCATCGAGGTGCACACGCCCGGCGTCGGCAGCCTGTTGAAGGAGATTGCCACGCGCGAACTCTCCAACCTGCGTGTGATCCAGCACGATGCCGTCGAGGTGGCAGGCAACATGATTGCAGCGGATTCGCTTTCCGGCATTCATGTTTTCTTTCCCGATCCCTGGCCGAAAAAGCGCCAGCAGAAGCGACGCCTGATCCAGCCCGAATTCGTCAAGCTGCTGGCAACACGACTGGCGCCGAACGGATATTTGCACTGTGCCACCGACTGGGAAGATTATGCCCATCAAATGCTGGCGGTACTTTCCGGCGAAGAACGGCTGGTGAATATGGGCAATGGCTTCGCGCCCCGGCCACCCTACCGGCCGCAGACCAAGTTCGAGACCCGGGGCTTGAGGCTGGGTCACGGCGTCTGGGATGTCGTGTTCCGCCGCAGGACCTAGAGCCCCTTGGCTGGCGACAGCACGCGCAAGTTCATGGGCGTCTCGGCGCATCCTTTCTGGCTGGTCGGCTTCCGTCCATTTTTTTCGCTGGCCTGCCTCTCGGGACTCAGTTTGCCGCTGCTCTGGGTGATGATTTATCTCGGCGCCTGGCCTGCGCCCGCGTCTTCCTTCGCGACGGTGCAGTGGCACGCCCATGAAATGTTCTTCGGCTTCGGCTGGGCCGTGCTCGGCGGCTTCCTGCTGACCTCGACCAAGAACTGGGTGCAGATTCGCGGTTATCACGGCGCTGCACTGATTTACCTGATGGCGGCCTGGCTGTTCGAGCGCGCTGGAATGTGGTTCGGCGGGCGCTGGCCCGTCTTCCTGTTTGAATTGTCGAACACGCTGTTCCTCGGCTCGATTGTCGCCATGCTGGTGTGGACCCTGGTTTGCCACCGCAAGGACGACAGCTACCGCGACAATTATTTCTTCCTGCTGATCCTCCCCGCCTTCCTGATCGCCAAGCAACTGATGCTGAGTGTCGATCACTTCCAGATCGGCATCAGCATGGCCACCGGCCTGTTCCGCGTGGCATTCCTGGTCATGCTGGAACGCACCCTGACCCAGTTCATGAAGGGCATATTCCAGACGGACATCCTGCGCAATGCGGTGCTGGATCGCGCCATCAAGCTGCTCGGACTGCTGCTGGTTGGCGCCGGGCTGATGCCACCGCCGCTGGCCGGCTGGCTTTCATTGCTGCTGGCGCTGTTGCTGGCCGGCAGGTTCTTCTTCTGGAAGCCGCAACTGGCCATGCAGCGGCTCGATCTCGGTATCATGTACCTGGGCTACATCGCCATCGTGCTGCAACTGCTGGTCGAGTTCCTCGGCCAGGTCGTGCAACCGGCATGGGTCGGCGCATTCTCGATGCATGTGTTCGCGCTCGGCGTCATGGGCCTGATCATCCCCGCCATGCTGATTCGGATATCGAAGGGGCATACCGGCCGCAAAGTCGTCTTCGACGCCGGCGACAAACTCGTGCTCTGGATCATGATCACCGCCTTTCTGTTGCGCGTCGTTGCGCCGCAGATCCATCCCGCGGCCTACGCCCTCTGGCTGGTCCTCGCCGCCGCCGGCTGGCTGGCCGGCTTCGGGATACTGGCGTGGCGCCTGATCCCCTTTCTGTTGCAAGCCAGGGTGGATGGCAAGGAGCACTAGAGCCGGGTCGCAAGCTCTTCGACGATGACCGGCTGTCATGTCGAAAGCAGTACCAGCAATCGCCATCAGCATATTGCCTCGCGAATTGAATATCCATTGGCCTTCAACGGGAATTACAATCAACGTGGTTGTGACGAGATTTCCGAAGATTCGACGCGAAGACAAACCCGTTCATGAACGCACACAAAACCGCCAAGAGGCGCTCAGTTGCCCGATATCCCTGCAGTGCCGCAGCTTGGGCCATTGCGTCGATTCTGCTGCCGGGCTTTGCCACCTCCGCCAGCGCCCAGTCTCCTTCGATCGAATTCGAATCCCGCCAGAAACCTGAGGCGGCACCCGTCACGCCCGTCCCGCTGGTCGATCGCAAGAGCCTCGCGGCACAGGTCTCCGGCTTCGACAAGGTCACCATCAAAGGCTTCCGGTTCATCGGCGCGCGCATCATCGCCGCCGAAACTTTGGCCGCGGAACTGGCGCCCTTTTCCGGTCGCGAACTGTCGGTCGACGATCTGTACCGCGCCGCGCTGGAGGTCGCCCGCAGCTACCTGCGTCAGGGCAGCATGGCGCGAGTCCGGGTTGCGGCGGTTTCTGTCGCCGACGGCATTGCCGAGATCGAGATCCAGGAACTGCGTGTCGGACAGGTACGGGTTGAACTGCCTGCCGACACGCGCGTTGCACCGGAACTCGTCGAACGCTTCGTCACCCGCGGATTGGCGCCCGGCCAGCCTGTCCCCCTGGCGCGACTGGAAGACGCTATCGCGCTGCTCAACGGCCAGCCCGGGATTGCCGCCGCCATTGCCCTCGATCAGGGTAGGGGCGCAGACGAAGTGGATGTCACTGTGCGCATCCAGGATCGCCCGCTGCTCTCGGGCCGAATGTCGCTCGATAACCACGGCCTGCGCGAGATCGGCCAGGATCGGCTGGGCCTGTCGCTGCGCGCGAGCAATGCCTTCGGCTGGGCCGAACGATTCGCCATCGACCTCGAGAAAACCGCCGGCAGCGAGCTGGTCGCCCCCTCGTTCAGCGTGGCGCTGCCGTCGGCCGGCATGCGCGCCGGCCTCGAAGCCACCCAGGCGAGCTATCAGGCCAAACGTGTCGGCGCGGCGCTCGAATTGAAGGGCGATTTCCAGCGCTGGAGGGCATTCCTGCAGCACCGCTGGTGGCAGGCGCCCGGCTTCGTCCTGAACGCCGATTACGCCCTGCTGCGCACGTCCTATCATGACGATTCGCTTTTCGGCGAACTGCGACGACGGCGCGTTTCGGGTGTCAGCCTCAATCTCGCCGGCCTGGCCAGGAGCGATAGCGCCCTCACCCGCTTCGGCCTCGACATCGAGCGCGGCACAACCGATCTCTCGGCCAATGCAGCCGATCAGGCCGCGGACGCAATTTCCGCAAAGATCCACGGCGGCTTCTGGAAGCTGCGCTGGAATCTTGGCCACGAGCGCCCGCTGGGACCGGGCACGATCGTACTGCGCGCCCGCGGCCAATGGGCCGATCGCAATCTCGACGGAACCCAGCAATTCGCCCTCGGCGGCGTCGCGCAGGTACGCGCCTGGCCGACGGCCGAAGCGCTCGGCGACGGCGGCTGGATCGCCAGCGCCGAATGGCGGCAACCGGTCGCCGCCGACTTCGACGGTCGCCTGTTCGTCGATACCGGCAGCGTGCAGCGCAATGCGAAGCCCTGGGCCGACCAGCGCAATCGATATGAACTCTCGGCCGTGGGTGCCGGCCTGAGCTGGCGAATGCCGGAGAACTTCCGCTTCAGCACCGACCTTGCCCGTCAATGGGGCGGCAATGCAGGCCGCAATACCGACGGCACCGACAGCGACGGTCGCAACAACCGCTGGCGCCTGTGGCTGGCCCTGAACCGCGAGTTCTGAGCGGGAGTATCATCTGCCTTGTAGGCCGTACTGGCTGGTTCTGCCCGATGGAGAATTGCCTCATGAAACTCCGGCACCTCGCGATACTTTCCTCCGCCGTTTGCATCGCCTTGCCTGCGTTAGCGGCTCCCACCGCGCCGGTCGTGGCAAGCGGCACCGCCACCTTCAATCAGCCCGGCAATGTCCTGACTGTTACCAACAGCAACGGCGCCATCATCAACTGGAGCAGCTTCAACATCGCGCCCGGTCAAGCCGTGCAATTCGTGCAGCCCTCGACATCCAGCGCGGTTCTCAACCGGGTAATGAATGACCCATCGGCCATCATCGGGAAGCTTAGTTCCAACGGTCGTGTCTGGCTGGTGAATCCGGCCGGCATCATCGTCGGACCTGGCGGCCGAATCAATACCAACGCCATTGTCAGGCTGCCCGCCCCGACTTCCGCGCTGACCCTGCCTCCGGGGGTGGCCACGGCCGCCTTGCCGTCACGGGCAGTTGCGCCCGCCGCCGGCCTGGTCAATGCAGGCCGCATGGTCGATGGCGCCGTCACGCTGCGCATGTCGCTGGTCGACGCGTCTCCGATCGTCCTGCGTTGACCTGTGTGCAATCTCGGCCCGCCGTGGAATACACGATGAAAACCCTGTTGATCAATCTGCTGGCAGGCACAATGGCCCTCGCCGGCCCTGCCTGGGCCGTCGACCTGCCGACAGGGGCCGCTGTTCAGGCCGGCTCGGCTACATTCAGCCAGGCAGGCAATGCCCTGACGGTGACCAACAGCAACCGCGCCATCATCAACTGGACCAGCTTCAGCGTCGGCGCCGGCGGCTCGGTCCAGTTCGTGCAGCCGGGCGCCAGTTCGGCGGTCCTGAACCGGGTCGTGGCCGCGAACCCGTCGCTGATTTACGGTCCGGTCACCTCCAATGGCCAGGTCTTCCTCGTCAATCCGAACGGGATTATTGTCGGGCCAAGCGGCAGGATAGATGCGGCAGGGATATTTCTTTCCACCGGCAATATTTCGAACGCTGATTTTCTGGGCGGCAGCATCCGCTTTGAGCCACCGACCGCCAGCACTCCGATCGTCATTTCGGGCCGAGTTGAAGCCACAGACAGGCTGGACATCAAGGCGTCTTCCCTGGATTGTTCGAATTGCACACTTGTTGCACCAACCATCAGTCTCGACACCGGAACTGCTCTACCGCCAACCCAAGTGCCTACGCTCCCAGTGATCCCCCCGGTGCTCTCACTTCCGGCCCTGCCCCCGACCGGCAACATCACCGTCGGCGGATCGGTGACTCTGACGGCCGGGACTGTCAACATCCAACAAAGCACGCAGAAACTGCTGCAGCGGACCGGGGGGGCGATTTCCCTCCGCAGTCCGGTGGCACCAGGCCCGATCGCCCCAATGCCTCAGGGAGCGTTGACTCTCACGGCCACGCCGCCCGCGACAAATGCGCCCGTGGTGGTGACAGCTCCATTGCCCGTGCGACGGGCAGCGCCGGCCGTCAGCTTGAATAGCGGCGGACTGGTGGATGGCGTCGTCACTGTGCGCATGTCGCTGGTCGACGCGTCGCCGATCACGCTGCGCTGAACCGCTCGCGCAAGGCCGGTGCTCACGCGCCGGGCCGGGATCGCGATCCCTCCTTCAGTCCAGAAACCCCGCCAGCAGTTGATTCAGAAAACGTCGACCGCGTGGCGTGGGACGAATATGTCCCTCCACGGTCTCCAGCAGACCAGCACACCGCGCCGCCAGCGCTGGCGCTTCGATGGCGGAAAGCGGCAAACCAGTGCGTTCAGTAAATAGCCCGGGCAGGAAGCCCTCGTTCAGGCGCAACGCATTCATCATGAATTCGCCGGGCAGGTCGGCGCGCGCGACGGGCTGCTGCGTGCTGATGAAGTCGCCACGCGCCGCACCTGCCAGATAGGCGCGAGGATTGCGATGGCGCGCCTCGCGCCAGATCGTTTCGTGGTTCGACAGCTTGCTGTGCGCGCCGGCACCGATGCCGAGGTAATCGCCGAAGTTCCAGTAGTTGAGGTTGTGCTGACAGCGCTGGTCAGGCTTAGCGAAAGCCGATGTCTCATACTGGGTGAAGCCGGCGGCAGCGAGCGATGCTTCGACCATTTCCTGCATGTCGGCGGCCAGGTCATCGTCGGGCAAGGGGGGCGGCGCGTGGTGGAAGGGCGTGTTCGGTTCCAGCGTCAGGTGATAGGCGGAAACATGGCTGACCCCGGCGCGGATTGCCGTGGCGATGTCCCTTTCGGCCTCTGCCAGCGTCTGCCGCGGCAGCGCGTACATCAGGTCGAGATTGACGCGCTCGAAATGCTTCAGCGCCAGGTCGATGGCGCGATGCGCCTCGGCGCTGTCGTGGATGCGACCAAGGGCCGAGAGCTTGGCGTCGTCGAAACTCTGCACGCCGATGGAAAGCCGATTCACTCCGGCTGCGCGGAAGCCGGCAAACTTCGCGGCCTCGGCGGTGCCGGGATTGGCTTCCAGCGTGATCTCGGCGCCGGGATGCAGCGGCAGGCGCATGCGGATCGCGGCCAGCAGCGCATCCGCGGTTTCGGCGCGCATCAGGCTGGGCGTGCCGCCGCCGATGAACACGCTGATCACGGGGCGGTTCCAGATCTGCGGCAGCGCTGCTTCGAGATCGGCAATCAGCGCCGCGAGATAGGCCACCTCGTCGGCGTCCCCCGTGTCGCTGCGATATTCATGCGAATTGAAATCGCAGTAGGGGCATTTCCTGACGCACCATGGCCAATGTACATACAGCGCCAGCGGCGGCGGGGCCGTCAGTCCGGAACCCTCTGCAATCAGTGCGGGTGCGGCAGCGACCGGCTTGATCGGGATCACGCCCCGGACCGCAGGCGGGCTATAAGTTGCGCCAGCGCCTTGCCGCGATGCGAGCGGCGATTCTTTTCATCGTGGGGCAGTTCGGCCACGGTCATGCCGGTGTCAGGGACCAGGAAGTAGGGGTCGTAGCCGAACCCGCCGGCACCACGCGGCGTGTCGACGATCTCGCCATGCCATTCGCCTTCGGCGATCACCGGCTGCGGATCGGAGGCAGAACGCATCAATACCAGTACCGCGACATAATGCGCGCGGCGGTCGCTTATGCCATTTAGATCAGCCAGCAGCTTGGCATTGTTGCGCTCGTCCGACTTCGGTTCGCCGCCGTAGCGGGCCGAGAAGACGCCCGGCGCACCGCCCAATGCCGTCACGCAGAGCCCCGAATCATCGGCCAGCGCCGGCAGACCCGTGAGCCGCGCAGCATGCCGCGCCTTGGCGATGGCGTTCTCGACGAAGGTGATGTGCGGTTCTGCGGCCTCGGGCACATTGAAGGCCGACTGCGGCAGCACCTCGAAATCGAAGGGCGCCAACAACTGCCCGAATTCGCGCAGCTTGCCGGGATTGCCGGAGGCGAGGACGAGTTTCTTCATGCCGCCTCCGCCGGGCCGCCCCAAGAAGGCGGCAAGCCAACCATCGAAAGCCACGTCAGTGGCTGAACCGGCGTCACCCCCTGCCTTGGGCAGGGGGACGGGAGGATCGTCGTCATCATTCTGCCAGAGCGGCCTGCTGTGCCTTGACGATGTCGCCGATACCTGCCGCAGCAAGCTCCAGCAGCGTATCGAGTTCGGCACGCGAGAAAGGCGCGCCTTCTGCCGTGCCCTGCACTTCGATGATGCCGCCACCGGCCGTCATCACCACGTTCATGTCGGTATCGCAGGTCGAATCCTCGGCGTAGTCCAGATCGAGCAAGGGCACGCCATCGACGATGCCGACCGAAACGGCGGCGACCAGTTCGCGCATCGGGTTGTGCGCCAGCTTGCCGCCGGCGACGAGGGTCGAGAGCGCATCATGCAGGGCCACGCAGGCGCCGGTGATGGACGCGCAGCGGGTACCGCCGTCGGCTTGCAGCACGTCGCAATCGAGCGTGATCTGACGCTCGCCAAGCGCTGCCAGATCAGTCACAGCACGCAGACTGCGACCTATCAGGCGCTGGATTTCCTGGGTGCGACCGGACTGTTTGCCCTTCGCTGCTTCACGCGCCGTGCGCGTGTTGGTCGAGCGCGGCAGCATGCCGTATTCGGCGGTGACCCAGCCGGAGCCCTTGCCGCGCAGAAAGCCGGGCACCGATTCCTCGATGCTGGCGGTGCACAACACTTTGGTTGCGCCGAACTCGACCAGCACGCTGCCTTCCGCATGGTGGGTGTAATGGCGGGTGATCCTGAGGCTGCGCAACTGGGACGCTGCACGGTCGAGGCGTTGATGCGGGTGGGTCATGAGGGTGCTCCATTCGAATTGGGCGGCTGGCGGCGGCGAATTTCAGCAATGGCGCGTTCGATTTCCATTTCGCTGAGAGGAGCCTCGCCAATGAAGGTGTCGCAAAAAGAAGAATCCGGAGAGGACTTGGCAACCGCAACGGGGGCCTCCCAGCGCATTGCAATCAGGGTCAGATTGTCGGCTCCGGGACCGGCTGCGTGCTCGGCGGCGTCGAGCAGGTGCGGTACCGAGGTGTCGAGTGGCGCGCGCCCGAGATCGGTCACCAGCTTCTCGCCCAGAGGTGACCAGGCGCCGTCGGTACACAATGCGATCAGGTCGCCTTCCTGCAGCGGCACCGTGCGCGAAACCTCGATATGCGGCGTCTCGTCGCCGCCGAGGCAGCTGAAGACGCGGTTGCGCAGCGGGTGGCTGGCGGCTTCGGCATGACTGAGGCTGCCTTCGTCGACCATGCGCTGAACGATGCTGTGGTCGCGGGTATGCGCGACGCGGGCCGGTCCCTGGGTATGACCGTGGATCAGGTACAGTCGTGAATCGCCGGCATGTGCCCAGATGGCCTGCCCGTCCTGCACCACGCAGGCGATGCAGGTGGTGCGCGGCGCCGCGTGGGGCGGAATGCGGCACGCGGCGGCGTAGCGGACGATGGTCTCGTGCGCCTGGTGCAGCGACGCGGCAAGAAACCGCCCCGGATCAGCAAGGCGCGCATTCGCTTCCTTGCGAAAACGTTCGGCCACGGTATCGATGGCAATCTGCGCGGCAACTTCGCCCTGCAGATGCCCGCCCATGCCGTCGGCCACCACCATCAGTACGGCATCGTCGGTTGCCAGCCAGGCGACGCGATCCTGATTGATCTGGCGACCGCCGATACGACTTTCGTGGGCAATGGTGTAGTTCATCACCAGCCACGCAGGCCGAGGCGGGAAAGCCACGACCCCGGCGGCTTGTCTCCCGCCTGATCGGCGTTGAGCGAAGCCTGCAGGGCACGGGCATGTTGCGGCCGCCGCGCGGGATCCAGCCGCAGGCACTCGTCGATGGTCGCCAGCAGGCGCGGTGAATAATCGGTCCCCCAGCGTTGCCGGGCCGGCAGCAACTGGTCATCGGCCAGCCGTTCGTCGGCC
The DNA here is from genome assembly GCA_026399475.1 of Rhodocyclales bacterium. Lineage (GTDB taxonomy): Bacteria > Pseudomonadota > Gammaproteobacteria > Burkholderiales > Rhodocyclaceae > Sulfuritalea. The sequence continues at coordinate 54,034 of JAPLQY010000014.1, forward strand.
GCCTGCGGCGCTGCGCCGGCCAGGGCCGCATAGATGCAGGCCCCCACCGCGTAGATGTCGGTCCACGGGCCCAGCGTGAACTTGCCGTGATACTGCTCGGGCGCCGCATAGCCGGGCGTGTACATCGCCCGTGGCTCGGGCGGGCCGATGTCCATTGCATAGCGCGCAGCGCCGAAGTCGAGCAGCACCGGGCTGCCGTCGGTACGCAGCCAGATGTTGGCCGGCTTGATATCGAGGTGCAGCAGGCCGCTGCCGTGCACCTCGCCGAGGCCATCGAGCACGCCGCTGAACATGCTGCGCAGAAATGCCTCGTCCAGCCTGCCGCGATGCTGACGGATATAGTCGCGCAAGGTGCGGCCGACTTCGAAGCGCATCACCAGATAGACGGTCTCGTTGGCGCGGAAAAAGTTGAGCACGCGCACCACGTTCGGATGATCGAGACCGGTGAGCGCTCGCCCTTCCTCGAAAAAACACTTCAGGCCGTGATTGAAATCCGCCTGATATTCGGGTGGAATCGTCGGTACGATCTGGCCTTCGCCGCGCAGCGCCAGCGCGTTGGGCAGATATTCCTTGATTGCCACCGGCGCCCCCTCGGCATCGTGCGCCAGATAGACAATCGAAAAGCCGCCCACGGAAAGCTGTCGCTCGATGCGATAGCCTTCCAGTTCGTAGCCGGGCGGCAGGGCCTGATTGTTTTGGGAAACCACGATATGGGCAGCAGGGATGGCGGACGGTGGCAGGTTGATATACTGCCGTGATTTTCCTTGTTCGCTCCCCCGCTGTAAACAACTGCTTTAGGGCGCCGTCTGGGCGACAGGAACGGAGACCCCCAATACCATGATCTACAGCATGACCGGATATGCCGCTGCCAGCCGTGACCTCGGCAGTGCAGTGATGAACCTCGAAATCAAAAGCGTCAATTCGCGCTACCTCGATATCGGCTTTCGCCTCAGCGAAGACCTGCGCTTTCTGGAAATGCCGCTGCGCGAAAAAATTACCGAACGCATCGGACGCGGCAAGATTGAATGCCGCGGCTATTTGCAGGCGCAGCCGGCACAAGGCGCGGCGGCACGCGAGAGGACTCCCGATCCGGCGCTGCTGGCCGAACTGGGCAAGCTCAATGACGCGGTGCGCAGCGTCCTGCCGCAGGCCGCGCCGCTGTCGGTAGCCGAAGTGCTGCGCTGGCCGGGTGTGCTGGGCGACGACTCGCTTACGACGGAGCTGTTGCAGGCCACCGCGCAGCAGTTGTTCGCCACCCTGCTCGACGAATTCGTTGCCTCTCGCTCCCGCGAAGGCGCCAAGCTGGCCGATGTGCTGAAGGACCGTGCCGCCTGCATACGCGAACAGATCAGCGCCGCCGGACCCTTGCTGCCGGCCGCGCTGGCGGCCTACCGCGAGCGCCTGTCCACCAAATTGCGGGAGGCGGTGGCGAACCTCGACGAGGAGCGCATCCGTCAGGAAGTCGGTGTCTTTGCGGCCAAAATCGATGTCGCCGAAGAAATTGCCCGACTCATCACCCACATGGACGAACTCGAGCGTGTCCTGAAGAAGGGAGGATCCGTCGGCAAACGCCTGGATTTCCTGATGCAGGAACTCAACCGCGAGGCCAATACGCTGTCCTCGAAATCGGTCTCGGGCGAAGTCACCGCCATCGCGCTCGAACTGAAGCTGCTGATCGAGCAGATGCGCGAGCAGGTGCAGAACCTCGAATAGCGTCAGGCCTTGGGGCAATCATGCCGGCTGACGAGTCCTTCATTGCGATCCACCCCGCCGCGCCCCCCAAGCCCGCGCCCGGCAAGCCCTGCAACGGTTGCGGCGTGTGTTGCGCGGCGGAGCCCTGCCCCGTCAGCCGCGTTGTGCTCGGCCACCGCGATGGAGCGTGCCCGGCCTTGCAGTGGCTCGAAGCAGAACGTCGCTACGTCTGCGGCATGGTTACGGCGCCGGCGAGCTTCCTGCCCTGGCTGCCGCGGCGGTGGAACGCCTTCGCCGGCCGCCGCTGCGCACGCTGGATCGCCAGCGGCTGCGGTTGCGATTCGGATATCGAAACGCTGTAGGCCTGCCGTCTGTCAGTGCACCAGCGCCGGATCAGTGACAAAGCCGATTCGCGTCAGCCCGGCTTTTGCCGCGGCGCTCATCACCAGGGCCACGCTTTCGTAGCGCGCGTTGCGGTCGGCCCGGATATGCAATTCGGGTTGCGGCTGCTGCTTCACTGCGGCACCAAAACGCGGACCGAGATCGGCGAGCGCGAGTTTTTCGCCGTTCCAGAACAGTTCACCGCCGTCGCGAATGCCGAATTCGATGTGCTCTGGTTTCGTAATGTTGGCGCTCGAGGATGCCTTGGGCAGGTCGATCTTGACCGAATGCGTGAGCAGCGGCGCGGTGACGATGAAGATCACCAGCAGCACCAGCATCACATCCACCAGCGGCACCACGTTCATGTCCGCCATCGGGGCTTGATGGCTGCGTCCATTGAAACTGCCGATTGCCATGGTGGTCTCCTAACGCGGGCTGCCGGATTTGATCGAGCCGACCGTGGTCAGCACGTAGAGATCGTGGGCGAAGGCATCGAGCCGCGCCAGCCACATGCGGTTGCGGCGATTGAAGGCGTTGTAGGCCAGCACGGCGGGAATCGCCACCGCCAGGCCCAGCGCCGTCATGATCAAGGCTTCGCCCACCGGGCCGGCGACCTTGTCCAGCGTTCCCTGGCCCGACAGGCCGATCTGCACCAGCGCGTGGTAGATGCCCCACACCGTGCCGAACAGGCCGACATAGGGTGCGGCCGAGCCGGCCGAGGCGAGCACGGTGAGGCCGTGTTCGACGCGCGCCGCCTCCTGGTCGATGCCGTTCCTCAGTACGCGGGTCAGGAACTCGCCGAGCCCGCCGGCTGCCGCAAGCTTGTGAGGCTCGTGCGCCTCGCTGTCGCAGGCGGCTTGCAGGGCCTGCTGCGCCAGTTCGGCAAAGGCATTATCGATGGGCTGCGCCGCCAGCGCGATGCTGACGTCACGCAGGGAGGGCGCATCCCAGAAACCGGCGAGAAACGCCGCGGCGCGCTTTTGCGCCAGGGTATTGGAGAGGGTGCGCGTGACAATCAAATACCAGCTCGCCACCGAAAGCAGCAGCAACGCCGTTAGCACCAGCTTGCCGACGCCGTCGGTGTGGGAGAGAAAGTGGGCAAAGCCCAGGTCGTTCAATGCGGCTGGTTCCATGGTTCAGTTTCCTTGCAGTACGAATTTGAAGGGTTGCAGGGCAACGGCGCGTACCGGCTGGCCATTGCGTTGCGCCGGAGTGCAGCGCCAGGTCTTTACGGCGGTGAGCGCCGCTTCATCGAGCCGGGCATAGCCGCTGCCGGTGGCGACACGAGCGGTGCTGACATGGCCTTGTTCGTCGAGTTCGACACGCAACACCGTGATGCCGGTTTCATTCATGCGGCGCGACAGCACCGGGTAGTTGGGCGCGGTGCGCTCCGGGCAGGCGACGGAAAGTTCCGCGCCCAGCGTCACCGGACCAGCGGGTTTCGATTCCGCGGCTGCGGTGATTACCGGGGCCGGCAAAGGCGGCGGCGCGACGGCATCGGCGGATGAGGTGACCGGGGCTTCGGCCACCAGTTGCCGCGGCTGCGGCTTCTCGTCGGGCCTCGGTTTGGGCGGCTCGCGTTTGGGTGCTTCCTCGACCTTGGGTGGGCTGGGCGGCGCAATGAAGTTGACGAACAGGGTCGCCGCGTCGGTGGGCGCCGGCAGCAGACGATGGCTCCACAGACCCCACAGCGCCGCGGCGTGCAGGGCCACTACCAGCAGCACGCCGGCCAGCTTGTCCCATTGCAAACGACGCGTCATCGTGAGCACGTTCAAGGCCGCAGGAAAGTCCGCAAGACATCGGATGGCGGAGGCCCGGCATGGAAGCGCGCGGCGCCCGTCGCAGGAACAAACGCGACATAGGGGGTAAGCCCGCGCCAGTCCGGATTCACCGTGAAGCGCAGCGCCATGGCATCACCGTCAAAGACGTACAGGGCATTCGCCTTGCGGTAGTGGCGATCCTTGCGCAGGGCTCCTTCCTGCACCGCACCGTCCATCACCACCACCACGAGGCGAGTTGTGGCTCGAGCCTTGTGTATGGCCTCGGCAATGTCGTCGATCACCCTGGGGCAGTGCGCGCAGTCGGTGGTCGAGAACACCACCACCATCGGTTGCGAGGGCGAATGGACCAGATCGGTCCAGGTGTCCGCGGTGAACGGGAGAATCGTCCGCGGCGCCGCAAATGCCGGCGCGGTGGACGCAAGCAGTCCGCCGAGCAGGACAAGGAGCCGCGCCCGGCGCTCAAGGGAGAATTGGCAGGACATGTATTTCCTTTGCAGTGCGCCACAAGACCCGTATGCCCTCAGGCGTCGCGAGCAGTCGCGGGTGGTCGTTTTCTTCCTTGCTGGCCGCCAGTTCGCGCAGAACAAAATGGGCGCCGTCATCCGCCGACAGCCATGCCCTGAGCTGCGTCTGCACCCCATCGTAGCTGCGCCAGGCGATGGCCACCTGCGTCCCCGACGTAAGGACATCGGCATGTTCGGCGCGCGGATCGGGGAGTTCCCGCGTTTCGCCCTGCGGCGTGCCGTCGGCCGCCAGGTGGCCGTAGCGAACAGCGGCACGGCCGGCCTTGTCGCCAAACCAGACGGCGTGATAGCCGCCCTGCAAAGCCGCCGCGAGGCCCGGTCCGTGGTGCGGACAGCCGTCCAGCTTCCAGTCGTCGAAGCTGGCGCGCACGGGGGCTTTCGTCTCTTCGCCCAATACCGCGAAGGCATGATCGCGGATATCGAGCTCAAACACGTGGCGCCACATCGCCGCCACCCCTCCTGCCGGCGTCGGTGCCAGCGCGATGCGGCAGCACTCGCAACTGTGATCGGCAAGCTTGAGGTCGGGGCCGAAACTGAGGCCGCCGTCGCGCGATTCATTGCGGTAGATCGCGGCCCCGGCATAGGCGCCGACCTTGCCGGGGCTTGTACCTGAAGTTCGCGCAGCAAGCACCTGGTCCCGCTTGTCGATCCAGACCACATGCAGTACGCCGCTGCGATCGAAGGCGATCGACTCGAAGCGGTGAGTAATCACTTGCCGATCACGATGGACTGTAAGGGGCGGAGAAAAACTCTTTCCGCCGTCGACCGAGCGCAGCATGCGGATCTCGCCGGTATAAGGCCTGGCCAGCGGCTGCGTGTAGGAAATAACGGCCCGTTGGTCCGGCCCGAAGGCAATCTTGGGCCGGTTCTCGCCATCGGCCGCCACTTTGTCGCTGCCGATATCGAGAACCCGCGGCTGATTCCAGGTGACACCCAAGTCCTTGCTCGACTGGGTAAACAGCTTGCCGTCCTGATTCAGTCCAACCAGCCACAACCTGCCATCCGGCGCGACTGCCGCGCCAATCGACAGCGCGGCCCTGGGCCGGGGCGCAGCCTTGCCCTGGCGCGTATCAACCGGCGTCGCATGTTCCTGGTGCCCCTCGTGCGCCATGGTGCCGGACATGCAGAGCCCGGTCAGCACCGCCATTGATGCGACCCGCCATCCCGTCTGCATCGTGATCTCCTCAGTAGTCATACTTCAGGCTGGCGAAGTAAGTCCGCTCAGGGTAGGGATTCGGATTGACGAAATATTTGTAATTGGCGAGGTTGTTGATGCCGACGGCCGCCGTCCAGTGTTTATCCGCTTTGTAGAGCACCTTGGTATCGATCACGGTGTATTTGCTCACCGCGCCATAGACGTCCGGATTCGGGTCGTTGTACTGACCGGTCGCCGTGTTGATGAGGGCATTGTGCTGACGTCCGCTGAAGCGATAACTCAGGCTCCAGGACAACGCGTCGGATGCATGCCAGGTGGCGACCAGGGTTGCGCGCCAATCCGGAATCCGCGGCTGGTCGCTGCCGACCAGGCCCGGATTGAGTCTGCTGCGCAGGATCTTCGAATTCGCGTAAGTGACGCTGCCCATCAGGTCGAGGCCTGTTTGCCAGAGATTGCCGGTTTGCAGCGCCGTTTCCACACCTCGCGTACGTATCTGGTCAATGTTCTGTATGGCACTGATGCTGAATCCCGGCAAGGTCGTAATGTCGCTGGTCGAAACGAGTGCATCGCGCTTGTCCTCCCAGAACACCGATGTCCGCCACAGACCCTCGCCAAGAGCCCGCTCGGCGGTGAATTCCCAGGAGTTCACCGATTCCGGGCCCAGATTGGGATTGTTGGTCTTGGCACTGTTGTAAGGCGCAGGAAACCCGGCGATCTGCCCGGCGGTGGCGGCGGCCCCGCTACCCACCACCGTGATGCCGATGTTGGCGAACAGTTCGCTGACCGTGGGGAAGCGCGTGGCCTTGCCAGCCGAGCCGCGCAAGACCCAGTCGGCCGAGGTCTGGAAGGACAGCGACGCCTTGGGTGAAAATGCATTCACGCCGCGGTCCTGGTAGCTCACGTTGCCACCGACGGTGGCGAAATTGCTGCCCGAGGACGCTTTCCAGGATTCCATGCGCAGCCCGGCGGTCAGCTTCCAGTCGCGCGCGAACTGCCAGGCATCCTGCAGGTACAGCGCCTGGGTCTGGGTGCGGCCCTTCGAGTTGCTGCTCAACGCGCCCGCGCCGCCCGTCAGCCAGTCGGTGGTCACGGTGAAGGTATCGGAACTCAGCAGGTAGCGGTCATAGTGGTAGCCAAAACTGAGCTGATGTTCGCTCTTCCGGTCGCCTCCGGGACGCCATTCGCCGCGCAGGTCCAGGGTGCGCCAGCCGGTGCCGTCATCGACCTTGAGGGTTCCGCCGGGACGTACGGCATCCAGGCCGGAATCGTAGCCACTGGTCGGAACCGCGGTACGCACCGTTTCCTTGACTTGTTTGTACAGGCTGGCCACCGCCTCCCAGTCCCAGGTCCCGCCGCTCGATGTCTTGAGGGCCAGGCCGTGCATCCAGTGTTCGCTTTCGCTGCGACTTGGCGCTGCCGTGGATACCGTGTAATCGACACCATCGATACGAACAAATTTGAGCGGATTCGCCATGCCCGAGCCGGCGTTGTATACGGTACGGCCGGTCGCGTCGCGCAAGTAGCTGTCTACCGTGCCATCCGACTTGTTCTGCCAGATGCCGAGGGTATAAGTCGCGCGCACGCTCGGCGCAAAATCGTAGGCAAGCTTGAACTTGCCGTTGTCCTGCACGGTGTGGTCGATGCCAGTCGAGCTGACAATGATGCGTGGATTGCCTGCGGTATCGACATCACGATAGAGCTTGCTGCTATCGACCACGGTGACAGGTGTAGCGCCTGCGGTTCCTTTGGTCGCGTTGCCGAAAGTCTGCGGATGGCCGTGGTTGTCGAGATGGTCGAGGTTCAGCCAGAACGACCAGTCGTCTGATTTGTTGCCGAGAGAAACGCTGCCATGCCGGCCGTTGAAAGACTGGTCGGTGCCGTACATCTTGAAGTGCTGACCAAAGACATCCAGCTTGGCATGCGCTTCAAATTTTTCCGGCATGTGCGCGCTGATGACGACCACTCCTCCCGCCGAATTGCCGGGGTACATGGCCGAAAACGGACCGTAGACGACATCGACGCGATCTATCTCCTCGGGCGCCACCATGCCCCAGCGCGGAGGCGTGCTGAAGCTGTTGTTGAGGAAGTTCGACACCAGCAGGTTGTCAGCATAAACGGCCGTCTGTGCGCTGGCGATAGAACTGTTCACCCGCATCACCAGGATGCCGTTGCGGTCGCCGATGTAGCGCTCGCGGACGTGCACGCTCGGCAGGTTCTGCAACACCGACCCCGTGGTGACGGCATTGATGCTCTCGTCGATCTGCCTGGCCGTGATGCCTTCGACAGTATTGGGCAGGTTGGCCGGAACCGCCGGCTGGCTCGCGGTGATCGACATCTCGGGCAGTGTGGCGGCCGCCTCGGCCTCGGCCCGCACGAAGTGCGATGCGAGGGAAAACGCGGCAGCGATCGCGAGCGCAATCGGGCGGCGGCGGGGGGCGCCGCAGCGGGGCGGCGACGAGTAATGCATGTGAATCTCCTGACATGAAAACGCAAGCGGAGCCCGGGCGGATGCCCTGGGCGGGACGGCTACTTGGCGATCAGGAGTTGACTGGCGGTGCGCGCGGCTGTGCCGCGGTGCGAATGAAGTGCGCAGATGCAGTGGTGACGGACGCCGGGAAATCTTCTGCGCTGGCGCCGACCACCGGCAGGGGAGCAACTGGCGCGGTTGGCAGCGCCAAGTGCCCGGTGTAATTCAGGCACAAAGGGCAATGCTTGAAACCCACGTTCTGGTGCTGCCCGGAACCGGATATCGGATCGGTTGCTGGCGCGGCTTGCGTGCCGGCAACCGAGCAGATATCGGTCCACGGCATCGCCTTCTGCGGTGGCGACAGGGCGCGCGCCACACTCGGCGCGAGCGCCGCCAGGAGGATCGCAAAAATCGCGATCCAGGCGGTGAGTCGGCCGGTGCAGCGGGCAAGCTTCATCGTGGATGCAGCAGATCAATCAATGCGAATGCTTGTGCTCTGGCTCCGCCTTGCTCGCAGTAGCCAGGGGCTTTACCGGTGCCTTGATTTCGATCGTCGTGCGCTTCTTGTCCTTGCCTTCGACAACCAGGGTCACCGGCACGGTGTCGCCTTCCTTCATCTGCTGCTTCAGGTCCATCAGCATGACGTGATAGCCGCCAGGCTTCAGCTCGACGCTCTTGCCGGCGGGAAGTTCGAGGCCGTTGGGCAAGGCGCGCATTTTCATCACATCCTTGTCCATCGCCATTTCGTGCACCTCAACCACGCCGGCGACCGGCGACTTGACTTCGACCAGGCGCGCGTCCTTGGCGGAAGTGATCTGCATGAAGGCCCCCGTCGCCTTTTGCTGCGAAACGGTAGCACGCACCCAAGGGTCCTTGACCGTGACTTGGGCGTGGGCGGGAAGAACAAAGGCGGCGGAAACAAGTGCGGAAAATGCGGCAGCGCGAATAGTGCGATTCATGAGGGCTCCTTGCGATGGGAATAGCCCCGCGACAGCGCGGGATGGTGATCCGAAGCGGACGCGCCTTGGCAGCCGCGCGGACCGGGCGAACTCTGTGACCTTCAGGCGCGCGCGGGTGGGCCGCGCGGCCGGTGCGCGGTCCGGACGGCAAGGGTCGGGCGCGCAACAGGGGGCGGATCGTGCGGGGTAGCGACGGCCGGCGCAGGCGCTACGCCGGGTGCAAGATCGGCGGTCAGCAACGGACCGCCGGTGGCGCACAGCTTGCAGCAGTCATGGGCTCCGCTTGCCGGCTGCGAACTGTCGCCGCGAGTCTGTGCCGGATCAAGCCTGGACAGGCCATGGCTGGTGCACACTTCGGCGACAAAGCTGTCGCCGCTGCCGGTACTCGCACTCGCCCGAACCAAACCCGTGCCGGCCAGCCCGTGCAGAACCACGGCCAGCAGGCCGAGGAACAGCAGCCAGGCAGTGCGGCGGCGAAACGACATGAGGTGGGCGTATGCAGACATGGGCCGCGTATACTAGTACAGTCCGCGCTTGCGCAGCATTGACTTAACTCAAGCCTTGAAGACCATGATTACCGGTACCCTGTTTATCGTTGCAGCGCCCTCCGGCGCCGGCAAGACCACGCTGGTGGGCCGCCTGCTGGCGGACGATCCGCACGTGCAGCACTCGATCTCCTTCACCACCCGCGCTGCGCGCCCCGGCGAGCAGAACGGCCGCGAATATAATTTCATCGACGTGCAGCAGTTTCTCGCCATGCGCGAGCGCGGCGAGTTCGCCGAATGGGCGGAGGTACACGACAATTTTTACGGCACCTCGCGCAACTGGCTCGTGCAGCGCATGCAGGAAGGCTGCGACATGCTGCTGGAAATCGACTGGCAGGGCGCGCAACAGATGCGCCGGCAGTTTCCCGAGGCGGTGAGCATTTTCATCCTGCCGCCGTCGATCGCCGAACTGGAGCGCCGGCTGCGCGGCCGCGGCTCGGATAGTGAAGATGTCATAGCGCGCCGGGTGGCTGGCGCTTATGGCGAAATGCGTCACGTAGGCGAGTTCGATTTTGTTATAATCAACAATGACTTGGATGTGGCGCTCGGCGAGCTCAAGGCCGCTGTGCGTGCTTCGCGTCTGCGTTTCCCGCGTCAGCGCGCCCGCCACCCCGACGTATTCCGTTTTCTTGATCAGGACTGAACCCCATGGCCCGTGTCACCATTGATGATTGCATCAAGCTCATTCCCAACCGCTTTCAGCTCACCCTGGCGGCTACCTACCGTGCCCGCCAGCTCACGCTGGGCAGCACGCCGCTGGTCGATCCGGGTCGCGACAAGCCGACCGTCGTTGCCCTGCGCGAAATCGCCAGCGGCAAGGTCGGCGTCGAAATTCTCAACCGCAACGCGCCGTAAGAATCATGCGAACGGGGTGAAACGTGACGGCACCGCCGCTTATGTCGACCCCGTCGCCTTCGGCACCCGCCCCCATTGATGCGATGGACCCCGGCGTGGTGCCGGGCGCCCTCGACGAGCCGCCGCTGATTTCGGCGGACATGCATCCGCCGGTCGACCTGGCCGAAGATCTGGAGCACTTCAACGCCCGGCTGGCCACCTATCTGCAGCCCGAGGAAATCACCCGCATCGGCGCCGCCTATGTGTTTGCCAACGCGGCGCACCGCGGCCAGATGCGCATCAGCGGCGCGCCCTACATTTCCCATCCGCTGGCCGTGGCAGAAACGCTGGCCGGCTGGCATCTCGACCCTCACGCCCTGATTGCCGCGCTGCTGCATGACGTGATGGAAGACACGGCGATCACCAAGGAACAGATCGCCGAACGTTTCGGCAAGGTCGCGGCCGACCTGGTCGATGGCGTCTCCAAGCTCGACCGGATCGAGCATCAAAGCTTCGAGGAGGCCCAGGCCGAAAACTTCCGCAAGATGCTGCTGGCCATGGCGCGCGATGTGCGCGTCATCCTGATCAAGCTGGCCGATCGGCTGCACAACATGCGTACGCTCGACGCCATGCGGCCCGAGAAGCGGCGGCGGATCGCGCGCGAGACGCTCGACATCTATGCCCCGATCGCCAACCGGCTGGGCTTGAACGCACTCTATCGCGAACTTCAGGAACTGGCTTTCCGGCATGCCCATCCGCTGCGTTACCGCGTGCTCTCGAAAGCCGTGAAAGGTGCGCGTGGCAACCGTCGCGAGGTGGTCAGCAAGATCCTCGAATCCATCCGCAAGGCATTGCCGGCCGCCGGCATCGATGCTGAGGTCATGGGTCGGGAAAAACATCTCTACGGCATTTATCGGAAGATGCGCGACAAGCACCTGAGCTTCTCGCAGGTGCTGGATATCTACGGCTTTCGCATCATCGTCAAGGATCGCCCCACCTGCTATCTGGCGCTGGGCGCGCTGCATGCGCTGTACCAGCCGGTGCCGGGCAAGTTCAAGGACTACATCGCCATCCCCAAGGCCAATGGCTACCAGTCGCTGCATACGACGCTGATCGGGCCTTTCGGCACGCCGGCAGAAATCCAGATCCGCGATGCCAACATGCACCATGTTGCGGAATCCGGCGTCGCCTCGCACTGGCTGTACAAGGATGAAACGGCGCTCGACCAGTTGCAGAAGAAGACCCACAAGTGGCTGCAATCACTGGTCGAACTGCAGTCGACCACCGGCGATTCCTCGGAGTTTCTCGAGCACGTCAAGGTCGACCTGTTTCCCAGCGAAGTCTACGTATTCAGTCCCAAAGGCAAGATTTTTGCGCTGCCGCGGGGATCGACCCCGGTCGACCTGGCCTACGCCGTGCATACCGACATCGGCGACCGCTGCGTCGCCTGCCGCATCAATTTCGAGACCATGCCGTTGCGCACGGAACTGCGCAATGGCGATCGCGTCGAGATCGTCACCGCGCCGAACGCCGCGCCCAATCCGGCCTGGCTCGGCTATGTCAAGAGCGCGCGGGCGCGCTCCAAGATCCGCCACTTTCTCAACACGCAACAGAATGCCGAGTCTGCCGCGCTCGGCGAACGTCTGCTGGCGCATGCCTTGCGCGACCTGGGCCTGGCCCTGGCCAAGCTGCCCGCCCAGGCCTGGGACCGCTTCAAGCGCGCCTCGGGCGCCCGCTCCGAGCGCGCCGTGCTGGCCGATATCGGCCTTGGCAAGCGCCTGCCAGCCATCGTCGCGCGGCGACTGGCAGAGGGCGTCGAGCCGGGCGCCACGGGAGTGGCCGCCGAAGGTCGCACGCAGCAAGCCATCCTGATTCACGGCGCAGAAGGCGTCGCGGTAAGACTCGGCAGCTGCTGCCGGCCGATTCCCGGCGACCCGATCGTCGGCCTGATCCGCAAGGGCCAGGGCCTGGTGGTGCACACGCATGACTGCCCGGCCATCGCCAAGTTGCGCAGCGAGCGCGGCAACTGGATCGATGTCGAATGGGAGCCGGGCATCACCGGCATGTTCGAAGCCAGCATCCGTGTCGTGGTGCAGAACGTGCGCGGTGTGCTGGCGCGGCTCGCGGCCGGAATTGCCGAGACCGACTCGAACATCATCAACATCAGCATGGACGATGACAGCGGCAAGGCCACCACCCTGTTCTTCACGCTGCAAGTCACTGACCGTGTCCACCTCGCCCGAATCCTGCGCGCCCTGCGGCGCGTGCCGGAAGTGGTGCGCATCACCCGTTACGTCGATCCGAAACAACACTAGGAAGAAAACCTCATGGCCCTCTACGAATCCGAGCACACCAAGTTCATGCGCGAATGGATGGGAAAGCACCCCGAAGAATTGCGGGAACAGCAAAAGGGGCGCGCCCTCTGGTGGGACAAGCCGGCGCAGTCGCTGGCTACGATGAAGAACAACGCCGCCGCGGACGTGCCGAACAAGGCTTACTACTACGACGCCAACTGAAACACCGACACCTTATTCCACCGGCATCAGGTGGATGCGCTCCGCCAGCAGAGTGACGTTGGCGGACTGCCCGGGGCCGAGATTGTTGCGCAGGATGGTGTGGCTGGAGGCCTGAAATACCAGCGGTTGCGCCTCACCGGGAATGCTCAGCGTCAGCTGGGTGAAGCTGCCCATGCGCAGGGCTTCGGTGATGATTCCCGTCAGCGGATTTTCCGCTTCACCGCGGCTGGGGTGATCCGGCCGATGCAGCAACACGCCTTCCGGCGGGATCACCCAATTCACAATGCTGCCAGGCGCGCATCCGCACGGGGATTCGAGGGCGAGACGGCGACCGGCCCAATCGAGGCAGGGCCTGCCGTTCTCGATCCCCACCGTGCCGGAAAACAGGTTGCTAAGCCCGACCAGCCGCGCCACCGCAGGTGAGCACGGCCGCAACAGGACATCTTCTGGCGTGCCGGATTGCAGCGCCTTGCCGCGATGCAGGACCACCAGCCGGTCGGCGAGTTGCCGCGCCTCGTCCAGATCATGCGTTACCAGCACGATGGGAATCGCCAGTTCCCGGCGCAGACGCGCAAGCTCCTCCCGCAGCTTGCGGCGCGTCACCTGATCGACCGCTGAAAACGGCTCGTCCATCAGCAGCACGCCTCCGCCGGTGCCCGCAGCGGCGCGCGCCAGCGCCCGAGCCAGCGCCACACGCTGCTGCTGGCCGCCGGACAACTGCGCCGGGCGGCGCGCGTCGAGGCCCTGCAGATGCACCCGCGCCAGCCAGTTGCGCGCCGTGGCGACGCGCTCTGTCGGCGGCACATCGCCGAGCGCGAGCATGACGTTGTCCAATGCGGAAAGATGCGGCAGCAACGAATAATTCTGGAACACCAAACCAACGCGCCGTTGCTGCGGCGGCAGGCTGAGCTCGCCGTCGAACCACGTCGCGCCATTGCAGCGGATCGCGCCCTGCGCCGCGCGATTCAGCCCGGCGATGCAGCGCAGCACGGTGGTCTTGCCACTGCCCGAGGGGCCTACCAGGGCGACCAGTTCGCCCGGCGCGCAGTCGAAGGCGCAGTCCAGAGGAATCGGTAACTGCTGCCGCAGTTCAACCTCGAGCGCGCCGCTCATCACGTCAATTGCCACGGCGGCCCACCTTGCGCGTGAGGAAATGCAGGCTGCCCACCGCAACGAAAGCGATCAGCACCAGCAGCAGCGACATGCGTGCCGCACCGGTGTCGTCGAAGGCCTGCACCCGATCGTAGATGGCGATCGACAGGGTCCGCGTCGCACCATCGAGATTGCCGCCGACCATCAGCACCACGCCGAATTCGCCCAGCGTATGGACGAAAGTCAGCACCATGGCGGAGGCCAGCCCCGGCCAGGCCAGCGGCAATTCCACCCGCCACAGCGTCTGCCAGCTTGACAAGCCGCAGCACCAGGCCGCCTCGCGCGCTTCGCGCGGAATCGCCTCGAAGGCACGTTGCACCGGCTGCACGGCGAAGGGAATGTTGACCAGCAGCGACGCCAGCAACAGCCCGTCGAATGAAAACACCAGGCTGCGCCCGGTCAGCGCCAGCCACGCCTGGCCCAGGGTGCCTTGCGGCGCAAAGACGCCAAGCAGGTAGAAGCCCAGCACGGTGGGCGGCAGCAGCAGCGGCAGGGTCACCAGCGCATCGATCAGCCCCTTGCCTGGAAAGCGCACCCACGCCAGCGGCCGCGCCAGCAGCACGGCCAGCGGCAGCAACAGCAGCGTAGTCATCACCGCCAGTTGCAGCGACAGGCCGAGTGCCGACCAGTCCATCACGGCACAGGCAAAGCGAAGCCGTTACGGGCCAGAATCGCCCGTGCCTGCGGCCCGCGCAGAAATTCTGCGAAGGCCCGCGCGGTGAGCCCCGCCCCGTTGACCAGCACCAGCGTCTGGCGCAGCGGCGTGTGCCAGTTTTCCGGCAGGGTGACGAAGGCGCCACGCGCGGCAAGTTCGGGCGCGCGCGCCAGCGAGAGCGGAATCAGGCCGGCCTGCGCCGCGCCGCTGGCGGCGAACTGCGCAGCCTGTGCGGCATTGTCGCCCAGCGCCAGCCGGTCCTGCACGGCCAGCCACAGCCCGCGTTTTTCCAGCACCTCGCGCGCGGCGCGGCCGTAGGGCGCGTGCTCCGGATTGGCAATCGCCAGGCGCTTCAGGCGACCATCGCCGACCGCAGCGGCGAAATCGGCCAGTTCGCGATCAGCGCGAATCGGCGACCCCTGCGGCAGGAACAGGGCGAGACGCCCGGTGGCGTAGTGCATGCCGACACCATCGGCACGCTGTGCAGCAATCACCGGCTCGACAAAGCGCTCATCGGCGGCGAGGAACAGTTCGAAGGGCGCGCCCTGCACGATCTGGCGCGCGAAATTGCCTGAGGAGCCGAAGGACAACCTGAGCGGCGCACCGCCGCTGCGGGTAAAGGCGGCGACGATTTCGGGCAGGGCGAATTGCAGGTCGGCGGCGGCGGCGACATGCGGCGCTGCAGTCGGCGATGCGTCCTGCGCGAGCGTTCCCAACGAGACGCACAGCATTGGCACTGACAGCCCCGCAGCGAGCAGCGGGAAGGCAACAGCCAGTTCCCGCAACCGGCGAACAATCGGGAAAATCGTCAGATGCATGTTGCGAGTCTAGCGAATACCAGACTGCGCCGGATAGCCAGGAGCGGAAAGATGAACCTATTCGAACAGGATTGCTTCAATCCGCGCCACCACGTCATCAATAATCACCACCGGGACCGATTCTTTGAACTTCGCCTTGCGTACCCGCCAATCCAGAGATTTCAACTGGTGGCAATGGACTGCACCTTGCGTATCCGTGCCCGACCCCATTAGTGTGACCACCGTGCCATAAGTGCGGGCTGCCGCCGCGTCGCCTTGCGAGATGGGGCAGATCATCGCGAGCCCCCGGCTGTTAAAGACCTTGGCAGTCACCACCAAGCCAAAATGCGGCCCCTTCATTTCCTGCCCGGACGCCGGGTCGAATTGCAGATGCACAATGTCCCCGCGATCCGGCGTATAGGCCATCAGAGCACCTCCTTGCCGACCGGCCTCATGGCATCCCAAGCTTCAACGCGAGGCAATTCACCCGGCATCTCAGCGAGCAAGTCTTTCAGCTTGTAGCGATGCTTGCGCGGAGCATTGACGGTCATGCGGGCACCTTCGAGAAGAAGGTCTACCTGCGATCCTTCCTGAAGCTGGTTCTGCTCGATAAAAGCTTTAGGGACGGTCATCACCAGCGAACCACCAGCGCGTCTAAGGGTTTGCAACATCTCCACTCTCCCACTTAATGGCAAGTACTATTTTAGTAGGACCGATAGTTATACACAAGTAGGATTTCTGGTTGGTGTTCGTAACGCCCAGGCCCGGATGGGCGGAATGGCAAACAACGGGAAGGCAATAGCAAACGCCCACAACAAGCGAATAATCCGGAAGACTAACTGGTCCATGCCTGCAGTCTGGCAAATGTCGGCTTGCACCGGATAACGCCCAATCCACTCCAGCGTCGACTTGCCTGACTGTCCGATTGACCGCTGCCGGACACCGCTGATCGTGGCCGAAAAAAAACGGCCACCCGAAGGTGGCCGTTTAAGTCCTAGCTACAAGTAATCGGGGCTTCCCCTTTTGCCTTACTTGAAACTGTAGATGTAGCTCGCTGAAAGCACATTGACCGAATATCTCGGCGCCACCTGGTCGGTCGGCATCACTGCATTCGCCGTCAGAGACTGCTGATAGATGTTGTAAACGTAATCGTTGTTCATTACGCGCTTGAACAGGTAACCGAGACGAATCTGGCTGGCCTTGTCCAGTTTGTAGTCGCCCTCGAGCTTGAAGGTCAGGATGGATGTCTTGACCTCCGGCAGGTAGCCGCAGGTCAGGGCTGTCGTCGCGTCGCAAGTACCCGCCTGGTAGAGATTCTGGGTCAATTGGGCGTAGGCACCGAGCGAGACGGAGAGATCGGCCTTCAGATCGAGCTTGTTGCCCATCAAGCCGCCAAATCTGCCGGCCAGGCCAATCGCCGTTTCGTTATCCGTCAGCTTGGCGTTCCATTCCTGGCGGCTGTTCGCAAGTTGCCAGTCTATCGTCGAGTTCGCGTTGTCGTGCATGAACCGCGTCTTCAGCTGCCGGCTGCCATAGGCGGCTATCGAAGAATTCTCGGAAAGGGTGTAGGTGGCATCGATATTCGCCGTCGCCGTTTCGCCGTCCTGCGCACCATACATCGAATCGGGGAACCTGACCTTGCTATAGCGACCGTCTGCCTGGAAGCTGAGCTGCTCGGTAGCCTCCCAACTGCCGCCGAGCTTGATACCCTGTTCCTTGCGCTGCGCTTCGAAGTAGGGCTTGAAGCCATAACCGTTGCCGTTGTTGACATAGGCCTGGGTGCCGTAGGTGGGAACCACGCTGGTCGCCCCGAGCGGGCCCACGGCCATGTGGTTTTCATCCACCATGCGTGCCGCCCAGAAGAAGCCGGCCTTGAGGGCGACGCCATTGTCCATTTTCAGCTTGTAACCGGCGTTGAGCTTGTCTTCTTTGCTGTGCGGAAAGATCGCACAGTCCGTGGTACCCGTTGGATTGTTGCCGTTTTGATTGCCAGCATTCAGGGTAGTTTTGGCCAGGCTGTTGCACCAGCGGTCGAAGTTCTCGCGCTCGTAGCTCAGCCGCAGGGTTTGCCCCTTGGTCAAGCGATAATCGCCGGCCAACTCCAGTTGAACCTTCTTGTTGCTGTAAGGCAAATTGGAGATCGTGCGCAGCGGATGGCCGGAACCGATATCGTAGAAGCTATAGGAAGTCGATTGCGTCTGGTTGTCACGCTTGTTGTACTTGAAGGCCGCCGACAAGGTCAGATCCTTGACCGAGGTATCCTTCACGCTCAGGTTGGCGTGCGTCGTCTTCACCAGGCCGTTCAGCGAGGACTGTGGCGAGACACCGCCCAGCAACAGGTTGGGGTCGATCTGATACGCATCATTCTGGGTATTGCGGCCGTAGGAAAGCCCGCCCGTCAACTTGGTGGCCGGACGGAACGTGTAACCGCCCGAGAGATTAAGCTGGTTGAAGTTGTTGTCCGGCGCCGTGCTCATCCAGTTGGTGTTGCCGACGAAGGCCGCACCCGTGGCCGCTGTTGACTGAAAGGGGCTGTTCCAGGAAAAACCGTTGTATTTGTCACGGAAGAAGGAGCCGTAGTAGCCTGCGCTCAGGTGTCCTTGTTCCCCCTTCCAGTCGAGCGACAACTTGACCGTATCGGTCTTGTACTCGGTGGGGTTCATCACCGTCATGATTGCTTCGCCGGTCAGGGTATTGCCACCAACGACCCCTGCCGCACCAAGCGTGCCGAGAAGCGGTGCCGAGCTGCCGGAACTCATCAACTTGGCGCCGGTCTGCGTCAAATTGTTGTATTCAAAATTGATGCCCCACTGGTTGTTGAATAGAAAGCCGGCCGTGACGTTGGTATTCTTGCGCCCGGAGTACAGATCATCAACCCTCCTGAAGAGGGAATTCTGGGTCGCAGTCAGGCCACGGGTACCGGGCGCCGCGGTATTCACTGCGCCGAAAGCGGCCGGCAGGGTGAAGCTGTTGTCGCCGGCATTGCCTACCAGGGGCGTCTTGAACGGACCAGGCGTGTAATGACGCAATTCGTCATAACCGACACCCAGGTTCCACTTGCCCTGGTCACCGACCTTGGCATCGAGCGTGCGGTTCGTGGTGCCGAGATCCGATCCATTGACCTCCCAACGCCTCGTCCCCTCACCCCTGTCATAGGCGTTGCCGCCCTTGACGCTGAAGTTGCCGATGAGGGCGCCGCCATCCTTTTCCAGTCCGTTGTATTCGCCGAACTTGGTGGAGCTCTTGCCGACATTGGCCGCTCCGATTTCGACAAAATTGGTGGGCCTCAGTATTTCATCGACGCTTTGATCCGCTCCCTGCGCCATCGCGAGAGCCGGCACACCGAACATCACCACCAGCGCGCCGTGCACCACCAGGGTCAGCGGCTTGATGGCAAACGATTCATTTCCAATATTCTTCATAGCGTGCTCCGATTATCAAGACTAGCGCTGCAACCAGGCGCCGGCCGGGCTGTTCGATCCATGCACCATGACATGGCAGTTCATGCATGATTTGCCGGGTGAGGTCGGCCTAGGGTCGGCGCCCGTATAGCCGGCCTGGAAGCCCCCTACGATGGGGCCCACCGCACCCTTTGAATGAGGACCGTCGTGGCACTCAGTGCAAAGGAAGGGCGGCCGAGACTTGAGAAGGGACGTGATGTTGGAGCCGTGCGGGCTATGGCAAGTCGCGCAGGTCTCCACCGCCGGCTGGTGTTCCCAAAGGAAAGGCCCGCGCTTCTCGGCATGGCATTGATAACAGGTTTCGGTGACGGTGTTTCGTGTCAGCGAACTCGGGGCCGGCGAACCATGCGGATTGTGGCAATTCGAACAGGAGATCTTGCCTTCCTTGATCGGGTGTGCAGATATCTTCTGCAACTCGGCGCGCTGTTCCTTGTGGCAGGTGAAACACACTTCGGTCTGGGTCTTCTTGCTGCGAACCTTGTCATGCTGGGAGTGAACCGTGTGGCATGAGTTGCACGCCACTTCGTTGCGGGCGTGCAGGCTGTTTTCCCAATGCGTCTGCTTGCCGCCCGTGTGGCAAGTCATGCAGGCTGCATTGCGTTCAACAGCCGCTGTCGGCGTGTTCTTGCGATAGCTGCGATCGACCACCGGCGGCTTGCCGCTGCCCTTGTGCTCGATATGCTTCTTGCTTTCGCCGTGGCAGTCGGTACAGGTCGGGGTGCGCGAATCACCCTTGACGCCGTGGCGAGTAGTGCCGATGGCCAGTACTCCGGGATTCAATTCGAGCATGGTTGCCTTGCCGGTAGGCTCGTCGGCCTCGTCGTGGCAGCCCGTACATTTTGCGTCGCCCTTGAGGACAAGGTCCTTGGCGTTCGGGTTCGCCACCAGATCCCGTTTGGGCGCATCGGCCGCGGCCAGCGACGGCGTCGCAGCGGCCAGAGTGCCGATGACGGCACAGAAAGTGAGTAGTTGTCGCACAGATCGCATCTTGATTTCCCCTGAGTTTCCCTGCTGAACGCATCAGCTGCTAACAATTTTTTACAAAGTGGATTGTCCTGCATGTGACTAAAGTCACATATCAGCAGGGGATTCATTTTTTTGTAGGACTATTCCTACCCTGCGCGCTGCCGCTCGCTACTCCGGCATTGTCGCCAGACCCCTGGCAATGGCGTAGCGGACCAGGTCGGTATCGTTGGCCAGGTGCATTTTTTGCAGGATGCGCGACTTGTGGGTGCTGACGGTCTTGATGCTCAGGTTGAATTCGGCGGCAATGTCGGTCAAGCGGGTACCAGCGACGATTTTTTCGAAAATCTGGAATTCGCGATCGGACAGGAGGGTATGCGGCTGTTCGTCGGTTTTCGGCATGCGCTCGCGGGCCAGGAGTTGGGCCACCTTTTCGCTGACATGGACCCCGCCCGCCGCCACCTTGCGCATCGCGGCAATGAGCACCGCGCCGTCGCTTTCCTTGGTGAGGTAGCCGGAAGCACCCGCATGCAGGGCGCGCAGGGCGTATTGCTCCTCCTGGTGCATGCTGAAGATCAGGATGGGCAGGCGCGGCTTGTCGTGCCTGACCAGCTTGATCAGATCCAGCCCGTTCTTGCCGGGCATCGAAATGTCAAGCACCAGCAGATCCCAGTCCTGTTCGGCAACCAGCTTCAGCGCTTCGGCGCCGTTGGAGGCTTCGCCGGCAACGACAAGATCGTCGGTGTCGGCCAGAATTTGCTTGACGCCATCGCGGATGATGGCGTGGTCGTCGGCAAGCAATACGCGGATCATTTCTGTTCTCCTGCCGGTTCAGACCCGCGCAGCGGTATGCGCACCATTATGGCAAATCCATCCCCCGGTGCGCTGATGATTTCCATGCGGCCGCCGAGCAACAGGGTCCGCTCGCGGATGCCGACGAGCCCGTGACCCAACTGTGGTTTGTCGCGAAGCTCCGTGCCGCAGCCGTTGTCACGAATATCGAGCGCCAGGCCCTCTTCCGTCCCCGCCAGCGACACATCCACCCGCGTCGCGCCGGCATGGCGTGCAACGTTGGTGAGCGACTCCTGGAGGATCCGAAAAGCGCTGATGGCCACGTGCTCGTCCAGTGCCAGGTCGTCGATGGCTATGGTCGCTACCACCTCGATCCCGCTGCGCTGCGCAAACTCGTCGAGCTGCCAGCGCGCAGCGTCCGCCAGGCCGAGATCGTCGAGCAGCGGCGGGCGCAGCCGGGTTGTCACGTGGCGCAAGGCGTCTACCGTACCCTCGATGAAATGCTTCATGGCGCCCACCTTTTCATGCAGTGCCGGCGCAAGCTCCTTGAGCCGGCCCGCCACCCAGTCCAGGTCCATGCGCAGCCGCAGCAGTTGCTGACCGAGCTCGTCATGCAGTTCGCGGGCGATCGAAGTGCGCTCTTCCTCACGCACCGTCTGCAAAGACGTTGCCAGTTCGCGCAACTGGCGGTTCGAGTCGCGCAGTTCATCCTCGGCGCGACGACGTTCGCTGATATCGCGAAGAATCGCGGTAAACAGTGTCTGGCCGCGGATTGTCACCTGTGCGATGGTCGACTCGAGCGGAAACTCGCTGCCGTCAGCGCGCAGGCCGACGATTTCCATGCGGGCCTTTTTCATGCGTGCCGTGATGCCGCTTTGGCGGAATGCGTTAACGTTGCCCTCATGCACGGCGCGAAAACGTTCCGGCAGGAGTCGATCAAGCGGGCTGCCGCGCACCTCTTCCGCGCTGTAGCCGAACATGCTCTGGGCCGCCGGGTTGAAGACGACAATCCGCCGCTCGCTGTCGATGGTGATGATGGCGTCCATGGCTGATTCCACCATCGCCCGGAGCTGGTCGTCGCTTTCCTTTGCCGCAGCCGCCAGCACGGCCTCACGACGCTGCCGGCGCAGCAGGAAGGCCATGACCCCCAACACCAGCAAGATGTTTACCACTGCCGCGGCGATGATCATGCGGGCGGTGCCGCGCCACCCCTCGAGGGCATCGCGGTCGCGATTGCCAACGCCCAGGACCATCGGGAACCGGCTGACTTGTCGATAAGTGACAATGCCGGCGTCCTCGCCTTCCGTCCTGACTGTCTTGAACTGAGTCCGCTCTTTCTCGCCGTGCTGCAGGGTCGGCAAAAGTTCCTTGTCTGCCATCAGGGCTTCGTCGTGCGGGGCACGCGCGACCAGGGTGCCATCATCCAGGTGCAGGGCAATCGAGCTGACGCTATCGAGCTTTATCGAATCGTAGAGGGACTCGACATAAGCGATGTCCAGCGACGCGGCGATGACGCCGACAAACTCTCCCTTCGGATTCCGGATACGCCGCGAAAAAAAGAGTGTCCGTTTGCCGTCCACACGATTGATCACCGGCGAGCTTACATACCGGTCGAGGTCCGTCCGGTCTCTGACTCGCGTGAAATAGTCCCGATCCTTCACGGAAAAGTTTGGGGCCGGATGGCTTAGCGCCGAACTCGCAATCTTGCCGTCGGCATCGGTAATGAACATGGACCTGAGTTGCGGCATCCCCTCGACACGAGAACGCA
The DNA here is from genome assembly GCA_026399475.1 of Rhodocyclales bacterium. Lineage (GTDB taxonomy): Bacteria > Pseudomonadota > Gammaproteobacteria > Burkholderiales > Rhodocyclaceae > Sulfuritalea. The sequence continues at coordinate 76,477 of JAPLQY010000014.1, forward strand.
GCATGGCATGAATGGCGAATTCGTCGTGGGAAACACCCAGTCTTTCGGCTTGCTCCAATCGGTCGAGGGCAACGTCGAGCGCCAGATCGACGCTTTGCAGCGAACGCGTCGTCTGCTCCGCGATGATATGGCTCAGGCTGACCGTTTCGCCTTCTGCATGTCGCAGCTCCTGAACACGCAACTGCCACAGCAGCAGAATGGTCATCGCCGTGATCGTCGCCACCGTGATGGCTGAAAGGATGACGGTGACGCGGCTGGTGCGTAACGTTGAAGTCATGGAGCGCATTGTCAGAGCGAAAGGATCCACTGGACAAGATTTCTTAGTTCACCTGGATCCTTGGTGTCGATGATCTTGTGTTTCTCGTCGGTACCGTCCGGCAACTGGATCATGGGGCCAGTCGTGATGTGCTCGACCAGCGTTTCGACAGCATCGGGCTTGGTCTTCAAGCGGGCGGCGACTCTTTTGTAGGCCGGGCCTTTCTTGGTCTTGTCGATGGCGTGGCACTTGAAGCAGTCATTCCTTTTTGCCAACGCCTGGGCAGCCTCGGCGTCCACTTGCGCCAGCGCCGGGACGCTTCCGGCGAGGGCGAGCAGCAGTGCTGCTGTGAGGAATAGTGCGGATCTCCGGGTCACGACGCTCTCCTGCAAACGGAATGAAAAGAGCCCTGACGATTCCGGGCCTGATCCGGCCCGAGCCGCCAGGGCTCCTGATTGCAACGACCCTGCTTCAGGACGCACGCCCTGAAGCAGTGATCTCTCAGTGCCCGCCGCCGGAGAAGCCGATCGCTATCAGCAGCAGCAGCGTCAGGCCGAAGGCGATCAGCACCAGACCGAGAATCTTCGAAGCGAGCGTAAAGGGTGCCGACGGCGCATCCACCAGATACTGCTCAAGCTCGCCGCTTGCCACCAGGCGGTCGTACTGCGCCCGGTGCTCATGCCTGAACTCCTGCAGCGACTGGGTGCCGGTGAACATTACCACGTCCGGCGGCGGCAGCTTGTCGGGCCGGAAGTGGTTGTTGAAGAAGTGCACGGTGAAGAGGAACACGGCAGCGAGTACCGCTTCTTCGCCATGCACCACCATCGCGATGTTGAACACCCAGCCCGGCAGGTAGGCGGCGACCACATGCGGGAAGGCAAGCATCATGCCGCTGCCACCGATGATGGCCATACCCCAGAACACCGCCCAGTAGTCGAACTTCTCCCAGTAGGACCAGCGTTCGATCGCGGGGCGCGGCCCCTTGCCGATGAACCACTTGAACATGTCGATCATGTCGTACATGTCCTTCCAGTTCGGCACGAAGGAATCCGGGCCGAAGAACTTGAAGTCCTTCCACTTGCGCAGGATATTGATCGAGACCGCCACCAGGTGGATGGCGAAGATGCTCAGCATGGTATAGGCCGACAAACGGTGCACCTGTCCGGCGATTTTCGGAGTACCGAATGTCGCCATCACGGTCTTGGCCCAGCTGGTCTCGGGGAAGAATGCCGCCATCCCGGTCAGCACCAGCATCATCACGCTCAAGGCGAACAGCAGGTGGGCAATGCGCCACATCGGACCGAAGCGCTTGACATGCTTGGTGGCGAACTCGGGCGGCAACTTGTCGGTCATCACGTGCGGCACGTTCTTGCCTTGCTTGCGATCCGCATACTCGCGATACCACCACAGGCCGGAATGCAACCAGAAGAAGGCGAAGACACCGACCAGCAGCGCAATCATGGCCTTGGTGGTCAGCCAGATTTCCGGATACTTGGCAAAGTCGTGGCTGTTGCCGTGCGGGCTGAAGCTGAGGAAGCCAGCGGTCGCCATGGGCGGTTTGTCCTCCTTGCCGTTGTGGCACTTCTGGCAGGTTTTCAGCCGGTTCTTCGGATGCAGCTTCGACTTCGGATCCTTCGACGGCTCGATGGCATGGCTGCCGTGGCAATCCGCGCACTTGGCGGTATAGGCATAGCCCAGCCGGTTGACCTGGCCGTGATACGAGGCCTTGTAGGACTCGTAGGCATCCTTGTGGCAATCGCCGCAACTGGCGGTGATCGACAGTTTGGCCTTGTCGGTGGAACTGCCGATGATGTCGTGGGTGGTGTGGCAGTCGGAGCAGACGGCCGTTTTCAGATTCTTCTTCTCGGTGGCTTCCCTGCCGTGCGCCGACCCGGTCCAGTCTTCCAGGTGATCCTCATGACACTTGCCGCAGATACCGGGCACGGTAAGGTGCCACTCCTTGCGCTCCTGCGTTCCGCGCAGCGGCACGTCGAAGGTATGCACGTCATGGCAATTGTCGCAGGTGGCGTTGAGCTTGGTTGGCTCGTCCTTGTTTTGCTTGGCATGAAAAGACTTCTTGTAGGCCGCGACATTCTCCACGACGATGCCCAGCCGCGGTTTCTCGGCGGTCTTGTTGTCCTTTTTCGCGGCGTCCCACAGGTCGAGGTGGCATTGGGCGCAATCGGTCTTCGGCGCCCCGGCTACTTTCTGGTGCGGGGTGACGCTGTCGATAATTTCCTTGTGGCATGCGACGCACTCCATCTTGGCGTGCACGCTCGTGGCGTACTTGTCCGGCTTGACTTCATGCAGCGTGCGCTTCTTGCCATCGGCTGCGGGGGCCTCCAGCTTGCCTTTCTTGCCATCGTGGCAAGTCTGGCAGGTAGCGTTGTCGAGTTTCTGCACGACAGGAGCCGCTTCCTTGCTGCCGGCCGCGACGACCAACCCGCTGCCCAGAGTTCCGGTCACATAGACCGCGGCTGCCACAAGCCACGCTGCAAGCTGGTTGATACGCATGATTCCCATTCCCCGCTAAACGTTACTTTTGTTGACGATTCGTTCATGAATCGGCTGCACCGGCAATCCCACCAGGGGATACCGTCCCCGCGTCCCGCAGGGACATCATCCCGCCGGGGGATACCGTCCCCGCGTCCCACGGGGACATAAAACCTGCCGGGGCCTGCTGAACAGGCCCCGGCGGGTGGCGCGGACTACTGCGAGAGTATCCACTGCGCGAGGTTGCTCAGCTCTTTCGGATCCCTGGTCTCGATGTTCTTGTGATCTTCTTCAGTGCCGTCTTCGAGCTTGACCTTGGGGCCGGTGGTCATTTGCTTGATGGCATCCTTCTCGCCGAGTTTCTTTTCCTTGTACTTGGCGGCGATCTTCTGGTAGGAGGGACCCTTCTTGGTCTTGTCAATGGCATGACATTTGAAGCAGTCGTTCTTTTTGGCGAGTGCCTTGGCCGCCGCCTCATCGACCGCGGCATGCACGGGGGCCAGTCCGGCCAGGGCGAAGAACAGCGATCCGATGAGCGACAGGGTAGTTCTGGTTTTCATGTTTCGGCTCCAATAAATGTTGAAATGGGGTCCAGCCTAATGCTTGCTTCAAGAACATCCTGATCTGCGAACGTTGCCGGAATTCCTCCGGGCCTTGACCAGCATCACCGCGGAAACGCGGGAATGTCCTTAAACACGGTAGCCTGCGTCACGGCAAGCTGTCAATCAGAGGATTCCTACAACAAGGCACAACCGCCAACGGACCGGGTACTTAAAAAAACCGCCGGACCTGCCGGCGGCTTTTGACTGGGTATCGCGCTCCTTCTAGAGATTCTTCGTGTCGTGACAGGCTGCGCCGCAAGGCTTGGTGTAGGGGATCGGCATGGCCGCGCCCGGTGCGACGCCCTTGACGCCCTTGTTGTCCTTGCGCGGAACATCGTAGAGGTGCGAGGTGATGTCGTTCAGCCAGAAGTTCTTGCCATCCTTGCCCATCATGCCCTTGCCGAAACCGGCGCCGGTCTGCATGGTCTTGGTGTTGTGACAGTCGGAACAGGTGATGGCCTTGGCATCCACCGTGCACTTTGCCTTGTCGGCGAGGTGCTTCGTGAGGTCGGTGCTGTCCTTGTGGCAACCGGTACAGGACTCGGCCTTGGTGGTGTCGGTCTTCATCTGGAACTTGAACTGGGTGTTGCCATGCGGATCGTGGCAATCGGCGCAGGCGACCAGATGGCTGCCGTTGCGATGCTTGGACGACTTGATGAAGTCCGTGCCCTGCTGGTGGTGGGACTTGGAATGCAGTCCGTCGGCCCAGTAGTCGCCCTTGGCCGCATCCTCACGGGTGGTGTAGTCCTTGAGGTAGGTGTTGCGGGAGGTACCCGGCAGCATCATCTTGTTGGCCGTATTGACCGGCTGGTCGTTCTTCAGGTTGCCCTGGGGCCGGCTGTGGCACTGGACGCAGATCATCGACGAACGCTCCGCCGCCAGCTTGTTGGGGCTGACGATGGTGGCCGGCATGTCGATCTCTTTGGCCTTGTCATGTACCGAGCCGGGACCGTGGCAGGTTTCGCAACCCAGATTGATTTCGTTGGGCTTGCCGCTGCCGTCGAGGTCGAACTCGCCGTTACGATCCTTGGCCGATCCCGCGATGTAGTCACCCTTGGCGTTCTTGGTCAGCGTGTAGCCGGCGTAATGGCAGGAGGCGCATTCCTTGTCGAAGGACTTGGCCGCGGGCGGATCGGCCAGTTTGGTGGTCTGCTCGTCGAAGAACCAATCCCCATGGTAATCACGCCATGACGTGCGGCTGCGGTCGGCAAAGCTGTCGTCACCCGTCGGGTTGAACTGCACGAAGGGGAACAGGTTGGCGCCGACGCGAACCAGATAGCGCTGCTTGAAGATGCCGCCGCCGTAGGTCATGTCCACCGTGTAGACGCGGCCGGCGTCCTTGGGATCCTTGACGTTCTCGGTACGGAACTTGAGCTTGCCATCCGTATCCTTGAAGAAGGTGGCGGTGAAACTCACGCTGCCCGCATTGGCGGGGGCCTTGGTGCTGATCTTGTACTTGTCGAAGCCGCGGGCCTTGTCAAAGTCGTAGAACCAGAACTTGGTGCCGGCCTTGAGCAGGTTCAGGCCCTTGTTGAAGTCCGGGAAGCGGGAGAAGTCCTGCAGCTTGC
>JAPLQY010000007.1 GCA_026399475.1 Rhodocyclales bacterium
CGAGGACCGGCTGTTCATGGCGCCCGGTGCGTGGGACGCGAAGCGTTGCCTGAACCGCGATTGCGGCCTGATTTGGCTTGATCCGGCGCCGTGTCTGGCGGACATTCACAAGGCCTACGCGAATTACTACACGCATGGTGACGGCGTCGCGAGTCGTTCCTTTCTGCGGGTGGTCAAGGAAAAGGCGAAGCGTGGCTATCGGGCGAGAATGTTTGCGTTCGAGGCAGACAAGGCAACAGTGCTAGATCGTCTTCTCGGTTTCGTGATCGGACTGCTGTGGCCCGGCCGTGAATATCTGGATTACGGGTTTTCGCAGCTTGCTGACCTGGAAAAGGGAAGGCTGCTCGAGATCGGTTGCGGCAACGGGCATTTGCTTGCCCTGATGAGCCGATGGGGGTGGGCCTGCGACGGCCTGGATTTTGACGACACAGCGGTCGGCAATGCACGGCAGAAGGGGCTGAAGGTCGTTCTCGGTGACCTCGAATCGCAGCGGTATCCTGAGGGGCAATTCGACGTAATTCTTTCAAGCCATGTCATCGAGCACGTGACGGACCCGAAGGCCTTGGTCGCCGAGTGCCTGCGGGTGCTGAAGCCGGGCGGCCGGTGTATCGTTGTGACCCCCAATGTACTTGCCTGGAGCCACAAGTTGTTCGGCCGGCATTGGCGGGGTCTTGAACCGCCTCGCCACCTCCACCTGTTCGCGCCGCAGTCACTGCGTAATCTTGTGGCATCCTGTGGCGCAGAGAATATTCGGATGACGGCTTCGGCGCGCATCGCTTCGCGGATTTTCTGCGATAGTCTTGGCAGTTGTCTTGATTTGGGTACTCGGCGCCGACCTTGGTATGCCTTGCTCGGCGAGGCGATGCACGTTGTCGAATGGGGCCTGATGAAAACGGCACTCGCGTCGACAAACGAAATGATATGTGTCTTTCACAGACCGCTGCCTGGGACGTCCGCGTTCACAGCAGCAAGCAACGAATGACGAATCCGAACCGGCGGAATGCGTTTGCATGCAATCCAGGCAACCGACAATGACGACGAAAAACATACTGATTCTCGAGCCGTCAGGAGCAGTAAGCATCAACCCGAACCTTACGGCGATTATCAGCTTCCTGTGCGAGAAGGATTTTCATGTCGATATCGTGTCGACGAAGAGGCATTACGCGCAGGCCGAGGTTTGTGCGAATTCGTCCCTGTTCCTATGTGTTCCAGGCGCCTACGAGCAAAATCTCGTGCAGTACCGTAATCTTAAGATTCGCTACGACCTCGTCATCGGCGTCGACCAGGCAATTGTTTCCGCCGCCTTCATCGCCGCCAAGATGGGCGCTCCCCTGGCCTTCATTTCCTACGAGATCCTTTTTGCCGACGAGGTCGGCGAGGAGTTCAAGAGACCCGAAATCGAAGCCTGCAAGAACGTGTCGTTCGCCATCTCCCAGGATCGGGTCAGAGGCTATCTGGTGTCAAGAGAGTACGGGATTCCACTGGAAAAGATACTGTGCGTCCCCGTTTCCGGTTCGGCGCGTGGCGACGTCGGGAAGACGCAAGTCCTGAGGAAGCATTTTCGGATTGCGGAAGGAAAGAGGATCGCAATTTTTACCGGGGCCGTATCGGGAAAATCGATGATCCACGAACTGCTGTCGTCAGTTGGGCAATGGCCGGACGACTGGGTTCTGGTCGTGCATTCCTACGCAGGGATTCGGGCGTCGGATATTGGCAAGTTCAAGCGGAAGCATGATCTGTCACGGGTGTACTTTTCCGACATGAAAGTCGATTCGATCGACGAACTGCTGCAGGTGATCGCTTCGGCTGACCTCGGCGTGTGCTTATTCAAGCCGTCGCTTGAAACGCGTTACGAAGGCAAGAACATGCTGTTCATCGGGCTCAGTTCGGGGAAATTTTCACTTTATCTGAATGCCGGATTGCCGGTCATGATCAATGAGGTCGGCGAGATGAGCGAACTGGTGCGAATCCATGGATTGGGACGGGTCGTCAGCAGCGCATCGGATATCAACCCGGCATTTCTTGACCAGATGCATTCTGAGGACATCCGAAGGCGATCCAGGGAACTCTATGCGAGACGCTTCGATTTCGAGACGTTTTCTGCCGATCTGTTGGCGGAGGTTACAGATTGCATGAACGGTGTTCGACAAATCGGGACCGGGCGGGGTATCGATCCGGCAGCCATCCAGCGGGAAATTGGCCATATCAACCGCCTGAGCGAATGGTTCAACGAAGTCGCGAGGATCAGGAACTCTAGGTCCTACAAGGCTGGCGAGAGCATGTTTCATTTCGCATCACTTGCGGCCTGGCTTTACGCGACGGCGAAGCCGCTGCTGAAGAGGATGCTACGCCGCGACGGTGGTGATTTCATCGAAGGGTTCAATACCGACATCGTCAGGTTCTACTCTTCATGAGCCGATGCCGCGGATTCGATGAACGCCATCGATCGGGTTCCGCGTCTTCGGCGCACCAGTTCATCGCGAAGCGCGAGAGTCGTCGTCGGGGTCCGGGATGAGTGCTGGTGCCGACGATCTGCGCGACCACGTCGTCGTCGTAGTTGTAAATTTCAACGGCCTGCACGACACGATCGAGTGCCTCCAGTCGTTGGCGATGCATTGCGATCCACGGCAGTTTTCGGTGGTGCTCATCGACAATGCCTCCTCTGCGCCCATCGATGAATTGCGGGCCCTGACGTTTCCCTTCGAATTGGATGTAAGGACAAATGCCTTCAATGAAGGTTTTGCTGCCGCCTGCAATACCGGGATACGGGGGGCGGTAGCGAACCGCTCACGCTATGTTCTGTTGTTGAACAACGATACGGTAGTCGTAGATGACGTTATTTCAGCGCTGAAGGGGGTGCTGGATGCTGACGCCTGCCTCGGAATTGTCGGCGCGGTGAATTACTACCATTCATTGCCGGCGGAAGTTTGGTGTGCGGGCGTTCGTGCGGACTTCGCCGCGGACCGGTTCGACTCGGTCAAGAGTTTTGACCGAACCGGAAACAAGGCCGTTCGCGTCGATTGGGTCCCCGGATCGAGCCTCATGGCAAGGACGGAACTGCTGCAGGAAATCGGCCTGCTCGACGAGAAATATTTTGTTTATTGGGAGGAGGTCGACCTATGTCTTCGCGCCAGACGAAATGGCAGCGAAGTGGCCTTCGCCGAAGGCACGCGGATTCTGCACAAAGTCGGCAGATCGTCGCCGAACGCGCTGAAGGAATATCTTCGCACCCGAAACAAGCTCTATTTCTACCGGAAAAATCTTGTCATCGCCCAGTTTTTCCGGGCAAGTCTCCGCGTGGTGGCGAAGGCCTTGTTGCGATCCATCTACAACGTCATGGTTTTCCGGCCGCGGCTTGCCGTTGCCTATCTCGTCGGCATTGTCGATTTTCTTCAAGGCCGGATGGGCAGCCAGCGCGTCGAATTCTTCCTTAAACGCTGACCAGGCTCGCTGATCAGGTGTCGCGGTCGAAGACCGCGACCGGAATATATACCGGGTTCCAGCGGCCCCAGGGCATGCCGTTCTTCCCCGATAGCCTGTAATGCGGGGCAAGGTTCTTCCTGAGATAAGAAGAACGCTGGTACTTGCGCAGGATTTCGGCGGGTAGCGCGATACCGTCCAGGCGGGCATTGAACAGCCTGCCCAGCTCGCTGCTGGAAAAACAGTAGCCTTGCGACGGGCCGTGATACCAGGTCCCGTCCCGCTCTGTGCCAGAGGTGGTCAAGGCCCAGTGTCCATGCGGTCGGACAATGCGGTGGATTTCTGCGATCGCAGGCGGGATCTGATCCGCGGGAATGTGCTCGAGTGACGACAGCGAAATGACCGCGTCAAAGCTGCCGGCTTCCAGTTCGGGTACGGCGCCGAGGTTGCCCGCCAGCCACTCGATCCGGCCGACCGGTTGAGGGCCGAAACCATGCGTGGCGCGCCACCGGTCGTGGCGCCGAGAATAGGCATCGGCGATCGACTCGCGCAGCAGCAATGACTCCCTGGCTGCACTCCTGATCCGCTTAAAGAGTTTCATGCCGCCGCCAAAACCGAGGATGTGCTTCAAGTAGGGCGTTGCGACGTGGCTGGCGAGAACGGTCCGGTGCGTGCCGTAGCGGCGGACGTAGGCATGATCCGGGACGGTATGCATCAAGTCGACATTGACGACGTCAAAGCCCATCTCGGCAAGAAGGAACTGGGCCGGACCTCGCCCGCCACCAGCGTCGAGGATACGCAGTCCCGGCGCCCAGTGGCGTGCGCGCGAATAGATCCATGTTAGATCGACGGCATAGTGCCAGCCGATATTGTGTCGTCGCGTTTCTCGCAGAAAAGTGTCGACGACCCGGAAGTCCTCAGAAGCGAGGATTTCTTCGGGGTCTAGATAGCAAAAATTGAGCATCGTCCGGCGGCCTCCGCGACCCTATGGGAAGCGCATCAAAGGCGTGTCAGTGTGATCAGGCCACTCCAACTCCGGATATCGAGCGGTGCGTCGCTCATCCAGGCGCGACCTTCGCCGCGAGCAAATCTGCCTTGCCTGAGTCGTTCCAGTTCGGGCGTAAAGAGATAACGCATAGCATGTGTTTCGGTAATCTCGGTGATCTCGGCGCTCGCTTTCTGTTTGACGAAAACGGTGTAATTCACGTTGACCCTGCTTTCGGCAGGAAGCATCACCGGTTCGGCGATGCGCGTGACTTCGATCTCGTCATCGGCCAGTCGTCTGACGCGCGTATCGGGTTGCTGCGCCAGTACCGCCGGGCCGTACCAGAAGTCGAACAGGAAACTGCCGCCCGGTTGCAGGTGGCGTGCGGCGGTTTCGAATGTGGAATCGAGATCGGCGTCGCTGATCTGGTAGCTCATGACGTGGAATAGCGAAATGACGGCATCGAAGATTTCGCCGGTACGCGCCGAGCGCACGTCGCCGAGCGAAAAGGATAGCCGGGCTGCAACCTCGGCGGGCAAGCCGGACTTGCGTTCCTCCGCTTTCGCGAGCATGGCCGCGCTCCGGTCGACGCCGTGGACGGTGTAGCCCAGGCGTGCCAAGTACTCGGCGTGGGCTCCCGTGCCGCAACCCAGTTCGAGAATGCGCCGGGCCGCCGGGGTGCTCTTCTGGATCTGGGCGTCTACGTATGCGGCCTCGGCTGCGTAATCCTTGTCCTGATAGAGCAGGTCGTAGTAGCGCGCGTAGGCGTCGAATACCCGGCTCATGAAAGTATCTCCCTGACCGCAGCCGCGGATCGCTCGATTTGCTCGTCGCCAAGCGCGATGCCGCTGGGGATGTAGAAGCCGCGCCGCGCTATCCGTTCGGCAACGGGACAATGCTCGCCTGCAAACAGGCCCATTTTCAGAAACACGGGCTGCTCGTGCATCGGCCAGAAGAACGGGCGGGTCCCGATGCCCAGTTTGCCAAGGTGTGCCATGGCCTCCCTGGCATCGAAGCGAACGTCATCGTCCAGTACCATCGCGAATACCCAATAGATGTTGTCGGCGTAGTCCGTCGCCGCGAGCGGCAACCGGATGCCCTGCGTATCGGCCAACAACTCTGTGTAGCGTTTGCCCATGCGTCGTTTGAGTCCGACGAATTCATCCAGCCTTTCTAGTTGCGCAAGCCCCAATGCCGCCTGCAGATTGCTCATGCGGAAGTTCCAGCCGAGTTCGTCATGAACAAAGCGCTGTTCGGGTTTGAAACACAGATTGCGCAGCGAGCGGCATTTCTCTGCGAGTTCCGGATCGTCGGTGACGATCATCCCGCCTTCGCCGGTGGTGATATGCTTGTTCGGGTAGAAGCTGAAGGTGCTGATTTCGCCGAAGCTGCCGCACGGGCGACCGCGATAGGTCTGGCCGCTCATCTCGGCGGCATCTTCTATTACCTTCAGGCCGTGCTTGTGGGCCAGTGCGAGCAGAGGGTCCATGTCCACCGGCAGGCCGAAGACGTGCACCACCATGATCGCTCTGGTGCGTGCGGTGATACGGGCTTCGACCAGGGCGATATCCATATTCCAGGTCAGCGGGTCGCAGTCGACCACGACCGGAACAGCCCCGGCCCGAACGATGGCGGCAGCGCAGGAGATGATGGTGAAGGTTGGCAGGATGACTTCGTCCCCCGGCCCCAGCCCGAGCGCGACCACCGCGGTGTCGAGCGCGACTGAACCGTTGGCGACAGCGACGCCATGCGCGCGCCCCATGCGAGCCGCAAAGCGCTCTTCGAACTGTTTGACGAATGGGCCTTCGGAGGATATCCAGCCAGAGCGGATGCATTCGACTAGATACTTTTCTTCGTTGCCGTCAAGCAGGGGTTGGCTGACCGGGATGAATGTCATCCCGCGACTTCCAGAATGAGGTGCCGGTAGGTGTTCTTGCACATCACAGACTTGTCATTGGCACCTGCAGCGTGTAGGACACAGGCGCTTGAAGATTCAAGAGTGGGGAAAGTATCCTCTGTACGTGGCGTCGCCGGCGCGGTCACGACCGCCCGCGGAGGCTCTTTCCGTGACGGCACTCTGATATGGCGATGATGGCTTGCGGGCACCCGAGTACCTATTTGGATTCGGGTCGGCCAAGGAACCGCATGCCGACCGGGATGACAGGCTGTCCAGGCATCAGAAACGTTCCTTTTCCTCAAGTCCGGCATAAGGTCCTTGTTTGACTTCGAGCAAGATTGTGTCTTCCAGCATTCGAAAGCCATGTCCACCACCGACCATCAGCATTAGATCGCCTTCGTTCAATTCACGTGTGGCGATGAGGTCGTGGGCGTCGTTGTAGATGTCGATGAGGCAATGGCCCTTCTTGACGATTAGTACTTCGGATGTGCCCAACAACTGCCGAGCCACAGCAACATGTGTATGGCGGGCGATTTCACCACCCTTGGCGTAGACCACAAACCCAACCTGCTGCTTGTATTCCGGCGGCGTCAGAAAGGTTGTTTCATCAGGGACGAGTTCGTTGCGAATCAGGATGCACAAGACTTGATTCTGATCGGCAATTCTCTCGATAGGGTCCCTAGTGATATTCATTCTCGAATAACTTCAAGGTTGGGTTGCGTTAGATTGATCCAGTCCTCCAGAAGCGCCAGCCTTCTGAAGTCACCGTCATGCGCCAGTCGCCAATAATACTGTGCCTCACCGGCAAAATAAGCAGAGGTCAACTCGTGGAGGTGATATTTGGACAAATTGCCTTGAACACGGAAGGCAGTCGCAATACAACTCCTGACCATGGATGATATGCCCTTGCATGCCGAATAAATAACCAGAATTGGCGAGCTTGGGCGAAAGTTGCGGTAATTGTTATAGGCTTTACATACCCCGTTGTTCCAATATCTCCTTTTCAGGTCTTGCAGCGTGCCATTCCTGTCAACAAACTGCATATGCAACACCGTGGCATCCGGAACCCAAACCATTTTCCACTTGCGCTTATGTATCCTGAGGCACAATCCAGATTCGCCGTCACCAATCAAGTGTCGATTGACTTGGTCTGGATTAAAGCCGCCAATTTCAAAAAGTCGGCGCCTGAGTATTGTGAAATTGCCACCGTTGATAAACTCCGTTTCAGACAATATCCTCGGGTGGGTGCCATAGTCTATCCGCCCTAAGAAATGTTCATAAGGAATTACCCACTGAGGAGGCTGGCGATCCCATTTGATGTCAATTCTTCCTCCCGCGCAATCGGCGCCAAAATGCAAATAGGCTTTATCCAATTCCTCCAGCCAGTTTGCATCGGGAATTGCATCGTCATCTATATACGCTAATATCTCGCCTTGAGATGCAAAGGCTCCTGTATGCCGAGCCCAGTGTAATCCTCGTCGGGTCTCGTGACAAAAGATCACGGGTACGCGGCTAATCCTTTCGAATTCATGAACGACATCACGTGTCGAATCCCTCGACCCATTGTCGACAATTACGATTTCAAATTTCTTTGGATTAAATGATTGATCCTTTAGCGCCAGAAGCACTTTCTTAAGCAAGTCGGCGCGGTCGAGTGTGGGAACAATAACGGAAAACCGCATGGTCTAACTGTTTCCAACTCTTGCAGGGTGCTCCTTGCCGAGCAAATCATGGAAATCTATCCTGGGAAATACATTTAGCTGACCGCCGGCAGTTGCGTTGAAGATCGTGCGGTTATCCGCCTCGAAATTTTGCCTGGCGCGACGATAAGCCATTTCCATTCGTTCTACCATCGGATCATGCCAGCGGTAACCCTTTCCAAAATAATTAGGGTCAAAATGATTGGGGTCGTCACTGGCGGAAGTTATTTCCTTCCTGCCCAAATTTAGCTTCGCATCGTCAGGGATTCTATAAGAATGGTCGAAGCCGACCAGATAAACCGTGCTGAATCCCATGAAGTACGCCAATTGCATGCAAAGATAGGATACCGTCCCTCCTACCCAGACCATACGGGCCGCGTCTCTTGAGAAATGCGGGAACCCTTCGTAATCTTCATAGTTCACGCGAACATTTAGCCAGACTGCATTTGAAGAGTCGTTAAGGCAATAGCGCAAATAATTCCCGAAAAATTTTATATGCGGCCCACTATAACTATTAATCTGCTCGGCGCGATCTTCTGCCACCAGAAGGTCTTCAACAACATAATATGTAGGATGAAAACCCATTTTTTCGTAATTAAGGAAAATTCCATTAACCCCAAATGTAATTTCATCCTTTAGCAAGGACAAGTCACATAGATTGAGGCTGGGTCCATTGCCTATGATGAACGCGCGCTGACCGGCGTGCAGATTGCGCAAGTGGAGTAATTTCTTTTCATTCGCCGTAACGGGAATTCCGGCGCTCGCCAATCTGTAACGGTTGGTCCTCAGCATCATTTTCAGCGTAGAGCATTGTTCGGGGCGAACACTGGTATGGGAATCAATGCGAAGGGCCCCATAGAACATTGTTTCAACCCATGCAAATATGATATTTACTATTTTATGAATTGCACCGTGGTGCTGGCTTGGGACTATCGATTTTATGGTTTGCTTAATATTCATGTCGAATAGAGCGGAAGCGGTTGATTTTCTGGGGCGTGTGGAACTGAGCTTCCCCCGAAATTTCGTCTTCCAAGAGATGGGGTATAACGCCCCGGCAAATTGGAAGGAGAAGCGAAGTTGAAGAAGATACCGAAGCAGGAGTACACACCGGAGTTCAGGGAACTGTCGGTGAAACGAGTGAAG
>JAPLQY010000009.1 GCA_026399475.1 Rhodocyclales bacterium
CCCAGCGCCAGCGGGCGTAGATGCCGCTGATCGAGCGCGGGTACACCTTGGCCTCCGGATCGGCGTAGGGCTTTATCTCGATGACTTTTCTGGCGACTGCTTGCTGGGTCATGTTGTTGTTCAAACGGTATCCATATCGAGGCTGGCCTGGGCCGCCTCGAAGACTTCGCGCTCCTCGAAGCGGACATGCGCCCCGAGCAGCTCGGCGAAGCGCAGCAGGGTGTCGGCATCCGGGGTTGCGAGCGCCTTGGCGAGACGGCGCAGTTCGGCATGGTCGGCCAGGGTGTGCGCTACCAGTGCATGCTGGCCGGCCTGCGCCAGAAGCACGAGGATGCCCTGCTCCTCGACGCAAAAGTGCGGATCGAGCTCGACGGGAAAGACCTGCACCACGCGTTGCGCGAGTGCCGCCACCGCGCCCGGCTCTCCTGACGCGGCGGCGCGTCGTGCGTCGCGTGCCAGCTTCAGCGCGCCGTAATGCTCGCGCGAGAGCTGCAGCAGGTCGGGATGGCGCTTCATGGCAGGGAGCCCGGGCGGTATCGTCGCGCCGGTCAGTGCTCGTGCTTCGTCGCTGACCCGTTCCAACCGGGATGATCGAAGAATTCGCCATAGGCTTCCAGCGCGTGGACCAGTTGCAGCGCGCCCTTCTGTCGCGACTGCGCCTTGTCCTTGCCCGCCATGGCTTCCGCCGCAGCGCCAAGCTCGGCGATGATCAGGTGCAGTTGCGCGTCGGCGTCCGGCGCCAGCTTGCAGTTTTCGACCATGAAGGCGACTTGCGTGTTGGTGCGCTTCGCCAGCGTTTGATAGTTCGCCGCCTTCAGCCTGTTTTCGTGGATGGCGTGCAAATGCGGTTGCACGGCCGCCTTGATGTTCGCCATGCCCTGGCGCAGCGGGGCATCGGTTTTCCACTTCTGGCCGTTGTTGAGCTTCAGCGCGGTTGTGCCGTGGGCGTCGTGTTCATGCGCATGGTCGGCGGCGTAGGCGGGGGCGACGCTCAGCGCGAGGGTAGCGGCGACGATTAACCAGCGGGAGCTACGGTATGACATGGCAGTTTTCCTATCGTGGGTGGAAAATGGGTTTGAGTTACCAGTACTTTTCGAAGGCCATCTGCCCCGGCACGCCGCGGCGGTTGGTGGCGAAGCCTCGCGCTGCCAGCGATTGGCGCAGCTCGCGGGTCATGGCGGGATTGCCGCAGACCAGCACGCGCGAGGTGGCGACGTCGAGCGGGCAGGCTGCCGCGGTTTCGAGGCGGCCATCGGCTAGCAGCAGCGGAATGCGTTCCGGCAGCGGGGTGGCGCCCGGCTCGCGGGTGACGATGGGCAGATAGGTGAGCGTGGCTTTGGCATCGGCGAACAATTCGCGCTTCGGGATGTCCGCAATCTCGTCGCGCCAGGCCAGCTCGGACGAGTGGCGCACGCTGTGTGCCACGATCACGCGCTCGTAGTTCTGCCAGACGGCAGGTTCCTGGAGTATCGAGAGGAAGGGCCCGAGCCCGGTGCCGCTGGACAGCAGCCAGAGGTCCTTGCCGGCGGCCAGCTGATCGACGGTGAGGAAGCCGTAGCTGGCCTTGTCGACGCGCAGCCTGTCTCCGGCGCGCAGGTGCTTCAGTTGCTCCGAAAACGCACCGCCCGGCACCAGCACGGCGATGAACTCGAGGAAATCGTCATAGGCCGCCGAGGCCATCGAGAACGGGCGCCATATGATGTCATCGGCGGCGCCGAGCCCGAGGCGCGTGTAGTGCCCCGGCGTGAAGCGGAAGCCGCGGTAGCGCGTGGTGCGCACGGTCACCAGCGTCGGCGTCCAGTAGCGTATCGACAGCACGCGCTCGGTGGTCCATTTGTCTTGCGGGCCGGCGTCGTTGCGCTTGGCGAGAATTTCGAGACCGGGTTCTTCGATGGCGCCCATCATGCAGCTCCTTGAGTTGCGGTTTCGCGGCTGCCGCGCACGACGCTGGCGATCATCGTGGCGATGAACAGCAGCAGGGCGATGGCATTGAGCAGGCCGCCCTCGCTGCGCAGCGGGAAGTTGTCGCCAAGGCCGCCGAAAATGCGCAGCGCCAGCGAGGCGTGCAGCACCAGCAGTGGCAGGTAGAAGAACGGGTGATACGGGATCTTCACCCGCACCACGGCCGGGAAAATGATCGGCGCGTGGCCGAAGATCATCGAGAACACGAAGCCGAGGCCGACCGCATGCAGCGTCGCATCGCGCCACCGGTGGCCGGGCAGAAAGCCGCCGGCGAGGCCGAGCAGGCCGGCCAGCACCAGCCAGCCGTAGCCCGAGAGCAGGCACAGGGCAATGAAGCGGACCAGCCCCTTTTGTCGCGCGTTGCGCCGCGCGATGTCGTAGCGCAGCAGCCAGACGGCCAGCGCCAGGAGGCCCGCGGAGAACAGCGCGAGGCCGGCATCTTCCTGCTGGAAGCTGAGCACGGCGCCGGCGAGGATGCCGCCGACGATGGCGAAGAACAGCCGTTGCGCGACGGCCGGCGTGGGCAGGAAGCGCGTCAGTTCGAGCCGCTCGCCGGCGATGGTCAGCACCAGAAATGCCAGCCACCACGGCACGGCGGCGGTCAGCGCGCCGCCCGCGAGCCAGGCCGCGTTGCCGATCAGCCAGCACAGCGCGCCGATGGCGAGGATGACGGTGAAGGGCGCCACCAGTCGGAGCAGGACCTCGATACTGGCGGCGACGAGTATCGCGGCCGCGACGACCGTCAGGACTTGCGTCACGACCAGCGGCGCCCCGGCGAGCAGGACAATGCCGCCGATGCCGGCGGCCGCCGGCGCCACATAGGCCCAGCCGCGGCCGAGCGCGACGGCCCGTTCGAGGCTGATGACCGTGCCGAGGAAAGCGGAAATCATCAGCGCCCCGTGCCAGCCGGCGGCGTTCGCCGCCGTCGCCGGCACGCCCCAGTCCAGCCGCGCCAGGCCGGCCAGCACGCCGCCGACGAGGGACAGCATGCCCAGCACCAGCAGCGGGCCGCGGGCGGCGGGACGCAGATCATTCATTTATTCGGGTTCCCAGCCGAAATGCTGCTTGGTGGCTGCGTCCATCATCGAGGGATTCCAGGGCGGTTCCCAGACCAGGCGGATGTCGGGCTCTATCGTGTCGGGCAGGACTTTCGCCAGCGCGGCATGGACATCGCCGACGATCATGTCGCCCATCGGGCAGGCCGGTGAGGTCATGGTCATTTCGATCACCAGGCTGCCGGGAGCGACCTCGACGCGATAGATCAGGCCGAGGGAAACGATGTCCCGGCCCACCTCGGGGTCGATGACCTGGCGCAGGATGTCGCGCACCTGCTCTTCGTCGAGGGCAGATCGGTCGGCGGCTGTGGCGGTATCTTTCGTCATGGCTGGTTTAAAGCAGTAAAGATAATACAGCTTTATCGTAACACCGCTTTTTTCTTAAAGCAATATCTCTTTTACTGCTTATAAGCGTAAACTGCCGGACATGAAGCTCACGACCTTTTCCGACTACACCCTGCGCGTGCTGATGTTCCTCGCGCTCAACCGCGACCGGCTCGCCACGATCCCCGAGATTGCTGCCGCCTACGACATCTCGGAGAACCATCTGATGAAGGTGGTGCATCAGCTGGCGCGCTCCGGGGTCATCGAATCGGTTCGCGGCAAGGGCGGCGGCGTCCGCCTCGCGCGCGAACCCGAGGACATCCGGCTGGGGCAGATCGTGCGGGCCAGCGAAGGCAACGCGCCGATCGTCGAATGCCTGTCGGATGATGCCGGGACTTGCCGTATCGCACCGGCCTGCCGGCTCTCGGCGATTCTGGTGCGCGCCTTCGATGCACTTTATGCGTCGTTGGACGAATACACGCTGGCCGATCTGGTGCATGCACCGCGCGGCTTGAAGGCGCTGCTGGTGCGTCGCTGATTGCCTCGATGAATTTTGGGGTGATAATCCATCGCGGACCGCACGCAAACAAGGAGCCAGGACATGACCCAACCGATTGCCACTGCCATCGCAGGAAGCCTGCCCAAACCGGCCTGGCTGGCCCAGCCCGAAAAGTTGTGGGCGCCCTGGCAGCTTTCCGGCGAGGCACTGGAGCAGGCCAAGATGGATGCCATGCGGCTCGCCGTCGATGACCAGCTGCGTGCCGGCATCAGCATCATCGGCGACGGCGAGCAGACCCGGCAGCATTTCGTGACGACATTCATCGAACATCTCGACGGTGTCGATTTCGTCAATCGCAAGACGGTGCGCATTCGCGACCGCTACGACGCCGAGGTGCCGATGGTCGTGGGTCCGGTGTCGCGCAAGCGCTCCGTTTTCGTCGAAGATGCGCGACGCCTGCGCCTGCTGACCACGGGGCCGATCAAGTTCACCCTGCCCGGCCCGATGACCATGATCGACACGCTGTACGACGACCATTTCAGGAGCCGGGAGAAGCTGGCGTGGGCCTTCGCCGAGATCCTAAACCAGGAAGCGCGGGAGCTGGCCGAGGCCGGCGTCGACATCGTTCAGTTCGACGAGCCCGCCTTCAACGTGTTTTTCGACGAAGTCCGCGACTGGGGCGTGAAGACGCTGGAGCGCGCGGCGGCGGACCTGCCCTGCAAGACCGCGGTGCATATCTGCTACGGTTACGGCATCGAGGCCAACATCAAGTGGAAGGAGGGGCTCGGCGCCGAGTGGCGGCAGTACGAGCAGACCTTCCCGCTGCTCGCCGCCAGCCGCATCCACCAGGTCAGCCTCGAATGCCAGAACTCGCACGTGCCGATGGAGTTGATCGGCCTGCTCGACGGCAAGGAAGTCATGGTCGGTGCCATCGACGTTGCCACCAACAGGGTCGAAACGCCCGAGGAGGTCGCGGCCACCTTGCGCCGGGCCTTGCAGTGGGTGAAGCCGCATCGCCTGATCGGCTGCACCAACTGCGGCATGGTGCCGCTGCCGCGTGCCGTCGCCCGCGGCAAGCTGCAGGCCCTTGCCGCCGGTGCGGCCATCGTGCGCGCCGAACTGGGCTGGTCCTGAGGCGCTTGCTGTCAAAGAGGAACAGGACGATTCATGGCCGGCGCCTGAAAGCGGCGGCGAGTTGCAGCGGGTCGCTCGCGACCATTGTCAAGCCTCCTGCAAGTCCCGCAACTCAGGCAGCAGAAAGCTGCCGGCGGGGTTCAGGTGTTCGTCGCGGTGCAGCTGCGCCATCTTTGCCGCCATGCGCTCGCCGTCCGCGGTGAGATGGATTTCCACTTCGCGCCGGTCGGCTTTGCCCTGCTTGCGCTCGACCCAGCCGAGCTTTTCGCAACGCGAGATCAGCGCCACGACGCCGTGATGCTGGGCTTGCAGCCGCTCCGCGAGTTCGCCCACCGTCGCCCAGTTGCGCTCGGGAAAGCCCTTGATGTGGAGCAGCAGCAGGTATTGCAGCGGCGTGATGCCATTGCGTCGCGTCACCTGTTCGCTGAAGCGCAGGAAGCGGCGCAGGCGATAGCGGAATTCGGAGAGGGTTTCGAATTCCTTCTTGTTGGGCACTTTTTTGGTCATCGCTGGTTCATCCATCCTGTCGATACCGACATACCCCACCAGGGGACGCCTGCCCGCGAAGCGGAGTCCCAGGCGTGCAGAGCACTGTCCGCCGCCTGATGGCAGCGGACATACCCCACAAGGGGATACCGTCCGCCGCCTGATGGCAGCGGACATAAAGTATCACATTGTGCTTCTATCACGCCGTGATGTATTATTCGAGCCGATGGCGGTTTTTCTGTCTCATGGAGGTGCTTGATGGAGGCGGTAATGGAAATGCCGGCGAGGGATGACGAGGGCTACCTGGTCGATCCGGCGGACTGGAACGAAAACCTGGCGGTGGCCCTGGCCCGTCTGGAGAATATTGCCTTGACCGAAACTCACTGGGACGCGATCCGCTTCATGCGCGACTATTACCATGAGCATCAGGTCATCCCCGACGTGCGCTTCGTCACCCGCCATCTGGCCGCGCGCGTCGGTGGTTCGCGCAACCTTGTCTTCGAGCTGTTTCCGTATGGCTACGTCAAGCAGGCCTGCAAGATCGCCGGGATGAAGCGCCCGCGCGGCTGGAGTACGGGCTGACGGCTGACCGCCCGGAAAATAGTTGCGGGACGGGTCCGGCGATGGAGGCACGGGCCTTGCATGGTCTACGCGATGTTGCGCATTCTCATCATCGACGAATCTCGTGTCCGCGCTGAAGAATTGTGCGGCGGGCTGGCCATGGCCGGGCATCAGGTGGCTGCCGTGCTGCCATCGGCGCTCGATTTGACAGCGCAGATTGAGGCCATCGAACCCGACGTGATCCTGATCGAAACCGACTCACCCTCGCGCGACACGCTGGAGAATCTGGCGGTGATGAATCGCGACATGCCGCGGCCGGTAATCATCCTGACCCAGGATAGCGACGCCGAAGTAATGCGCGCCGCGTTCAAGGCCGGCGTCTCGGCCTATGTCGTCGATAACCTCGATCTGGCCAGGCTCAAGCCCATTGTGGATGTTGCCATTGCACGCTTCGAGGAGCACCAGAACCTCAAACAAGAGTTGGCCACAGCCACCAAAAAACTCTCGGAACGCAAACTGGTGGAAAAAGCCAAGGGCATCCTGATGAAGACGCGCGGCCTCGATGAGGATCAGGCCTACGCGGCCTTGCGCACGCTGGCGATGGAACGGGCGCAGCCCATGGGAAAGGTCGCCGGCGATCTGGTGGCGATGGCAAAGCTGCTGCTTTAGTGCGCCTTGTTCTGGTGCGCTGAAACGGAACGACGCGCTATTGCGGTGCAGCAATCTCCTTCGGTCGCCGTTCCGCCAGCGCCGACTATCAAGCCTGGATCCTCCAATCGCCAGCAAGCTGGCTCCTACGCAAACTCCCCGTACCCCGTGTAGGAGCGAGCTTGCTCGCGATCGCAGCACCAATTTACCGGCCTTCCAGAAAATTTTCCGGCAGAGGTGGCATAGCGGTTGCTAAGTAGAGCCTGAGTGCCGAATCAATGGCGGTTCGGTGCAAATGACAACGGTGTCTGTTGCGTCTCATGGGAGGGCCTCCCGGAGCAGCGCAACGGGCGCCGTTTTTTATGTCTCCAGCGTAAAGCTGGAGACGGTATCCCCTGGCGGGATATTTCCAGCGGAGATCGAGATGAACCATGAAGAAAAGCTTTCCAACGCAGTTTCGACCAGCGTGCCGACCCCTACCGTCGAGTTTCCCGGACAAGCCAGCGCAGCACACACGCGGCGCGACTTTCTTCATCTCGCCGGCGGAGCGGCGCTCATGAGCCTGGTGCCGCCAGGGGTAAGAAGCGGCGCCTGGGCCGCCGGTTCCGATGCGCCGGAGAAGAAGGAAGTGCGCATCGGCTTCATCCCCTTGACCGACTGTTCTTCCGTGGTCATGGCGGCGGTAAACAAGTTCGACGAAAAGTACGGCATCAAGATCATCCCGACCAAGGAGGCCTCCTGGGCCTCGGTGCGCGACAAGCTGGTGAACGGCGAACTCGACGCCGCGCATGTGCTCTACGGCCTGGTGTATGGCGTGCAACTGGGCATCGGCGGGCCGAAGAAGGACATGAACGTGCTGATGACCCTGAACCACAACGGCCAGGCCATCACGCTGTCGAATCAGATCAAGGCCAAGGGCGCCACCGATGGCGCCAGCCTTGCCGCGCTGATCGCGAAAAAGGAACGCGAATACACCTTCGCCCACACCTTCCCCACCGGCACCCATGCCATGTGGCTCTACTACTGGCTGGCGGCCCAGGGCATCGACCCCTTCAAGGACGTCAAGACCATTACCGTGCCGCCGCCGCAGATGGTGGCCAACATGCGCGTCGGCAACATGGACGGCTTCTGCGTCGGCGAGCCCTGGGGCAACCGCGCCATCGTGGACAACATCGGCTTCACGGCGGTGACGACGCAGGACATCTGGGTCGATCATCCGGAGAAGGTGCTCGGCACCACGGCCGAGTTCGTGGCGAAGAACCCCAATACGGCGCGCGCTATGACCGCGGCGATCATCGAGGCCGGCAAGTGGATTGACGCCTCGCTCGCCAACAAGCAGAAGACGGCAGAGACGGTGGCGAGCAAGGCCTACGTCAATACCGACGCCGACGTTATCGTGGCGCGCATGCTTGGCCGCTACAACAACGGTCTCGGCAAGACCTGGGACGACAAGAATGCGATGAAGTTCTTCAACGACGGCAACGTCACCTTCCCGTACTTGTCGGACGCCATGTGGTTCATGACCCAGCACAAGCGCTGGGGCCTGATCAAGGAAGACCCCGATTACCTTGCGGTGGCGAAGAAGGTCAATCGCATCGACATCTACAGGCAGGCGGCCACCGCCGCCGGCGTCGCCGTGCCGAAGAGCGACATGCGCAGCCACAAGCTTATCGACGGCGTGGTGTGGGACGGCAAGGACCCGAAGAAATACGCCGCCTCGTTCAAGGTGCATGCCTGATCGATGGTCCGGAATGGAAAAGGAGAACGACATGAGCGCAATTGCATTGAAACTGGTCGAAGCGCCTGCCAGGGCGGAACCCGCGCCCGTCAAGACCGCCGTCTCGTCAGCGCCGACTGTTGAGCCAGCGGCTGCCGAGCCGGCGACGCGGCCCGGAGAACGCTTGCGCGAAGTCTTGCGCGTCGTTATCCCGCCGCTGTTCGGCATCACACTGATGCTTGGCATCTGGGCGCTGGTGGCGATCAAGTCGGGCAATATTCCCGGTCCCGACAAGACCTGGGACGCGGCGCTGAAACTCTTCGCCGATCCCTTCTATCGCAACGGGCCGAACGATCAGGGCATCGGCTGGAATGTGCTTTCCTCGCTGCGCCGCGTCGGCATCGGCTTCGGCTTCGCGGCGCTGGTCGGCATCCCGATGGGCTTCCTGCTTGGTCGCTTCGCCTTCATGAACCGCATGTTCGAGCCGATCATCAGCCTGTTGCGCCCGGTGTCGCCGCTGGCCTGGCTGCCGATCGGTCTGCTGGTGTTCCAGAAGGCCGACCCGGCAGCGACCTGGACCATATTCATCTGCTCGATCTGGCCCATGATCCTCAACACCGCGCAGGGCGTGCAGCGCGTGCCGCAGGACTACCTCAATGTCGCTCGCGTGCTCGGGTTGTCGGAGGCGAAGGTGATAACCAAGATCCTTTTTCCCGCCGTGTTGCCCTACATGCTGACCGGCATTCGTCTCTCGATCGGTACCGCGTGGCTGGTGATCGTCGCCGCGGAAATGCTCACCGGCGGCGTAGGCATCGGCTTCTGGGTATGGGACGAGTGGAACAACCTCAAGGTCGAGCACATCGTCATTGCCATCTTTGTCATCGGCATCGTCGGCCTGGCGCTGGAAACCATGCTGCTGATGATCGCCAAACGCTTCACCTACGAATCGCGCTAAGGGGAACGGACATGCTCAAGCCCATCGTCAAGATCGAAAACGTCGGACAGACCTTCAGCACCAAGAGCGGAAAGTTCACCGCGCTGCGCGATATCAACCTGGATGTGGCGGAAGGCGAGGTCGTCTCGCTGATCGGCCACTCCGGTTGCGGCAAGAGCACGCTGCTGAACCTGATCGCCGGGCTCACGCTGCCGACCAGTGGTGTGCTGCTCTGCGATGGCCGCGAAATCGCCGGTCCGGGGCCGGAGCGCTCGGTGGTGTTCCAGAACCACAGCCTGCTGCCGTGGATGACCTGCTTCGAGAACGTCATGCTCGCCGTCGAGCGCGTCTTCGGTCGCAAGGAAGGCATGCCGAAATTGAGGGAGCGTGTCGCCGCTGCGCTCGACATGGTGCATATGGATCACGCCATGCACAAGTACCCGCACGAGATCTCCGGCGGCATGAAGCAGCGCGTCGGCATTGCCCGCGCTTTTGCCATGGAGCCCAAGCTGCTCCTGATGGACGAGCCCTTCGGTGCCCTCGATGCGCTGACCCGCGCGGCCTTGCAGGACGAACTCAATGGCGTGATGGCCAAGACCGGCGCCACGGTGGTGATGGTGACCCACGATGTCGACGAGGCCGTGCTGCTGTCGGACCGCATCGTGATGATGACCAACGGTCCGGCCGCCACCATCGGCGAGATCGTCGAGGTCAAGCTCGAACGTCCGCGCGACCGTCTGGAGCTGGCGCATGAACACAAGTTCGCCGACTACCGCGCCACGGTGTTCGAGTTCCTCTATCGCAAGCAGTTGAAAAAAGCCGCTTAGCGGACGAACAGCAGGAAGATCAGCAGGAGGTTTAGCACCAGCGACCCGGCCGCCAGCAACTTCAATCCCAGCATCGGGTCGCGTTGCAGCAGCGGCGTGCGCCGCGCCACACGCAGGGGGCGCTGGGCACCGCGTTCGAGCGCCAGCAGGAATTCCTCGGCGGTTTCGAAACGGCCGGCGGGCTCGCGGGCGACCGCCTTGAGGATCACCGATTCCAGCCAGTCCGGAATGTCCGGACGGTAGCGCGTGGGCGGCAGCGGGTCGCCAAAGCGCGGGGTCTGGAAAGGCTCGATTTCGCCATAGGGATACTTGCGCGTCAGCAGGTGGTACAGCGTGACGCCGACGGCATAGAGATCGCTGGCCTCGTTGGCCGCAGTGGCCACCCCGGTGCCGGCAAAGAGTTCGGGCGCCATGTAGGACGGCGTGCCCGGATTGTTTATTTCGTTGAAGGTCTCGGCGGCATCCTGCCCGTCGGAGGCGGCGACGCCAAGATCGAGCAGGCGCAGACGGCCGTCGGCGCCGAGGTGCAGGTTATCGGGTTTGACGTCGCGATGCACGATGGCGAGGCGGTGCAGTGCGGCCAGGGCCTTCAGCGTGCGCGCCGTCAGATCGGCGGCCTCGACCGCAGTGAAGCGACGGCCCTGTTCGAGATGCCGTGCCAGAGTGGCGCCTTCGTGCCAGCTCATCAGGTAGTAGAGGTGGCTGCGCGCCGGCCAGCTCACCATTTGCGGAAAATCGGCGCTGGCGACACGGCGCGCCAGCCATTCCTCGTGCGCCAGCGCGGCGGTATCGGCGGCGTCGGCCTCGACGTGCAGCGTCTTGAGCACGAAATCCTGTCCACTGGCTACTGCCCGTACGCGGTAGAGCAGGGTGACGCGCGATTCGTGCAGCACCTCGGTGACTTCGAGGCCGTCGAGCACTTGCCCCGGCTTGAGGCGCGGCGGTAACGGCAGGGCCTTGACGCGTGCCAGCGTGTCGCGCAGGCCGTCCGCCGGCAAATCGAGCACCCGCAGCACCAGCGCGGTGCAGTTGTCCTGCGCGCCGGCGTCGGTGGCCGCGTTGGCGATGCGTGCGGCAATTTCGTCGGGGCTGTCGGCCGACTCCAGTAGCTTCGCCATGCGTTCGTCGCCCAGCGTGCCCCAGACGCCGTCGCTGACCAGCAGGAATACGTCGCCTGCACCCAATTCGCCATCGGCATAATCCACGGTCAGGCTGGCATCGAGGCCGACCGCGCGCGAAAGCACGCTCTTCAGTTCCGGGTGTTCCCAGACGTGATCGCTGGTCAGCTGCGTCAATTCACCGGCGCGCAAACGATACACGCGCGTGTCGCCGACATGGGCGATGACGTAGCGGCGACCGCGCAGTACCAGCGCCGACAGCGTGGTGGCCATGCCGGCTGTTTCGCGCGCGCGCCGCGTATGCGCGTAAAGCCAGCGGTTGAGGGCGACGATGACCTTGTCCAGCGCCTGCGGCACGCTCCAGGTATCGGGCGTCGCGTAGTAGTCGGCGAGCAGGCTGCGCACGCAGTATTCCGAAGCCTCGCGGCCGTTGGCGTGGCCGCCGACGCCATCGGCCACGGCGACCAGGATGCCCTTGTTTTCAAGCTCCGCGCCTTCGGGTGTGACGCCCGCGCAGTAGTCCTCGTTGCGCGGACGCGGGCCGGAAAGGGAAGCGTGACCGAGATCGACGCTGAGGATGGGGGAGGGCTTGGGGTTCTTCACCCTGATCAGCTTAGCGCAAACATTCGAAAACCAATTTAGCCACAGAGATCACAGAGGACACAGAGAAAATCCGAGGCGCTTCCCGCCCTTCTCTGTGAACTCTGTGGCAAACAGGTTTTTGCATCAGATTTTCGCGGCGGTCAGATGGGAGGCACCCCAGGTCGTGCGCCAGCGGGTCTTGACGCCGGTGAGGCCGACCAGCGCCAGCACGGCCAGCGACGCGAAGATAAGAAATCCGGCCTGGTAACTGCCTGTCATCTGCCGGGAATAGCCCAGGCTGGAGGCGAGGTAGAAGCCGCCAACACCGCCCGCCATGCCGACCAGCCCGGTCATGACGCCGATCTCCTTGCGGAAGCGCTGCGGCACCAGCTGGAACACCGCGCCGTTGCCCATGCCCAGACACAGCATGGCGGCGACGAAGCCGGCCAGCGCGAACCAGGCGTTGGGCAGGCCAAAGCTGACGATGGCGAGGAAGACTGCCGCGCCCATGTACATCACGGTCAGCGATTTGACGCCGCCGACGCGGTCGGCGACGTTGCCGCCGATCGGCCGCACCAGCGAGCCGGCAAAGACGCAGGCGGCGGTGAAGAAGCCGGCCGTCTTGGCATCCAGACCGTACTGGGTATTGAAGTAGATGGTCAGCGAGGAGGCAAGGCCGACGAAGCCGCCGAAAGTCACCGAGTAGAAGAACATGAACCACCAGGCATCCTTGTCCTTGAGCACCGCGAAGTACTCGGCCAGCGATTTCGGTGCGGGACATTCCGGCGCGTCCTTGGCTAAAACCAGATACAGGATGAAGACCACGATCAGCGGAATCAGCGCGAGGCCGAAGACATTGGTCCAGCCGAAGGCCACTGCCAGACTGGGGGCGATCAGCGCGGCCAGTGCGGTGCCCGAGTTGCCGGCGCCGGCGATGCCCATCGCGGTGCCCTGATGCTCGGCCGGATACCAGCGCGAGGCCAGCGGCAACGCGGCGGCGAAGGAGGCACCGGCGACGCCGAGGAACAGGCCGAGGATTAGCGTTTGTTCGTAACTGTGGATGCCGAAGCGCCAGGCGCCGAATAGCGCGCAGATGACAATGACCTGACCGATGGCGCCGGCCATTTTCGGTTTCAGGTGATCGACCAGCACGCCCATCACCAGACGCAGCAGCGCACCGGCCAGCACCGGGGTGGCGACCATCAGGCCTTTCTGCGCGTGGGTCAGGTTGAGGTCGGTGGCGATCTGCACGCCGAGCGGGCCGAGAATGACCCAGACCATGAAGGCGAGGTCGAAGTAGAGAAAGGCGGCCAGTAGCGTCGGCGTGTGGCCGGCTTTGAGGAAGGCACTGTTGAGGACCATGATGAAGCTCCTGCAGGATCGAAATGCCAGAGCTATTGCAATGCCTGTGCCACGCCGCGGGAAAGCGGCGCAAACCGTGGCCAGCAGTGACTTCGCCGGCCCGGTAAGGCGATTGCGCCAGACGTCGAGCGGAGGATGCGCGCACGCTCATGGTGCGCCGCAATACTGCCATGAGTCGATCTGGTGCGCGGGCACCGCCTTGATGCACGGCTTTGGGCTGATTTGCGCAGTTTTGGCGGTGGCACACGCCTTGCTGATAGAAGAGCGGAACCCATTGAATTTCGCAAAGGATGTCAGATGAAGAAACAGAAACTGGTAGTGGTCGGCAACGGCATGGCCGGCATTCGCGCCGTGGAAGAGCTGCTCAAGCTCGCGCCCGATCTCTACGACATCACCGTGTTCGGCGCCGAGCCGCACCCCAACTACAACCGCATCCTGCTCTCTCCGGTGCTGGCGGGCGAGATGACGATACAGGACATCATCCTCAATCCGCTCGGCTGGTATGCCGACAACGGCGTTCGCCTGCATGTCGGCAAGACCGTGACGAAGATCGATCGCACCGCGCGCAAGGTGATCGCCGCCGACGGCACCGAGGAAGAGTACGACCGCCTGTTGCTCGCCACCGGCTCGACGCCTTTCATGCTGCCCGTTCCCGGCAACGACCTGCCCGGCGTGATCAGCTATCGCGACATCCGCGATACCGACGAGATGATCGCCACCGCCGCTACGCACAAGCATGCGGTGGTGATCGGCGGCGGCCTGCTCGGGCTCGAAGCCGCCAACGGCCTCAAGCTGCGCGGCATGGATGTCACCGTGGTGCACCTGATGCCCTGGCTGATGGAGCGCCAGTTGGACAAGGCCGCGGCCGACATGCTGAAGACCTCGCTCGAAGCGCGCGGCCTCAAGTTCCTGCTGGAGAAGCAGACCGAGGCGCTGATCCGCGGTGAGTCGGGGAGAGTTGCCGCGCTGCGCTTCAAGGACGGCCTCGAAATTCCGGCCGACCTGGTGGTGATGGCGGCCGGCATCCGCCCCAACACGGCGCTGGCCGAATCGGCGAGGATCTACTGCAACCGCGGCATCGTGGTGAACGACACCATGCAGACCTACGACCCGCGCATCTACGCTGTCGGCGAGTGCGTGGCGCATCGCGGCATCGCCTACGGCCTGGTGGCGCCCCTGTTCGAGCAGGCCAAAGTTTGCGCCAACCATCTGGCGAACTTCGGCATTGCGCGCTACACGGGATCGGTGACTTCGACCAAGCTCAAGGTGACCGGTATCGATCTCTTTTCCGCCGGCAACTTCATGGGCGGCGAAGGAACGGACGAGATTCTGCTGCACGATCCCTCGGGCGGCGTGTACAAGAAGCTGGTGGTTAAGAACGACACGCTGGTCGGCGCCGTGCTTTATGGCGACACGGCCGACGGCGCCTGGTATTTCCAGCTGGTCAAGGACGGGCAGAATATTCATGAGCTGCGCGATCACCTGATGTTCGGCCAGAATCATGTCGGCGACGTCGGCCATGCCGGTGTGTCGAAAGCTGCCGCCATGGCGGATGACGCACAGGTCTGCGGTTGCAACGGCGTCTGCAAGGGCGACATCGTCAAGGCGATCAAAAGCCAGGGCCTGTTCACGCTGGAGGACGTGCGCAAGCACACCAAGGCCTCCAGTTCCTGCGGTTCCTGCACCGGCCTGGTCGAGCAGATCCTGGCCTCGACCGTCGGCGGCGCGTACACGCCGTCGGAATCGAAGGACAAGCCGATGTGCGGCTGCACCGACCACTCGCACGGCGTGGTGCGCCAGACCATTCGCGAGCGGCACCTGCTCACCATTCCATCGGTCATGAGCTACATGGAGTGGAAGACGGCCAGCGGCTGCCCCTCCTGCCGTCCGGCGCTCAACTACTACCTGATCTCGACCTGGCCGGGCGAGGCGAAGGACGATCCGCAGTCGCGTTTCATCAACGAGCGGGCGCATGCCAACATCCAGAAGGACGGCACCTATTCGGTGGTGCCGCGCATGTGGGGCGGGCTGACGACGCCGGCCGAGCTGCGGGTAATTGCCGATGTGGCCGAGAAATACGAGGTGCCGACGGTGAAAATGACCGGCGGCGCGCGCATCGACCTGCTCGGCATCAAGAAGGAAGACCTGCCCAAAGTCTGGGCCGATCTCGGTGCGGCGGGCATGGTTTCCGGCCACGCCTATGGCAAGAGCATCCGCACTGTGAAGACCTGCGTCGGCGCCGAGCATTGCCGCTTCGGTACGCAGCGCTCGATGGCGATGGGCGTCAAGCTGGAACGCATGCTGTTCGGCATGGGAGCGCCGCACAAGGTCAAGCTCGCCGTCAGCGGCTGTCCGCGCAACTGCGCCGAGGCAGGCATCAAGGACATCGGCGTGATCGGCGTGGATTCCGGCTACGAGCTTTATGTCGCCGGCAATGGCGGGATCAAGACCGAGGTGGCGCAGTTTATGTGCAAGGTGAAGACGGACGAGGACGTGATGGAATATTCCGGCGCCTTCCTCCAGCTGTATCGCGAGGAAGGTTTTTACCTCGAACGCACCTGTCATTATGTCGCCCGTGTGGGTCTCGATCACGTCAAGGCGGCTGTAGTGAGTGACGCGCTGCGGCGCAAGGAACTGCACGAGCGCCTGCTGTTCGCCCTGCAGGACTATGAAGATCCGTGGCAGGCCGCAGTAACGAAGCCGGCGGTGCGCCGCGAGTATGAAGTGATCAAACTCGAAGAGGTGCCGGCATGAACGACTGGATCAAGGTCTGCGCTCTGGACGAAATCGCGCCCCAGGGCAGCCGCATGGTTGCCTCGTCGCAAGGGAATATCGCCATCTTCCGTACCGCGGACGACCACGTCTTCGGCTTGCACGACAAATGCCCGCACAAAGGAGGGCCGCTGTCGCAGGGCATAGTCCATGGCGAAACGGTGACCTGTCCGCTGCATGGCTTCAAGATCGGCCTCAAGGACGGTGAAGCCGTGGCGCCGGACAAGGGCTGCGCGCGCCGCTTCGAAGTGAAGCTTGATGGCGGCGCGGTGTGGCTGCAACTGACATAGTCGCCGTATCACCAGCGCCGACTGTTGACCATGGCAAGCGAAGCAAAAGTCTTTAACCGCAGAGGCGCAGAGGCGCAGAGGATGCGCAGAGCAAACCGATCTTGCGCTATTGCCTTAGCCGTTCTCTGCGTTGTCTCTGCGCCTCCGCGCCTCTGCGGTAAAGGCTTTCATGTCTTTCAGATCCGGGCAGACTCGTGATGGAGACCAAATCCACCTGCCCTTACTGCGGCGTCGGCTGCGGCGTAATCATCGAGCATGATGAAACGCGGATCACCGGAGTACGCGGTGACCCGGATCATCCGGCGAACTTTGGCCGGCTGTGCACCAAAGGCGGCACGCTGCACCTGACGGCGACGCCGCAGGTCATGGCGCAGCGCCTCACGTATCCGCAACTGCGCCGCGACAAAGCCGCGCCGCGCGGGAAGGCGAGCTGGGACGCCGCGCTCGATCACGCCGCGGAGAAATTCGCCCGCACCATCAGCGAGCACGGCCCCGACAGCGTCGCTTTCTACATCAGCGGGCAACTGATGACCGAGGACTACTACGTCTTCAACAAGCTGGCCAAGGGCCTGATCGGCACCAACAACGTCGACACCAACTCGCGCCTGTGCATGAGTTCTGCCGTGGCCGGCTACAAGGCTACGCTGGGCGCCGACGCGCCGCCTTGTTCCTACGAGGATATCGATCACGTTGACTGCCTGCTGATCGCCGGCGCCAATACCGCCTGGGCGCACCCGGTGCTGTTCCGTCGCATCGAGGACGCGCGCAAGGCCCGGCCGCAGATGAAGTTGATCGTGGTCGATCCGCGTCGCACCGACACGGCAGAAGCCGCCGACCTGCACCTCGCCATCCTGCCAGGCACCGACATCGCGCTCTACAACGCGATGCTGCACGTGCTGCTGTGGGAAGACCTGGTCGACCTCGATTACATCCGTGCCCACACCGAGGGCTTTGACGCGCTGAAGGCCCTGGTGCGTGACTACACGCCGGCCATGGCGGCCGACATCTGCGGTGTGAAAGCGGAGGACATCGTCACCGCCGCGCGCTGGTTCGGCCAGGCGCCGGCGGCGCTCTCGCTCTACTGCCAGGGGCTCAACCAGTCCAGCCACGGCACCGACAACAATGCTGCGATCATTCATCTGCACCTCGCCACCGGCAAGATCGGCAAGCCGGGCTGCGGCCCGTTCTCGCTGACAGGCCAGCCCAATGCGATGGGCGGGCGCGAGGTTGGCGGCCTGGCCAACCTGCTCTCGGCGCATCGCGACATGACCAACCCCGAGCATCGTGCCGAAGTCGCGCGTCTGTGGGGCGTTGCGGACGTCCCCGCCAAACCTGGCCTGACTGCGGTGGAACTGTTCGAGGCGGTGCATCGCGGCGAGATCAAGGCGCTGTGGATCGCCTGCACCAATCCGGCCCAGTCCCTGCCCGACCTGACGAAAGTGCATGAGTCGCTGGCCAAGTGTCCCTTCGTCGTGCTGCAGGAAGTCAGCGCCGACACCGAAACCGCGGCCTACGCCGATCTGCTGCTGCCGGCCGCCGGCTGGGGCGAGAAGGAAGGCACGGTGACCAATTCCGAGCGCCGCATTACCCGCGTCAAGGCGGCGGTGCCGGCGCCGGGCGAGGCGCGGGCGGATTGGCGCATCGTCGTCGATTTCGCGCATCGGCTGGAAAGCCGCTTGCCGGCACGAGAGCGGACACTGTTCCCATATGAGAACGCCGAAGACGTGTTCAACGAGCACCGCGCCAGCACCATTGGCCGTGATCTCGATATCGGCGGCCTCTCCTACGCGCTACTGGAAGCCTCGGGTCCGCAGCAATGGCCGCTGCGCGAGGGCGCCACGGCTGGCACGCCGCGCCTCTACGCCGACGGCATCTACCCGACGGCCAGCGGCCGAGCCAGCTTCAAGCTAGTCCAGCATCGCCCGACCGCTGAAACCGCCGATGCGCGCCATCCGCTGCATCTCAACACGGGTCGCCTGCGCGACCAGTGGCACGGCATGAGCCGCACCGGCGTGGTGCCGCGGCTGTTCGCCCATGCGCCGGAGCCGGCCATCGAAATGAACGCCCGCGATATGGAGCGGCGCGGCATTGCCGAGGGAGACCTGGTACGCGTCAAGGGCAAGCGCGGGTCGCTGCTGCTGCGCGCGGTGGCGTCGAATACCCTGCGCCCGGCCCAGACCTACGTTCCCATGCACTGGGGCGGGCGCTTCATGCGCGGTCTTGGTGTGAATGCCCTGACCCTGCCGGTCACCGACCCGGTCTCGCGCCAGCCGGAGCTCAAGCACGCGGCGGTGCAGGTGGAGAAATTCGCTACCGGCTGGCAACTGGTGGCCATGCGCCGCGATGACGAAGGCGGTTTGCACGCGGCGCTGCAGCCCTGGCTGGGGCGCTTCGACCATGCCACGCTGACCCTGGCCGGGCGCGAGTCCACGGTGGTTGTGCTGCGCGCCTGGGGCGCCCCCGAGACCCCCGTGCCGGCGCCGGAAGTCCTGGCGGAGCTTGCCGCTGCGATGGGCCTCGATTCACCGGCGGCACTTGCTTTCAACGATACCCGGCGCGGCATCGCCAAGCGCGCCCTGATCGAGGACGACCGCCTTGCCGGCGCCTTGTTGTGCAACGAAACCCGTGCCACCGACTGGCTGCTCGACCTCATTGCGCGGGGTGGCAGCACCGCCGAACTGCGCAAATGGCTGTTCGCCCCGCTCGCCACCCCGCCCGCCGCCAGCCCCGCGCGCGGCCGCATCGTCTGCAACTGTTTCGATGTCTCGGAAAACGAAATCCGCGCCGATCTGGCGGCCGGGCTGGACCTCGCGGCGCTGCAAGCCAAGAGCAAGTGCGGTACCAACTGCGGCTCCTGCCTGCCGGAGCTGAAGCGCCTGGCGGCGAAGACGGAAGTGCCGGCCGCTGTCGGCGCTTGAATTTGCGGCGTCCCTGGCGTGGTGCCCACAAAGACGGCAACCCATATTGACGCCTCCATTCCTGAACAACGGAAACATCGCGCTTCGAGTTACCGAGCCGTAGCGGTCGTATCCTCCAGTTCCCGGTTTGCAGCAAGGGCACGCCGCGAAAGAGCGCGGCCCGCAGCCGCAATGGCGAGCGCGAGGACGATCAGGCCCGCGGCGACGGCGAAGGTGATCCGCATGCCGGTGGCAACAGCCTCGGTAGGCGCGGCCGTGATGTCGGCCATCGCCGACCCGAGCGCGAACACGGTGCCCATGACGGAGGCGCCGGTGATGAGGCCCAGATTGCGCGACAGGTTGAGCAGGCCGGCGACCACACCGCGCTGTTCGGGCCGGATGCTGGTCATCACGGCCGTGTTGTTGGCCGCCTGGAACAGCGCATAGCCGGCGGTGACGACAACCAGCGGCGCGATGTAGGCCGGGATGCCGAAGCGCGCCGGCAGCAGGGAAAGCAGGGCGCAGCCGAGCAGCATCGCGACCAGCCCGACGATGCTCATGCGGGTGGCGCCGAGCCGGTCCACCAGGCGGCCGGCCGGCACCCCGGTCAGCGCCGCGACGACGGGGCCAGCGGACATGACCAGGCCGACGCGGGCGGCGTCGAGCCCGAGTGCGCCCGAGAGATAGAAGGGGCCGACCACTAGCGTCGCCATCACCACGGTGGTGACCAGTGCGCTCGTGGCGAAGCCCGCGCCCAGCACCGGCTCGCGGAACAGCGCCGGGCGCAGCAGGGGCGAGGCGGCCCGTGTTTCGGCCCACACGAACAGGCCGCCGCCCAAGGCCGCCGACAGCAGCAGGGCCAAGTTGACCGCACTGAAACTGCCGCGCCCGAGCGTTATGGCAAGCGCGTAGGCGGCGAGCGTCAGCGCCAGCAACAGCGTGCCGACAGCATCGAAGCCGGCGGCATCCACCTTCTGCCGCAGGCGGTCGGCGGGCAGGTGGCGACGGGCGAGGAACAGGGCGAGGATGCCCAGCGGCAGGTTGACGAGGAAGATCGCCGGCCAGCCGCAGGCGGCGATCAGCAGGCCGCCGAGCGTGGGGCCGAGCGCGGTGCCGATGGCCGACATCGTGCCGAGCAGGCCCATGGCGCTGCCGGTTTTCTCTTTCGGCACCGCCTCGCCGACGAAGGCCAGGGTCAGCGCCATCATGATCGCCGCGCCCAGGCCCTGCGCGGCGCGGGCGGTGATCAGCAGGCCCAGCGTGGGGGCGAGGGCGCACAGCACCGAGGCCAGGGTGAACAGGAAGAGGCCGGCCAGCAGCAGCCGGCGGCGGCCGACCAGGTCACCCAGTCGACCGACGCTGACGATCAGGGTGGTCACCGCGAGCAGGTAGGCGAGGACGACCCACTGCACTTCCTGGAAGGAGGCGGCGAAGGCCAGCGCCAAGGTCGGCAGGGCGACATTGGCGATGCTGGTGCCGAGCGAGGAAAGCAGCATGGACAGCGCCAGGCCGGCCAGTGCCCAGCGACCCGACGGCGCCGCTTCCCGGCTGGCGGCAACGGCCATTTCCTGCGAGGCAACGATGGTATTCATGATGGACTCCTTTTTTTTGCGGTTCCCGAAGCGGGATTGCCGCCAGCGTAGCCCGCGGCGAGGCATGGCGGAAGACGCAGCGTTTGCACTTTATTCATGCGTCTGACGCCATGTATGGCAGCAAACGCTGCTATCGTTCCGCCATGGCCACACCCGATCTGAACCTGCTGCTCACGCTCGACGTGCTGCTCGCCGAAGGCAGCGTTGCCGGCGCCGCCCGCCGCCTGCGGCTCAGCCCCTCGGCAATGAGCCGGGCGCTGGCGCGCCTGCGCGAGACCACCGGCGATCCCCTGCTGGTCAGGGCCGGGCGCGGCCTGGTGCCGACGCCGCGGGCGATCGAACTGCGCGAACGGGTCGCCCAACTCGTGCAGGACGGTAAGGAAGTCCTGCGCCCCGCGCGCAAACTCGAGCTCGGGCAACTGCAGCGGACCTTCACCCTGCGCACCAGCGAAGGCTTCGTCGAGAACTTCGGGCCGGAACTCATCGCCCGCGTCGGCGCACAGGCACCCGGCGTGCGCCTGTGCTTCGTGCAGAAGCCCGACAAGGACAGCGCGCCGCTGCGCGACGGCATCGTCGACCTGGAAACCGGTGTCGTCGGCAATGCCGCGGCCCCCGAGCTGCGCGTGCAGGCCCTGTTCCGCGACCGCTTCATCGGCGTCGTGCGTACCGGGCACCCGCTGTGCAAGGGCCGGATCACCCCGGCCCGCTACGCGGCCGGCCGGCACATCTACTTCTCGCGGCAGGGCCGCGACCGGGGGCCGGTCGACGAAGCCCTGGCCGCGCTCGGCCTCGAGCGGCGGATCGTCACCATCGTTGGCAGCTTCCCGGCCGCGCTGGCCCTGGCCCGCGCCTCCGACCTGATCGCCAGCGTTCCCGAGCGCCACACCGGCAATCTGCGCGCCGGAATGCACAGCTTCACGCTCCCGGTCGCCACCCCGGAGTTCACGGTTTCATTGCTCTGGCATCCACGGCTGCATGCCGATCCGGCGCATCGGTGGCTGCGCGGGTTGGTCAGGGATGTTTGCGCGGGGCTGAAATAGACGGGGCGGCTTCGCAAGGCTTCTCCAAAGCGCCGTGCAGTCAACGCCGACTCTTCCGAAATAATTGGCCCCGGCTAGTTTGGTGGAAATGCTGATTCGTTCGGCTCGGTCTGCTAGTCGGCCTTATGTAGCGCTCCACATAAGGCCGATGAACAGACGCCCGCCGTCTCACCAGCGCCGACTCTTCAGTTAGCCCTTCATGCTTTTCCCTTGGTGGCGTACAGGAAACGGCGTGAGCCGATTACCGGTCGCAGCCCTTCATAATCGAATCACAAAATGAGCCGAATAATGCTAGGATTCGGCTCATGCCGTTCTCTTCCGGAGCTCCGATGCCGCACTGGATCTGGCAACACCCGCAATGGCCACAGCTTGGCTGGAATGCCGAGGCGCTGGCGCCGCCGCTGCGCCAGGTCACGCTGGCGCAGGGGGCCTTGCTGGGCCGGGCGCGCGGCGCCGACGCGGCGCTGCAGGCGGAATTCAACCTCGACGCGCTGTTGCGGAACATCGTCAATTCCAGCGCCATCGAGGGCGAACACCTTGATGTCGAATCCGTGCGTTCCAGTCTGGCGCGGCGCCTTGGCCTGGATGCCGCCGCCACCGTCCCGCCAGGGGCGCGCGGCGAGGGTCTCTCGCACATCATGTGGGATGCCACCGCCAATCTCGATGCGCCGCTGAGCAAGGCCCGCCTGCTGCGGTGGCACCGATGGCTGTTCGCCGGTGACGATGGCGTCCTCGGCCGCAGGATTCGCATCGGCGACTGGCGCGGGCCGGAACCAATGCAGGTGGTTTCGGGCCGCGTGGATCGCCCCGTGGTGCATTTCGAGGCTCCGCCGCGCGAAGGCCTCGAAGCCCGCATCGCCGACTTCCTCGCCTGGTTCAACGCCAGTCGCCGCGACACCCGGCTCGATCCCTTGCTGCGTGCGGCCATCGCGCACTTCTGGTTCGTTACGCTGCATCCCTTCGACGACGGCAACGGCCGCATCGCCCGCGCCCTGACCGACCTCGCGCTGGCCCAGGGCGAGGGGCAGAGCATCCGTTTCTACGCCATGTCGGTCGCCATCCTGGCTGACCGCAAGGGCTATTACCGGCAGCTCGAAAGCGCGCAGAAAATCGAATCGACCGGCCAGGCGCTGGACCTCACGCCCTGGCTGCAATGGTTCCTCGCCACCCTGCGGCAGGCCGTAGACGACGCCTTGGCGCAGATCGATCGTGTGCTGGGCAAGAGCCGCTTCTGGCTGCTCCACCGCGAGCAAAGCCTCGGCCCGGAGCAGGTCAAGGTGCTCAATCGTCTGCTCGACGGCGACCGGCCGGGGCGCGGCGGGTTTGCCCAGGGCATCAGCGCCGCCCAGTATCAGGCCGTTACCCGGGTCAGCAAGGCGACCGCCACGCGGCATCTCGCTGACCTCGTCGCCAAGGCTTGCCTTGTGAAACTGCCCGGCGGCGGGCGCAATACCCGCTACCGGATCGCCCCCGACCCGCAAACCGAAGCAAACCCCTCCTCTTGAAACGGCTTTGGCCGCCCCCATATCGGGCCGGTACATTTTGTTTTTCAGGGGATTTTCGATGAACGCCGCGACTCAAGACACTTCCAAAGAAACCCTCGGCTTCCAGACCGAGGTCAAGCAGCTCCTGCAGTTGATGATTCACTCGCTGTACTCGAACCGCGAGATTTTCCTCAGAGAACTGATTTCAAACGCGTCGGACGCCTGCGACAAGCTACGCTTCGAGGCCTTGCACAACGCCGGCCTGTTCGAGGGCGATTCCGATTTCAAGATCCGCGTTGCCTTCGACCCGGCGGCAAAGACCCTGACCATTGCCGATAACGGCGTTGGCATGAGCCGCGAGGAAGTAATTACTAACCTCGGCACCATCGCCAAGTCCGGCACGCGCGAGTTCTTCTCGCAGTTGTCAGGCGACCAGCAGAAGGATGCCAGCCTGATTGGCCAGTTCGGCGTAGGCTTCTACTCCTCCTTCATCGTCGCCGACCGCGTCACGGTGCTGACCCGCCGCGCCGGCGTCGAAGCCAACCAGGGCGTGCGCTGGCACTGTGACCAGGGCGCGGAAGGCACGGGCGAATTCAGCATCGAGATGGTCGACCGGCCTAGTCGCGGCACCGAGATCACCCTGCACCTCAAGGAAGGCCAGGAAGACCTGCTGTCCTCCTGGAAGCTCAAATCCGTGATCCGCAAGTACTCCGACCACATCGTGCAGCCCATCGTGATGAAGGGCGAAAAGTGGGACGAGGAGAAAAAGGAGCAGGTCGCCACCGACGAGGACGAAACCGTCAATCAGGCTTCCGCGCTGTGGGCTCGCTCCAAGAACGACATTACCGATGAGCAGTACAAGGAGTTTTACAAGCACGTGGGCCACGATTTCGAAGACCCGCTGACGTGGACCCATGCCCGTGTCGAAGGCAAGACCGAATACACGCAACTGCTCTACGTGCCGGCCCGCGCGCCCTTCGACATGTGGGACCGCAACGCGCGCCACGGCGTCAAGCTCTACGTGCGCCGCGTGTTCATCATGGATGACGCCGAACAGCTAATGCCATTGTACTTGCGCTTCGTGCGCGGCGTGGTCGATTCGGCCGATCTGCCGCTGAATGTCTCGCGCGAGATCCTGCAGGAATCGAAGGACATCGAATCGATCCGCAATGGCTGCACCAAGAAAGTTCTCGGCATGCTGGCCGACCTGGCCAACAGCGAGGATGCGGCCGAGAAGGAAAAGTACTCGAAATTCTGGGGCGAGTTCGGCAAGGTGCTCAAGGAAGGCATGGGCGAGGACCACGCCAACAAGGACAAGATCGCCGCGCTGTTGCGCTTCGCTTCGACCCAGGCCGACACCACCGACGAGACCGTGTCGCTGGCCGACTACATCGTTCGCATGAAGCCGGAGCAGGAAAAGATCTACTACGTCACCGCCGAGACCTTCAACGCGGCGAAGAACAGCCCGCACCTGGAAGTCTTCCGCAAGAAGGGCATCGAGGTCATTCTGCTGTCCGACCGCGTCGATGAATGGGTGGTGTCGCACCTGACCGAGTTCGAAGGCAAGCAACTGGTCTCCGTGGCCAAGGGCGGGCTCGACCTGGGCAAGCTGGAGGACGAAGCCGAGAAGAAGGAGCAGGAAACGGCGGCTGGCGAGTTCAAGGAACTGACCGAGAAGATCGCCAAGAGCCTCGGCGAGCGCGTCAAGGAAGTGCGGGTCACGCACCGCCTGACCGACAGCCCGGCCTGCCTGGTGGCCGACGAGCACGACGTGTCGGGCAATCTGGCGCGCATCCTCAAGGCGGCCGGGCAAAAGGCGCCAGCCTCGAAGCCCATCCTCGAAATCAACCCGCAGCACCCCGTGGTGCTACGCCTGAAATACGAAGACAAGCGTTTCGACGACTGGGCCGCGGTGCTGTTCGACCAGGCGCTGCTGGCCGAAGGCGGCCAGCTCGACGATCCGGCGACCTTCGTCAAGCGCATGAACCAACTCATGCTGGAGATGAGCGGCAGTTGATGCAAATCACGGCAACGGCGGAATCTATCCGCTATCTCGTAGGAGCCAGCTTGCTGGCGATGTTCGCGAGCAAGCTCGCTCCTACGAAAAACAAGTGACTTTCGCCAGACTGACGGGCCTCGCGCCCGTCATCGACCAACGAGCCCGGGTGCTGATCCTGGGCTCGTTTCCGTCCACGGCCTCGCTGGCCGCGCAGCAGTACTACGCGCATCCGCAGAACCAGTTCTGGCGCATCCTCGGCGAAGTGATCGGGCAGCCGCTGAAGGAAATGGACTACCCGGCGCGCATCGCTGCGGTGCAGGCTGCCGGCATCGCCATCTGGGACGTGTTCGCCTCCTGCGAGCGGGCCGGCAGCTTGGACACGGCGATTCGCGATGCGGTGCCGAATCCGCTGGCCGCTTTCAGAGAGTCGGCGCCCGCGCTGCGGCGAATCTGCTTTAACGGACGCATGGCGGCGCGCCGTGTTCGCGAGGTCGAAGCCCTGGGCTATGAAGCCGTGGTGCTGCCCTCCACCAGCCCGGCCCATGCGGGCATGAGCTTCGTGGAAAAGCTCGTGCGCTGGCGCGCTCAGATTCCCAGCGACTGCTCCAGCAGTTCCTGATAGACGAAGGCCAGAAGCGGAATCGAGTCCTCGGCGGAAACGTCGACGAACTGGATGCCGAGCTGATAGGGCGTATCGGTCTCGCCGGTCTGGTCGACGTTTATGGCGCGAATCACGGCATTGAGTTCCAGCATGGCCTCGATGCCATTGACGATCGCCTTGAATTTAATGATCAGCCGCTGGCCCTTCTCGCCGAGCGGCTGCTTGACCGCCATCAGCGCGCCGCCGATGCTCAGATTGATGATGGTGCCGGCCGCCTGGAGCGTCGCGTCGTCGTAACCGGTGACGGCGCAAATCACCTTGACGTCGGCGCGGGAGCCCCTGCGCACGACCAGCGAGCGGACCTCGCGGGGATAGGCGAGATGCAGGTAAGGGTAGGGCGTATTGACGCTCTTGAGTATCTGCGTCGGGAAAGCATAGGCGCTCTTGCCCGAGAAGGCGCGCACGATGAAGCCCTGGCCCTCTCGCATCAGAAGGTACTTGCCGTCGATCATCGGCGTCGTGACCAGAACGCTGCGCCCCTTGGACATTCCGAGCAGCCTTACCGAATAGCGCTCGATGGCGTCGCTGCTCTGGGTTTGCAGGTTGACGAGGTCTCCGATCTGGAGGCGCGCTTCCTCCAGCATGAGGTACTTTTCGGTCGTTTGTTCCCTCGCCTGTTCCTGATTGTCGGCCATTCGGTTATCCCTTCCGCAGCGGATGATTATCCTGGAAAAATGCCCGGACATGCTAAAGCCTGTGCTGCGCAACAGGCTTTACCCGGACGCGACTCCGGCGGCGGATCTCCG
The DNA here is from genome assembly GCA_026399475.1 of Rhodocyclales bacterium. GTDB lineage: Bacteria > Pseudomonadota > Gammaproteobacteria > Burkholderiales > Rhodocyclaceae > Sulfuritalea. The sequence continues at coordinate 26,691 of JAPLQY010000009.1, forward strand.
ACTGGCGAGTATCATCCCATTCGCCACGTTCAAGGGAGCGTTTCATGAAGAAGCCGTTAGCCCTGCCCGAACTCGACCACCCGACACTCGATGCCGAGTCGATCCGGCGCTCGCTCTACAACCGCCTGATCTACACCATCGGCAAGGACCCCATCACTGCCACCGATCGCGACTGGTTCTACGCCGCCGCTGCGGTGGTGCGCGAACGCATGATCGAACGCTGGATGGAGACCATGCGCAGCTACTACGTGGAGGACCGCAAGCGGGTCTATTACCTCTCCATGGAGTTCCTCATGGGCCGCACCATGACGAACAGCATGCTCAACATCTGTGCCGAGAAGGAGTTCCACGACGCCCTGGCGGCGCTGACCGAAATGGGGCTGAAGCCGGAGAACCTGCGCGAGGTGGAACCGGACGCGGCGCTCGGCAACGGCGGCCTGGGGCGGCTCGCCGCCTGCTTCCTCGACTCGATGGCGACCATGGGCGTGCCTGGCTACGGCTATGGCATCCGCTATGAGTACGGCATGTTCCACCAGAGCATCGAGGACGGCCAGCAGATCGAGCACCCGGACAACTGGCTGCGCTACGGCAATCCCTGGGAGTTCCCGCGTCCCGAAGTGCTCTACCAGGTAAAGTTTCATGGCCGGGTGGTGGATTTCGCTGACGAGCACGGCCAGACCCGGCATCAGTGGGTCGACACCGATGACGTCATGGCCATGGCTTACGACTATCCGATTCCCGGCTACGACACCGGTACCGTGAACAACATGCGCCTCTGGGCGGCCAAGGCCAGCCGCGACTTCAACCTCAAGTATTTCAACGAGGGCAACTACATTGCGGCGGTGGAGGACAAGAACGATTCCGAGAACCTGTCCAAGGTGCTCTACCCGGACGACACGACGGAGATGGGCCGCGAGCTGCGGCTCAAGCAGCAGTATTTCTTCGTCAGCGCCTCGCTGCAGGACATGCTCTACCGCTTTACCAAGTCGGGCACGCCGCTGGAGAACCTGCCGGACAAGGTGGCGGTTCAGCTCAACGATACGCATCCGTCGATCGCGGTCGCCGAACTCATGCGCATCCTGACCGATCAGCATCATTTCGAATGGTCGCGCGCCTGGGACATCGTCACGCGCACTTTTTCCTATACCAACCACACGCTGATGCCGGAGGCGCTGGAAACCTGGCCGGTGCCGCTGTTCGAGCGCGTGCTGCCGCGCCACCTGCAGATCATCTACGAGATCAACCACCGCTTCCTCAAGGACGTCATGCACCATTACCCCGGCGATCCGGATCTGTGGCAGCGCATGTCGCTGATCGACGACAGCCAGGGGCGGCGCATCCGCATGGCGCATCTGGCGGTCGTCGGCAGCCACAAGGTGAATGGTGTCGCGGCGATTCACACGCGCCTGATGAAGGAAACCATATTCGCCGACTTCCACCGCATGTGGCCGGACAAGATCGTCAACATGACCAACGGCGTCACGCCGCGGCGCTGGCTGAACCAGGCCAACCCGGCATTGTCGAACCTGATCTCGAAGAACATCGGCAAGGGCTGGCTCAAGGATCTCGACCAGTTGCGGCAGCTCACGCCGCTGGCGAACGACGCCGGTTTTTGCGAGGCCTTCGTCCGCGTCAAGCGCGACAACAAGACCCGCCTGGCGCAGATGATCGGGCAGCGGCTGGCGGTGCGCATCGATCCCGATTCGCTGTTCGACGTGCAGATCAAGCGCATCCACGAATACAAGCGGCAACTGCTCAACGTGCTGCACGTCATCACGCTCTACAACCGCATTCGCGCCGGCGGCGATCAGCCGCCGCGCACGGTGATCTTCGGCGGCAAGGCGGCGCCCGGCTACCGGATGGCAAAGCTGATCATCCGCCTGATCAACGACGTGGCCGACATCGTCAATAACGACTCGCGGGTGCATGACCGGCTCAAGGTCGTCTTCATCCCCAACTACGATGTTTCCAACGCCGAAATCATCATTCCCGCCGCCGATTTGTCGGAGCAGATTTCGACGGCCGGCACCGAAGCCTCGGGCACCGGCAACATGAAGCTCGCGCTGAACGGCGCGCTCACCATCGGCACCCTGGACGGCGCCAATGTAGAGATTCGCAACGAGGTCGGCCCAGAAAACATTTTCATCTTCGGCATGACCACCGACGAAGTCGCGCAGACCCATGCCTCCCGCTACAACCCGTGGGTTCATTACGACAGCAATGCCGAACTCAAGCAGACCCTGGACATGCTGCGCGACGGCTACTTTTCCCCCGAGGACCGCGACCGTTTCAAGCCCGTGTTCGATACGCTGACCTACCACGGCGATCACTACCTGCTGCTGGCCGACTACGCCGCCTACGTCGCCTGCCAGGAACAGGTCGGACAGCTGTATCGCGACCCGTCGGCCTGGACGCAAAAGGCCATTCTCAACGTGGCGGGGATGGGACAGTTTTCTTCGGATCGGACTATCGGTCAGTACGCCAAAGACATCTGGAATGTGGTGCCGATGCCGCGGGTCGCGGCGCAAGCGCGCTCGTGATCAAGCTTCGGGGCGGCAGGAGGCCGCACCTGTATCAGGTTTTGGCTTGGCGTTTCTTGTGCTTTTTCTTCGGCTGTTCGTCGCGCAGGCATTTTTTGAGTTCCTTGCCGGTCTTGCCCTTGCAGACTTCCTTGGCCTTTTGCGCGGCTTCGCAACCCTGCGGATTTTGCGCCTTGCTGCAATCCACCGGCGGGATGCTGGCTTCAAGGCAGGCCCTCCTTTCGGCACCGCGCTTCTCGCCGCAGTTCTTCAGGGCTGCCTGGCGCGCCTCGCAACGCACCGGGTCGCGTGCCTTGGCGCAGTAATCGGTGGCGGATTGGGCGAAGGAGGGCAGCGAGAGCAGGGCGCCTGCTGCCAGCGTGATCAGTTTCTTCATACGGTGTCTCCCCAGTGGATCTCTTTAAGATAATACCCCGGCATTGAGGCGGAGCCGGGTTGTCGGCTATAGTTCGCCGTATGCCCAGCGCCGACTGCCTGCCATGAACCAAGCTCCGCCCAAGGAACACCGACTGACCTTGCCTGAAGTGGTCGACGCCCTCGTCGCCGACGGACTGGTCGAGGCCGACGAAGCCGGCCGTTTCAAGCAGGAGCGGCGCTACTACAAGGGCGATGTGCATCCCCTGATCGTGATTGCCGAGCAGCGCTGGAAGTCGCTGCAGCCGCCGCACCGGGTGCTCGACCTGGATGGTCTGACGCAATGGCTGGCGAAATGGTCCGGGCTGGACTACCAGCACATCGATCCGCTGAAGATAAACTTTTCGGCCGTAACGGAGGTGATGAGCAGTTCCTATGCGACGCGCTTTCGCATCCTTCCGGTCGAGGTCAAGCCGCATGAGGTGGTGATCGCCACCGCCGAGCCCTTCCAGCGGGCGTGGGAAGCGGAGATGCTGCCGATCCTGCGCAAGGACATCCGCCGCGTCATCAGCAGTCCGGACGACATCACGCGCTACCAGGTGGAGTTCTACAACCTGGCCAAGTCGATCAAGGGCGCGATGGGCAAGGGCAATATTTCCGGCGGCGCCTCGAACTTCGAACAACTGGTGGAGCTGGGCAAGGGCAACAAGCAGTTCGACGCCAACGACCAGCACATCGTGATCATCGTCGATTGGCTGTGGCAGTACGCCTTCGAGCAGCGCGCTTCGGATATTCACGTCGAGCCGCGGCGCGATCTGGGCATCGTGCGTTTTCGCATCGACGGCGTCTTGCATCAGGTCTACCAGATGCCGATGGCGGTACTGGCCGCGATGACCAGCCGCATCAAGATCCTCGGCCGCATGGATGTGGTAGAAAAGCGCCGGCCGCAGGATGGCCGGATCAAGACCCGCACCCAGGACGGACAGGAAGTCGAACTGCGCCTGTCGACCCTGCCGACCGCTTTTGGCGAAAAGCTGGTGATGCGGATTTTCGATCCCGAAGTCCTGGTTCGCGATTTTTCGGAGCTGGGCTTTGCCGACGACGAATCGAAGCTGTGGAACGAGATGTCCGCCCAACCCAATGGCATCATTCTGGTGACGGGCCCGACCGGCAGCGGCAAGACCGTGACGCTGTATTCGACGCTGAAGAAACTGGCCACGCCCGAGGTTAACGTTTGCACGCTGGAAGACCCGATCGAAATGGTCGAGGGTTCCTTCAACCAGGTGCAGATCCTGCCCGATATCGGCATGGGCTTTGCCGAGGGCATCCGTTCCCTGATGCGGCAGGACCCGGACATCATCATGGTCGGCGAGATCCGTGATCTGGAAACCGCCGACATGGCGATCCAGGCGGCCCTGACCGGTCACCTGGTGCTGTCCACCCTGCACACCAACGACGCGCCGTCGGCGATGACGCGGCTGATCGATCTTGGCGTGCCGCCCTACCTTCTGTCGGCGACGGTACTTGGTGTCATGGCGCAGCGCCTGATCCGCACCCTGTGTCCGCATTGCAAGCAGCCCGGCGGCCTGCGTGCGGAGGACGAGGCGGCCTGGACCGCACTGGTGGCGCCCTGGAAGTCCACCAGGCCGGCACAGCTCTACCATCCGGTGGGTTGTCTCGAATGCCGCATGACGGGCTACAAGGGGCGCATTGGCATCTACGAGATCATGCCAATGTCGGTCGAGATCAAGAAGCTGGTGGCGAGCGGAGCCGAGCTTGCCAAGTTGCGCGAGCAGGCCATGCGCGAAGGCATGAAGCCGCTGCGCATTGCCGGGGCAAAAAAGGTCGCGGCGGGACTGACCACGATCGCCGAGATCATCAAGGTCGCACCGCCGATGTTCGACCCCGCCTGATCGCATTGGCTATGGGTCGGACTACGTAGATACCGCAGTTTGTCGCGCAAAACACGGATGATCAATGCGCCGCCTCTCTGGGACTATCTGTTCCCGGGGAGGACAATTTGGCTGATGAACTGAAAGACATTCCGGCTTGCCTGCCGGCGCCGGTGTTCAAGGCCTGGCGGGCTGCGATGGCCAGGCGCTGACTTCATGTCGTCGCGGACGCTGTTTTCGACGCGGCATCTCTTCGTGTCTCCGATGGGAGAGGCCTTGCCTCGCTGGCGGGAGGCGTTTCCTGGCGCAACTGTTGCCTCGCTGCAGCTTGTTGCCAAACCACCCCCGGCCACGGCACTGACTTGGCTGCGCCTTGGTCGGGCGCTACCGGCAACCGAGCAGTTGGCGATGCTGCGGGCTTCGGTAGGCAACTCCCCGGTAATCGTGCTGGCCGACTATCCCGACAGTGAAGAAGCGTTGGCTCTGTTTGCCGCAGGCGTCCGCGCTTACTGCAACACCCATGCTACGGCAGCGAATCTGCGCCAGGTCGCAAGAGCGGTGCAATCGGGCGGACTCTGGATTGGTGCGGCCTTGATGGAGCGGCTGATCGCCGCCACCCGGGCAGCCTTGTCCGTGATGCCGTCGGCCAGGCGACCAATGGATGATGGCGCCAGCGTTTCCGTGAAACGACTGGAAACCCTCACCGGTCGGGAAAAGGAGGTTGCCCTGATCGTCGCCAGCGGCGCCAGCAACAAGGAAATCGCCCGGAATTTGGGGATCACCGAGCGAACCGTGAAAGCGCATGTGGGCTCGGTTTTCGAGAAACTCCAGGCGCGCGACCGGCTGCATCTCGCCCTGATCATGAATGGTCATCGCCCAAGTTCAAGCCACACAGTCAGCGTGCGGATGCCGACTGCGGTCAAGACTCGCGACCGATTGCAGGGTAAGGCAGCCTTTCCTTCGCCGGCTCAATCTCCGTCCGGCTGATTGCGCGACGGCGGCAGATTCTCTCCGGCCGACGGATTGATCCTGTCAGGTGGCGTCCGGTTTTAGCGGTCTGCCCGCCGCACGTCGTTGAGCCGCCAGTCGTAGTCGAGGAACTCGAGTCGGTAATCGCCGTTGCGCACCCGGCTGCGCGCCTCGGGCGCTGCGACCAGTTGCTCGGCATGGCGGGCGAAGGTGGTCTTCAGCGAGTCGTAGCCCTTGTGGCCTTTCTCGAAATCCTTGCCGTACCAGTCGAAGATTTTTGAGACTTGCAGGCGGCCCGACGCCGAGTCAAAGCGGTTGCGCGAGTTGTCGGCCATGAAACGTCGCAGGCCGTCGTCGAGCTGCGCGTCGAGGCGTTCGGCGACGAAGGCTTCGGCGCGCAGCAAGGGACAGCCGATCGAGGCGCAGACCACGGCGGCATGAATGCGCGGATCGTCGAAGGCCCCGGGGGCGCGGATCAAGCCGTGCTCGATGTCGTCGAGGTTGCGTTCCTGCCCCAACAGGCTGAAGAACTTCTTCTTCCACGGCGACTGGAGCACCGAGCCCAGATCCTTGATCGATTCGAGGTCCGGATATTTCGACAGGATCAACTCGACGGTGAAGGCGTTGTAGGCGTTGATCAGGAAAGCCAGCCGTTGTGGCTTGCTCCATTGTCCATACTCGGCTTCGCTGACCGCCGTGAGACTGGCGAGGTAGGCCGTCAGCGTCGCCCGTTCGGCCTTCAGCGCCGCGTAGTCGACCGCGCTGGCATTGCCGGAGGCCGAGGGCTTGACGTGCTTTGCCAGCAGCGTTTGCCATGGCGCGTGCGAATGATCGAGGGCTTGGGCCATGACGGTGGTCAGCAGCAGCGCGACCCCGCAAAAGAGCTTGCGCAGCTTCATGCCCCCCGCCGCCATGCATGGAAGCGAGCAACCCATTCAAGGAGCCGTTGCGGCGCATGGGCCTTCTTCCACACTCCGGCGACGTACTTGTTGGCCTCGGCCATGGTCGGGTAGATGTGGATGGTGCCGAGTATCTTGTTGAGCCCGATGCCGTGCTTCATCGCCAGCACATATTCCGCGATCAGGTCGCCGGCGTGCTCGCCGACGATGGTCACGCCGAGGATGCGGTCCTTGCCCGGCACCGTCAGCACCTTGACGAAACCATGGGCCTCGCTGTCGGCGATGGCGCGGTCGAGGTCGTCGATGTCGTAGCGGCTGACCTCGTAGGCGATGCCATTTTCTTTCGCCTCGGTTTCGTTGAGGCCGACGCGCGCCACTTCCGGCTCGACGAAGGTGGCCCAGGGAATCACCGAGTAGTCGGCCTTGAATTTCTTGAACGGATCGAACAGCGCATTGACGGCGGCATACCAGGCCTGGTGCGCGGCGGTGTGGGTGAACTGGTAGGGGCCGGCGACATCGCCGGCGGCGTAGATGTTGGGGTAACTGGTTTGCAGGAACTCGTTGGTGTCGACCGTGCGCGTTGTGGCGACACCGACGTCTTCGAGGCCGTAGCCCTTGAGGTTGGCGACACGGCCGACAGCGACCAGTACGGCATCGAAGGGGATGCGCAGCTCGCGTCCCTCGTGCTCGGTGATCAGGATCTTCTCGCCGTTCTCGATGACGAAAGCCTTGGCCTTGTGGTTCAGCAGCACGGCGATGCCTTCGTCGCGAAAACGCCGGACGACAAGCTCGGAGACTTCCGGGTCTTCGCGGATCATCAGGCGCGATGCCATTTCAACCTGCGTCACCGTGTTGCCCAAATCCGCACCGAAGCGTGCAAATGCCTGTGTCAGTTCGCAGCCGATCGGCCCGCCGCCCAGCACCACGATGCGGCGTGGCAACTCGCGCAGATTCCAGACCGTGTCGGAGGTGAGATAGCCGACCTCATCGATGCCGGGAATCGGCGGCACGAAGGGCCTGGCGCCGGCGGCGATGACGATGCTGCGCGTGCTCATGCGCTCGGTAGCGCCATTGTTGTGCGTGATCTCGACTTCCCAGGGCGAGACGATTTTCGCCGAGCCCTCGATCACGTCCACGCCCAGCCCGTTGTAACGCTCGACCGAATCGTGCGGCTCGACCTGGCGGATGACGCGCTGCACGCGATCCATGACATCTGCAAACGAATAGTCGGCGCTCGCGCTACGGATGCCGAATTCGGCGGCGCGGCGTGTATGGGACAGAAATTTCGCCGAACGGATCAGCGCCTTTGACGGCACGCAGCCGGTGTTGAGACAGTCGCCGCCCAGCTTGTGCTTTTCGATCAGGGTGACTTTCGCCTTCACGGCGGCCGCGATATAGGCGGTGACCAGCCCCGCGCTGCCACCGCCTATGACAATGATGTTGCGATCGAAGCGGGCCGGCCGGGTCCAGCGCGCATAGACCTTGCGCGCCTTGATGCCGTCGACGATCTTCTTTGCGATCAGCGGGAAAATGCCGAGCAGCGCAAACGACCCGATCAGTGCCGGCGAAAGGATGCCGGACAGGCTGGAAATGCCGGCCAGCTGGGTGCCGGCATTCACATAGACCAGGGTGCCGGCCAGCATGCCGAGCTGGCTGACCCAGTAGAAGGTTGCCGCGCGCATCGGCGTCAGCCCCATGAGCAGGTTGATCATGAAGAAGGGAAACACCGGCACCAGGCGCAGGGTGAACAGATAGAAGCCGCCTTCGCGCCGGATGCCGGCGTCAATGGCTTGCAGGCGCTGGCCGAAGCGCTGCGTGACCCAGTCGCGCAGCAGGAAGCGCGAGGCGAGAAAGGCCAGTGTGGCGCCAAGGCTGGACGCGAAGGAGACCAGCACCATGCCCCAGAGCAGGCCGAATACGGCCCCGCCGGCCAGCGTCATGATTGCCGCGCCGGGCAGCGACAGCGCCGTGACCGCGACATAGAGGGCGAAGAAGATCGCCGCCGCCAGCCACGGATTTGCCTGGCGATAGGCTTCGATCGCGGCCTGCTGGGCCTTCAGCGCGTCGAGGCTGAACCAGCGGCCGAGGTCGAGCGCAAAATACAGCGCGACTGCGGCGGCGACGGCAACGAGGACCAGCAGTTTGCGTAATGACATCAGTCGTCCTGCACTAAAGCAGCTTGAGCGCCTTGGCCAGATAGTCGAAGAACAGACAATACAGCAGGATAGGCAGGGGCAGGCCGAGCAGCGTGCCGATCAGGTAGGGGCGGAACCTGACCCCCGACATCGCCAGGGCGTAGTTGAGCGCCGGCACGGTCTGGAACAGCATGCGCAGGAGCACGATGCTGGCCACCGGCCGGATGTCGAGCCGCGCCAGCAGCGTAAGCGCAATCCGGTTGTCCAGTCGGCGCAGCGCGTCGCCGCCGACGAAGCGGATGATGAGGAAGGTCGCCACGCAGGAAATGCTCGCGGCCACGTAGGTGGCGATCCCGCCCAGGCCGCGTCCCAGGGTCAGCACCGCGGCCGCCAGGAACAGCCACCCGGGAATCTGGATCAGGTTGCCCAGCGCAAACAGCAGGACGAAAACCAGCAGGCCCTCCAGCCGGTTTTCGAGGATTTGCTGCTGCAGGAAGGCCAGGTTGAAATGGTCCTTGAGGCCCGTCAGCGCGAAGATCGCGTAGAGAACCGCGAGGAACAGAACGACTGCGATCAGCCTCTGGTACTTTCGCAGCAGCAACATTCGAACTCCCGCTTGGCCGGCCATTGCAGGCATGGTGCCTGGATCAGCCCATTCTACGGTCGTGGCGGCGCCGTGCGATCAGGTGGTCGATAGCCAGCACTCCCGGGCCCCTGGCGACCAGAAACAGCAGCACCGCTGCCCAGACGCCATGCGTCGGCCAGGCATCCGGGTAGACCAGCAACTGGATGGTGGCGGTCATGACCAGCAGCGCCAGCGCGGAAAAGCGCGTGGCGAGCCCGACCAGGATCAGCAGCGGAAAGACATGTTCGGCCACGGCCGCCAGCGGCGCGGCGATCTCGGGCGGGACCAGCGGCAGCTTGTACTCGTCGCGGAACAGCGCCACCACCGAATCCGAAAGCCGCGGCATGCCGAACTGGAACTCGCCGTTCACGATGTCGATGGCGAAGCCCTGCACCTTGGTCTGGGCGGATTTCCAGAAGACCGCAGCGATTGAAAAACGGCCCAGCAGTGCGATCAGCGAATTCGGTATGCGGTCGAGCAGGGCGATGCCGTCCCGCGCCAGCGTGAGCGGCGACGGGCTTGCGCCGCGCGCGGCGGCGGACGATGCGAGTGTGTTCATGCTTGGGTACTCCTTAACGTGAAATGCGGTGACAAGCGCGCACCGCAATAGCCGAGCGCAGCGAGCCAATCAATAGCCTCCCCGCGAGGGGAGGATGGGAGGGGCGGGCCCATTTGCCGGCCCCTAGCGTGGTGGATGCGAGAGATTTCATCACTCAGGGTGGTGTATCGGAGCCATAAGTGTTGGTATGGTGATGTCGGTGATTGCACCGGTCCGCAGCATCAGGGCCAGGGTCGCCGCCGGGTCGAAGTCGTCGTCGGCCTGCAGCGCTTGCGCCATGGCGGCGCCGAAGGGCTGACCCTGTTGCAGCTTGCCGATGAAAGCCGCCGTGCCCGGATCGACGCGGTAGATGTTCACTTCCAGGTCCTTGCGGCAAACCAGCGCCGTTTCCGCCCGCGCCGGATCGACTGCGGCCAGCGCTTCGGCCACCGCATCCGCCTGGTGCGCCGCCCACAGCGAGACCACGGCGTGTGCCGACGCCAGCAGGAACAGCGCGGGATGCAGCGTCAAGTGCGCGGCGGGCAGGCCGTCCGGATCGGTCGGCACGGCGGCGACCTGTGCCTGCGTGATGGCATCGGCATCGGCGGCGTGCCAGGCCTGCACGCGCAGCAGTTCCAGTCGCGCCACGTCGGCGAGATAAAGCAGCGTCGCCGCCGGCGGGAAGCTCTCGATGAACCCGGCGAAGCCTTCGCCATACAGCGCCAGCACCGGCGAGCGCGGCGGCGGGCGGCGCACGAATTCGCGCGCCATGGCGCGGAAAAAGTCCGCGCCAACCAGCGCCTGCGTCACCGGAAAGCTGTCGGCCAGCGCGTCGACCAGGCCGACGATGACATTGTTGCGATAGACGGCGAAGCGCTTTTGCGGATCCGAGCCGTTCCAGGTTACGAGGCCCGGCGGGCAGATGGCGTCGTCCGCCAGCAGGGCTTCGGCGAAGGCGGCCAGGCCGCTCATGCCGCCGCCTCGCGGGGTGTCGGCACCAGCCGTTCCAGAATCCGTTCGGCATGGCGTGCCTCGGCCAGCAGTACCGGCAGGGCGGGGATGTCGTTGTCGCGCTCGATCAGCGTCGGCATCGGCCCGACACGGTCCAGCGCGTCGCAATACAGCGCCCACACGGCCTCGGCCACCGGCGCGCCGTGGCTGTCGATCAGGAGCGGCGCGCCGGCGGCGTCCGTGTCCTCGGCAAAGCCGGCGAGGTGGATCTGGCCCACGGCGTCCAGCGGCAGCGCGGCGAGGTATTGGCGTGCATTGCGGCCATGGTTGGTGCAGGAGACATGGATGTTGTTCACGTCGAGCAGCAGGCCGCAGCCGCTGCGCCGCACCACCTGGGTGATGAATTCCGCCTCGGCCATGGTCGAGGCGGCGAATTCGACATAAGTGGCCGGGTTCTCCAGCAGCATGCGGCGCCCGAGGCGCTCCTGCACGCGGTCGATGTGCTCGCAGACACGGGCCAGCGTGGCGGCGTCGTAAGGCGCGGGCAGCAGGTCGTTGAGGAAGGCGCCACCATGGCTGGACCAGGCCAGGTGCTCGGAAAAGGATTCGGGCTGGTAGCGCTCGAGCAAGGCAGCCAGGCGGTCGAGGTGCGCCTCGTCGAGCGGTCCCTCGCCGCCGATCGAGAGGCCGACGCCGTGGATGGACAGTGCGTCGCGCTCGCGGATGCGCGTCAGGTAGTGGTGGAAGGCGCCGCCCGCCACCATGTAGTTTTCGGCATGGATCTCGAAGAAGCCGAGATCCGGCGCGGTGTCGAGGATGTCACGAAAATGCTCGGGCTTGAGCCCGATCCCCGCCCTCGCGGGCAGGGATCGCGGCCGCGCCGCGGTGGTGCGTCGGGCCAGTGTATCGCGCAGGATCACGATGGCACTCTGCGGCAATTCGCCTGATCAGGCCTTCTTTGCCTTGAACTCCATGAGCTGCCCCATGCCGGTCGGCGAGCTCTTGGACATGGTCTTCTCGCAGGTGCCCTTGGGCACCATCGACCAGGCATTGCCCTGGTAATCCATCTTCGAGGTGCCGGCGCAGGTGGTGCCGGCACCTGCCTTGCAGTCGTTCTTGCCTTTCATGGCGACGCCGAAGCACTTCTCGGTGTCGGCCATCTTGTCGGCGGCGACGGCAGGTGCGGCGGCGATGCTCATGGCGGCGCCGAAGGCAAAGGCGAGGGAAGCAGCGGATAGGGTTTTGTTCATGACGATCTCCTTGTCGAGGTAGGGTGCGGATTGCTCCGTGCAGGCGCGAATGCGGCCCTGCTGCTCCCTGAGTCGGGCGGGGATCGTAATCCTTACAACCTCAAGCATTATTCCGCGATGGCACGCGCCCGGCCGGGAACCGCCGGAACTACGACAGGAATTTGGCAAGGCCGTCGAGGTGGAACGACCATTCGAAAAAACCGGCCAATCCCGATGCCACGCCCATACCGGCAAACGCGAAGGCAAATACGACAAGCCAGGATTTCCGCGTCAGGGCGCTGACGCCCAGCAGGGCAATGGCAACGCTGATCGCCGCGTCGGCAATATCGAACTGGTCGTCACGGCCATTCAATTGCTCGTACTTCTTTTCGTGATCCTCGGCTTGCGTTCGTATTTCAGCTTTCTCTGCTTCGTAACGTTTCACCTTCTCTCGATAGGCGAGGATGCGCTCGTCGAGCAGCTTGGCGCGCGCCGCGGTCAAATCACTCCGTTCGCGTTCCATGACGAATTGGTCGAGCATTGACTCGGCCAAACTCTGCTTGGTGCTCTTGGCCTGGAAATAGGACCAGGAGTCGATGGATTTCGCCTGTTCCTGCGCCATGGCCTGAACGATGTTGCCGTCCTTGATATTGAAGAGCGCAAGAACGGTCGCCAGGATCGCCACCGATGCGGCGACGGTCGAATTGAGCCGGTCGTCGGCGGGCTTGCCAGGTTCGCTTGACGCGGGTACCACTTCGGGCAGATCGTTCATAAATACTCCTGTTGACTACTTGAGCTTCCCCCGAAATTTCGTCTTCCAAGAGATGGGGTATAACGCCCCGGCAAATTGGAAGGAGAAGCGAAGTTGAAGAAGATACCGAAGCAGGAGTACACACCGGAGTTCAGGGAACTGTCGGTGAAACGAGTGAAGGC
>JAPLQY010000013.1 GCA_026399475.1 Rhodocyclales bacterium
ACCGGCAAACTGCCGCGCCAGCGTCTCCCGTGCCGGTTCGCTCGGCGCACTGCTGTCGGATTGCGGACCAGCGACCGCGCGCCGTAGCCGAACTGTCGCCCAGAAGGTGCTGCCCTGGCCTTCCTCGCTGATCACCCCCGCGTCACCGCCCATCAACAGGGCGATGCGCCTGGAGATGATCAGCCCCAGGCCGGTGCCGCCGTACTTGCGGGTCAGCGAGCCGTCGACCTGGGTGAAGGCCTGGAACAGGCGGTTCTTCTGCTCGAGACTGAGACCTATGCCCTGATCGCTGACCCCGAGTCGCAGCAACACGCTGTGACTGTCTTCCACCATGGCGTGGACACGCACGGCGACCTGTCCATGTTCGGAGAACTTGATGGCGTTGCTGATGAAATTGAGCAGGATCTGCCTCAGGCGCATGGCGTCGCCGCACAACACAGCGGGCAGGGTGGGGTCGATTTCGCAAGACAGGCTCAATCCCTTGGCCTGGACTGCAGCCTCCTGCATCTGCAGGGTGCCGCCAATGATCTGTGACAGGGAGAAGTTCTTCTCTTCAAGGGTCAGCCGGTCGGCTTCGATCTGGGAGATGTCGAGGATGTCGTTGATGACGGTGAGCAGGTGCCGGGCGGCGCCCATGCTCTTGTTGAGCCAGTCGATCTGCTGCGGGTCGGTGGCCCGGCGCAGCATCAGGTTGGTCATGCCCATGATGCCGTTCATCGGGGTGCGCAGTTCATGGCTCATGTTGGCCAGGAAGACGCTCTTGGCGCGGTTGGCGGCTTCGGCGGCGTCACGGGCCTGGGCCAGTTCGGCGGTGCGCGAGAAGACCAGTTCTTCGAGGTGATGGCGGTGCTGCTCGAGTTCGGCTTCGGCTTGCTTGCGAGCCGTGACATCGGTTCCTATCCCGACCATGGCGATGGGCTCGCCGGTTTCAGATCTCACCAGCGAGGTTCTGAGCGCGACGACGATGGGCGATCCATCCGGCTGAAAATTTATCACCTGACCGTGCCATTCCCCCTTGCTGCGCGTCAGTTCGACTATTTCTTCCTGTGCCGCGTCGGCACTCGGGTCCTCACCATAGGCTGAAACATGCCGTCCCACGATGTCCTGGCGGGAATGTTTCAAGCCCCTCAATTCGGCCTGATTGACATAGGTCACGGTACCATCCAGATCGGTGACGGTGATATGGTCTTGAATCTGGTCGAGCACGAGCGCTTGCAGATGCAGTTGATCCTCGGCCTGCTTGTGTGCGCTGACTTCAGCTTCGAGTCGCCGGGTCGACGCCTGGATTCGGTCCGTCATGGCATTGAATGCCTTCGCAACCTCGGCGACTTCGCTCGGACCTTCAATTGATGCTCTGGGCCCAAGATCCCCACTCTGGACTCCGCACGCGGTTCTCTCCAGTTCTGCAATTGGCCTGGCAATACGTCGCGTGATGGCAAGGGCAAGAAGCATCAGCAGAACAATTGCCCCCACAGCGATTATCGCTGCAGTTATTGCCCGCTGCGTCGCCGCCGCGTAAACCTCTCTCTCGGGGATTCCCACGAAAGCAATCCATCCAGTCTGCGGCATCGCCAGTACCGAATAGAATCGCGTCACGCCGTCCGAACCGACGCTTTCAAATTCGCCATTTCTTACCTCGACAACCCGTCGCGCCGCTTCCACGTTGTCGAGCCGGGTGCCAATGATCCCCTCGGGGTCCACATTGCGCCAGATCAGGATTCCGTTTTCACCAAGAAAGCCGTAGCGGCTTCCGGTTGGCAGGAACTGGGCGGGGATATGGGGATCGTAGGAATTGATGTCCAGCGGAAGTTGAACCCCGCCTACCATTTCGTGACGTTCGCTCCAGATCGGAGCGCTGAGGACGGACACCCACTTGCCGGTGATCGGTCCAAAAAATGGGTCGCCAACAATGAAGCGCCTGTCCTTCAGGAGCGCCTGGTACCACGGAGCTTTACCGACGTTGACCGGCTTGCCGTCAGGTTGTGGCACCGCCGAGCAGACCGCCACCCCATCCATGTCCGTATACGTAACGTTCGCGTAGTCCGGGTTCAGGGCAAGCAGATCCTTCAAAATCCCGTCGCAGTTTTTTGGATCGACCTGCTTGATGACAGGGCGGACCGCCAGGCGTTCGAGTATCTGGCGTGCATTGGCTATCTTGCCGCCCGTATTGCTGACCATCATGCTCGCCACTGTCCGCAACGACGCCTTGGTATGGGAGATGGTCTGCTGCATGTCCGAATAGATGCCAAACCCGACGACCGCAACGAGCGGAATGGACATTGCAACAACCAGCAACAGGAGATGGGTGCGTATCGGTAGAGCGTTCATTGACTTGGTACCGCGAGTCAACCCTTGAGTAGAATGCTGCGCTCATTTGTCGCCGATTCATATACAACAAAAGGCATAGCCGCATATATATGCAACCGAGTTGACCTGGATCAATTGCAAGTATGGAGTTCGGGGAGGTATTCGCGACGACCAGGCTGAACGCCGGCTCTTGGTTGAACCCGCCCGGTCCGGCATCATTCCTAGCGCCGCCATTCTCCGGCTCGCTGTGCGCGAACCAACACGAACCAATGGCCTTCTGTTTAACTCACGCCTGCTGCGCGCCCTCCAGATCGCGCCAGAGGCATTTGCCCTTGCTCTCCTTGGCGATTTCTCCCAGCACACGGTCGTGGTCGGCGAGTTCTTCATCGCTGGCATGCAACACCACCAGCGGCGGACGCTGACGCGTGCCGCCCATCGAGTAGTCGACGGCAGGGCTGTCGAACTCGATCTCCAGCGAGTTCTGGCCGCGCGTCATGGCCAGGTAAACCTCGGCCAGCAGTTCGGCGTCGAGCAGCGCGCCGTGCAACTGGCGACCGGAATTGTCCACGCCGAATTCCGAGCACAGGGCGTTCAGATTGTTCTTCTTGCCCGGTCGCATCTCGCGCGCCATGCGCAGCGTGTCGATCACGTCGCTGCACAACTGCTCGATGTTCTCGTGCTGCAACAGGCCCAGCTCGTTGTTGAGAAAGCCGACGTCGAAAGCGGCATTGTGAATCACCAGCTCTGCGCCGCGGACGAACTCCATGAAGTCGGCGGCGATCTCGGCGAACTTCGGCTTGTCGGCCAGAAACTCGTTGGTCAGGCCGTGAATCGCAATCGCGCCCGGATCGATCACGCGTTGGGGATTTATGTAGGCGTGAAAACGCTGGCCGGTGAGCTGACGGCCGCGCAGCTCGACGCAGCCTATTTCGATGACGCGATCACCGGTACGGAAATCGAGCCCGGTGGTTTCGGTATCCAGAATGACTTTACGCATATAGTGCCCTCCTACCCTCCGTTGCGGGCGAGCTCCACGCCGCGCCGCGCCAGCACATCGGCGCGCTCGTTCTCAATGTGGCCGGCATGGCCCTTGACCCAAAACCATTCAATCGAGTGCTGCGCCGCCAACCGATCCAGTTCGCGCCACAAGTCTTCGTTCTTGACCGGCTCCTTGTTGGCGGTTTTCCAGCCGCGCCGTTTCCAGCCGTGTATCCATTCGCTGATGCCCTTCTGCACATACTGCGAATCGGTATGCACGCGCGCCACCACCGGCTCCTTCAAGGCACGCAAGGCTTCGATCACGGCCATCATTTCCATTCGATTATTGGTGGTGTGGGGCTCGCCGCCGAACTCATTGATCCACTCTCTGCGTCACGGTTACCAGGGCTTTGGCGCGCGCCATGCGGTCGGTCCAGCTCGGGGTGATCAGGCGCATGCCGTGCTGGCGCTTGATGGCCTGTACGATATACACCGCCCCGGCAATCGGCCACCAGCGGTCGCCGGCCGCGTCCATGAACTGAAAGCGGCGCAGCCATTTTTCCTGTGTCACGGCCGGCGCGTAACAACCAAAGGCGCCCGCCTGCATCTCGAAGCCGAGCAGCGAAAACCAGTCCTTCAGGCGCGGCACGCTGAGGTAGGCACCGCGCCACGGCGGCAGGGCCTGCCGCCGCGACAGCTTGCGCTTGGCCCCCCACAGGCTGAAGGGATTGAAGCCGGTGACGATCACGTGCCCCTCGGGCACCAGCACGCGCTCCACTTCGCGCAGCACCTGATGCGGATTGGAGTCGAACTCCAGCGTGTGCGGCATCACCACAAGATCGATGCTGTTGGCGGCAAAGGGCAGATAATGCAGGTCGGAGCGCACTTCCGAGGCGCCGGCGTAACGCCCGTCGTCGCAACGGAAGCGCAGCGGCATGCGGTTGGCGCGCAGGAAGTCGTGGGTGGGCAGGGAAAGCTGCACCGCATTGAAACCGAAAATGTCGGCGACCAGCAGGTCGTGCTTCTGCTGTTCCCAGTTGAGCACATACTGGCCGGCTGGCGTTTCCAGCCAGTCTTCGAATCCTTGAATTGACATTGCGCCCTGTTTGGAGAAAATTCCCGAATGACTGAAATACTCGGCCTGCACGCGTTCGACGACAACTACATCTGGCTGCTGCGCGCCGGAGGCTACGCCGCGGTGGTCGACCCGGGCGATGCCGCGCCGGTGCTCGACTACCTTGAGCGCAGCGGCGACCGCCTGTGCGCCATTCTCGCAACCCATCATCACGGCGACCACGTCGGCGGACTGGCGGAAATCCTCGCCCGCTTTCCCGTCCCCGTGTTCGGCCCAGGCCTCGAAAACATCCCTGACGTAAGCGCACCGCTGGCCGGCGGCGAATGCATCGAACTGCCGGAACTGGCCCTCCGGCTCGAGGTCATCGCCGTGCCCGGCCACACCCGTGGCCACATCGCCTATTATGGCCCAAGTCTCGCTGACCACGGCGCGGTGTTCTGCGGCGACACGCTGTTCGGCGCCGGCTGCGGACGGCTGTTCGAAGGCACGCCGGCGCAGATGCAGGCTTCCCTGGCCAAACTCGCCGCATTGCCGGCGCCGACCCTTGTGTATTGCGCCCATGAGTACACCCAGAGCAACCTGCGTTTCGCCCTGGCCGTGGAACCGGGCAGCATCGCCGTGCAGCGGCGCAGCGAAAATGTGGCCAAAGATCGTGCGGCGGGCCATCCGACGATCCCTACCAGCATCCGTCGCGAACTCGAAACCAATCCCTTCCTGCGCTGGGATGCGCCTGCCGTGCGTGCCGCCGCAGCAAGCCGCCTCGGGCATGTCCCGGCCGACGCGGTGGAAACCTTCACCGCCATCCGCGAATGGAAAAATCGTTTCTGAGCAGCGGCTGCCGCGACAACCACCACATCGCTTTACATTGACCGCAAGAGCCGGCTTGGCTAAGATGCGCCGCCTTCATGCGCACCCTTGACGGTGCCCTTCCCTCCGCCCAATGCTCCTGTTCCGCTCCCTCGTTCTGCCGCTGCTGCTCATGCTGGCTGGCCTCGCACATGCCGAGCAGGCGCTGCAACTGTCTGCGGAACTCACATCGGCGCCCGGTTTGACGATCGGCACCGCTGCTACCCTGCTGCAGCCGCTGCCCGACCCGTCGCGGGAAGTGAAGGACGACCTGCCGCCGATGCCCACCATCGACCTCACCACGCCGCCCGATGACCTGTGGCAGCGCATGCGCAATGGTTTTTCCATGCCCGACCTCGACAGCCCGCTGGTGGCGGATCGCCAGGCCTGGTACCTGAACCGGCCCGACCTGTTGAAGCGGGTCTTCGAGCGCAGCCGGCGCTACCTGTTTCACATAGTCGCCGAGCTCGAAAAGCGCGGCATGCCGACCGAACTGGCCCTGCTGCCGATCGTCGAAAGCTCCTACAATCCGCTGGCCTATTCGTCGGCCCGCGCGCTGGGCATGTGGCAATTCATTCCGTCGACGGGCAAGACCTACAAGCTGCAGCAGAACTGGTGGTTCGACCAGCGCCGCGACATCGTCGCCTCGACCAGCGCGGCGCTCGACTACCTGCAGACCATCTACGAAATGCACGGCGACTGGCACCTGGCGCTGGCGTCCTACAACTGGGGCGAGAACGCGGTCGGGCGCGCCATTGCGAAGAACCAGGCCAAGGGGCTGCCAACCGATTACCGCAGCCTCAAGATGCCGGTGGAGACAAGCTACTACGTGCCCAAATTGCAGGCGATCAAGAACATCATTGCGCAGCCACAACTGTTCGGCATCAGCCTCGATGCGATCCCCAATCGTCCGTATTTCGGCACCGTGGAACGCAGCGGCAACATGGATATCGCCCTGGCCGCGCGCCTGGCGGAAATCCCGGTGGACGAGTTCATCGCGCTCAATCCCGCCTACAGCCGGCCGGTGATGCCGACCGCGGCGAACAGCCCGCTGGTGCTTCCGGCCGAGAAGGTGCAGACTTTTCTGGACAACCTGCAGACCCACGAAGCGCAAGACCGGCCGCTGTCCGCCTGGCACACGCACAACCTGAAGAAGGGCGAGAAACTCGAAGCTGTCGCCAGCCGGTATGGCATCAGCACTGTGCGGCTGAAGCAGTTGAACGGCATCAACGCGCGAACAAAAATTGCGCCCGGCTTCGCCCTGCTGGTGCCAGGCAAGGATGCGATCGGCTTTGAGTCCATCGCCGCCCGCCTGCCGCAAACCCCGGTCAATCCGCCGCGCGCCACGAAATGGAAGAAGGCAAAGGCCGGCAAGACCAGCGCCAAGCCCAAAGGCATTATTGTCAAGATCAGGAAGCACCCTGCCGCCAAGCCGGTGGTCAAGCCGAAGAAGCGCTGAAGGTCTCAGTTTTGCCCAAACCCGTCAGTGGCGAAAATGGAAAGCAGACCTTCGCCGCGAACTCTGAAATACGGGAAACGGTCGTTTAAAATCTGAAATGCATATTCTTGCGTGGACGTCGGTTAGTCAGCGCATCCTGCCGGTCAGCGCGACGTCTTCGCCGGGGCGGCCTTCTTCGCCGACGCGGCCTTCTTGACCGGGGCGGCCTTCTTCGTCGGGGCGGCCTTCTTCGCCGGAGCCGCCTTCTTCACCGGAGCCGCCTTCTTCACCGCAGGGGTCTTCTTCGCCACGGCAGCCTTCTTCCCGGCAGTCTCGTCGGGCGCCATGCGCCGGACCCGCTTCAGCATCGCCTCGAATTCCGCATGGAAGCGGTCGGTGATCGCCTCGGGATCCGGAATCAGGTGCGCGTCGGCGATCACAGCCAGCGTGGCCGTATTCTGATAGCTCATGATGCTGATGCCCATGCCCAATTGCCTGCCCGGATGCGGCACCCAGAACATGAAGCGTTCGATCTCGGCGCCGGCCAGATACACCGGTTTGCGCGGTCCCGCGACGTTGGTCATGACGACACTGGCCTTGGTGCCGAAGATAAGGTTCGCCAGGTCTTCGACCGCCTTCGGGCCGCGCCCGAAGATGTTGAACAGGGCCAGCATCGCAACGGCCTCGGGCGAGCGCTTGAGCGCGTCCATCCGCGCCTTCGTCTCGGCCAGGCGCTTGATTGAATCCTTGGTGGCCACGGCCAGGTCGAGGATCACCAGGCCGAATTCATTGCCCAGTTCGTGGGCTCGTTCCGGGGACCGCAGGTCCACCGGCACCATGGCCCGCACGGTCGTCGTGTTGACGTCGATGCCACGCTTCATCAAATAGTGGCGCAGCGCGCCGGTCATGCCGGCGACCAGCACGTCGTTGACCTTGGCGCCCGAGGGGGCACCAATGGCCTTAACGTCGGCGATCGCCACCGGCTTTGACCACGCGACGTGTTTGCGCATGCCGAAGTCGCCCTTGAGCGGGGACTTCGGATCGGGCCATTTCAGCAGTTCCTTGACCAGCATGCCGGCACCCGCCAGCACGAGGGTCGCCTTGTCGATCGCCTGCTGCGGGTGAGCGACGGTGTCGACCGCACCCGCGGCCGCAGCCAGCAGTTTGCGCACGGCACGCTCGACCGGTGCGAGTGCCGGTGCCAGCAACCGCTCAGCCCCGGGCGCGGAAGGCTTCGCCGGCCGTGGCACAGGGCTCCCCGCCGGCGCATCCGGGGTGGTGTCGAACAGGTGCTGTGCGAGCAGCATCATCGCCGTCCCGTCACCGATGCAGTGATGCAGCCTCGTGACCAGCGCACTGCCCCCGTCCACGCCGTCGACCACGTGCACGTGCCACAGCGGCTGCCCGTGATCGAGCGGCGAGCTCGCGAGGTCGTTGAGCAGCGTGGTCAGCGCCTGCCGGCCGCCTGGTGCCGGCAGGGCGATGTGGTGGATGTGCTGTTCGATGTCGAAGCGGGGCATGTCCTCCCAATGAGGCGTGGCAAGCGGCAAGCCGCGTTCGACAACCCTCTGGCTGAAGCGTGCGAACGGGACCATCCGCTCACGGTACACCGCCTTGACCCTTTCGAAGTCCAGCGGAGTGCGGGTAAACAGCACGCTTGTGATCATGCCCGAGTTCATCGGGCCATCGATGTGGTACCACGCCGCGTCCACCGGCGACATCGGGTGCGTCGTCATCGCCACCTCTCCATTCAAGAATAGGACATCCAAGAAACCTTCTGTAAGTATCGCTGCCGCTGGTGCCGCCGTCAATTGCCGATTTCGCACCGGCGTGCGTGCCTGCCAATGGCCTAGCTATACCGCCTTGATGCAGCGCACCGCGTGCGTTGCGCCGAACAGGGTCTCCGCCGGATAGCTGCGACGACATCCTTCATCGGCAATCGGACAGCGCGGATGGAAATGGCAGCCGGCCGGAGGCTTGGCCGGCGACGGCATGTCGCCAACAAGTTTCGGCACCTCGCTCCTTGCGCCGTCAACACGCGGCACGGCCGCCAGCAATGCCTTCGTATAGGGATGCCGCGGCTGACGCAGTACCTCGTCGGCAGTTCCGCGCTCCACCACGCGCCCGAGATACATCACGGCTACCTCGTGGGCGAGGTAATCCACCACCGCGATGTTGTGCGTGATGAACAGATAGGTCAGCTTCAGATCGCGTTGCAGGTCGGACAACAGATTGAGGATCTGTGCCTGGACCGAAACATCCAGTGCCGATGTCGGCTCGTCGCAGATCAGCAATTGCGGATTGACGGCCAAAGCACGGGCAATGGCGATGCGCTGCCGCTGCCCGCCGGAAAATTCGTGGGGATAGCGGCTCGCCATGTCGGCGCGCAAGCCAACCTGCTCCAGCAAGCTGCCGGTGCGTATCGCCAGATCTGCGCTGGTCCTTGCTCGGGTTCCGCCATTGCCACCAGTACCACCGGTACCCAGGGCCTGCATGCCTTCGGCGATGATGTCGCCGATGCGCAGGCGCGGGTTGAGCGAAGCGAAGGGGTCCTGAAATACCATCTGCATCTTTGCGCGCAGCGGTCGCAACTCACCCGCCGAACGTGTCGTCAGCTCCACACCGTCGAGCAGGACGCTGCCGGCCGTCGGCCGCAGCAACTGCAGCATGGCCTTGCCCGCGGTGGTCTTGCCGCAGCCCGACTCGCCCACCAGCGCCAGGGTGCGCCCCGGCATCAGGCGCAGCGACATGCCATCCACCGCGCGCACCGCGCCTACGGCCCGCTGCAGGACGCCGCGCCGGATCGGGAAGTGCACTTGCAGGTCGGTAACCTCCAGCAGCGGCCTGGACTCGACCGCAAGTACCGCGTCGTCAGCGCCGGCCGCCGGGGCAACGCCGGGCGCCGCCCCGGGCAGGAAACAGCGCACACCTTGACCGGCCTGCCCTGTATCGACAACACGCCATGGCGGTGGCGCAGTGCTGCACACCGGCATGACTTCGCTGCAACGCTCGACGAAGCGGCAGCCGCCGTGCCGGGCGTCTGCCGGTGGCACGCTGCCCGGAATGGTCGCCAGCCTCCCGCCGCGCCGCTCTGCATCGGGCAGCGCGGCGAACAGCCGCACCGAGTAGGGATGTGCCGGCCGGGCGAAGAAGGCTTCGCGCGGCGCTTCTTCCACAAGTTGCCCTGCATACATGACGCCGACCCGATCCGCCATGCGCGCCACAACGCCCAGATCGTGAGTGATCAGGAGCAGGGCCATGCCCTGCTTGCGCCGCAGTTCGTCGAGCAGGTCGAGCACCTGGGCCTGTATGGTCACATCCAGCGCCGTGGTCGGCTCGTCGGCGATCAGCAAGCGCGGCGCGCCGGCCAGCGCAATCGCGATCATCACCCGCTGGCGCAGGCCACCGGAAAGCTGGAATGGATATTCGTCGAGCCGCCGCTTCGGATCGGGAATGCCGACCTGGTCGAGCAGTTCTTCGGCGCGTGCGCGTGCAGCGCCACCCCGCAGCGTCGAGTGCAGTTCCAACGCTTCGACGATCTGGCGCCCCACGGTGAGCACAGGATTTAGGCTGGTGGCCGGTTCCTGGAAGATCATGCCGATGCCGCCGCCGCGCAGATCGCGCATGCCCGACTCGGGCAGTGTCAGCAGGTCACCCCCCTCGAAGGCGATGGTGCCGCCCGTTACCTGCGCAGCGACCGGCAGCAGGCGCATGATGCCCAGCGCCGTCATCGACTTGCCGCAACCCGATTCACCCAGCAGCGCGTAGCATTCGCCGGCCGCGATGTCGAAGGAGATGCCATCGACCGGGCGTGCGGCGCCGATCCGGATGGACAAGTCGCGCACCGAAAGAATGTTCATAGCAGGCACTTCGCGTGAAACACATGGATCGGAGTCCCCCGTGATAAACGCGCGCAGCGCGCTGAATAGCAACCCCCCGCGAGGGGGAAAGGGGGGCGGGCGACCAATTCGATTTTCGCGTGTTTCATCTGCAGCGGATAATGCTTGGCACGCTGAGCGTTAATCATGCCGACGACCTCGGATCGAAGGCATCGCGCACCGCGTCGGCGAACAGGTTGGCGGCCAGCACCAGGGCAAACATGAAGCTGAAGGCGGCCAGCAGCGACCACCAGACCATGGGCTCGCGCGCCAGCTCCATGCGCGCCGTGTTGATCATGGTGCCAAACGAGATCGTGGTCGGATCGACACCGACGCCGACATAGGACAACACCGCCTCGGCCAGCACCAGTCCGGAGAAATCCATCACCAGCGAAATCAGCACGATGTGCATCAGGTTGGGCAGGATGTGGCGGCGCATGATGGCGAAGCGGCCGACGCCGAAAGCCTGCGCCGCCTGGACGAATTCAAGCTCGCGCAGCTTCAAGGTCTCGCCGCGCAAGAGGCGCGCGACGCCGGTCCAGCTGGTCATGCCGAGGATCAGGCACAGCGCCAGCAAGCGCGCATCGGCACGCTCGGCGGAGGTGGCGAACCAGTCCGGATGGGTGTCGATCACCACCTGCATCATCAGTACCGCCGCAGCGATCAGCAGCACGCCGGGAATCGAGGAGAGCGTGGTGTAGAGATACTGGATCAGGTCATCGACCCAGCCGCCGACATAACCGGCCATGATGCCCAGCAGCACCGCCACCGGCAGCATCACCAGCGTGGTCAGGGTGCCGATCAGCAGCCCCGTACGTATGCTCTTCAGCGCCAGGTAGAGCACGTCCTGCCCCACCTTGTCGGTGCCGAAGACGTGGTATCCGCCACCGAGGGCTACAGCCACGCCGAGCAGCAGGAAGATCGCCAGCAGCGTAATCAGTACCGCGCCGGTCGCTGCACTCGTTGCCGAATCACCGGCGCCAGATCTCAGGGTCGCAGCAAGTTCAAGTCCGCGCGCCCGGCACCATAGCGTCGCCAACAGCAACCAGGCCACCAGTCCGCCTCCCAGCCCGCGCGACACGCGCAGGGCTATGTCAAATTCATGGCCGGTCAGGTTCTCGCCCAGATGCGCGCCACCGTGCTTGAGTCGCGGAAACTCGCGCTGCGTGGAATTCTCAAGCGCTTCCCTTGAGTACAGGTGCGTCGCCAGCGGCGCCGAATAGGTTGTCTCGGCATGCTGGCGAAGACCCGCCAGCAGCGCATCGAGCGCCGAATTCACCTCCACCGCATAGCGCGCAGTTGCCACCCCCTGGGCCCCCGGCTGTGCCTCCAGGCGCGCCCGATAATGCAGCGAATCGAGCAGGCCCACCAGGACGAAGACAGCCAGCACCGTCGCCGCCGCCATCGCCACGGCGTTCCCGGCCACGCGCGACCAGGCGGCACGCAGAGCCTCCTGCCGCCGCGCCCAGAGCGCGAGCCCTGCGATCACGGCGATCAGCACGAACAGCAGTGCGTCCGACCACAACACCAGCGGCTGAATCACGAATTCCTTCACTGCAAGCGCACCCGCGGATCGGCCAGCGTGTAGGACAGGTCAGTCAGCAGCAGGCCGACGATGTAGAGCACCGAACCGATGAATACCATCGAGCGCACCACCGCAAAATCCTGGGCGTTGATGGCGTCGATGGTGTAACTGCCCAGTCCCGGAATGCCGAAGAAGGATTCGGTCAGCAGGCTGCCCATGAACAGCGTGGGGATCACTACCACGACGCCGGTGAGGATCGGGATCAGGGCATTGCGCAGCACATGCCGGAACAGCACCACTCGCTCGGACAGGCCCTTGGCGCGCGCGGTACGCACGTAGTCGCGGGTGATCTCTTCGAGAAAGATGGTGCGATACCAGCGGGTTGATGCGCCGATGCCGCCGATCACGCCGATGACCACCGGCAGGACCAGGAATTTCGCCGCATCCACCCCCCCGCTGTAGCCCGAGATCGGCACCAGGTGCCAGACCTTGGACACCAGCCACTGCCCGCCGATGATGTAGAACAGGCCCGAGATCGACATCATCGCCACGCACAGCACCACGCCGTAAAAATCCAGTGCCGTGGCACGGAAGAACACCAGCAGCAGCGCGAAGGAAATCGCCACGAACAGGCCCAGCACAAAGGTCGGCAGCGCAATCGCCAGGCTCGGCCCCATGCGCGCGCCGATCTCGCGGGCGATGTCGCGGCCGTCGTCGGCGCGGCCGAAATCGCCGGCGAACATGCGCACCGACTTGCTGAAGAAAATGGTATCGGTCAGCACAGCACTCCCCGCCGAGGCCTCATTCCACACCAGCGGCTTGTCATAGCCGCGCTCGGCCTTCCACTTCTGGATCGCCTCGGGCGTCACGCGCTTGACGCCGAGCTGCATGCGCGCCATGTCATCCGGCGTATTCACGACGAAGAACAGGGCAAAGGTGAACAGATTCACGCCGACCAGGATCGGAATGGCATACAGCAGGCGGCGGATTATGTAGGCGAGCATCAGTTGGTCGAGGTGTCGCGGCCCAGCAGCATGGCGACAAACCTGCTGCGCATCGCGGGCGAGAAGTCGTGGCGGCTGACGAAATCCGTGGCCGCGCCCGCCCCGCTCCACGCGATGCCCCAGATCGGCGCCACGGCCGTCGGCTGCATCGCATAGCGCGCGTCGCCGACGACGCCACCCGTCGCGTCGTGCACGATGAAGCCTTCCGAAAACACCCGGAAGCGCTCGATGTCCTGCAGGCGCCTCGCGTCGCCCGCCGCCAGCTTCTGCGCCGCGGCGGCATCGAGCAGCGTGGCCGATTCACCGGGATAGTGACGCACGTCGAAGCCCAGATGAAAGGCATCGACCTGGACCCGGCCGTCGTGCGCATACAGCGAGCGCCAGAGCACCAGGTTGGCCATCGACGGCTTGACCGAGAGCTGTTGCGGCTGATGCCCGCGCGCCTGCGCCAGCGCTATGGCCGCCGCTTCGACGCGCTGCTGCTGAACAAAGCTGAGGCCGAAATAGGCGAGCCCCAGAACCAGGCTCCAGCGCACGGCCACCGAATTCGGCCGGCGCAGGAAGAAGAACAGCGGCACCGCCAGCAGCAGCGTGAATAGAGGATCGAACACGGCGATCAGGTTCCAGGCCTCCTTGCGCTGCGAAAACGGCAACCACAGGTGCGTGCCGTAGCTGGTGCAGGCATCCAGCAGCGGATGCAGCAGATAACCGCAAAAGCTGTAGACGTAAAGCGCGGAAAAACTCGTCCGCCGCCGCAGCAAAGGCCACAGCAGCAGCGCCGCCAGCAGCGCGCCGAAGGGCACGAA
This sequence comes from Rhodocyclales bacterium, assembly GCA_026399475.1. Classification (GTDB taxonomy): domain Bacteria; phylum Pseudomonadota; class Gammaproteobacteria; order Burkholderiales; family Rhodocyclaceae; genus Sulfuritalea. Next base: position 13,858 of record JAPLQY010000013.1, read on the forward strand.
GGCCAGCGCATGGCTGAAATGGCGGTGATAGTCCAGCACCAGCAGCGCGTCGCCGCCGCTCTGGATCAGCGCATCGGCATCCGGCAGCAAGCCGGCCGCAGCGCCGACACCGGCCGCCATTCGCCGTTCTGCCAGCGCCGACTTTTCGTCGCGGCAGCGCACCGAGCCCACCGCCGCGGCCAGCGCCGCCCCCATCACGGCATGAGTCACGATATCCATGGCGCGAATAGTAGAGCAAATCGCTTATGAAGCATGCCCGGCAAGCGATGGCTTTATCCCCGCCCTCGCCCTAAAATTGCGACTGTCCGCAATTCGCTGCTCCAGAAAGGAAAAACCTTGAAATACCTGACACGTTTGCTCATCCTGCTGAGCCTTGCCGCTCCCCTGCCCGCCATGGCCGAAGATGCCGAAGCCGGCCTGGCCGCCGTCAGGCAGCTCGGCACCCTGAACGGACAGGCGCTGGCCTGCGCCGACAAGGACGCCGCCGCCAAGGCCAAGGCGCTGATGCTGACCCATGCGCCGAAAACCGCGCGCTTTGGCTCCGCCTATGAAGAAGCCACGCAGGAAGCCTTCATGGCCCAGACCCGGACGTCGGGCACCTGTCCCGATGCCAAGGTCCTCGCCGGCAAGCTGGACGCAGTTGCACAAGGGCTGCAAACGGCCCTGCCGGCCGCCCAGCCCGCATCGAAATAGCAGACATGACGCCGTTGCGCGCGTTGGCCCTGTGCCTGGGGCTTTGCTGGGCAGCGGTGGCCTGCGGCCAGACCGGCACCGTGGTGCCGAAGCATACGGAGGAGCCGGAGCAAACAGTCGACCTGGTACCGCGCTACCTGCTGCAGGACTATCGCGGCCGGATCGTGACGCATGAGAGTTTTCGCGGCCGTTTCCAACTCATCATCTTCGGCTTCACCTCCTGCCCGGATGTCTGCCCGACCACGCTGCTCAACTTCAAGAACATTCTCGAAGCCCTCGGCGACAAGGCCGCGCGCCTGCAGCCGATTTTCATCACGGTCGATCCGGAGCGCGACACCTCGTCGATGCTGCACGAATACACCGCCGCCTTCGACCCACGCATCATCGGCCTGGCAGGCAGCCCCGAACTCACCCGGCACGCGGCGGACACCTTCCGGGTCCGCTACGAAAAGGTGCAGGAACCCGGTGCCCCGGCCGACATCTACACCATGGACCATTCGACCGGGATGTACCTGCTGGACCCCGATGGCAGCTTCCTCATCAGGTTCGCCAGCAGCGCTCCAGCGCAGGATGTCGCCGCGCGCATCGGCAGCCTGATGGACGCCGATCACTCGCGACCGCCGGCAAGGCGGCTCGGCAACGCCCCGTTGCGATGAAATCCTTGCGCCGGATTGGCTACTTGAACTTGTAATAGGCCTGGTTCAGCCAGGCAGCTACGTTGGCCTCGTCCTCGGGAAACCAGCCGGCATTGGTCTGCGCGCTGCAGGCCGCGACGCGCTGGCCGAGCGCCACGGCAGTGTTGATCAGGCGCGGCTTGCGCGTGTACATCGCGGAGCCGTTGCCACCGAGCAGCTTGACGTGGCAGGCCACGCACTGCTTGTCGTGCAGCGCCTTGCCCAGTTTGGGATCGGCCGCGGCCTGGGCCGGCAGGGAAAGCAGCAGGCATAACAGCGGAATCACGATACGCATGGCATTTCTCCCGGGATGAAGTGCTGCGACGACTACTGAAGGTAGGTGATTTCCATTTCCGAATCGAGGCCGGTCACCATGTCGAGGATCTCCTCGGTGAACTGCTCATCTTCGTCGCTCCATGTGGCGTCGGGCGCGGTGGAAGCGGTGACCAGCGGCGTGATATCGAAATCGACGAAGCGGTCGCCGACCTTGAGCACGTAGATGCCGGAAGAATGCTCGACCAGTTCCCAGTCGTCCGGAATTTCGAGCTCTGCATGCAGTTCAAGCGACAGCTTTTTCATATCGTTCTCCAGCTTCGGGTTTCCAAAGGCGCATCCTAATGCATCCAGCCCCGACGAGGTAGGATGGCAGGTCCAGCCGATCCATCAAGACACCATGATTCGTCCCCCAATCGCAAACGTCGCATGCGACCTCCCCCTGCTGCTCGACAACGACACCGTGCGCCGGCATCTCTCGCTCGACGCCTTGTTGCCCGCCATCGAAAAAGCACTGATCGATCTTTCCGCCGGCCGCGTGGTGCAGCCCCTGCGCACCGTGATGGAACTGCCCGGCCGCAGCAGCCTGCTCTTCGTCAAGCCGGCGCTGGTCGGCAATGCACTGGCCACCAAGCTGATCACCCAGGTTCCGGACAACGCCGCGCGCGGCCTGCCGACCATGATCGCCACCGTACTGCTGCTCGATCCGGACAGCGGTGTCCCTCTGGCGGTGATGGACGCCACCTGGCTGACCGAACTGCGCACCGCCGCCGTCTCGGCCGTGGCCACCCGGGTGCTGCGCGACAGCCGGCCCAAGCGCCTCGCCATACTCGGATCCGGCGCGCTGGCGCGCAGTCACGCGCTGGCCCTGAGCACCGTCGTGCCGATCAGCGACATCCGCGTCTGGAGCCCGACCCGTGCCAATGCCGAACGCTGCGCCGCCGACATCGACGGAACCGCCTGCGCCGACGCGGAAAGCGCCGTGCGCGATGCCGATGTCGTGGTGACCGTCACCAACGCCAGCGTGCCGGTGCTGATGGGCCGCTGGCTCAAGCCCGGTGCGCTGGTCCATGCGGTAGGCGCGCCGCGCCCCGGCTGGCGCGAACTGGACGACGAAGCCATGGCCAACTACGTGATTGCCGACCACCGCCTCGCCGCCGAAACCGAGTCGGGCGACGTGATTCTTTCCGGCGCCCGCGTGCAATGTGAAATCGGCGCGGTGCTGGCCGGCAAAGTGGCGGTTCCGGCCGGCGTCACGATTATCTTCAAGGCGCTGGGGCAGGCCGTCGAGGACGCGGTGGCCGCGCGGCTGGTGTATGACGCAGTCACTGCCGTGCAATAGGCGCAGGCAGCAGCCTCATGCCGGGAGACTAGTGCATCGCCCGCCGCGAGCGCTGCCAGGTGATGACGGCCTGATTCGCCTGCGCGAGCATGGGCTCGAAGCTTTTCCGGGGCAGCGCCTGGCGCAAGACAACGAACAGTGCCTCCGTGGTTTCCCGCGCCAGCTCGGCACTGGCCGCAGCATCCGTCAGGCAGCGCAACTGGATATGGGCCAGCGTATCGGCGACCAGCCGCCAGCCCAGCATCGGCATGTGATCGACCAGCGCCACCAGCATGCTGCCCAGTGCAGCGAGAATGGCCAGCGCTTCCTCCCGGTCGTCGCAGGCGACCATTGCGTGCCAGACGGCCAGATGGATGTTGCGCCTGAGTTCCAGCTTGAAATCGACCGCGTCGCCCTCGACCTGCTCGATCGCCGCGAATTTCTGCCGGAAGCGCACGTCCTCCGCGTCATCCAGCCCGTTGCGCAGGGCGCCGAGCAAGGCGCTGATGCCATGAATCGCCGTGAGGCCGAAGGCCTGACACCAGGCCAGGCCCCACTGGTCGATGCCGCTCACCAGCAAGGCCAGGCGCAGGGCGCGCGCCTCGTCGCCGTCCGCCGCGCGCACCCAGTTCTTCGCCAGTCCTTCGATCTCGACCACCGCCGCGTGCACGGCGGCTTCGTCGCCTTCCAGCGTAAGGCGGAAGATGCGCGTGAAGGCATCCTGCGCCATGCGCGCGGCAAGCCGTTGCAGCTCGGGCGAGGCAAGTTCAGCGAGACGGTCGGGCGGCAGGGAAACGGCTTCGTTCATATCGCTAGGATACCGTCCCCGCCTCTCGCAGGGACATAATTCAGTTCCAACTGTCACAACCGTCATTATGCAGATCTGGGTCGATGCCGACGCCTGCCCCGGCGTCATCAAGGAAATTCTCTACCGGGCCGCCACGCGGCATTGCCTGCCGCTGATCCTGGTCGCCAACCAGTGGCTGCGCGTGCCACCCTCGCCCCATATCCGCGTGGTGCAGGTGCCCAGGGGCTTCGACGTGGCCGACAATCACATCGTGGATCAGGTGGCCGCCGGCGACCTGGTGATCACCGCCGACATCCCGCTGGCTGCCTTCGTCATCGAAAAGCAGGCCTTTGCGCTCAATCCGCGCGGCGAGTTCTACAGCGCGGAAAACATCCGCCAGTTGCTCGACATGCGCAACTTCATGGACACGCTGCGCAGCAGCGGCGTCGACACCGGCGGACCGCCGGCATTCAGCCATGCCGACCGGCAGAGCTTCGCCAATCAGCTCGACCGCTTCATCGCCAATCGCCGCAAACCGGCCTGACAGGCAACCCGGCTCAACGGTCAGTTGCGGCGTGCGAGGGAAGTCGCCAACGCGCTGCCGACGACTTCGGCGACGTCCTTCGCCAGGCCCTCGCAGGCCTCGATCCGCTCCAGCGCGGCCCGCGCGTGACCCTGCCGCACCGCATCGAACTGGCGCCAGCGGTCGAAGCTGCGCGCCAATCGCGATGCCACCTGTGGGTTCATCGCCTGCAATTCGATGATGACGTCGCTTGCCAACTGGTAGCCGCTGCCGTCCTGCGCATGGAAGTGCCGCGGGTTGGCGGCACAGAAACTGCGCACCAGGGCATAGACCTTGTTTGGATTCTTCAGGTCGAAGGCCGGGTGTTGCATGAGCTTCTTCACCCGCGCTGCGGTACCGGGCAGGCGCGAAGTCGCCTGGACCTGCAGCCACTTGTCGACCACCAGTGCTTCGCCCTGCCAAAGCGCATGGAACATCGCAAGAGCCGTCTCGCGCTCGGGCAGATCGAGATTGGCGAGGGAGGTCAGGGCCGCGATCACGTCGGTCATGTTGCCGCCATGCTCGACCTGGGCCATCAGACGCGGCAGCACCGATGCCCGAAGGTAGGACTCGCCGCTTTCGGCAAGGTAGCCGAGGCACAGGTTGCGCAAGGAGCGGCGACCGACCTGGGCGCCGTCCGGGGCGTAGGGTTCCGCGGACACGAGTGTGTTCCACACATTCTCGAAACTGGCCCGCAGTTGCGTGGCGAGGTAACGGCGCAGGCTTACTCGGGCGCGATGGATCGCTTCGGGATCGATGGTCTGGCCCAAACCGACGACTTCCTCGGCCAGCACCTGCTCCGCCGGCAAGACCAGGGCCTCTGCAGCCAATGCCGAAGCGCCACCGTCCTCCGGATTCAGGCCGGCATCGAGCACGCGGCCACAGGCGACGACGAAGGCGTCGGGAATCCATCCCGTGCCCTCGCCGCCGGCCGCGATACCGGCAAGCAGGACTCGGGTGGCAAGACGCTGGCCGGCCTCCCAGCGATTGAACGCATCGCTGTCGTGAGCCATCAGGTGGGCGAGTTCGGCATCGGTCTGCTCGCAGTCGAGATGCACCGGCGCAGAAAAGTTGCGCAGCAGCGAGGCCACCGGCGCGGCCGCGACATCCTCGAAAACAAAAGTCTGTGTCGATTCGGTCAATGAAAGCACGCGCGTAGTGCCCTGCGGAGCGTTCTCGCCGGCAAGACGCAGCGGCGCATCCGTGCCATCGGGCAGCACCAGGCCAACGGCGACCGGGATATGCAGCGGACCTTCGTCGATCGCCACGCCAGCGTCCGCGAGACGCTGCTCGTAGGCCGTTGGGGCGAGGCTTTGCCCAAGGGTCAGCGTATAGCGACGGGTCGCTGCGTCCCAAAGGCCCTCGGCTTTCAGGCGCGGAGTACCGGCACGGGCATACCAGCGGCGGAACTGGCCGAGATCGACGCCTGCCTCTTTCCCCCCTCCATCCTGCATGGCAGCGACGAAGTCCTCGCAGGTCACGGCCTGGCCGTCGTGACGCTGAAAGTAGAGATCCATGCCTGCGCGGAAGCCATCGCCGCCGAGCAGGGTGTGAATCATTCGTACCACTTCGGCACCTTTTTCGTACACCGTGGCAGTGTAGAAATTGTTGATCTCGGCATAGGAGGCCGGACGGATCGGATGCGCCATGGGGCCTGCATCCTCGGGGAATTGGCCGACGCGCAGGGTGCGTACCGCCTGAATCCGCGTGGCAGCGCGCGAATGCGTGTCGGCACCGAACTCCTGGTCGCGGAAGACGGTCAGGCCTTCCTTGAGCGAAAGCTGGAACCAGTCACGGCAAGTAACGCGGTTGCCGGTCCAGTTGTGGAAATATTCGTGGGCGACGACGCGGTCGATGCTCTGGTAGTCGGTGTCCGTTGCCGTGTCGGGGCGAGCCAGCACGTACTTGGTGTTGAAGATATTGAGGCCCTTGTTCTCCATCGCCCCCATGTTGAAATCCCCCACCGCGACGATCATGTAGTGGTCCAGGTCCATCTCGAGGCCGAAGCGTTCCTCGTCCCAGCGCATGGATTTTTTCAGCGCCGCCATGGCGTGGCCGCACTGGTCCAGCTTGCCTGGTTCGACATAAACCGCGAGGCGGACGCTGCGGCCGGATCGGGTGACGAAGCGGTCCTCGAGCACGTCCAGCCGGGCGGCGACGACAGCGAACAGGTAGGCCGGCTTGGCGAAGGGGTCTTCCCAGCGCGTCCAGTGGCGCGAGGCGTCGTGCTCGCTGATGCCGGCGGCCACCAGGTTGCCGTTGGACAGCAGTTGCGGGAAACGCTCGAGGTCGGCCTCGATGGTGCAGGTGTAGCGCGCCATCACGTCGGGGCGGTCCGGGAAGAACGTGATGCGGCGGAAGCCTTCGGCTTCGCATTGGGAGAAGTACCCATCCTTGGAACGGTAGAGGCCCGAGAGCCGGGTATTCCTGTCCGGGTCGATGCGCACCACGGTTTCGAGCACGAAGGTATCGGGCAGTGCGCCGGAATCCGCGCCGACGATGGTCAGCGTGTTGTCGGCCAGCGTGTAGCGCGACGGCGCCAGGGCTGTTACCTGCCCCCAAGGTAGAGTCCCCTGTACACAAAGCGCGTCGAGGCCGACGGCCTGCAACGCAAGTTCCTCGCCATCGAGCACGAAAGCGCCGCCGGCACCTTGCGGATTGCGCTTGCAGGCCAGCCTGGCGCGCACTTCGGCGTAGCCTTCATGGATCGCGACGTGGAGATCGACCGTGTCTACCAGCCACGCCGGCGGCGTGTAGTCCTTGAGGTAGATGGCATTCGGGGTTTCGGTGCGCATGAGCAATTCCTGGAAGACCTTCAAAAGATGGTTCAGACAGGCGACCCGCGCCCTGTTCATTCAGACGAAACGAGCCCTCGGCGCGATGTCTTTGAGGCGGCACTGCCTTTTTGTCGGAGGCGCCGGTTCCCCTTATGTCTATTCTGGTGGAGTCAGGTCGACGCGCAGGTAATTAGGGCACGTCCATTTGGCGTCGATGCTGTCCTCATAGTGCTTTTCAAGCCGGTCTCTCGCCTGGTCGAATTTCGGCGAATCCGGTTCGTGCTGCGGTTTAAAGATGCCAGTGGCTGCATTTTCCACCAGTGGCATCGGCTGGATCCAGAAGGCACGAACCCCGAGTCGGGCGAGAACCGTCTGCGCAAAGGCCCTGGCCAGCGGCGTACCGAGTCCTTGTCCCTGATAGGCAGCGGGGGACACAATCAGCGCCAGCAGGGCTATCGCGCCCGCCTCCATGAGTGACGGAGGACACTGCTCACAGTTTCTTCTCAGGCAGGCAGCCCAGTCATCACCCGTCGCCGAGTGCGATTCGAGGGCTTCCAGCGTACCCTCCTTGCCTCCGGTAATTATTATGTCGACCACCAGCCAGCGCATATACAACACGGCATCGCCGGCCTCGTCGTCCACACGCACCGCAAACTCCGTAATGCCAGGCACCTCGACGAGTCCCGGGGACGACTCCCATGTAACGACGTATGGACGGGAATCGGCACGCAAGGTTTCGCGTACGCAGTCTTCCGAAAATTCACCGATAACCTTCATGCATATGTCCCATTACTTTCAGAGCCGCTCCGCGCCGCCTGACACCCGCTGGACGCCCGCGCGGAGCGCGACTGCTGCCACCTCGAATCACGCTGCGGACATTGGCCTGCGGTTCCTGGTTCTTTCAGGATGCGCGATGAATTTCCCCGCCGCTTTCCAGACTACCACAGCAACCCGAAGGCGCGCCGAAACGGGAATCGCCGACCTATCGTTCGCGGCTGCCCGATTGACCGGGAAGCGTGATGCCTGAAATTTCACAAGCACAGGCAGCAATTTCGTTGTTGCGGCAAAACCAGCAGGAAGGTCGCGGCGACTATAATCGGCAGCTTCGGAGGATTTCTTGACCATTCACCGCTTTCAGCTTCAGGGCGAGTTCATCGAACTGAACGTGCTCCTCAAGCTGCTGGGCCTGGCGCCTTCCGGTGGCGCCGCCAAGGCGCTGATCGCCGAGGGATCCGTGGCAGTGGATGGCGAGACCGAAACCCGCATCCGGCGCAAGCTGCGACCCGGCCAGGTGGTGCGCCTTGCGGATGATGAAATCCGCATCGCCGCCGCTGATGTTGTCCCCGACACCGCCCACTGACTCTTGCCTGAACTGAATCCTTCATGACCATACAGTGGTTCCCCGGCCACATGACTTCGGCCCGCAAGAAGGCGGCCGAGACCATGGCGCTGACCGACGTAGTGATCGAGGTCTGCGACGCACGCCTGCCCGAGGCCAGCAGCAACCCGATGATTCGCGAGCTGCGCCTGCACCGCCAGCGCCCCTGCCTCAAGCTTTTGAACAAGTCCGACCTGGCCGACCCAGCGGTGACCCAGGCCTGGCTCGACTATTACAACAGCCAGCCCGGCGTCAAGGCGGTGGCGATTTCAAGCAAGAAGCCGGGCGAGGCAGCGCGCGTGCCGGGGCTGTGCAAGCTCCTCGCACCGCACCGCAACGACGGCATCAAGCCGCTGCGCATGCTGATCATGGGCATTCCCAACGTCGGCAAATCGACGCTGATGAATGCGCTGCTCAAGCGCCGCGTGGCTGCGGTCGGCGACGAGCCGGCGGTCACCAAGTCGCAGATGTGCATCGACCTCGGTCCGACCATGAGCATCACCGACACGCCGGGCCTGATGTGGCCGAAGATCACCCACGACAGCGACGGCTTCATGCTCGCCGCCAGCCACGCCATCGGTCGCAACGCGGTGATCGATTCGGAAGTGGCAATCTTTCTGGCCGGGCTGCTGTTGCAGAACTACCCGGCGCTGCTCGCCGAGCGCTATGGCATCGCCGTCGACGGCATGGATGGCGTTGCCGTGGTGGAGGCGGTGGCCAGAAAGCGCGGCTGCATCGTCAAGGGCCGTCGCGGCGGCGAACTCGATCTGGAAAAGGCCGGGATGGTCCTGCTCACCGATTATCGCGGCGGCAAACTCGGTCGCATCAGCCTGGAATCGCCCGACAGCCGTGCCGCCATGCTGGCGGCACCGGCACCCGCGCTCACCGTCTCCGAGTAATCCCCCTGCCAAGGCGGGTCACGTCAGCCTTGCCCGCAAGAGTGGAGGGGCTGGCCAGGGAAGCAACATGCCGGGTTATTCCGCAGTGCAGCATTTCGAGGCGAGACGTTCACAGTCTGTCGATCGCCGGAAATTGGCGCCGACCGCCCGCAACACCCGGCACGCACCGGGCGTGACAAACGCGAAGGCAATTACTACACTCATAAAGTCGTTTACAGCCCACGGCACAATCAGTATCATTCCGCGTGTATTACAGAACTATGTTCCGCTAAGCGGAACTACAAGATTCAGCCGCCAGCTTTTGCCCGGACCGGACTACTAACAGGAGAAGACACTCATGAAGAACCGTTTTATCCAGCACCTCGCCCTTGCAGCCGGTGCCTTGCTGATTGGCGGCAGCGCATTCGCCCAGGTCAAGATCGCCTATATCGATCCGCTCTCCGGTCCCTTCGCCAATGTCGGCGAGGCCGGTCTCAAGGGCTTCAAGGAAGCTGCTGAAATCCTGGTCAACCAGAAGGGCGGCATCATGGGCCAGAAGCTCGAATACGTCGGATTCGACAACAAGGGCAGCCCCCAGGAAAGCCAGATCCAGTTGAAGGCGGCGATCGACCAGGGCTTCCGTTTCATTACCCAGGGCAATGGTTCGGGCGCGGCGCACTCGCTGATCGACGCAGTCAACAAGTGGAACGCACGCAATCCGGACAAGACCGTACTGTTCTTCAACTATGCGGCCGTCGATCCGACGCTGACCGGCGAGAAGTGCAGCTTCTGGCATTTCCGTTTTGACGCCAACACCGAAATGAAGATGGAGGCGATCACCAGCTTCATGGAGAAGGACAAGAAGATCAAGAAGGTCTTCATCATCGGCCAGGACTACGCCCACGGCCATCAGGTGGCCAAGGCGGCGAAGGAAATGCTGGCGAAGAAGCGCAAGGACATCAAGATCGTCGGCGAGGACCTGCACCCGATCGGCAAGGTCAAGGACTTCGCGCCCTATATCGCCAAGATCAAGGCCTCCGGCGCCGACACCGTGATCACCGGCAACTGGGGCAACGACCTCTCACTGCTGGTCAAGGCCGCCAAGGATGCCGGTCTCAAGACGCGCTTCTACACCTACTATGCGGGCGGTCTGGGCACGCCGCAGGCCATGGGCGCCGCGGGCGAAAACCTGGTGCTGCAACTCACCGAATGGCACATGAACGTGCCGACCAAATCGACCGAAAAGTTCGCCCTCGACTTCAACAAGAAATACCCCGGTGTCTACTTCTATTACCTGCGCGTCAACACCATGACCGAGATGGTGGCGAAGGCGATGAACACTGCCAAGTCGACCGATCCCAAGGCCGTGGCACTCGCCCTGGAAGACATGCGCTTCCCGGCCGAGAACGGCGAAGTCTGGATGCGCAAGAGCGACCACCAGATGATGCAGCCGCTTTACATCTCGGTCTTCAGCAAGGCGGACGGCAAGGTGGTCAAGCATGATTCCGAAGGCACCGGATACGGCTGGAAGACCCTGGCCTCGGTTTCGCAGCGCGATTCGCAACTGCCGACCGCCTGCATCATGGAACGTCCGTAAGGGTTGAAACCCGTGAAACGTGAAAAGTGAAAAGTGAAAAGTGAAACGTAGAACCCCCACGGGTTTTGCCTTTGACTCTCACATTTCACGTTTCACTTTTCACGTTTCACGCCTCTGGGGTCAATAGTGGAATTCGTCGTCATATCGCTGCTGAACGGCATCACCTACGGCTTGTTGCTGTTCATGCTTTCGAGCGGGTTGACGCTGATTTTCAGCATGATGGGCATCCTCAATTTCGCCCACGCCAGCTTCTACATGCTTGGCGCCTACTTCGCCTACCAGATCAGCACCTGGGTCGGGTTCTGGCCCGGACTGCTGGTTGCGCCGCTGATGGTCGGCGCTGTCGGCGCCATGATCGAGCGCTACGGCCTGCGCCGCGCCCACAAGTTCGGCCATGTCGCCGAACTGCTGTTCACCTTCGGCCTGGCCTTCCTGGTCGAGGAAGTCGTGCATCTGATCTGGGGCAAGGTCGCAGTGGACTACCGGATTCCGGTCGAACTCGACGGTACGCTGTTCTCGCTTTTCGACACCGATTTTCCGATCTACAAGGGCTTCATGATGCTGGTCTCGGTCGGCATGCTGGTGGCCCTCTATGCACTGCTGACCCGCACCCGCATCGGCCTCATCATCCAGGCCGCACTGACCAAGCCCGACATGGTTGAAGCGCTGGGCCACAACGTGCCGCGCATTTTCATGCTGGTGTTTGGTGGCGGCACGGCGCTGGCGGGACTCGCCGGCGTCATCGGCGGCAACGCCTTCATCACCGAACCGGGCATGGCGGCGGCCGTAGGCAGCATCGTGTTCGTCGTCGTCGTGGTCGGCGGCCTCGGCTCATTGGGCGGGGCCTTCGTCGCTTCGCTGTTGATCGGCTGCATCCAGACCTTCTCGGTGGCGCTGACAATCTCGGTCACCGACGTCTTCGCCCTGGTCGGCATCGCCCTGCCCGAAGGTTCGCAGGTCGCGCGCCTGACCATCACCCAGCTGGCGCCGGTGCTGCCGTACATGCTGATGGTCGCCATCCTCATCTTCCGCCCGCGTGGCCTGATGGGGGCGCGGGAAAATTGAACAGCGCCATTTTTTCTCGAGGTCGCCTGCTGCTTTGGGGCACCTGCCTCGCCATCGCCGTCGCGTTGCCGCTGGTGTTCAAGAGCGGCTTCATGCTCTCGCTGCTCTGCCAGATGGGGGTCATGGTGGTTTTCGCGCTGTCCTACAACATGCTGCTGGGCCAGACCGGCCTGCTCTCCTTTGGCCATGCCGTGTACTTCGGCATGGGCGCCTTCATCAGCATGCATGTACTGAACATGATCGGCAAGGATGGCGGCCCGCTGCTGGTCGCCCTGCTGCCACTGGTCGGCGGCCTCGCAGGATTAGTGACCGGCGTGGTGCTCGGCTACGTCACGACGAAAAAGGCCGGCACCACCTTCGCCATGATTTCGCTGGGCATCGGCGAACTGGTCGCCGCCTGTGCGCTGATGTTCCCCGGCTTCTTTGGCGGCGAGGGCGGGATCTCGGGCAATCGGGTGGTCGGCAAGGGAAATCTGATGGGCTTCACCTGGGGACCGCAAGTCGAGATGTACGGGCTGATTGTCGCCTGGGTCTTCGTCGCCGCCGTCGCCATGTTCGCCCTTACGCAGACTCCGCTGGGCCGCATGGCCAATGCCGTGCGCGACAACCCGGAGCGCGCCGAGTTCGTCGGCTACGACACGCAGCGCGTGCGCTACCTGATGCTGATCCTGTCCGGCTTCTTCGCCGGCATTGCCGGCGGCCTGACGGCGCTCAACTACGAGATCGTCACCGCCGAAACCCTGAATGCCCACACCTCGGGCGTGGTGCTGCTGATGACCTTCGTCGGCGGCATCGGCTTCTTTTACGGGCCGATCATCGGCGCCATACTGGTCACCATAATGCAGATCGTGATCGGCGGCATGACGCAGGCATGGCTGCTGTATTTCGGCCTGTTCTTCCTGTTCATGGTGCTGATGGCGCCGGGCGGCATCGCCAGCGTGATCGCAATCCAGCGCAACCTTTGGCAAGCCGGACTGTTCGGCCGCATGGTGCCGTACTACCTCGCTGCCGCAGCGCCCGCGCTGGTGCTGGTGGCCGGCCTGGTCGGCCTGATTGAAATGAGTTACGCCCTGTTGGCCGGCGAAGGAGCCGGCGCCGGCGATACGACGACTCAGGTAATGGGAATGCAGATGCAACTCAATGCACCCGGTCCCTGGGCCATTGCGCTGGGCATCACGGCTGCCGGCACGGCATTGACGCGCTGGATAGGAGGCCGCACCAGCGCCGCATGGAGTGCGACGTTGTCGACCCTGCATGGAGACAAGGCGTGAGGGCCAACCCCCTGGCCCCCTTCCCATGGAAGTGGGTAACGCTGGTTCAGCCGCTGACGCGGCTTCCGGTTCTTACGCTTCTGCCTCCTTGGGGCGGCCCGGCGGAGGCAGCATGACCACTCCCGCCATTCGCCTTAACGGACTGAGGAAAAATTTCGGCGTCAGCGAGATCATTCGCGGTGTCGACCTCGACATCCATCGCGGCGAGCGCCACGCCATCATCGGCCCCAATGGCGCGGGCAAGTCGACGCTGTTCCACCTGATCAGCGCGCGTCTGCCGGTTTCCGAAGGCAGCATCCAGCTCAAGGGAGAAGACGTCACCGGCCTCAAGCCCTTCGAGATCAATCGCAAGGGACTGTCGCGCAGTTTCCAGATCACCAACATCTTCCACAACCTGTCGGTATTCGAGAACCTGCGCTGTGCGGTGTTGTGGTCGCTGGGCTACCGCTACTCGTTCTGGCACCGGCTGGCCGGATTGAAGGATGCGCGCTTGCGCGCCGAAGCGGTGATGGAAGACATCGGCCTGATGCGCCGCCGTGATACACCCGCCGGCATCCTGTCCTATGCCGAACAGCGCGCCCTGGAAATCGGCATTACCATCGCCAGCGGCGCCGACGTGATCCTGCTCGACGAACCCACTGCCGGCATGAGCAACACCGAGACCGAAGAAGCCGTGGCCCTGATCCGCCGCGTCACCGAAGGCAAGACGCTGGTCATGGTCGAGCATGACATGGGGGTCGTGTTCGGACTCGCCGATCGCATCTCGGTCCTGGTCTACGGCCAGATCATTGCCACCGATGCACCGGCAGCGATCCGCTGCAATTCCGCCGTGCAGGAAGCCTATCTTGGAACCAGCGTCAGCCATGGTTGAACCGATGCCGGCCGTACCGGAGGCCATCCTGCAAGTCAGCGACCTGCATGCCTACTACGGCAAGAGCCATGTTTTGCATGGCGTCAATCTGCATGTCGGCACAGGAGAAATAGTCTGCCTGCTGGGTCGCAACGGCGTCGGCCGCTCGACCACCGCCAAGGCCATCATGGGACAGGTCGTGGCCAAGGGCGGCGTGCGCTTCAAGGGGCGCGACATACTCGGCATGAAGGCCTTTGAAATCGCCCGCCTCGGCATCGGCCTGGTGCCCGAAGACCGCTCGATATTTCCCGACCTGACGGTGAAGCAGAACCTGATGCTGGGGATGAAGGACTCCCGGGCAGTCGGTCGCTGGTCGATCGACGACATGTACGCCCTCTTCCCGCGCCTCAAGGAACGCGATAACACGCCTGGCGGAGTGCTCTCCGGTGGCGAGCAACAGATGCTGACCCTGTGCCGCACGCTGATGGGCGATCCGGACCTGATCATGATCGACGAACCGACCGAGGGCCTCGCACCCAAGATCGTCGAACAGGTCGGAACCTTCCTGCAGGAAGTGCGCAACCGCGGCATTTCCATCCTGCTGATCGAACAGAAGCTCGCAATCGCACTCGACATCTCCGAGCGCCTCTACCTGATGGGCCACGGCCGCATCGTCTTCGAGGGCACGCCGGCCGACCTAAAGCACAACGACGCCATCCGCAAGGAATGGCTGGAAGTCTAATTATCGTGAAACGTGAAAGGTGAAAGGTGAAACGTCGAAGACCCACCCCGCTGAAGTTACGTTTCACATTTCACGTTTCACGTTTCACGCGACTAACAAGGAGCAATTAATGAGCAGCGCCAATTATCAAATGCACGGCAGCACCGCCGTCATCACCCTCGACAATCCGCCGGTCAACGGCCTCGGCTACGACCTGCGTTGCGGCATCGTCGCCGGCATCGACAAGGCGACTGCCGACCCCGCGGTCAAGGCCGTGGTGCTGATCGGTTCCGACCGCGCCTTCTCGGGCGGTGCCGACATCCGCGAATTCGGCTCGCCGAAGTCCTATGCCGAGCCCAACCTGCTGACCGTGATCCGCGTCGTCGAGGCCTGCCCGAAACCCGTCGTCGCCGCGATCGGCGGCGTCTGCATGGGCGGCGGCCTCGAACTCACGCTCGGCTGCCACTTCCGGGTTGCCGTCGCCGGCGCCTCGATCGCCCTGCCGGAAATCAAGCTGGGCCTCCTGCCCGGCGCCGGCGGCACGCAGCGCATGCCGCGCATCATCGGCGTCGAAGCCGCGCTGAACCTGATCCTGTCCGGCAATCCGGTGCCTTCCGAAAAGTTCAAGGGCACGCCGCTGTTCGACGAATTCATCGAAGGCGATCTGCTCAAGGGCGCGCTGGCCTTCGCCGGCAAGGTGGTCGCCGAAAAGCGTCCGCTGAAGCGCGTGCGCGACATCAAGATCGACTACCCGGCGCAGGAAGCCTTCTTCGAGTTCTCGCGCAACATGGTCAAGGGCGTCGCCGGCCCCTTCCCCGCGCCCTTCAAGTGCATCGACGCCGTACAAGCGGCGCTGACCAAGCCCTTCGACGAAGGCATGAAGATCGAGCGCAGCTATTTCATCGAGATGATGGGCACGCCCGAATCGCGCGCCCTGCGCCACGCCTTCACCGGCGAGCGCGCGGCGTCGAAGATTCCCGATGTACCCGACGACACCCCGGCGCGCAAGATCGCCAGGGTCGGCGTGATCGGCGCCGGCACCATGGGCGGCGGCATCACCATGAACTTCCTGAATGCGGGAATTCCGGTGACGATGCTGGAAATGAAGCAGGAAGCGCTGGACAAGGGCATCGCCACGATCCGCAAGAACTACGAAAACAGCATGAAGAAGGGCAAGCTGACCCAGGAGAAACTGGACCAGCGCATGGGCATGCTGAGCGGCACCCTGTCCTACGACGACTTCAAGGACGCCGACCTGATCATCGAGGCGGTGTTCGAGGAAATCGGTGTCAAGGAGGCCGTGTTCAAGAAGCTCGACGAAGTCGCCAAACCCGGCGCCATACTGGCCTCCAACACCTCGACGCTGGACGTGAACAAGATCGCCAATTTCACCAAGCGCCCGCAGGATGTCGTCGGCATGCACTTCTTCAGCCCGGCCAACGTGATGAAGCTGCTGGAAGTGGTGCGCGGCGCGGCGACCGCCAAGGATGTCATGGCCACCGTGATGCAGGTGGCGAAGAAGATCAAAAAGACCGCCGTGGTCTCCGGCGTTTGCGACGGCTTCATCGGCAACCGCATGATCGAACACTACGGCCGCGTCGCCGGCTTCCTGCTGGAGGAAGGCGCAACGCCGGCGCAAGTCGACAAGGCGCTGGAAAAATGGGGCATGGCCATGGGCCCGTTCCGCATGGGCGACCTCGCCGGCAACGACATCGGCTGGGCCATCCGCAAGCGCCGCTATGTCGAAAAGCCCTCGATCCGCTACGCCAAATTCGCCGACCGCCTTTGCGAACAGGGCCGCTACGGGCAGAAGACCGGCAAAGGCTGGTACCTCTACCAGCCGGGCAACCGCAAGGCGATTGCCGATCCGGAAGTCGACACGATGCTGGAGGCCTACCGCAAGGAACTGGGCATCACCCCGCGCAAGATCTCGGACGCCGAAATCGTCCAGCGCTGCATCTACGCGCTGGTCAATGAAGGCGCGCGAATTCTGGAAGAAGGCATTGCCGCCCGCGCCTCCGACATCGACATGATCTACCTGACCGGCTATGGCTTCCCGCTGTTCCGCGGCGGCCCGATGCTGTATGCCGACGAGGTGGGCCTCTACAACGTCGCGCGGAGCATGAAGGAGTTCGCCGCGAGTTCCGGCGATGCCTTCTGGGAGCCGGCGCCGCTGATCGCCAAGCGCGTCGCCGAGGGCAAAGCACTGACCGCCGCCTGAGCCACTGAACCGAATTCTGGAGAATCACATGACTGATGCCGTTATCGTATCCACCGCCCGCACCGGACTGGCCAAGTCCTGGAAGGGCGCCTTCAACATGACCCATGGCGCCACCCTCGGCGCACATTCGGTCAAGCACGCCGTGGCCCGCGCCGGACTCGACCCGGCCGAGGTCGAGGACGTGCTGATCGGCTGCGCCACGCCCGAGGGCACCACCGGCGCCAACATCGCGCGCCAGATCGCGCTGGCCGCCGGCCTGCCGGTAACGGTGCCCGGCGCCACGGTCAACCGCTTCTGCTCCTCCGGCCTGCAGACCATCGCCATGGCGTCGCAGCGCATCATCGCCGGCGAGGGCGACATCTACGTCGCCGGCGGCGTCGAGAACATCGGCTGCACCCAGGGCGAGATGAACCGCCACATGCTGGCCGACCCTTCCCTGCTGGCCTGGAAACCGGAAATCTACTGGGGCATGCTGCAGACCGCCGAACAGGTGGCCAAGCGCTACAAGATCGGCAAGGACCGCCAGGACGAATACGGCGTGAACAGCCAGCTCAGGGCGGCCGCGGCGGCCGCGGCCGGCAAGTTCAACGACGAGATCGTGCCGATGACCGTCACCATGGGCGTCGCCGACAAGGCCACCGGCGCCCTGACGACGAAGCAGGTGACCATCGCCGCCGACGAAGGCATCCGCCCCGACACGACGCTGGAAGGTGTTTCCAAAATCCGCTCGGCGGTCCCCGGCGGCGTCATCACCGCCGGCAACGCCAGCCAGTATTCCGACGGCTCCTCTGCCGTCGTGGTGATGAATGCCAAAGTCGCCGAACAGCGCGGCCTCGCACCGATGGGAATTTTCCGCGGCTTCGCCGTGGCCGGCTGCGAGCCCGACGAGATGGGTATCGGCCCGGTGTTCGCCGTGCCCAAGCTGCTGAAGAAAGCCGGCCTGACGGTCAAGGACATCGACCTCTGGGAACTCAACGAAGCCTTCGCCGTGCAGGTGCTCTACTGCGCCGACACGCTGGGCATCCCGATGGACAGGCTCAACGTCAACGGCGGCGCGATCGCCGTCGGCCACCCCTACGGCGTCTCCGGCGCGCGTCTGGTCGGCCATGCGCTGATCGAGGGCAAGCGGCGCGGCGCGAAGTTCGTCGTCGTCACCATGTGCATCGGCGGTGGACAAGGCGCCGCCGGCCTTTTCGAAGTCGTTTAACTGCGAAAGATCAGGCGTGCGGGACTTCTCGCCGTCATTCCCGCGAAGGCGGGAATCCAGCGGGTGGCACTGGGTCCCCGCCTTCGCGGGGACGACGAATGTTTGTTGGGTATTTGCACGACCTCCATTAAGGGCACAAGATCATGAGTGTAAAAAAACTGTTTGACCTGACCGGCAAGGTCGCCATCATCACCGGCGGCTCGCGCGGTCTCGGCTTGCAGATGGCCGAGGCGCTCGGTGAAATGGGTGCGAAACTCGCCATCACGGCGCGCAAGGCCGACGAACTCGCCTCCGCCCGCGCCCATCTCGAAAAGCAGGGCGTCGAGGTGCTCACGGTGACCAACGACCTGTCGAAGTTTGACCAGATCCCCGGCCTCGTCAGCGCGGTGCTCGAACGCTACGGCAAGATCGACATCCTGGTGAACAACGCCGGCGCCACGTGGGGTGCGCCTGCCGAAGACACCCCGAACGAGGCCTGGATGAAAGTCATCAACCTCAATGTCAACGGCATGTTCTTCCTCACCCGCGAAGTCGGCAAGCGCGCCTTCATCCCGCAGAAATCGGGCAAGGTCATCGTCACCGCTTCGATTGCGGGCCTGCGCGGCAATCCGCCGGACATGCAGACCATCGCCTACAACACCAGCAAGGGCGCCGACGTGAATTTCGTTCGCGCCTTGGCCGCGGAATGGGGCCGCTACAACATCAACGTCAATGCCATCTGCCCCGGCTTCTTTCCCTCGAAGATGGCCAGCGGCATCATGGAAAAGCTCGGCGACCGCATCATTGCCGGCACATCGCTCGGGCGCGTCGGCGGCGACGAGGACCTCAAGGGCGCGGTAGTCTTCCTCGCCTCCGAAGCCTCGCGCCATGTCACCGGCCACGCCCTGACCGTGGACGGCGGCAGCAGCTGCTTCTAAGAGATCGGCGATGAGCGGCACGGCCGACTTCTTCGGCCTCAAGGTTCCCTTCCTCAAGCATCTCGGCGTCAAGGCCGAGATGGCCGAGGGCGGGCGCTCGCGCATCTCGCTCGAACTGC
Organism: Rhodocyclales bacterium; assembly: GCA_026399475.1. GTDB lineage: Bacteria > Pseudomonadota > Gammaproteobacteria > Burkholderiales > Rhodocyclaceae > Sulfuritalea. Next base: position 33,169 of record JAPLQY010000013.1, read on the forward strand.
GCCCGGAATTGATGAACAGCTTCGAGGTCTCGCACGGCGGCGTGATCATGACCATGCTCGACGTGGCCATGGCCGTCGCCGCGCGCACCGCGCACGAGCATGTCGGCGGCGTGATGACCATCGACATGTCTCTGAGCTTCATCCGCCCGGCGAAGGGCCGCATCGTCGCCGAGGGCAAGCTGCTGCGCGGCGGCAATTCGCTGCACTTCTGCGAGGGCGAGGCCTTCGACGAAAGCGGCGAACTGGTCGCCAAGTCGCTCGGCACCTTCAAATTGCGCCGCGAAACCCGCAGCAAGGCAGAATAGGCGCAGCGGTCGCCGTAGCGCCAGCGCCGACTCCTGTACCTCCTCATAAAACTACAACGGAACCCTCCCCACCATGGAAAAAAACCAGAAAATCGTCCTCGCCAACCGCCCCGCCGCCTGGGTCGAGGAAAACAATTTCCGCCTTGAAGAATCCGCGATTCCCGAGCCCGGCCCCAACCAGGTGCTGGTCCGCAACCACTGGCTTTCGCTCGACCCCTACATGCGCGGCCGCATGTCGGACGTCAAGTCCTACGCCACGCCGGTTCAGATCGGCGAGGTCATGGTCGGCGGCACCGCCGGCGAAGTCGTCAAATCGAATCACCCGAAGTTCGCCGCCGGCGACAAGGTGGTCGGCCCGCTGGGCTGGCAGCTCTTCGGCGTGGCCGACGGCAGCGCCTTGCAGAAGGTCGATGACAGTGCTATTCCGCTCTCGGCCTGGCTCGGCCCGGTCGGTATGCCCGGCGTCACGGCCTGGGTCGGCCTGCTCGACATCTGCACGCCGAAGCCCGGCGAAACCGTGGTAGTCACCGCCGCCTCCGGCGCGGTGGGCAGCGTGGTCGGCCAACTGGCGAAGATCCATGGCGCGCGCGCGGTCGGCATCGCCGGCGGCGCCGACAAGTGCCGTTACGTGGTGGACGAACTCGGCTTCGATGCCTGCATCGACTACAAGGCCGGCAATCTGCGCGGCGACCTCAAGGACGCGACGCCCAAGGGCATCGACTGCGTATTCGAAAACGTGGGCGGCGAGATCTTCGACACCCTGCTCGGGCGCATGAATCCCTTCTCGCGCATCGCCGTCTGCGGCCTGATCTCGCAGTACAACTCGGCCCCCTACCCGATGCAGAACATCGGTTCGGTGCTGATCAACCGCATCAAGATGCAGGGCTTCATCGTCTCCGACGACCTCACGCGCTGGCCGCCGGCGCTGAAGGAAATTGCCGGCCACGTCGCCGCCGGCCGCATCAAGTATCGCGAGAGCGTGGCCAACGGCCTCGCCGCCGCGCCAGCCGCCTTCATCAGCCTGTTGAAGGGCGGCAACTTCGGCAAGCAACTCGTAAAACTGGTCTAAAGATGAGCAATGCACATACCGGGACTCGCCCGATCACGGAAAAGGACGGCCTCGACACCGCCAGCCTCGCGGTATGGATGAAAACCCACGTTGAAGGTTTCTCCGGCGATTTGCAGGTCGAAAAGTTCAAGGGTGGCCAATCCAATCCCACCTTCATGCTCAGCGCCGGCGGCCGCAAGTACGTGCTGCGCCGCAAGCCGCCCGGCAAGCTGCTGCCCAGCGCCCATGCGGTGGATCGCGAGTACAAGGTGATCTCGGCTCTGGCCGGCACCGACGTGCCCGTGGCACGCACCTTTGCGCTGTGCGAGGACGACAACGTGATCGGCACCATGTTCTACATCATGGACTGCGTCGACGGCCGCATCATGTGGGACCCGGCGCTGCCGGGCATGAGCCCCGCCGAACGCGGCGCCATCTTCGACGAGATGAACCGCGTCATCGCCGCCCTGCACAAGGTCGATTACACCGCCGTGGGCCTCGCCGACTACGGCAAGCCCGACAAGTATCTCGAGCGCCAGGTGGCGCGCTGGAGCAAGCAGTACCGCGCCTCGGAAACCGAAAAGATCGAGGCCATGGACAAGCTGATCGACTGGCTGCCGCAGAACATTCCGGCCGGCGATGAAACCAGCATAGTGCATGGCGACTTCCGCCTCGACAACACGGTGTTCCATCCCACCGAGCCGCGCATGCTCGCCGTGCTCGACTGGGAGCTGTCGACCCTCGGCCATCCGCTGGCCGACTTCGCTTATCACTGCATGACTTGGCGCCTGTCGCCCGGGCAGTTCCGCGGCCTCGCCGGCTACGACCTCAAGGCGCTGGGCATTCCGGCCGAAGCCGATTACGTTGCCGCCTACTGCAAGCGCACCGGTCGCGCCCCGATTCCGCCGAAGGAATGGGAGTACTACATGGCCTTCAACATGTTCCGCCTGGCCGGCATCCTGCAAGGCATCATGGCGCGTGCCTTGCAGGGCAATGCGTCGAGCGCGGAAGCCATCGAAACCGGCAAGCGCGCCAAACCGCTGGCCGAAGAAGCCTGGCGCCAGGTCGAGCGCCTGCTCGCCAATCACTGACGCTCATGGATTCCCGCCGCCGCCGACAATGAAAGCCGCGCCGCGCCCCCCTCACCCCCAGCCCCTCTCCCGCGAGGGGAGAGGGGAGCGTCGCGAGTCGCTGGCGCGACTTTCACCTTAAACATCACCACCCGAGGACACATCATGGATTTCGACTACTCCCCCAAGGTCAAGGACCTGCAAAAGCGCGTGAATGCGTTCATGGACGAGCACATCTATCCGAACGAGGATGTGTTCCACCATGAGGTCGAAGGCAACCGCGCCAAGGGCAACCCCTGGGTGCCGACGGTGATCATGGAGCAGCTCAAGGAGAAGGCCCGCGCCGCCGGGCTGTGGAACCTCTTCCTGCCGCAGTCCGAGCGCGGCGCCGGCCTGACCAACCTCGAATACGCGCCGCTGTGCGAAATCATGGGCCGCTCGCACATTGCGCCGGAAGCCTTCAATTGCTCGGCGCCCGACACCGGCAACATGGAAACCATCGAGCGCTACGGCAACGATGCCCAGCGCAACGAGTGGCTGATGCCGCTGCTCGAAGGCAAGATCCGCTCCGGCTTCGCCATGACCGAGCCGGCCGTCGCATCGTCCGATGCCACCAACATCGAGGCGCGCATCGTGAAGGACGGCGACCACTACGTGATCAACGGCCGCAAGTGGTGGACCTCGGGTGCGCCCGATCCGCGCTGCAAGATCCTCATCTTCATGGGCAAGACCGATCCCGACAATCCCAGCCGGCATAACCAGCAGTCGATGATCCTGGTGCCGATGGACACGCCGGGAGTCACCCGCGTGCG
>JAPLQY010000112.1 GCA_026399475.1 Rhodocyclales bacterium
TACACCGCCCACGTGGTGAACATGGAAAAGCTGACCCACGACGTCATGCGCGTCATGCTCAAGCTGCCTCACGGGCAACAGATTCCGTTCAAGGCCGGGCAGTACATCAACATCATTCTTGAAGACGGCCAGCGCCGCGCCTTCTCCTTCGCCAATCCGCCCCATCAGCCCGACCTGATCGAATTGCAGATTCGCCTGATGCCGGGTGGCCGCTATACCACCCATGTGTTCGAACACATGAAGGAAGACGATGCCGTGCAGTTCGAAGGCCCGCTGGGTGATTTCTCATTGCGCGAATCCGAGCGTCCGATCGTGTTCGTTGCCGGCGCCACGGGCTTCGCGCCGGTCAAGAGCATGGTCGAGAACGCCTTCCATCGCGGCCTCAAGCGCCCCATCTATCTCTACTGGGGCGTGCGCCAGCTGGCTGACCTGTATCTGCCGGACCTGCCGCAAAGATGGGCGCGGGATCACGCGAACTTCCATTTCATCCCGGTGCTCTCCGATGCCGCGCCCGAGGATAACTGGCAGGGTCGCACCGGTCTGGTACACGAAGCCATTCTCGAAGACTTCCCCGACCTCAGGGGCCATGAGATCTACGCCTGCGGTTCGGTGAAAATGGTCGAGGCCATCTTCCCGTCGCTGAAGAATCAGGGCGCCGAGGAAGGCATGTGCTTCTCCGATGCCTTCACCATCTCGGCGCGCTCGATGGCCTTCCATCCGAAGTAGCAGGCGGGCCGATCAGGGAATCCGGTTCGCCTCGGAGCGAACCGGATTCTTGCTTCGCGTACTTGCTGATTCTGCCCGGCTTTACATGTTCAGGATGCAGCCATCCTGTCCCTGAGCCAGCGTCCGATCTCCTGCACTTCTTCAAGGCAGACCGAGTGCGGCATCGGGTATTCATGCCATTCGACTCGATGGCCGTGCTGCGTCAGGAAGTCCCTGGCACGAATCCCCAACTCGGGCGATACCACATCGTCTTCGCTGCCATGGGCCGCAAAAATCGGCAGGCCCTGATTGGCGGCTGTCGCTTCTTCTTCGAGCAGCTGCGGGATCGGGATGTAGGTCGATAGCGCGATGAGGCCGGCCAGGGTTTCCGTGTGGGTCAACGCCGTCGTGTAGGCGACCGCGCCGCCTTGCGAAAAACCTGCCAGAAAAATCCGCGCGCAGGGCACGCCGCGCTGATTCTCCCGCTCGATGAGGCGCCGGATCGCCTGTCGGGACGCGATGATTCCGGCGGCGTCCACGGTGCGGCTGTTGCTGTCCAAAGAAATGATGTCGTACCAGGCCGGCATGACATAGCCGCCGTTGCAGGTGACTGGCATGTGCGGGGCATGCGGAAAGATGAAGCGCACGCCGGGGCCGCGAGCCAATCCCAGCTCCGGCACGACAGCTTCGAAATCCGAACCGTCGGCGCCCAGACCGTGCAGCCAGATCACCGAAAACTGCGGCATCGCGGCGGTCTCCAACTCGATGGCGGGCAGTAAATCGTCCACGCGGCGTTCCTCTTGCTGTCGATGGAAATGCGGCTATCGCTGCTGCCTGCGCTGCCACCCCGTCATGGCCTTGAGGCAGACCAGCACGAACATGATGCCGCCGATGACCGCGATCAGGCCACCCAGGCCCATCATGCCCATGCCGATTTTCTGCGGCAGCGTGGTCAGGGCCTGCTCGGCGCCGGCCACCTTGCGCTGCACCCCGTAGCCGCCGGACCAGGCCAGGCCGAGGATATGAATCAGCTGCCCGCCGCCATAGACGTAGGGCTGCCAGCGTGCCATACGGCCCTCCACCGCGCCGAAGCCAAGCTGGGGCAGCAGCACGTAGGCCAGGCCCATGAAGGCCAGCGTTACGCCGACCGTGGAGCCGTGATAGTGCGCCGGGATGACCACGTTCACGCCCTGGATCATGTAGGCCAGCACGCCGCCCACGGCGAACAGGAAGAAGGAGGCGATGAAGGCGGACTTGGCCGGATGGGCGTCCGCCTTGCGCGTGGCCCACAGGCTAAGGAAGCCGACCAGGATCAGCGGCGCCATGTAGGGATGGCCCCAGATCATCAGCTTCGCGAAAAGCTCCATGTGCGGCAGTTCGCCCGCCGGAATCGTGAAGTAGATCGCCGGCACCACCAGCAGCGGCAGCGCGGCAATCCAGAACATGGCCGAGAGCGCACGCGGCGAAGCGACTGACGGCTGGCCGAGATGGGCCGCGATCCACAGCCAGGCGACGACCATCAGCAGGGCGTGCTGGAACTGCAGCGTATGCCCACCACCCCAGAACAGCACTTCGAAATAAATCTTTTCCTCGATGCGCGGCACCACGAGCCATGACCAGACGAAGGCCGCCAGCGCGAGGAAGGCCGCAACCGCACCGAGAAAGGCACCGGTTTGCAGCGGCGCGCCGAGGAAAGGTCGCGGCCAGGTGGTGATCAGCGCGCGCAACACGGCCATACCGAAACCGGCGCCGCAAATCCACAGCGAGGCGTAGAAGGTGTTTTGCTGCAACACCGGTATGTAGTTGTTGAGCACCGGCACGGCGCCCGGCAGGAAGGGCGAAACCGTCATCACCGCAGTGCCGACCGCCGCCAGCGCGAAACCGGCCCAGCCCAGCCACGCCACGCCGCTGCGGCCCGCGGCGCTCCAGATCACGGCGGCAAACGCCATGAACCAGATCGCCACCGAGAGGTCGACATGGACCACCAGCGCGGAGCGGAAGAAATCCTTCAGCGGGAATACGTCCTGGATGCCCGGCGTGCGCGACAGCACCAGCAGAATGGCGAGCAGGCCGGAACCGATCAGCGCCATCAGACCCAACCATAACCACGCCCTGGCCAGCGTTTTGGGCGCCCCTTCGGCAACCGTGACGATATGCGAATTCACTATGACCCCGCGAAAAATTAGAGAAGTATACGGCAAGGGCCCAGCCTAAAACCGGGTAAACTGATTACCGCTTTGATCATCTCCCATTCCGATTCCCATGAAGCTGCTGTCGGCCCTGTTCCTGTGCATTGCCCTGTTGCTGGCCGGGTGTTCCGAGCCGCCGCGCTTCGTCTCCACCGATCTGTCGACGGTCGACTGGGGCAAGGATTTCAGCCTCACGGACCACAACGGCCAGGCGCGCCGCCTCGCCGATTTCCGCGGCAAGGCCGTGGTGGTGTTCTTCGGTTATACCCAGTGCCCCGATGTCTGCCCCACCACGCTGTCGATCATGCGCGAGACCATGAAGCTGCTGGGCGAAGACGCCAAGCGCGTGCAGGTGCTGTTCGTCACCATCGACCCGGCACGCGACACCGCCGCTTTGCTGGCCCAGTACGTGCCCGCGTTCGACCCAAGCTTTCTCGGCCTGTACGCCGACGAAAAAACCACGGCCGCCGTGGCGAAGGACTTCAAGGTGTTCTATGCCAAACAACCGGGATCGACGCCCGGCAGCTATAGCGTCGACCACTCCACCGGCAGCTATGCCTTCGATCCGCAGGGCCGCCTGCGCCTGCTTATCAGGCACGGCGAGAACCCCGCCAACGTCGCCGCCGACCTGAAACTGCTGCTGGCCGGCAAATAACGGACATGACTTTGAGAGACATCCCCGAGCATGAAAGTCATGCCCGTTTTCCCTCTCCCCCAACCCCTCTCCCGCAAGGGGAGAGGGGAGCGTCGAGAGTCGCTGGCGCGACTTTCACGTTAAACCACAAGGACTCCTGATGAAACGAATCGCGCTATTGCTTGCCTGCCTCGCGCTGCCGGTTGCGGCGGCCGAGCCTGCCAAAGACGCTGCCAAGCCAGCCATCAACCTGGACATCGGCACGCCGCCGGTGATTGTCGTCAAGCATGCCCTGGCGCAGCGCACTTCGCGCCTGATACGCTTTTACGAAGCCGGCGAAATCGGCTTGGGCAAGGATGGATTCATCTACCTGCGCGACGGCGCCAAACTCTCTCTGGCCAAACGCCAGATCGCGGAAAAGCTGATCGACGCGGAAAACGAGGAACGCAAGGCGCTGATCCAGGCCCTCGCCGACAGCAACGGCCGGCGCGGCGATGAAGCGGAAGTATGGCAACTGATGCGCGAGCGCTGGCACAAGCAGTGGAAGTCCGGCTGGTGGCTGCGTGATGCGGAAGGCAAGTGGAGCAGGAAACCCTGATCCGTCGCCTGCCTCGGATCAAGCCGAAACCGGAAAAGCGATAGCCACCGGACCCCTGAAGGAGTCAACCCGACACCATGGCAGCGCAGACTCCTCCATCGACAAAGAAAATGCGGACCCCGGCCGCAGCAAAGAAGACGATGCCCCGCCCCGCCGCCGCTTCGGACCAGCAGCTCGAAGCCCCTTGGGATGAGACCGCCTGCGATGCCATCATCGAGCAGCTGTGGACATTGCGCGGCAAATTGCTGGCCTACGAGAAGAGCCTCGCACCCCATCTGGAAAACCTCGACCCAGGCTATCGGACAAGTGCCCGCAACTTCGCGCACTACTTGCGCTTGCGCCAGAGCGACCGCCGCCCGCTGCAGGAATCGCTGGCTCGCGTCGGCCTGTCTTCGCTCGGGCGCGCCGAATCCCACGTTCTGGCCAATCTTGACAAGGTGCTCGGCATCCTGCACCGGATGACCGGCAAGCCCTGGCACCCGCCATTGGAGGATGAACCGGTGGGCATGGAGAGCAGCCGGAAACTGCTCGAACGGCACACCGACGAACTGCTTGGAGCTCCACCGCCGGAAAGGGCCGTGCGCATCATGGTCACCCTGCCGACGGAAGCGGCCGCAGACTTTGGTCTCATAAGAGGACTGGTGCAGTCCGGAATGGACATCGCCCGCATCAATTGCGCCCACGACGGACCGGACGAGTGGCGGGCGATGGCCGCCAACGTGCGCCGCGCGGCAAAGGCGGAACGGCGGCCGGTGCGCATCCTCATGGATGTCGGCGGACCGAAGTTGCGGACCGGCAGCATTCCCGCGGGTGCCCCCGTCCTCAAACTGCGGCCCCTGCGCGACGAACTCGGCCGGGTCGTGACACCCTGCCTCGTCGGACTGCGTCCCGCTGGCGCAAGCCTGCCGGTGGCCGGTGCGACAGCCCATGTCGGTGTCGACGCCGCATGGCTCGAACAACTCAAACTTGGCGATCATCTCGACCTGACCGACGCGCGCGGCGCCAAACGCTGTCTTCTGGTGGTGCTGCGCGAGGACGAAGGCGTTCTGGCAGAGTGTGCCCGGACCGCCTACCTGGTCCCGGAAACCCGACTCAAGCGACGGCGCAAGGGCGCCCGTCCGCGAACCAGCGGCGTGTCCGATCTGCCGTCTTTGGAGGGAACATTGCAACTGGTGCGCGGCGGGATTCTGCGCCTGACGCGCAGCGCCAATCACGTACCGGTTTTCAAATCAAGGAAGAAGCAGCAGCATCCTGTTCCTGCCGTCGCGTGCACCTTGCCCGAGATATTCAAGGACGTCTGCGTCGGCGAACGCATCTGGTTCGACGACGGACGCATAGGCGGCGTGATCCGGCGCGTCGAAAAGGACTGGCTGGAAGCGGAAATCACCCATGCCAGGGACTGCGGGGAAAAGCTGGCCGGCGACAAGGGCATCAACCTGCCGGACAGCCAGCTCAAGCTGCCGGCCCTGACCCGGAAGGATCTCGACGATCTGGCCGTCGTGGCTCAGGAGGCGGATCTGGTGGGGCTGTCATTCGTACAGCATGCGAGCGACATAGCGACTTTGCGAGCCGGCCTTCGCGAACTGGGCAAACCGAACCTCGGCATCGTCCTCAAGATCGAGACGCGACGGGCGTTCGAGAATCTTCCGCAGTTGCTGTTCGCGGCGATGGCGAGCAAGGCGGCAGGGATCATGATCGCGCGCGGCGACCTGGCCGTCGAATGCGGCTATGAACGCCTCGCCGAGGTTCAGGAGGAAATTCTCTGGGCCGCGGAAGCGGCGCACATGCCGGTGATCTGGGCCACCCAGGTCCTGGAAACGCTGGCCAAGACCGGCTTCCCGTCACGCGCTGAAATCACCGATGCCGCCATGGGCGAGCGTGCGGAATGCGTGATGCTCAACAAGGGACCGCACATCACCGAGGCCATGCGCACCCTGGACGATATCTTGCGCCGCATGCAGGCACATCAGGCCAAGAAGCGTTCGCTCCTGCGCGCACTGCGCGCGTGGACCCTGCCGTCGGAAATCAAGAGCCAGTAGCGCGAACGGCCCGCAGCCTGGAATCAAAACGGCCGGCGCGGGATTGATTCATGCGACCGCAAGAATCGCCGTCCCGCCAGCGCCGACTTCCTGGAAACGTCCAAGGTCGCACCGGTTCGTCCAAAACCGAGCCTTCGTCGCCAGAACGCTGCCGTTCAGCTTGAGCGCGTAGTTGAAGGGCCAGTCCCGGCCAATTTCGGTCGTCCGAGATGCAGCAAAGCCAGTGAAACGATGGATCGGGCCAGGCCAGAAAGCGGTCTTTTGAGGTGCCCTTTCTTCCAGGTAGCACAAGGGTTTCATCTGACAAAGGCGGAAACAAAAGGAAGTACGGCGCGGAGCACTGAAGCCCTGAAGCCGCCTGGTTTCCATGTCAGTCAGTCGCGGCGTTCATAGGGTCGTATCTCTGGCTTACCGCACCGGCGCCATGCCCCATTCGGCAACGCCCTCGGGCAGTCGCAGCGCTTCGTAGCCTTTCTTGCGCAGCAATTCCACCGCGTCCAGCGCCATCAAACAGTAAGGCCCGCGACAATACGCGACGACCGTCTTGCCCTTCGGCAGTTCGGAAAGCCGCTGCCTCAGTTCGTCGAGCGGAATCGAACGGGCAAAGGGCAGATGGGCGGCGAGAAACTCGTCGGCGGGCCTCACGTCGAGCACTACCACATCACCCTTGCGCGCCAGCTTGACGAGGCTGTCACGATCCTGCGGGGCGAGTTCCTTCGGGTGGCTCACCATCTGTTCGATGACCATGCGCAACTCCACCAGCCTGTCCTCGGCGAGCGAGCGGATTGTCACCCAGAAATCGGCTACCCCCCGGTTGGCGATCCGGTAGATCACGTACTTGCCCTGTTTCTCGGTTTCGACCAGGCGCGCGGCGCGCAACTCGCGCAGATGCGCACTGGCAAGCTTCATGCTGATGGCCGCCTCGCGCGCCAGGGCGTCCACGGTCTTTTCGCCCTGGCACAGCAACTCAATCAGTTCCAGCCGCTTCGGGCTGCTGGCGGCCTTACCGATGCGGGCCACCTGCTCATAGAGCAGATCCTTGATCTGTCGCGGATTGTTCATAACGATCAATCTAATATAAGCGCGATCATCTGTCAATATTGTTGGCGATTGTCTTGACAGTTGAGCTATGTCTGGACTAAATTAGTCTAACGGTCGTTAGATCGTTATCCGACATTCACCATCAAGACATGAGGTAAATAACATGGCCAAGCACCTGTTCATTCTCAATGACCCGCCCTACGGCACCGAGCGCAGCTACAACGCGGTACGTCTCGCTCGTTCGCTGTTGAACGCCCAGGAGGAAGTGCGTGTGTTCCTGATGGGCGACGCCGCTGCCTGCGCCGCCACGGGCCAGAAAGTACCGCAGGGCTACTACAACCTCGCTGACATGCTGGGCGCCGTCGTTCGACGCAAGGGGGAGATTTCCGTTTGCGGCACTTGCATGGATGCACGTGGCATGGCCGATGAGCGTCTGATCGAGGGCGCCAGCCGCGGTACCATGGATATCCTGACCGAATGGACCGTGTGGGCCGACAAGGTGCTGGTGTTCTGATGGACAGGACGGCGCTTATTCTCGGCGCTGGTATTGGCGGCATCGTTGCCGCCGAAACCCTGCACAATCTCCTGCCGCCGGAGCCGCACTGTAACGACCGGTTCGACGCAGTTCTTCCTGCACCAGACCCTACGCCTGTCCATCCACGCGTCCTGCAAGGCCAGCAACGGCGACCACTTTGTGAATCCAGCGCTGAGTTACAGCTTCACCGATCGGATCCGGGGCGCGGTCGGCGCCAACCTTTACGGCGGCAAACCGTGGGGTCAGTTCGGGCACCTCGCGCGCGACAACAATCTCTATCTGCAAGTACGCTATGAATTCCGATGCCGAAGCGTCCTTCACGTGAGCACTGCCGGACTACCCGTCGCCACTCATTCCGGGAGATCTTGTGCTGATGTCGATCAGGCCATTCGCCGTCTTCGCGGCTTTCGCCATGCCGGCAGTCGTATGCCATGCCGCCGAGGACATCGAATGGCGCCACCGCGCCACGCAGGGCGGCGTGACGCTGACCGCCAATCCGCTCACCACCGAGCAGGGCACGGCGTTCTATGTTGCGCGCGGATTTTCCGAGGCCGCGATCCGGCCCTACGCGCAAGCCTGCGGCTTTTCCATCGGCATGCGCAACACCAGTCCCCGCCGCGTGCGCACCACGCTCGCCGACTGGCACGCCATCGGCGTCGATGGCAGGCGCGTGCGCCTGCGCACGCCTGCCGCATGGGACACGAATTGGGCATTGGCAAGCGTGTCGGAGCCGGCCCGCATCGCCTTCCGCTGGGCGCAGTTCCAGGCGGAGAACACTTTCGAAGCGGGCGACTGGATCATGGGCATGGTGACCTTGGACGAACCGCTGCCCGGTAGCTTCCGTCTCATCGCCCGTTACCATGATGAAAAGGGAACCCATGAAATCGTGCTCGACAAACTCACCTGCAGCCGTGACTCAGTTGGCAACTGAGCGTCGCGGATTTCTGGCCGCTGCCGCCGGGCTTGCGCTGCTCTCAGCCTTGCCCGCAGTCCGGGCGCAGGGTAGAGGAATGTCGCCCGTAGTTGGCGTGCCGCCAGCGCCGACTCTTGCCTTGCCGGACATGGACGGCAAGCCCGTCGACCTCGCCCGCCATCGCGGCAAGGTGGTGCTGGTGAACTTTTGGGCCACCTGGTGCCCTCCCTGTCGCAAGGAATTTCCCTCGCTAGGGCGCGTGCGCAAACTGTTCAAGCCGACCGAGTTCGAGGTGATCGCGGTCAACGTCGGCGAAGACGTGGAAACCGTGTTTTCCTTTGCCGGTACGACTGATTTCCCGGTGCTATTCGACCGGGATTCCCAGGCGATGACGCGCTGGGCGATCAAGGGACTGCCGACGACCTTGGTGGTCGACCGTCAGGGCCGCTTGGCGCTGCGCGCCGCCGGCGGTCGCGAATTCGACGATCCGGCCATAGTTACGCAGATCAGGGAACTACTCAAACAAGGGAGAACATGATGAGCGAAGGCCTTTCCACCCGTTGCGTCCATGCCGGCGAAATCGAAGATGCGCACGGTTCGCCGCACACGCCGATCTACAACACCACGACCTTCAAGTTCCCCTCCACCGCCGACCTGCTTGACGTCGTCGACGGCAGAAAGCCCGGCAGCCTTTACACACGCTACGGCCTCAATCCGACCATCCAGGCGCTGGAGGCCAAGTTGGCCAGCCTCGAAGGGGCGGAAATGGCCTGGGCCTTCTGCTCCGGCATGGCGGCGGAAGCCGCGCTGTTCTTTACCCATGGCCGCGAAGGCATTGTCTGTCTGGGCGATGCCTATGGCGGCACGCTGGAACTGCTCGGCGACCAGATTCGGATGCTCGGTACGCGCACCCATTTGCTGCTCGGCAGAGAGCTGGATCTGGCCGAAAGCCGCCTCGCCGACGGTTGCGGCCTCGTCTTCCTCGAAACGCCGACCAATCCGACGCTGGAAGTGCTCGACATCCGGCGCATCGCCGACATGTGCCATCGGCATGCCGCGCTGCTGGTGGTGGACAACACCTTCGCCTCGCCGGTTAACCAGTCGCCGCTGGCGCTCGGCGCCGATTTCGTGGTGCATAGCGCCACCAAGTATCTCGGCGGACATTCCGACATCACCGCCGGCGTGCTGGCGGGCCGCAAGGACCTCATGATGCCCGTATGGGCCTGGCGCAAGAACCTCGGTTCGATGATCGCCCCCGAAACCGCCGCCCTGCTGTCGCGCAGCCTGCGCACGCTGGTGGTACGCGTCGAGCGACAAAATCGCACGGCGCAGGCCGTGGCCGAAGCCATGGCGCGACATGCTCAGGTCGCTCGCGTGTACTACCCAGGTCTGCCGGACTTTCCCGGTCACGAACTGGCCAGGGCGCAGATGCAAGGTTTCGGCGGCATGGTGAGCATCGAAGTCAAGGGCGGCGGCGAGGCGGCCACGCGCGTCGCCGATCGACTCAAGCTCTTTGCACTGGCGCCCAGTCTTGGTGGCGCCGAGAGTCTGGTGACGCAGCCCTGTACCACGACTCATCATGGCCTGCCGCCGGAAGAGCGAGCGCGGCGCGGCATCTCGGACGCCATGCTGCGTCTTTCGGTCGGGCTGGAAGATGCGGCAGACCTGATTGCCGACCTGGAACAGGCGCTGGACGGAACTTCGCGGAGAGGGGGAACGACATGATGAACGACTTCGGCTGGTGGGGTTTCGGATTCGGTCCCGTGTACATGCTCCTTTTCTGGGGAGTGATAATCGTCGGCATCGTCGCCCTGGTCCGCTGGCAGACGACAGGATCATCGCCCTCGCAGGCACGCGAGAAAACGGCCGGTGACATCGTGCGGGAACGCTATGCGCGCGGCGAGATCGACCGGCAGGAATACGAACAGAAGATGCAGGATCTGGAGCGACGTGGATGAACACGCCCATCTATCTCGACTACAACGCGACGACATCGGTGGCGCCGGAGGCGGCGGACGCGAGTGGCGATCTGGAACAGGCGCCGGGCTGACCGCAATGAACGAATACATGCTGTTCGATGCAAGCCTGCGTGACCGCTTCGTGAAATTCGCGGCGGATCTGGGTCTCGTTTCCGAAATTCGTCCTGATCAGATCGAGGGTTTCGTGATCGCCTTGCCGGATGACTTGCCGGATGACATCGAAGAAGCCATTGAGGGCAAGTACGAGGAACTGATGGCGGACCAGGTGAGCCTGATGGAGTCTGAGGGCGACAGCAGCGGACGATTCCTGATGCGGGTCACCGCCACGCTGGCGGACGGCTCACCACGTATTGTGCAGCTCCCAGCCGTTTATGCACGCCGCCTCTTCGAACACTTCAGTGTCGAAGAAATTCAGGAACTCGTCTCGGCCATCGCGCAAAGCGCAATGAACCCGGCCGAGGGGCCGATGTGCCTCAAAGCATCCGGTTCCCAGACGCCCCCTGAAACAGGGGCAAGCTCCACGCCAGGTGACACACAATGAATCCGCCCATTTATCTCGACTACAACGCGACGACGCCGGTGGCGCCGGAGGTGGCTGCTGCGATGCGGCCCTGGATCGAGGAACAGTTCGGCAATCCGTCCTCGTCCCATGTGTACGGGCAGCGGGCGCGCAAGGCGGTAGCGGACGCGCGCGCCGCCGTGGCTGCCCTCGTCGGCGCGACGGCCGACGAGATCGTGTTCACCGGCAGCGCCACCGAAGCCAACAACCTGGCCCTGCTCGGCGTTGCGCGTGCAGCCCCGCCGCACAAGCGCCACCTGATCGTCAGCGCCGTCGAGCACCCCGCCGTGATGCAGCCAGCCCTGCATCTGCGCGATCAAGGATGGGATCTGACCGTGCTCGCGGTCGATGGCTTCGGCCGCATTGCGCCAGACGAGCTGCGTGCCGCGTTACGGCCCGACACCGCACTGGTGTCGGTGATGCACGCCAACAACGAGGTCGGCACGATTCAGCCCGTGGCCGAGATCGCTGCCCTGGCCCGTGCCAACGGCAGCATCGTGCACGCCGATGCCGCACAATCGATAGGCAAGGTGTCACTCGGCGTGAGCAACCTTGGCGTCGATCTGCTGACGCTCGCCGGCCACAAGTTTTATGCGCCGAAGGGTATTGGCGCGCTTTACGTTCGGCGCGGCACCGCAATCAAGCCGATCCTCTTCGGCGCCGATCAGGAACACGGCCTGCGGCCAGGCACCGAGAATGTGGCGCAGATCGTCGGCCTTGGCGAAGCCGCACGACTGGCGCGGGCAAGGCTGCCGCACGCCACGCGGCATCTGGCGACACTTCGCGACGATCTGCACCGCCGGATGGCCGAAGCCGTGCCTGGCCTGGTGCTCAACGGCCATCCCGAACTGCGCCTGCCGAATACCCTGCATGTCTCCTTTCCCGGCGTTTCGGGACGCGATCTGCTGGCGGCGGCAAGTGAGGTCGCCGCCTCGGTCGGTTCGGCCTGCCACTCCGATGCCGATGCGGTCAGCGGCGTGCTTGCGGCGATGGGCTGCGGCGCGGCGCGTGCGCGCGGCGCGGTAAGGCTGTCGGTGGGATTCCCGACCACTGCAAAGGATGTCGATAGCGCGGCATCGTTCCTGGTCCGTGCATGGCGAGCCGCGGCGCCAGTATCCGGGGCCTGATGCAGCGAGGATCACGGAATGTGTGAATTGTTCGGTTTTAGCGGCGACAGGGAACAGGGCCTGAGCCACTGGCTGATACCGTTCCGTTCGCGCGGCGGCGGCAACGCCGACAACCCGGACGGATGGGGTATGGCCGCGTGGCATGGCGACGTCGCGACGCTGGTCAAGTCCGCCGAACCGGGTTTCAGCAGCGAACGCTTTGCACGCTTGGCCAGCGAACTGCGAACCCGCCTCGCCATCGCTCATGTGCGCAAGGCGCGGCATCCGCCCGTTCCGGGCATGCTCAACACCCACCCCTTCATCCATGCGTGCTGCAACCGCGAATGGGTCTTTGCGCACAATGGCATGGTCCCTGAGGTCATCGAATGGCAAACAACCGGGCCGCTCTGTCAGCCTGATGGCGAGACGGATTCCGAATACGCCTTCTGCCATTTGCTGAACGAGATCGCGGAGGGGTATGAGAACCCGCTGCGGCCGGCATGGATTGATCGCCTGGCGAGGTTGTCGGAAAAAATCTCGACTCTGGGCAAGTTCAATTTCCTGCTCTCCGACGGCCAGGAACTGATTGCCTATGGCCATGACCGGCTGCATCAACTCGAGGTTGACGACGAGCTCGGACGCAAAGTCATCGTCGCTACCGAACCCCTCACCGACGGACCCTGGCAGCCCTTCTCGCCGGGAGAGTTGCGCGTGTATCGCGGCGGAAAAATGATCGCGCGGCTTGGCGCCGCGAGCGGCTGAACACGCGATGCTGTCTGCTCCGGAAACTTACGATGCCTGGTACCGGACGGCGCGCGGGCACTGGATCGGCGAAGCGGAATATCGCCTGCTACGTCGGCAATTGGAACTTCGCCAAGGTGAAACGATCCTCGACGCCGGCTGCGGCACGGGTTATTTCAGCCGGCGCTTCATGCAGGATGGTCATTCGGTCGTTGGCGTCGACCTCGACCCGGCGGCCACAGCCTACGCGCGGAGAAGCCTGATGCCGCCGCTTTCCTGCGTCGTTGCAGACATGACTGCATTGCCGTTCGCCGACCGCAGCTTCGACTGCGTGATCTCGGTGACGGCGCTCTGCTTCGTCGCGGACGAGGCGAAAGCGATGAAAGAAATTGTCCGTGTGGCGCGCCGCCACTTCGGCCTCGGGCTGCTCAACCGCGATAGTCTCCTTCACCGTGCGAAAAGCCCCGATGCCGGTAGCTATGCGGGCGCACGCTGGCACACTGGCGCCTCGGTAGCTGCACTGCTGCACGATCTACCGGTGCGGGACGTGCGAGTGGCGACGGCGATACTCTTTCCGGGCGGCGGACCGGTGGCGCGGGTGCTGGAAAGCCTCGCTCCGGCCGGCTTGCCGTGGGGCGGCTTCATCGCCGTGACGGGCAGTGTAGAGCCGCGAGATGAATCAAGGCAGCGGGGCATAGGCCCTGCTTGATTAACGAAAGATGGAGAATGGCATGACCAGAAAAATCAGCATCATCGGCTCCGGCTTTGCCGCGTTGACCGCCGCCCGGCGTCTGCGTCGGCTCGACGCCCGCGCGGATATCACCCTGATCGCGCCGCGATCCGAATTCATCTACCTGCCCAGCCTCATCTGGCTGCCGTCGGGAAAGCGCAAGCCCGAGAATCTTGTGGTGTCGCTCGACAAGTTCCTGCGCCAGCAGGCCATCCACTTTCTGGCGGGCGAAGCCACGGGTATCGAAGACGGCGGACGCACCGTGTTGACGTCGGCGGGTCCGATCCAGAACGACGGGCTCGTCATCGCCTGCGGCGGTCGCTTCATCAAGAAGCTGCCGGGCATCGAGCATGCGATCCTGCCCTGCGAGGGCATCGCGCCGGTGGAGCGGCTGCGTGAGCGGCTTGCGGCGCTGGACGCCGGGACCGTGGCCCTCGGCTTCGCCGGCAATCCCAATGAACCGTCAGCCATGCGCGGCGGCCCGATGTTCGAATTCCTGTTCGGGATCGACACCCAGTTGCGCCGCGAGGGGCGTCGCGAGCGGATCAAGCTCGCCTTCTTCAATCCGATGCCCAACCCGGGCCATCGTCTTGGCGAAAATGCGCTAAAGCGCTTGATGGCGGAAATGCAGCGCCGTGAAATCGATATGCACCTTGGGCACAAGCTGCTCGGTTTCGAATCCGACAAGGTAAAGACGGAAGGCGGCGAATTTGCCGCGGACATCATCGTCTTCATGCCGGGGATGACCGGCAACGCCTGGTTCGACAACACTGACCTTCCGCGCTCGCCGGGCGGCCTCATCCAGGCCGACACGCATTGCCGCGTCGACGGACGCGAGCGGGTCTATGTCGCGGGCGACGCGGGGAGTTTCCCCGGTCCAGACTGGATGCCCAAGCAGGCGCACATGGCCGACCTCCAGGCTGCGGCGGCGGCAGAAAATCTTTTGGGCGAATTCGCAGGCCATGTGCCGAGCAAGACCTTCAAGGCGGAACTGATGTGCATCGTCGACAGTCTCGATGCAGGCATGCTGGTACGACGGACCGAGTCGAGCGCCTGGGCTTTGCCGCCAGTGAAGCTGATGCATGGCGCCAAGGACCTCTTCGAGACCATGTACCTGCGGCGCTATCGCTAGGATGCAGTGCCCTTGGTTCGATCGGCAATGCTGTGCTTGCGCATTTTTTCCCACAGGGTCTTGCGGCTGATACCCAGAGCCTCGGCGGCTTTGCCGACCCGCCAGGCATGCGCGGCCAGCAACTCCTCAATATAAAGTTTCTCACAGGTGTCGAGATAAGCGATCAGCGAATTGCCGGTGCCGGACGAGTTGGGAACCGCAGTTGGGAGATCGCCGAGCAGCGACTCGGGAGTGAGTTGCGCGCGATCGGTCAAGATACAGGCGCGCTCGATGCAATGCTTCAGTTGGCGGATATTGCCGGGCCAGGGATAGGACAGCAGGGCACGCTCGGCCGCGGGAGTGAAGGTAAACGATGCGCCAACCTTCTTCGCTGACTGCTGCTCGGCGAAACGCTTTGCCAGCCAGAGAATGTCTTCGCGCCGCTCGCGCAGCGGCGGGACGCGCAGGCTGACGACATTGATCCGGTAGTAGAGATCCTCGCGGAAGCGGCCGGCCTCGCAGAGCTGCAGCAGATCCTCGTGCGTGGCGCAGACCAGTTGCACCGAAACGCGGATCGGCGTCTCGCTGCCCAGGCGTGTCACGGTATGTTCCTGGATCGCACGCAACAGCTTGGCCTGCGTCGCCAGCGGCATGTCGCCGACCTCGTCGAGGAACAGGATGCCACCATCCGCCTGCTCGAAATAGCCGCGCCGTTCCTTCGCGGCGCCGGTGAAGGCGCCCTTCTCGAAACCGAACATTTCCGCTTCGAGCAGCGTTTCAGGAATGGCGGCGCAATTGACCGCGACGAAGGGTTTCGGTCCGGAACTTTGCGCCAACTCATGCAGCCGCCGCGCCACGTGCTCCTTGCCGACGCCGGACTCCCCGGTAATCAACACCGAGCCGTCGGACGTCGCCAAGCGTTGCAGCATGCGCTCGATGCGTCGCATCGACGGCGCGATGCCGAGCGTCGCGGATGCCGATTCGGCATCCGGCACGGGCTCGCTCAACTCGCGGATGCGGCGAATCAGATCATCGATCTCCAGCGGCTTGGCAATATAGTCGGCGGCGCCGAGCTTGAGCAGACGCACGGCCTGGTCGATGGCGCCGAAGCCCGTCATGAAAAGGAAGGGCGGCGGTTCTGTCTTGCCATTCCGCAACTGAACGAATACGTCTTCCCCGCTCATGTCCGGCAGGCGCATGTCGCTCACCACAACCCCATAGTTCTGGCGGCGCAGGTCGGCGAGTGCTTCGCGGCCGCGTTTGTGCCAGGTGTGACTGAGGCCTTCCATTTCGAAGCGTTCGCACAATGCCTCGCCCATCAACTCGTCGTCCTCGATCAGACAGACGCACTGCGATTCATTACGCATGGCTTTCTCCAACGGGTAGCATGACCTGGAATTGCGTCAGTCCATCCCTGCTCTCGGCGGAAATCTGGCCGCCCAGCTGGGTGACGATCTGATAGGTAACCCACAGTCCGAGGCCGTGTCCTTCCTCGTTGCCGCTCACGAATGGCTCGAACAAATGATCCATGAGACCGGTGGCAATCGCGTTACCGGCATTCGTCGTCTTGATTCGTAGCTGTTGTTCCACAAATTGCACCGAGCACACAACCTTGTCGGACGCCGGCGATGCATGGACTGCATTGAGCAGAAGATTCAGCAGGATCTGACGCACCAGCGTGGCCGGCAGCGCAACCGGCTCGGTCAAACCACATTCGATGTCTATTTCAACGGCCTCCTTGTGCGCTTCGCCGGAGAGCAGCAGCCGGACATCCTCCAGATCATGCGGCGCAAAATCTCTTCCCTTCACCTTTGCATCCACCAGCATGGCGCTCACCGTGTCGCGGATCTGGGTCAGGCCCCGCTCCAGAATGGCCACAGTCTTTCCGGCACGTTCGTCGTCTTCATAGCGGCGCTTGAAATTCGCCAGGGCGACCAGCATGCCGCCCAGCGGATTGTTGATCTCGTGAGCAATGCCGGCTGACAGCCGGCCGATCGCGGCGAGTCGCTCGGAGCGGATCATTTCCTCCTCCAGCAGCGTTTTCTCGTGCAATGATTTGACCATCAGGCCGTAAGAATCGAACAAGCGGCCAAGCTCGTCGTCGTAGGCGTAGGTGCCGGGCGGCGGCGCCAGCAGCGCGCCCCGCGCCACATCGCCCGTGCTGCGGGCGAGTGCGATCAGGGGGGCCGCGGTGCGCTGTCCCCAGTACCAGTTGATCGGCAGCAGCACCGCCAGCACCAGCAGGCCGATGCCGGCGCCGCGCCAGGCGCCGGCGCGAAAACGCGGCAGAAAGACTTCCTTGGAGTAAACGATGACCAGCGTGCCCAGACGTGCGCCTTCCTCCGCGACCGGGACGGCCGCGTAGAACCGCCGCGCACCGGCGAGATCGATGATGGGCGCGTCCGGCCCCGGCTTGGCGACAATCAGTTCGGCGAGGCGGGCGAACTCGTTGTCGAGTTTGCGAATGTCAGTCAGCATCGGCACGGATTTCGGGTCGCTGGAAACGAACACCCGCTCGTGCTGGTCAAGCGCCAGGATCATCTCCGGCTGAACCAGCTTGTCGTCCGATTTTTCATGCAGCGGCGCCCGGATGATGGCGAAGGCTTGCCATACCTCCTCCTGGATCATGGCGGAGAACAGTGTCTTTGCCAAGGTGCGACCAAGACTGGCCGAACTGCTCACCAAGTCGCTGCGCAGGTCCTCGTAAGACTGTGCGATCAGCGCGGCCGAGACGGCCAGGGTGGCGGTGATGATGAGCAAGCTGCCCCAAAGGGGAATCTTGTAGCGAAAGCTGAGGTTGAACAGGGGGTTCATTTCTCGCCGACTGCTTTTATTACGCGTTCGGTGCGCTCATAAAGACGCGCATCGCCAACGATAAAGCCGTCTAGGTTGAGCTCCTGCAACAGCGCCCGGCCTTCCTCGTCCGCGGTCATCTCGAGCAAGAGCTTCTGCATCTCGCGGAATTTTTCATCGCCGACGGACACTTGCGCGACGAACGGCGCGAAGCCGTACTCGGCCGATTTCGCAACGACGCGCGCGGCTTGCGTCAATTCCGGCTTGCCGATCGACAGGGTGTCCCAGACGTGGCTGCTGATGGCGCCGCCATCGGCCAGGCCTGTGGCCACGGACTCCAGAACTCTGCGGTGCGACCAGGCAAAGAAGGTCTTGTGAAAATATCGGGCCGGATCCTCGCCGGCCTGCTGGAGTTCAAAGCGCGGCGCGAGATAGCCGGTGTTCGAGTAGGGGTCGGTGTAGGCAAATACCTTGCCTTTCAGATCCAGGATCGATTTGGTCGTTGTGTCGGCGGCGGGAACGATGAGATAGGACTGGTAATAGGGACGCCCTTTATACACGGGGACGGCAAGCAGCTTCACCTGCTTTCTGAAATGGACGTAGGGGTAGTCGCAGATCCAGGCGAAATCCAGCTTCTTCAAGCGCAGCAAATCCATGGTTTCGATGTAGCGGTCGCGCCGAGTGAACTCCACCGGACGATGGAGTTTGCGCTCCATGTAGAGGCGCCACTTTTCGAGTGGACGATATTGATCGTGCGGAAAAGTCGGCGTCAGGCCGATTCGGACGGGGGTAGTCCGGTCATCGGCTGCGGCTGCCGACAAAGCAAGCAAGGCCGCAAGTACCCCAAGAATTCGTGTCAGTTTCATAGGTGACATGTTCCGATTTCGTAACCGATTTTCGTCCGGTCGCAGCAAGTGGTTACGAGGCCGTAATCATTTGCCCCATAGACCTCTCGATTCGATGCTCCAGGTTCCATCCGTGCATTGCCGAAAACTCGGCTGTCCAAAAAAACCCTTCGAGAATCAGTGGCTTGTTGCGGTCGCTTAGATGATGGCCCGAATCGTGCAAAGCAGTATGCGAGAAACGAGGGTTTGAATCACAGGTAGCGATCGACAAATGCAAGCAACATGCCAAACAAATTCCTCCGACCCGCCGTGGTACTGGCTCCTCTGTGTCTCTTGACCAGTACAGGAAGCCGAGAAACAGGGTCCGCAGGAACGAGGCAAGCAACTCGCAATAGCTGTTTCCCGAGGGTGCCCGACTCGTGATGTTACGGCGAAGTAACAGATTTTGGATCAGGAATTGCTGGAAAGATTGAAGATCGAATTTGAATTTTTTTGGAGGAAGCAAACATGAAAGTACTTGAGAACTCCATTACCCGGCGTAACTTTCTGAAAGTTTCGGGAGGCGTTGCCGCTTTTACACAAATTCACCCGGCCAGTGCCCAGCAATGGCTGGCTCAGGTCGGCAAGGCCGGGTCCAAGCCGGACATGGTCGGCCAGGACGCCAAGATCGTCCGTACCGTCTGCCTGATGTGCCACAGCGGCTGCGGCATCCAGTGCACGATCCAGAACGGCGAGCTGGTCAAGATCGACGGCAATCCCTACCACCCGAACACCTACGACTATGTTTCCAAGGGCGACATCGTCGAGGAAAGCGATCTCGACGGCGGGCTCAATGGCAAGGACGTCGGCACGCTGTGCGCCAAGGGCCAGGCCGGCATTTATGCGCTTTACAGCCCCGCCCGTCTCAAGCATCCGATGAAGCGCGTCGGTCCGCGCGGTTCAGGCAAGTGGAAAACCATTTCATGGGAACAGGCCCTGACCGAGATCACCGAGGGCGGCTTGCTGTTCAAGGATGTCCCCGGCGAGGAAACCCGCCAGGTCGAGGGTTTCAAGTCCATCCTCAACAACGACAAGCCGATCGGTCCGGAAGATTCGGATTACATGGACGAGGCGCCACCCGGAGGCTATGGCCCGAAACGCAACCAGTTTGTCTGGGCCCACGGCCGCAATGAGCAGTCGCCGCTGACGCCGCGTTTCGTCGCCGGCGCAGCCGGGGTTCCGAACATGCTCAACCACTGCGACCGTTGCGCGGGAACCTTCTACAACGTCGTCGAGCACACCTTGAACGTGCTTCAAGCATGTCATCGTCGATCCCTGGTTGTCCCCCGCCGCCGCAAAGGCGCTGCAGTCGGGCAAAGGCGAGTGGATTCCGCTGAAGCCCTCCACCGACGCCTTTTTCCTGCTCGGCATGCTGCGCTGGATGATCGACAACAAGGGCTACAAGGCCGACTTCCTGGCGCTGCCCAATGAGCAGGCGGCAAAGAAGACCGGTCGCCGCAACTGGAGCGACATGACTTACCTGGTCCGTACCAAGGAGCCCAAGCTCTATCTGACCGGCAAGGATGCCGGGCTGGGGCAGGCGGACTACGTGGTTCTGGTCAATGGCAAGCCGACGCTGTTTCACGAAGTCGATGGACCGGCCGATCTCGACGCAGAAGTCGAGATCAAGGGCGAGAAGTTCAAGACCGTGTTCCGCATGCTGCGCGAACGCGCGCAAGAAAAGACCATCGAGGAATGCGAGAAGGCCTGTGATATTCCCGCTGGCACGATTGCCCGTCTGAGCAAGGAGTTCTCCAGCGCCAAGCGGCCGGTCATCGAGATGTTCCGCGGTCCGATCCAGCAGTCGAACGGCTGGTGGAACGGCCAGGCGCTGATCACCCTGAATATCCTGATGGACAGCATCGATCGCAAGGGCGGCTACATCCCCGGACACAAGGCTTACGGCGGCGACGTCGGCGGGACGCTACGCAAGGTCGCGGGTGTTTCCATCGATCGGCACAAGGACAAATACCAGGGCAAGAAGGCCACTTCGACGCGGCCATGGTATCCGCTGGCCGTCCGTACGGTGACCAGCGAGTTCTTCTCTTCAGTCAAGCAAGGCTATCCGTACCGCATCAAGGCCTATCTGAATTACTACAACGATCCGGCCTACACCACGCCGTTCAACTCGTCAGTCATCGATGCGCTGCTCGACGTGAAGGCCATCCCGCTGACGGTCAGCATCGACGCCTACATGGGCGAGACCACCCTGCTCTGCGATTATGTCCTGCCGGATACCGAGTACCTGGAGCGCATCGGCGGCTTCAAGACCTACCCGCCCGTCAAGACACGTGTCGGAGGCTTGCGGCAACCGGTGGTCGGTACCCTCGATCCAAAGACGAAAAACTATCGCGGCATCCATCCGGACGTGCAGACGGCGGACGATACCCTGATCCAGATCGCCATGCGCTGCGGACTGCCGGGCTTCGGCAAGGACGGTGGCGGTCCGGGCGTGGATATCTTCAATTCCTGGCAGTTCTGGAACGAGTACTACAAGAACGGAGACTACAAGGGCGAGCCGGGGCTGGATCCGGAAAGCCGCCTGGTCAAGCTCGGCGGCAAGTTCGAGAACCCCGGCAAGCAGTACGAAGGCGACTACACGCGCTTCCCCGGCGGGCGCCAGGTGCGCGGCCTGTATGTCTACGCCGCGCATGTGGCGGCCAACAAGAACAGCATGACCGGTAAATACTATGACGGTCTGCCGCAGTACCGGATGATCATCGACTGCAAGGAGGATCCGCTCGATCCGGCGATCTGGAAGGAATACCCGTTCCAGTTGCACACCCACAAGGATGCCTGGCATACGCAGACACGCACCATGAACAACCTCTGGCTGGCCGCGATCAAACCGCAGAACTTCGCGGAAATCAACCCGGCCGATGCGCAGAAAATGGGCGTCGTGACCGGCGACTGGGTCAAGGTCAAGTCGCCTTCCAGCAAGCACATCACATACGTTGAAACATCGATGGGCGACGGCTGGTACAAGATGCAGGTGCGCGTCACCAGCCGCATCCGTCCCGGAGTGTTTTCCGTGAGCAATTCCTACGGACGCTGGGGCGCCGGCGGCAAGGCTTGGGCGGCGGACGGCAAGCCGCAGTTCTACGACAAGCGCATCGCCGCGGGCTTCAGCGTCAATCCGCTCTACATGGCCGACCCGGTGCTGAAAGACCGTGGAATGCTCGATCCTGTAGGCGGCGGAACCCAGAGCTATGGCACCCCACTTCGTGTAGAAAAAGTCTAAGGAGAACATCATGGCCGAATACAGCCCCATCATTCCGCGCGAAGCCATCGAACGCTCCTTCGCGAAACAGGGTCCCAAGCAATACACGCTGTGGGTAGACATCGAACACTGCATAGGATGCAATGCCTGCACCATCGCCTGCAAGGCGGAGAACAACACGCCGGTCGGCGTGGACTACAACCGCGTGATCGAAATCGAGGAAGGCGATTTCCGCGATGCCAGCAAGACGCCGAACGTCGGCGTGACCTTCGTCCCCATGCCCTGCATGCACTGCGGACAGCCGGCCTGCATGGCGGCGTGCCCGGTGGGCGCCATCACCAAGCGCAAGGAAGACGGCATCGTCCTCATCAACAAGGACAAGTGCATCGGCTGTCGCTACTGCGCCTGGGCCTGCCCCTATGGCGCGCCGCAGTTCAACGCCGAAGCGAAGATCATGGAGAAATGCACGCTCTGCGTCCATCGCGTCGAGAAGGGGCTCCAGCCGGCGTGCGTTACCACATGCCCGGCCAAGGTGCGCTTCTTCGGCGAGCTGAACGAACTGACCATGATCATGAAGGAACGGCGTGCAAAAGGCGTCAGCATCAGCGTCGGCGGCGCCGATACCAAGCCCAGCGTGCAGTACACGTCCAAGTAACGAAGTGAATCGGTATCCGCGAGCATGAAGACTTCCATCCCCCCCGCCCCCCCTTCCCAGGGAAGGGGGGTGACGCGTGTTCAGCCGCTACGCGGCTTCCGGTTGCCTGACTCGTTGCCTCCTTGGGGCGGCCCGGCGGAGGCAACATGAACACGCTGATCGAAATCGGGCTGCAAGTGCCGGTGAAGCTGGACAGCACGCTATGCTCCCGCTTCCGCAGCACGAAGTCGGAATGTGCGGCGTGTGCAGTAGTGTGCCCCGCCCCCGGCGCTGTTCGCCTGGGCGACGGAGCTGGCAACAACAGCGCCGAAATCAACGCCGCGTGCGTTGGTTGCGGCGCCTGCGTTTCGGCGTGCCCGAACGGCGCCATCCGGCTGCTGGAGGGCGATGAACGCGTGGCCGAACGCATTGCGTCGAAGGTACAGGCGGATAAGGTGTTCCACATCGCCTGCAGTCGGGCGCAGGGTCGCGCCGATGTCGTCGTCTCTTGTCTTTCCCGCTTGACCGAGGCTCTGGTTCTGGAGCCGATCCGGCGTGGAGCGCAGCGGGTCGAGTTGTGCGCACCGGACTGTTCAGGCTGCGGCCTGAAGAAGGCGGCGGCGCAATGGGAGCGTACGCTGGCTTTCTCGCAGGCGCTTTGCGAGTCGGCCGGCCTGGGTGTGGCACGGGTATCGAGTGTGCGGGTACCGGTCGGCGATGCGGAGGAGATCCGCCTGCCGGCCAGGACACCCAATTCGCGACGCAGGCTGTTTGGGGCCATCGCCGAACGCTGGAAAACCAGCGGCGATGCGCCTCTCCTTGAGGCCGAGGCCGTCGAGGAAGTGGAACCGGAACCGTTCCGCGAAATCGTGCAGCGTCACTCGGAAAACTCCAAGCGGACGGCCCTGCTGCAGGTACTGGATGCGCTGCCCGGCTTGAACGTGACATCGAAAGTAGCCTTCACGGTGGGCATTCCGCTCGCGCAACTGGATGTCGACCAGCGTTGTATCGCTTGCAATGTCTGCGAAACCCTGTGTCCCACCGGCGCCCTCAAGCATCGCGAGGAAGGCGGCACCTATACGCTCGAATTCGATGCTGCACAGTGCACCGGCTGTCGGGTATGCGAGCTGGCCTGCTATCACCAGGCCCTGCATCTCCGCGAGACAGTCGATCTTTCGCTGTTGTTCGAGCGTAGTCGCGTCACGCTCATATCCGCGAAGTTGGCGAAGTGCTGCGGCTGCGGTGAACGCATTCTGGGGAATGCGTCGGAATTTTGCCCCGCGTGCCAGGTGAGCGGCGACCGCCGCGATTCCGTGGCGCGGCGCTTTTTCAGTGGAGGAAACTAGAGTGATCAATTCCGGCGAAATGCAAATTGTTGCCAGCGGTCGGGCGAAGACCTACGCCTTGCTGGCGGCGCTGTTCTCGGCACCGCCAGCAGAGGAGTTGGCCGCCATGATCCGGAAAGGCGGGCTGGCGCCGGAAGGCAGCGGTCCGTTGCGGGAAGCGGTCGAGGCGCTGACCAAAGCCTTCAGGCTGGCGGCATCCAGCGGGACTCCCGATGCCGATATCATCGCCGAGTACACGAGGTTGTTTTCCTTGCCTTCCGGCGTTGTTCCACACGAGTCGTACTACGCAGACAAGAACCAGCGCGTGGGTGGCCATGTAACCGCCGCAGTCAAGCTCTACTACGACAACGCTGCAGCTGAGTTAACCGGTGCCTGTCTGGAACTTCCTGACCACATGGGCGTGGAACTCGAGTTCATGCAGTTCCTTTGTGACATCGAGACCCAGTTCTGGAATGGACCGGATTTCGATGGACTGCAACGATGCCTGGAGTTCCAAAATGGTTTTCTCTCCGAGCATCTGCTGTGCTGGCATCGTGAACTGTGCGAGAAGATTCTGAATGAGACCGGTCTCGAAATCTATCGGGCACTGGCCACCCTTACCCTCGAATTCCTGGAGGCCGAGCGCATTTTCGTGCCGGTGTTGGCTCAGGGAATTCACTCCGAATGGAGGACACCATGCGCATCCGAATCCTGACTTCCTCTCTCCTGGCGCTGGCCGCGACGGCGACGTTTGCTTCGCAACTGGAGCCCCAGACGCCCATCGACTGGCCGCCGAAAGCGGTTCCGAAGCCGGCTACGGGCAAGGTGCCGGATTTCAAGGCCAAGAACCAGATTTGCCTCGACTGTCACAAGGAAATCCTGACGGTCAAGACGGCGCGCAAGAACATTCCCAATCTGCACCAGTTGCACCTCACCTCGAACAAGATTGCCTACGAGGGCAAGAATCGCGATTGTCTGACCTGTCACGAGATGGTCGCGCCCTCTGAAACCAAGGCAAAGAAGAAGGAGGGCTGGTTCGTCAAGGGCGATGTCTACCACCCCAATGTCATGCTGAATCCGGCGGGTGTCTGGAAAAAGCTCGTGGTACGCGGCGGCGAGGGGACGCAATATATCCCGGTCAGCGCCCTGCATCAGGCGGACCCACATCTGTTCAAGCCGACTCTGAAGAATCTGGTCTGCGCCGAATGTCACGGTCCGGACAGCAAGATCAAGACCTTCTACGGCGCGCCGCAGGCGGCCAAATAGCACCTGTGAAATTATCCGCGGATCGGAAGATCGTGAAGCACGGAAATTTGAAGCGCGGCGTTTCAGCCTGTGCCCTGATTGCAGGGTACATCGCCCTGGCTGGCGGAGTGGCTGGGCAGGCACAGGCTGCCGCGGTAGGGAAGAAACCCGCTGTCGCCAGGCAACCGACCACGGAGAGCGAAGTATTGCGGCGCTTGCAGGAACTGGAAGCCCAGGTCACCCAATACCGCGAGGAAACAGGACGGCTGCGGGCAGAACTGGCACAGAAACAGGGCGCCGTACCGGTAGCGGCGAAAGTTCCCGAAGGGACGCAGCGCGCTGGCGCTGGCGGCACGGCGACAAAACCCGCTGCGGCGGGCGGAGATTGGGACGAACCCGAGGTGGACAAGAAGGCCGAGGGGCGTGACGACGAGGCGCGCCGCCGCCTGCTGGTACTGGAAACCCAAAACCGGAAGTCTGCGGCCGAGATCGCCAAGCGGGAGGAAGCGCAAAAGGACAAAGTGCAGTTCGACTTCTCGGGCAAGTACAAGGCGCAGGTCAATTCGCGCCACAACTTCAATCTGGGCAATCCGCTGCAGCAGTGGAAATATGACAACAACACCTTTGTCGACCACCGCTTCTCGCTGCAGATCGATGCCACCTACGAAGCGCTGCTGACGCGACTGGTGCTCGACAAGGGCAACTTCGTCAGCGACTGGAAGGAAGACAGCGAAGGCACCATGGAGCGCTGGGGCCAGTTCCGGACCCCCAGTTCGCCGCTGGTACGCGAATTGTTCGTCCAGTACACGAGCCCGGAATTCATGGCGCGAGTCGGACGGCAAAACTGGGATATCGGGCAAAGAATCGTGCTCGAAGGGCCGATGGACGGCATCCGCTTCCAGTATCCGCTCGGGCAACTGCCGTGGGGGCAGACCACGTTGTCGGCCGGCTACATGGCCGTGCCCGGCGGCTATAGCAGCTATGCCACCTTCAATGCCACGGGCGGACGGCTGGGCGGCACTCGCCAGGAGATATTCGGTGCCTCCAACAGTCTCGACGCCTTTTATGCCGATCTCGACATTCGCGCCTCACGCGCGCTGCGCGTCAAGCCTTACCTGCTCAAGGTGATCGATCGCGGCGGAGCCGGCGATCCCGACATGAATCTCGACAAGGACTTCAACGCCGCCACCCTGCCGCGCGATGGGCAATTCCGACCCTTGTGGGCAGGGGTTACGGCCTCGGCTGAATTCGGGCCATGGAAGCTCGATGGCGAAGCCGTCTCGCTTACCGGCGATTACGCAGCCGGACGCAAGCTGAGCGCAAACGCGCTGCTGCTCAAGGCCATGCGTGACTTCGGCAAGCTTGGCTCCCTGGCGAATCTCTCCGCCGGAGTTCAGTTCGGTCGCGGCTCGGGCAACGAAACGAGCGACCCGGCCAATGGCACGGTGCGCAATTACAACGCGCTCTTCATGTGCCCCGAGCGCCACAAGTTCGGCAACATTTTCAGTGAAGACATCCGTGCCGGCTACTATGTTTGGGACAGCAATCTGTCCAATGTCACCTATTTCCGGGTGGACACGACCCTGGAACCGCGTCCGGGGCTGAAATTGACGCCCTCGCTGACACGGATATGGACGACCAAAGAGGTATTCAAGGGACGCGGACCGGTGAACGACTGGAGCCAGGGTGCCGCTACCTCGCTCGACAAGACCAGGGACGTTGGCTGGGAACTCGATCTCAATGCGAGCTTCCCGATCTACAAGCACGTGGACGGCTTCATCTCGCTCGGCAGCTTCAAGCCTGGCGCGGCCTACGCCCTGCCTGATGGCAGCAAGCCGAAGGCCGCACGCGAGATCGTTTTCCGCGCAGAGGTCAAGTTCTAGCCATGAACAACATCGTGCATGCAAGCGTGCTGATGGGCGGTTGCCTCGCTGGCAGCTTTTTACCGCTGGCGGCATTAGCAGAGGACGGTCCGTCGGTCGCGATAGTCGCAGAGAGCCTTTGTACCAATCGATCGGTGAAGATCATCGCCTTGTATGCCGATGTCACTGCAATGACGCCACCATTGAGCTACCACTGGAAACTGGGGAATGGCGAGGAATGGAATGGGCCGGAAGTGCCGGAACAGGAATATGAAGTCGGTCGTTACGACGTGCTGCTGGCGGTTAAGGATGGCGCCGGGCGGGTGAAGAAAGCCAGCGTGGCGATTGAAGCGGAATCCCAAGGCTGCGGCGTCATCAGGTAGTTAGAGCCAGCTTAGTCAGAGAACAAAAGGAAGCAATGATGAAATTTCTAGCGATTGTGGTGTTTGCGTTTTGGAGCGTTGTCGCCTCGGCGGAAGATGCGTCCATCGTGCGCCTCTCCCAGAGCGACGGCAGTGTCGAGATTCGCAAGAGTGGCGCCAAGGACTGGAAGCCGGCCAAGGAGGGCGACGTGCTGGAGCGCGGCGACCGGATCGCGACGCACGAGAAATCAGCGGCGCTGCTGTCATGGACCAACGGCAGCATGGTAAAGCTCTATCCGAACACCGAGATCGAACTGGCCGGGGTCTCCTTCGACCTGGAAAAGAAACTGGAACAGACCATCCTCGAACTCGTCAAGGGACGCGTGTTTGCCAAGGCCCAGGTACCCGAGCATCTATTCGCCGATTTCCAGATCCGCATGGGTGGGCTGAGCACGCGCGCGCAGGGCGCCGAATTCGCCCTTAACTTCGATCCGGACAAGAAGAGTTTTACGGCGTGGACAGTGCTCGGTCGTTTGATCGCCGACACGGGCACCGAGATCCAGCGTATTGACGACGGCTCGCAAGCCACGATCCAGACTGGAGTCAAGCCGGGCGGCACCGCGGCCATGGAAGACAAGATCAAGCAGTCGCTGACGAAGGTGTCGAAAGATATCGGCGGCAGCCTCCTGATCGACGAAGTGGGTGCGGCGGCGGGTGGCAAGTTCGCCGTGAAGATCGGCGGGGTCGCCAGTCGCCGCGGCAATGCGCCTTACAAGGTGAGCATGAAAGCGCTGACCAAGGGCGGCAGCGGCAAGCTGAAGTCAATCTCGTGGGAATTCGGCGACGGCGAATCGGCGAAGACGAAAGACATAGAGCACACCTTCACTCAGGGTCTGTATGTAGTGATCCTGCGGGCGGAAGACGAAAACGGCGAGAAGGCAACCGCCCAGACGGCCATCTCGGTGGAAGCGGACTGCGGCTGCTGAGGGTCGGCGGCCATCGGATCATCTTTGGAATGGAGGAAGAGAAAATGAAGCGATTCCTGCAACAACTGCTGGGTGCCGCGGCCCTGGCCTGTCTGGCGCAAGCGGCGGTCGCCGTACCGAGCTATGTCGGCGTCAAGGTCTGTACCAAATGTCATGACCTCTACGGCGACGCTTGGGCTGGAACGTCGCACTCCAAGGCCTTCGAATCCCTGAAAGCCAACACCAAGGTCGAGGAGAAAAAGAAGGCCAAGCTCGATCCGGCCAAGGATTACACCCAAGACAAGGACTGCGTCGGCTGCCACAGCACGGGCTTCGGCAAGCCCGGCGGCTATGCCTTGGGCAAGGATCCGGGTGGGCCGGAAAAACTGGGATCGGTGGGCTGCGAAGCCTGTCATGGTGCTGGCTCGGACTATCGCGACGAACATGGCACGGCGGAAAAGAAGTTGTTGAGGTCGCAGCAGAGCACGCCGCGCAAGCTCATCGCAGGCAAGGGCCAGAACTTCGACTATGAAAAGGCCTGCGCGGCCTGCCATCTGAATTTCCAGGGTTCGCCGCTCAAGGGTGCCAAGGCGCCATTCACGCCCTTTACGCCCGCCGTCGATGGCAAGTACAAGTTCGAG
Organism: Rhodocyclales bacterium; assembly: GCA_026399475.1. Lineage (GTDB taxonomy): Bacteria > Pseudomonadota > Gammaproteobacteria > Burkholderiales > Rhodocyclaceae > Sulfuritalea. The sequence goes on from JAPLQY010000112.1 coordinate 28,812, forward strand.
TTCGACAAGGCAGTGCGCACCAAGGCCTTGCACGAACACTACAAGCTGAAAGGCTCCTTCGAAGGCGAACCCGTGCCCAAGATACGCGCCGAATTCCAGAAGACCGCCAAGGACATTCCGGAATGAGCGATTCGAAGCCACCGGGCGACGCGACCGAAGGCCAAGGCCCCGGTACGTTCGCCCGTGCCTGGACAGTTCTCAGGCATCCCAGCGCCAGGTTTTCCATACTGTCGGTGGTGGTGGTCGGTTTCCTGTCCGGGATCTTCTTCTGGGGCGGATTCAACACTGGCATGGAGGCGACGAATACGCTGGAGTTCTGCATCTCCTGCCACGAGATGCAGGACACGGTCTATCAGGAATACAAGAAGACCATTCACTACTCGAACCGCAGCGGCGTTCGCGCCGTCTGCTCCGACTGCCACGTGCCGAAGGACTGGGTGCACAAGATGGCCCGCAAGATTCAGGCCTCCGGCGAGATCTACGGCAAGATCATGGGCACCATCGACACGCCGGAGAAGTTCGAGGCCAAGCGTCTGGAACTGGCACAACACGAATGGGACCGCATGAAAAAGTCCGATTCGCGCGAGTGCCGCAACTGCCACACCTTCGACGGCATGGCGAAAGAGGCCCAGACGTCGACAGCCTGGCGCCGGCACAAAGGCGCCATTGAGAAGGGCGAGACCTGCATCGACTGCCACAAGGGCATCGCGCACAAGGACCCGTCCGGAGCCAAGAAAGAGAAGGAATAGCCGTGCTGCTCGATGGGTTCGGCCGGCGCGTCGACTATCTCAGGCTATCGGTTACGGACCGTTGCGATCTGCGCTGTTCGTACTGCATGCCCGAGGGATTCAAGGGCTACGAGGAACCGAAACACTGGCTGAGCTTCGACGAAATCGAGCGTCTGCTGGCGGTATTCGCCCGCCTGGGACTCAGGCGTGTCCGGCTCACGGGCGGCGAGCCCCTGCTGCGCAAGAATCTGCCCGATCTGGCGCGACGCCTTGCGGCATTGCCGGGTATCGACGATCTCTCCCTGTCGACCAACGGTACGCAGTTGGCGAAATTTGCCGCGCCGTTGCGGCAGGCCGGAGTCACCCGGCTGAATGTCAGTCTGGACTCGCTGGAGCGTGAGCGGTTTCAGTCGATCTGCAGAAGGGACGCGCTATCGCAGGTCATCGATGGATTGGAGGTCGCGCGAAGCGAAGGTTTTCGCTCCATCAAGATCAACATGGTGGCGCTGTCCGGCACGACGGATGCGGAAATCGATGCGATGGCGGCCTATTGCATGGAGCGTGGTTTTGTCCTGCGGCTGATCGAAACCATGCCTATGGGCGAGACTGGCCGCAGCGCCGGATTCCTCGATTTGAGGCCGGTGCGCGAACGCCTGCGGCAGCGTTTCAGCCTGATCGACGGCGTGGTTCCGGGCGGCGGACCGGCGCGCTACCTGGTCTCGTCCGACGGCAGTTTCCAGATCGGATTCATCACGCCCATCTCCCAGCACTTCTGTGAAACCTGCAATCGGGTGCGCCTGTCAGTCGACGGCAGCTTGCATCTATGTCTGGGCCAGAACGACTCGGTGGATTTCCGTACGTTGCTGCGATCGGGCTGCGCCGATGCCGACCTCGAAGAAAGGTTGCGGGCTGCCTTGCACGCAAAACCCTGGCGTCACGAGTTTCGTGAGCGGCCGCAGCAGATCATTCGTGTGATGTCTGCTACCGGCGGATGACTGAAGGCCGACAGCCAAGCTATGCAAAAGGATATAGAGAATCTGTGCAAATGGACGTTTGCTTTGACCATGGTCAAAGTGCACGCATCCGAGTGGCGTAGTCTCGATCACAATGAATTTGACATGCATTTCCGGATAACCGTTTCAAACTTGGAGACAGCACGATGAACACTCCGATCGATGGCAACAACCGCCGCAGATTCCTGCAGATCTCCGGCGCGGCACTGGCCAACATGGCGGTACCTTCCAGCGTGTGGGCATTTCAAAAGATCCTGCCCATCGATGACCCCCTCAAGAGCTACCCCTACCGCGGTTGGGAAGACCTTTACCGCAAGGAATGGACGTGGGATTCGGTCGGCTTCACCACCCACTCGAATGGCTGCGTCGGCGGTTGTGCGTGGAAGGTATTCGTCAAGAACGGCATCGCGATGCGCGACGAGCAGGTCAGCGAATATCCGCAACTGCCGGGCATTCCCGACATGAATCCGCGCGGCTGCCAGAAGGGCGCCGTGTATTGCTCCTGGGTCAAGCAGCCCGACTTCCTCAAGTATCCGCTCAAGCGCGTCGGCGCCCGTGGCGAGCGCAAGTGGAAGCGCATTTCCTGGGACGAAGCGCTGACCGAGATCGCCGACAAGATCATCGATACCACGCTGAAGCGCGGCCCCGGCAATATCTGCATGCCCAAGCGTCCCTTTGCCGTCATCAGCAACAATGGCTACACGCGCCTGGCGAATCTGCTCGGCGCCATCAAGCCCGATGTCTCCTCGATGACCGGCGACCTGTATCCCGGTATTCAGACAGTGAGGATGCCGGCACGGACGGTGTCCACCTTCGATGATTGGTTCACCTCCGACCTGATCCTGATGTGGCACAAGAATCCGATCGTCACGCGGATTCCGGATGCGCACTTCCTGATGGAAGCACGCTACAACGGGGCGCGGCTGGTGAATATCTCGGCGGACTACAACCCCTCCTCGGTGCACTCCGACCTGTTCGTGCCGGTGAAGATGGGTACGGACTCTCATCTTGCCGCGGCGATCGTGAACCAGTTGATCGCCGGCAAGCACTACAAGGCCGACTACCTGAAAGAGCAAACCGATTTGCCCTTCCTGGTGCGTACCGACAACGGCAAGTTCCTGCGCGAGAAGGATTTCAAGCCTGACGGCAGTGTGGAAATTTTCTACGTCTGGGATACGAAAACCGGCAAGGCTGTGCCAGCGCCCGGCAGCATGGGCAGCAAGGACAAGACCTTGAAGCTCGGCGCTGTCGTTCCAGCGCTGGAGGGGACTTTCGAGGCGGAGGGCATCAAGGTCACGACAGTCTTCGAGCGCCTGAAAGCCGAAATCGCTCCCTACACACCCGAGGCCACCCAGGCCGAGACCGGTGTGCATCCTACCGTGGTGCGCAAGCTCGTCGGCTGGATCGCCGAGTGCAAGGCCCTGCGCATTCTCGACGGCTACAACAACCAGAAGCACATGGACGGGTTCCAGTGCGGACGCCTGAAGATTCTCATCCTGACCCTGATCGGCCACCACGGCACTACCGGTGCGATCGACACCACCTACGAAGGCTGGCGACTGGAAGGCTCCACCGAAATGAACACGGTGAAGGGCAAGCCGGGGCGCAGCGTCTCCATGGTGCTGGCGCAGTGGGTGTGGGGTGAGCAATATCGGCGCACCAAGGCCTACTACGACGACGCGCAGTTGAAGGAACAGGTCGGCTTCGGCGTCGACGACATGGAGGCCTTGCGCATCGAGTCCGAGGCCAAGGGCTGGATGCCCAAGTGGCAGTCGATCAAGGATCCGGTGGTCTACATCAACGCCGGCATCAACATCTTCGCCACCTCCAACGGCTACCAGCATTTGGCGGAGAATTTCCTCAAGCGCTGCGAACTGCTGGTGGTGGTGGACTTCCGCCTGAACTCGGGGGCCATGTACGCCGACATCGTGCTGCCCGCCGCACCCGAGCAGCAGAAGCTGGACATCCGCGAGACCTCGGTGACGCGCTTCATCCACGCCTTCGGGCAGCCGATCAAGCCGATGTACGAGCGCAAGACCGACTGGCAGATCAACGTGGCCCTGGCCCGGAAAATTCAGGAGCGGGCCAAGGCACGCGGCATCTCCAGGGTGGAAGATCCGGAGATCAAGAGCTGGATCGACTTCGACAAGGTCTATGACGAGTTCACCATGGACGGCAAGATTGCCAGTGACGAGGATGCACTGCGCTTTGTCATGGAGCGGTCCAAGGCGCTGGGCCCAGGCAGCTACGAAGAGGCCATGAAGAAAGGCTTCGTCGCAGTGGGCGAATCGGCCGGCAAGACTGCGCCGATACCCAAGGACAAACCCTACCGTCCCTTTACGGTGAACGTCACCGACAAGAAGCCCTACGGCACACTCACCGGACGCTTGCAGTTCTATGTTGACCACGAGTGGTTCCAGCGCTTCGGCGCGACGCTGCCGAAGCCGCAGATGAAAGGTGGCGGCCACCTCGGACCGAAGCGCTATCCGTTCAAGGCCAATTCGCCGCATACGCGCTGGGGCATCCACTCCTGGTGTCGCAATGAAACATGGCTGCTGCGCCATCAACGCGGCGAGCCGGACGTGTGCCTCAGCCCGAAGGCGATGGCGAAGAAGGGCATCAAGGACGGTGACATGGTGCGGGTGTTCAACTCCCAGGGCGAGTTTTTCGCCACGGTGAAGGCCTGGCCGGCGCTGCCGGATGACCAGCTCTTCTCCGAGCACGGCTGGGAGCAGTACCTGTACAAGAACATGACCCACTACAACATGATCGGGGCCGAATTGATCAACCCGCTGGAACTGGTCGGTGGCTACGGTCACATCAAGTACGCGTCCGGCGGCTTCAACCCGAACCGCATCTTCTACGAAACGACGGTCGACGTCGAGAAAGCCTGAGGAGCCAATCATGAGACAGTTGGCCTACGTATTCGATCTGAACAAGTGCATCGGTTGCCACACCTGCACCATGGCCTGCAAGCAGTTGTGGACCAATCGCGACGGGCGCGAGTACATGTACTGGAACAACGTGGAAACCCGCCCCGGCAAGGGCTATCCGAAGAACTGGGAACAGAAGGGCGGCGGCTTCGACAAGGAGGGCAAGCTCAAGACCGACGGCAAGATTCCGCCACGTGAAGACTACGGCGGTCTCTGGGAGTACAACCTTCAGGAAGTGCTGCTGGAAGGCAAAGGCAACCAGGTGGTCCCCCACCAGAAGCCGACCTGGGGTCCGAACTGGGACGAGGACGAGGGCAAGGGCGTGTTCCCCAACAATCACTACTTCTACGTTCCACGCATCTGCAACCATTGCACCAACCCGGCTTGCCTCGCCGCCTGCCCTAACAAGGCGATCTACAAGCGCCCGGAGGACGGCCTCGTCGTCATCGATCAGGAGCGCTGCCGCGGTTACCGTTACTGCGTCAAGGCCTGCCCCTACGGCAAGGTGTATTTCAATCTGCAAACCCAGAAGTCGGAGAAATGCATCGGCTGTTACCCACGGGTCGAGAAAGGCGTTCCGCCGGCCTGCGTCGCGCAATGCGTGGGCAAAATTCGCTTCGTCGGCTACCGTGACGACAAGGATGGACCGATCTACAAGCTGGTCGAGCAGTGGAAAGTGGCGCTGCCCTTGCACGCGGAATATGGCACCCAGCCCAACGTCTTTTACGTGCCGCCGATGAACACCACGCCGCTGGTTTTCGAGGAAGACGGCCGGCTAGGCGACAAGCCGCGCATCCCGCTGGCGGATCTCGAAGCCTTGTTCGGTCCCGGTGTCAAACCGGCGCTGGAAACCCTCGGGCGCGAGATGCAGAAGCGCCGCGAGGCAAAGGCCTCTGAACTGACAGAGATTCTGATCGGCTACACCAACAAGGACAGGTACCGGCTATGAGCGACCCAATTGTGGATACAGGCACTCTGGCCGGCGCCTACCTGACCATGGCGCAGCTGTTCTCCTACCCGAAGCCGGAAACCTGGAAACGCCTCACCGAGCTTGGCCTCGTCGATCCGGAGGTCACCGCGGCGGATTTGGAGGCGGAGTACCTCGCCGCCTTCGAAGTCGGCCGCGACACGTCGCCCGTACCTTTGTTCGAAGGCATGCATCGCGGCGATCTCGGGCGCGATGGAATTCTGGAAGACTTGCTGCGTTTTTACGAGTTCTTCGACGTGAAGCTCTCCGAGACCGACCGGGAGTATCCCGATCATCTGGTGACCGAGCTGGAATTCGTGGCGTGGCTATGCATGCAGGAGCAGACAGCCGAGCAGAAGGGCGGCGACGCGTTGCCCTACCGGCGGGCGGCGAGGGATTTCCTCGACAGGCACCTCCGCGCATGGCTGCCCAACTTTCGCAAGCGGCTGGAAGCGACGGAAACCGCTTACGCGCAGTATGGGACGACGCTCGCCGAACTGGTGGAAGCCCACCGCGGCAGGCTCGGCAAAGAATCGCAAGCATCGGGAGATACACCATGAATACACGCAATCTGATGAAGCAACTGGTGGTGCTTGGGCTGGCTGCGACAGCAGCCAGTCTGGCGACTTCTGCCACCGTGGCCCAGGGTGCTCCGATCGCGCAGCGCACGATCCGTGTTCTAACCGTGCCAAGCGCGGATGCGGCATCGCCCGAGGCGGCGGTCTGGACCAAGGCGCCTGCGATTCAAGTCGCTCTCCAGCCTGCGTTTCCCGGTCACGGCTCCATCGTCGGCACGCCCGTCACGGAGAAACTCACTGCCCAGGCGGTGCGCGCGGGCGGACGGCTGTTCGTGAAACTGGCCTGGATCGATAGCACCGCCAACACCGCCATCAAAGACACGACGGCTTTTGCTGATGGGGCTGCCGTGCAGTTTCCGGTCAATGGAAAGGCATCTACCACGCCCTTCATGGGTGATCCGAAGAACCCGGTGAATGTCTGGCAGTGGCGCGCCGACGGTCGTACCGAGAACCTCGTGGCGCATGGTTTTGGTACCGCCACGCGGATGCCTTTCGAAGGCCTGAAGAGCGCGGCGGCGCGCACCGATAGTGGATGGGCAGTGGTTCTGACCCGCACCTTGAAAGTCAAACCCGACGAGGGCGCCAGCCTGCTGGGCAAGAGAACCATGCCGATCGCGTTCGCGGTCTGGGACGGCGCGAATCAGGAGCGTGATGGCCTGAAGGCTGTGACGCTGGAATGGTGGCAACTTCGGTTCTGATTTTTTCCGCTGCCGTAGTGCGGCAATGGCGATTCCACCGCTGATAAGTAGTTTCCACGAGCAAGAAAAGTTGGCGGCGGCGCTTACTTCCGCTTTGCATCGGAAACCAGTCGTTCAATCGCAAGTTCAACTACCGTCGACTCAGGGTCGGCAGTGACTACTCGGTATTTCTGAAAGCAGTCATTCGCGACTATCAATCGCGTCGCAACGCGAACGGTCGCAATGACCGGGAACCGACAGCCTCAGTGGCTCGTTCCCTCTGACCGGCTGATCTTGTTGTAGAGGTTGTACTTGCCGACGGGCTTGTCCATCGGGATGCGCTTGAGTTCCTTGAAGGTGGCGGCGTCGAACACGATCAGCGCGCCGCCGTCGGCCTTGCGCTCCCACAGGCTGGCCAGCACGTACTTGCCGTCGCGGGTGAATTCGACATGGGCCAGGGTCTTGCCCGGATCGGTCTTCACCTCCGCAACCTTTTCGAGCGTGCGCTTGTCGATTACCTGCAGCGTGTCCTTGCCCTTCGACATCATCGAATCGGTCCAGGCATAGGGCGTGTTCTCGTGGCTGCGCATGAAGAAGCCCGGGCCGAGAGTCGGGATGGTCTTGATCGTCGTCCAGTCCTTCATGTCGATCACCGTGATGAGGCCTTCCTTGAGGTTGGGCGTGGCCATCACCATGCGATCCTGCGCGCCTTGCGGCGGGCGGTAGCTCCAGGTGATGCCCGAGCCGAGGTGAGGCATGCCGGGCAGCTTGAGGTCGGCGATCTTCTTGCGCACGTCGAGATTGACCACCTGGCCCTTGCCCGCTTCGCGGCTGGAACCCATCAACTCGGAGTAGTTCTGGGTGAAGAAGAAATCGTCGAGTGGCTCGGCAAGAAAGGTCCGCCGCGGATTGAGGAAGCCGGAGATGAAAGCGCCTTCCTTGTACTTGAAGTCGTGCACCATGCCGATCGGGATGTCGTCGGCCTTCGGGTTGTAGCTGATCTCCCAGACCTCGGGCACGTCCTTCAACGCGGCGACGAAGCTCTGGCGCGGCGCCGCGTCATACACCGCCGAAACGCGCGAACTTTCCTTGCGGTCCTTGTCCCACACCTGATGCACCTTGAGCAGATTCAGGTCGGCATCGAGCAGCACCAGCGTGTGCGGCAGGTAGTTGGCCACCGCCAGATACTTGCCGTCGCTGGAGACGGCGACGTTGCGCGTGTTGATGCCGGCGCGGATCTCGGCGACCACCTTGAGGTTCCAGATGTCGAACTTGGTGATCCAGCCATCGCGCGAAGCGAAGAAGACATAGCGGCCGTCGGGCGTGAACTTCGGTCCGCCATGCAGGGCGTAGCGGCTGGGGAAGCGATGGATCGGTTCCAGCTTGTCGCCATCCAGCACCGTGACACTATGGTCGCCGGTCTCGACCACGATGAACAGGTTCATCATGTCCACGCCCTTGAAGATCTCGGCGGGCTTCGCCGGCAGGCTGCCCGCTGGCGACACGGCGGTGTAGATGTACTCGGCGAGCGCCGCGATCTCGTCCTTGCCGAGGCGGTCTGCAAAACCCGCCATCTGGGTTGCCGCGCGCCCCTCGGTGATGGTCTTGATCGCCTCGGGCGTCCGCAGTCGCGCCAGGCTCTCGGGCAGCAGCGCCGGGCCGGTCACACCCAGCCGGCCGGGACCATGACAGACGGCGCAATGCTGCTGGAAGAGCGCCGCCGGTTCGGCGGCCTGCAGCGGCAAGGCGTTCGCCAGCATGAAAGCCAGCGCGGCGAGCTTCTTCATGCGATTCCTATTTCTTCGTCCGTCAAATAGCAGCCCGGGTCTTCTGACCAGGGATCGCCGGTGAGTTGCTGGGCGCGCACCCGCGTGTTGCCGCCGCAGATGTCGAAATGGGCGCAGGCGCCGCAACGACCGCTCACCTTGCGCGGATGCGCCTTGAGGCCCGCCATCAGCGGGTCCGACGTATCCATCCAGATATCGCCGAAGGAACGCTCGCGGACATTGCCCAAATTGTGATGCCACCACATCGTGTCGGGATGCACATTGCCGAGGTTGTCGATATTGGCGACATTGATGCCGCTCGAATTGCCTCCCCACTGCGCGAGCTTCTTGCGGATGTGTTCCACCCGTTCGGGAAATTTCCGCTGCAACCAGTAGAGCAGATAGACGCCATCGGCATCGTTGTTGCCGGTGGTGAATTCCTTGACGATGCCGCGCTGCTGACGCATTTTTTCATACTCCCAGCAGGTATCGAACAACAGGTCCATCGCGTTGCGGGTCATCTGATGCAGAGCGTCATCCTTGCGGTTCTTGTTGCCGCGTCCCGCATAGTTGAGGTGGGAGAAATAGAAGCGGTCGATGCCTTCGTCCTCGACCAGCTTGAGCAGGCCGGGCAGGTCCTGAAAATTGTCCCTGGTCATCGTGTAGCGGACACCGACCTTGAGTCCCGCCTCGCGGCACAGGCGGATGCCGGCGAGCGACAGGTCGAAGGCGCCCTTCATGCGGCGGAATTTGTCGTGCGTCGCGCCCAATCCGTCGAGGCTGACGCCGACATAGTCGAAGCCGATTTCGCTGATGCGTTCGCAAAGCGGCCCGTCGATCAGGGTGCCATTGGACGACAGGGCGGTAAAGAAACCCAAGGCCTTGGAGCGCGCCGAAATTTCGAAAATATCCGGACGCAGCAGCGGTTCGCCACCCGAAAGAATAAGAGCCGGGACACGAAACGCCTTGAGTTCGTCCATCACGCGGAACACTTCGGCGGTCGTCAGTTCGCCGGCAAAGTCCTTGTCGGCGGAGATGGAATAGCAGTGCTTGCAGGTGAGGTTGCAGCGGCGGATCAGGTTCCAGATCACCACCGGTCCGGGCGGCTTGCGCACCGGCCCGATGGGCGTCGGCGCGGCAATTTCCTGCATGAATTGGGAGATTCTGAACATGGCTTAATTTAACACTTGAACGCTCCAGCAGGATTGACAGCAGTCAATTGCAGCCTGTGCCGCCCCTGCCCTCACTTCATGCGCGGCTGCGGGTCCTGGAGCACCCGATGGGGCGTCGAAAACGGCGCCAGGCGTTCGAGGAAATCCAGCATTTCGAGCACCGGCGAATTGCGGAAGAAGGTCGCCATCGGCGTCTCCATCCAGATCCGGTCGGCAAACAGATAGACCTCGTGCGGCGTGTCGCCAATGCCGTCGCCATTGCGATCAAAACCCTGATACTCGTCCCAGTAATTGCCGCGCCAGACATTGGCGCTGCCGGCGCCCGGGGCGCTGATAGCGACCGTGTTCAGGTTGCTTTCGAAACGGTTGTCGAAAAAGCGATGACCGCCCTCTTCGCCGTAAAAGAACAGGCCGATGATGTTGTGCGCGAAGCGGTTGGGCCCACGGAGCAGTGCAGCACTTCGTTGTTCTCGACCAGGGCGTCGCTGCTCTCCTTGAACACGATGCCTCCGCCGCCGTCGGTAAGCGCATGGGCAACGCGATTTCCGCGCAGGACCAGGTCGGGCGAATAGAGCACGATGATGCCGGTGCCGGTATCCGACAGCCGGTTGTTCTCGATCAACAGACGCGGCGAAAAAATGATGTTCATGCCGTAACGGCCATCCGTAAACTGGTTGCCGACAATCCGGTTGTCCGCCGAATTGGCAAAAGTCAGGTCGCGCGCCCGGATGAAGCGATTGCCTTCGATGACATTGTGCTGGCTGTACCAGAGTCGGATCGCATCGCCGCGCATCCCCGGGTCGAGCTGCTTGCCGGTGACGCGGTTGCCCGCGATCCGCGAGCGATTGACCTGCTTGAGGTGGATGCCGAAGAGGACGTCGTCGATCTCGTTGTCCTCGACGAGATGGTCGTTCCCTTCCAGCAGGATCCCGGCGTCGATCCGGTCATGCGAGTCGCCGCTGCCGGTCAGGCGCAGGCCGCGGATGGTGACGCCATTCGCCGCAACGGACAGCACCGTGCTTCTGCCATCGCCGACGATGATCGCCTGACGCCCGCCGTCGAGCGTCAGTGGCCTGCTGATGTTTGCGGGGCCGGCGTAGGCGCCGGGCGCGAGGCGCAATGTGCCGCCGGAAGGTGTTGCGTCGATCAGGGGCTGCAGCGGGACCGGTGCCGCCGCCAGTGCCGGCAGAACCAGCAATGCCAGCAAGTAGCCCGACAGTTTCATCGAACGGCGGGATTGACGCACTCACCACCGGGATTTCGATCGATGCTGCGCATCAGGATCACGAAACCAATGGCACCAAAGTTCATCAGCAACGCGTAGACCACGCTGGGCACGGTCATCGCGGGTGACTGCATGACGCTGGCCGCTATGAAAATTCCAAGGCCGGCATTCTGCAGCCCGCATTCGGTGGCGACCGCAATCCGGTCGCGCCTCAGCAGACCTGCCGCTGCCGCCATGGCAAACCCCGCGGCAATGACCAGCAGGTTGAGCAGCATCGCCGCCGGGCCGATCCTGCCGAGATTGTCGATCAGCACCTGACGCTGGCTGAAGAAGGTGGCCAGCACGATGAGCACAAACAGGATGTTCGCCAGACGCCCCGCCGGACGCTCAAGACGCAAGGCCAGCGCGGAACGCCATGCTTTCAGACTCATGCCAAGAACCACCGGAACGGTCGTCAGCAGGAACACCCCGCGCACCATCTTCAGCAGCGGGAAGTCGACACTCACCGCTGTCTGCATGAACTGCTGCATGGACAGATCGACGACGAAGGGCACGGTGATGACGGCGGCAACGCTGGTCACGGCCGTCAGGGAAATCGACAGGGCGGTATCGCCGCGCGCCAGATGGGTCAGCAAACCCGAACTGACACCGCCCGGACAGGCCGCGAGAATCATCAGCCCGACGGCCATTTCTGGCGCCAGACCCCACGTCAGCGCAATAGCGAAGGCAAATACCGGAACCAGCACCATCTGCCCGACGAGGCCGATCAGCATGGCTTTCGGTCGCGTCAGGACGCGCTTGAAATCGTCCACCACCAGCGTCAGGCCAAGGGAGAACATGATGAAGGCCAGGGCCAGCGGCAGCAACAGTTCGACTACCGGCAGGTTCACAACAGCAGTCCGATCGATAGCAGCAATCCGATGGTAAATCCAGCCTGCGCTGTTCCCGCCAGCAACAAATTCAGCTGCGGCCCGGGCTGACTGCGATGCAGGCGGCGAATCAGGGATACGCTGAACGGCAAGGCCACAAATCCGAGCAAAGCGCCCGTCAGTCCTTGCAGGGCCAGCAGCAGCAGGACGACAAACGGCACCAGCATCAATGCGGCGTAGACCCGGCGCGAATGTTCGCGCCCCATCATCGCCGCCAGGGTGCGCCGGCCACTGCGCAGATCATCCTCCAGATCGCGGTAATTGTTGACCAGCAGCACCGCTGCCGCCGGCATGCCGACCACGATCCCGGCCAGCCACGCATTGGACGACCAGGCGCCCAGCTGCAACCAGTGGCTGCCCGTGACGGCAACCAGCCCGAAAAATATCAGGACGAACAACTCGCCCAATGGCGTATGGGAAATCGGGTGCCGCCCTCCCGAGTATGACCATCCCGCCAGCAGCGACGCGATGCCGGCGACCAGGATCGGCCAACCGCCGACGGTCACCAGATAGATCCCCAGGGTCAAGGCCAGAGCAAAGCTGATCACTGCAGCGCGGCGTACGGCAGCGGGGCTTGCCCACCCTGCCGCGGTGACTCTGAGAGGACCGATGCGATCAGGCCGGTCGGTGCCGCGTTCGAAATCGGCGGCATCGTTGTGCAGATTGGTGCCGACTTGAATCAATAACGCGCAACAAAGCGCAGCCAGCATCGCAAACCATGACGGAGTAGCGCCTTCGGCCAGTGCCAATGCGGTGCCGACCAGCACAGGTGTCGCGGAGATGCTCAAGGTACGCGGGCGCGTCGCCGTCCACCAGACGTGCCAGCCGGTCGGCGGTGCAGTGCTGACAGCGATCGGCAGTTCAGGTCTCATGCGAACGTGTTCCCAAATGAAGGCAGGCTATGCCGAAGGATACATTCTCCCAATGCACGCCGCCAAAGCCTGTCTTTTGCATAAGGGCGGCAAAATCGAGCTGATTCGGAAAGCGCCGGATCGATTCGACCAGGTACTGGTAGGCCTGCGGCTCGCGTGCTATCAGCGCACCCAGCCGCGGAATGACCAGAAAGGAATAGAGATCGTAGAACGGCGCCAGCCATGCGGCGGGCCGCGAGAATTCGAGGCAGACAAAACGGCCGCCGGGCTTCAGCACACGCCTGATTTCCGCCAGAGCGGTTTCCAGATGAGTGGCGTTGCGCAGGCCGAAGGCAACGGCCAGCAGGTCCACACTGGCATCGGCAAAAGGCAGTTTTTCGGCTTCGCCAGCCAGCCATGTCACGCCAGTGCCGCCTCGCACACGCCCGGCTTCCATCATCGGCAAGCTTGGATCGCAGATCACCACCCGACGACGTCCATCGGCGAGCAGTCGTGCCACGTCTCCGGTGCCGCCGGCGAGATCAACCGTGATGCCGCTCACATCCTTCACGCGAGCGGCCAGCGTGCGTTTCCATAGACGGTGGATACCGAAGCTCATCAAGTCATTCATCAGATCGTAGCGCGGCGCCACTGCGCTGAATACCAGACTTATACGCTGTCGCCGCTCGGCGGCGGTCACGGACTGGTTGCCGAAGCTGCCGTCGAGAGAATTTTTTTCCTGCATCGCGGCCCCGTGGATTACTTGAGTGCAGCGTCGGTGGCAGCTTCCAGTTCGGTCCTGCTCATCGCCCCCAGCTTGCTTGCCACGATCTCACCCTTGCGGTTGATGACGACAGTGTAAGGCAGGCCGGCCTTGCTGTTGCCAAGCGCCTGCAGCAGGTCGATGCCCTTGTCCTTGGCCAGCAGCACAGGGTAGTCCATGTCGTAGGCCTTCATGAAATCGCGAACCGATTCCGCTTTGTCTTCGAGGCCGATGCCAAGCACCACCAGGCCCTGCTTTTGGTACTTGTCGTGGGCCTTGATCAGTTCCGGGATTTCGACCCGGCATGGGCCGCACCAGCGCGCCCAGAAATTCACGATCAGGGGCTTGCCGCGATAGGCCTCCAGGGCGACGGCCTTCTCGTCGGTACCGGTCAGTGTCGCAGCGAACAACGGCGCGCTCGATATGCTTCCTGCGGCAGCCGCACAAATGCTGCTGCATGCCAGCAGCGAGGCCAGCCAATACTTCACGGCAGGTCGCCCCGGCGGAACAGCTGGTAGCCAAGCGTAGCCGCGGCGACGCCGAGCGCTGTCGGATAGACCAGGGCGAACACCTTGTAGCCGGTCACGCCGAACAGGTCGAGAATCACGTAGGCCGAAGGGCCGAGCACGATGAGCTGCGGATCGAACAGCGCGAGCGCGGCGGTGCGGAACACCTGCAACGGATTCGCCAGCGCCATGGTCACTGCGACCTCCGGTGTCACCTTGCCCTGAATCATGACGCCGAGCAGGATCAGGTCGAGGAACAGCAGCAGCGTCAGCCAGACGACGAATGCCGCGCCCTGTGCCATGTCGGTGCTGCGCGCGACGGCGGAAATCAGCATGCCGATGCCAAGAAAGCAGGCCGCCATCACCGCCAGCAGTGCCGTGTAGTAGGAGAACATGGCCCAGGGCACTTCGATGCCGCGCACCAGCGCGATCAGCACCGCCAGCACCATGGCGCCGAACACCGGCAGGAAGATCACGATGTAGCGGCCGAGGATCTTGCCCCAGAACCAGGCCGCCAGCGACACCGGCAGGGACAGCAGGTATTCATAGACGCCGGCCTCGCGGTCACCGGCCACCGAACGCACGGTGGTGATGAGAACGAAGATCGGCAGGATCGCCATGGTCAGCTGAATATAGGTGACCAGCAGGCGCGAGAGGCCGATGAAGCCCAGCACCCGCGACTCGGTCAAACCGAACAGGAACAGCAGGGCGACGATGCCGCCGAACACCAGGGTATAGATCTGGAACCAGCGCGCACGCAGGGATTCGACGATGTCGAGTTTGGCTGTGAGCCAGAGTTGTTTCATGATTTTCCGTCCAAGCTTACTTGCCTCTGGCCAGCACATGCTGGCGCATTTCCTCGAAATCCACGGCGCCGGCCTGCGGATAGGCTATGGCGCCGAAGTTGTATGCCATCGGCGAGACCCTGCCGCCGATGTACTGCGCCTTGCGGGCTTCCAGCCATTTGTCGCCGGTGCTGGCGATATCGGCGACCCAGAAGCGGGTGGCCGATTCTGCCAGCCACGGATAGTCCTTCACCTTGTCGCGCATCCAGAACACGGCGCAGCCGATGTCGTCGAACTTGAACACGACATTCTTCTCGCCGCCACGCATCTCGGCGGCAAAGCGACGATCGGAAATGACCATGCTGCAGCGGACGCAGGTATCGCGATCCCACTTGATCTCGGCCATGCCCTCCGGCCAGGAGCCGGACTTGCCGCAGGCCGACAGCGCGGCCGCCAGCGGCGTCAGCGCCAATCCATGGGCGGCGGCGGCGATGAAGCGGCGCCGGTCCATCAATTCGCCGCGCCGCCAGCGCCGTCCGCAGGGGATACCGTCCCCGGCTCCGCCAGAAACATAACTTCCTTCAGCGAGTAATCGCTGATCAGCGCCACATAGCGCGATGTCATGCCCATGAAGCGCAGGCGATCGGGTCCCGGGACATCGCCCTCCCATTCCAGCCCGTTGCCGAGGTCGCGAAAATTCCACGCCTGCATCGCCTTGGCAAATGCCGCCTCGCTGCGCTTGATCGAAATGCGGCAGGCGAACTGGCCGGAAAGCGACACGTCGTCGGCGACGCGGTCATCCAGCACGACCTTGCCCATGTCCATCTCGATCACCCGATTCACCAGCGCCGAGACTTCATTCAGGCGATGGCTTGAAATCAACATGGTGACGTCCTCCTGCCGTTCGGCGAGGAGTTCGAAAAATATCTTGCGCGCTTCCGGGTCGAGGTTGGCGGCCGGCTCGTCCATCACCAGCACTTTCGCATCGCGCCCCAGCGCAATCGCGATCAGCAGCTTCTGCTTCATGCCGCCGGACAGCTTGACGAAGGGACGCGTCAGGATCGGCGCCAGGTCGAGGCCCAGGCGCTGCGCCAGTTCGTGGATGCGCGCAGGATCGGTACCGCACAGCGCGGCGGAAAAATCGATCAATTGAGCCACCGGCATCTTCAACGGCGGGGGCAGTTGCGGCACGAAGCCTATCGTACCCAACACCGCAGTGCGCTCCTGACGCGGATCGCGACCGTCGATGGTGACCTGTCCGTCCAGGGTGTATTCACCCAGCAGACAACGGATCAGGGTGGTCTTGCCGGCACCGTTGGAACCGATCAGCGCAACGCGCTCGGAGAGCCCGATCTCGAGACTGATGTCATCGAGTACGCGCGTCTTGCGAAAGCTCTTTGAAACATTTGAAAAACGGATCATGGTATGCAGTGTGCGTGATTCAAAGCAGCTTGGAAAGGCCCTTGACGTCGAAAGTCAGCGAACCGGTTGGACAGGTGTCGACACAGAGTCCGCAGCGGGTGCAGTCGGGACCGATCGGAATTTCCGTATCCACGGCGCGGCCCTTGATCACGGTGTCGAGCACGTGGGGAACCAGACAGACCTTGCGGCAGTCGCCCTCATGGAAACAGCTATCCAGCTTGTACTTGACGCGTACCGGCGAAAAAATGCCGACCACCCCGTAGGTGAGGCCGATCGGGCAGGCGTAGCGGCACCAGGCACGACGCGAAAAGAACACCTCGAACACCAGCAGCGCGAGCACCCACAGCAAAGCCAGTCCCGGTCCGTAGATCAGCGCCCGCGAGACAATACCCGTCGGTGAAATCGCCTCGAACACCGTGTAGCCCGTGGCCAGTGCCAGCACGGCAAACACGATCCACGACAGGGTGCGCAGGCGGCGATCGATGTTCTGGTCGGTCACCAGCTTCTTCTTGACCAGATAAAGATGAATCTTCTCCGCGCCTTCCGCCAGAAGATGATAAGGGCATACCCAGGAACAGAAGGTGCGGCCGCCCAGCAGCAACCAGAGCACGAATACCGTACCCGTGCCGATCACCAGATTGACGATGATGTGCTTGTGGGCCAGCATTACCTGCAGCGCGGAGTTGAGATCGATCAGGTGGAAGCCGATGAAGCGCGAGGCGGTCAGCGCGCCTTCGAGGATCTGGATATCGAACCAGAACGACACGGTAAACAGCAGATTCGCGACGATCAGCACCGCCCAGCGCCGGTTGCGCCATGTGTGAACCTTCTTCGCATTTTCGTGGGCGATCATCGCCTCCTGCAACCGCTCCTTGTTGGTGGCGCGCTTGAGTATGTGAATTTGCTGGGCGCGCTCGGAAATCACCTCCGGTTTTTTGGCCTCGCGGCCGAACATCACCGCGATCTGGTCGAAGAAGCGCCGTCTGAGAATGGGGTTCATAGCTCCTCCGTCCAGCTGCTCGTGCCACGCAAGAACGGGCTCCCCCTCCCTGTGTCCCCCGCCAGGCGGGGGAGGTGACTAGTCACCCCCGCCCACGGGGCGGGGGAAGGGGGGTGGGCCGTGAACATTGGGAAGCGACAGCGGAGCTTCATGTGTTCCACACCTCCCGCGCGTCGATGACGATGCAGGTCGGCTCGACGGGGCAGATCATCTCGCAAACACCGCAACCCACGCAGGGCTCATGCACCACCGGCGATTTTCGTTTCGAGCCGTCCGGCGCGAACACGGTTTCGATGGAAATCGCGCCCTTCACCGGACATTCACGCACGCACAGGTCGCACTCGGCAAGGTCATAGGGATGCTCGCTGATCCCGATCGGCTTCCAGCGGTTGACCTCCATGTAGCGCATGCGTCCCTTGAACGACGCGCCGCGTACCTGCCCCTTGAATCCCTTGCCCTGAATCGCCAGACAGGCTTCCGGACGAGTGAGGCGTGCGACGCCGATGCGCTCGCCGAGATTCAGGGTCGGCTCGGGGTCCTTCTCCTTGGCCTTGAGGATGGGCGCGGCAGCGAGCTTTGCACCCTTGCGCACACTGAGGAATGCCGGCTTCTTGTAGACCAGCGCGCCGGTCGGACAGGCCAGGATGCACTGCACGGCATCACAGGAAAAATCGCAGGCCTGCTCGCGTGCATCGATGTAGGGTACGCCGACACCGACACCATCGACCAGATCCGCCAGTTTGATTGCCTGTACCGGGCAGACCTGCACGCATTGGCCGCACTTGATGCATGAAGCCAGGAAATCCTTTTCGTCCAGCGCTCCAGGCGGCCGCAGCCGCTTTGTCCGGGCGTAAACCATGGGCAGAAAGCCGGAGAGCGCGGCACCCATCACCCCGCCGGTCAGCAATATGGTGCGCAGCCAGCGGCGGCGCGCCTGCTGCATGCGCTCCCGCGAAAGGGGCGGCTTCGGTGTGTCCGGTGATTTCGGCTCGCTCATCCTGTCACCTTGCTTGTGATCCGCTGCGGTTTCGTGAAGCGCGGCTTGTCATCCTTCAGCGTCAGTTCCGGTGACGAAAAAGGCGCCAGCCGCTCGAGAAAATCCAGTAGTTCCATTACCGGCGCCGTCTTGAAAAACCGCGCCGGCGGCATTTCGATCCATATCTGATCCGCATAGGCATAGAGTTCGTAAGGCGTGTCGCCAATCCCGTTGCCATCACGATCGAAGCCCTCGTAATCATCCCAGTAGTTGCCCCGCCACTCATTGAGGTGCGATGTGCCGCGCCCCGCCTGCACCACGTTGGTCAAATTGCCTTCGAAAACGTTGTCAGTGACGACATTGCCGCCCAGTTCGCTGGTGAACTTTACCGCGATACCGTTATAGGCGAAGCGATTATTGCGCACCCAGATCTTGCTGTCGGGCTGGAATGGCGACAGGTCGGAGCCGATGCCGACCGCGCAGTAAATAATCTCGTTGCCTTCGATTACCGCGTTGCTGGCTTCCTTGAAGCCGATTGCCATGCCGGAAGCACCTGTGGCGTGGGAAATCAGGTTGTTGCGCATTACCCCGCCCTCGGTGTACATGAAGTAGACGCCGACGGCGTTGTCGTAAAAGCGGTTGCCCTCGACCACATTGTTACTGGCGAACATGAAGTGGATCGAGTAGCGGCTGCGCATGCCGACATTGCCGCGAAAGATATTGTTGCTGGAATACCAAGCCACCATATCGCGCGAATCGACGACTTCGTTGCCTTCGATCAGGTTGCGGTCGCTGTACCACAGGCGCAAGCCGTCGCCGCGCACGCCCAGATCGCGCGGCTTGGAGCGCACCTTGTTGTTCCTCACAATGCTGTCATTCGACTGCTTGAGGTCGATGCCAAACAGACAGTTGTCGATGACCAGGTTTTCGATCACGTTGCGGTGACCACGTACATCGAGGCATGAGTCGTCCGTGTCGTGCGAGTCGCCGGAGCCTGTCAGATGCAGGCCGCGCAAAACGGCACCATCGGTTTCGAGCGAAAACACAGTGCCCCTGTCGCCGGCATCGATCGTGACCTGCCCGCCGCCTTCGATGATCAGCGGCTTGGTCATCACTACCGGACCCGAGTACGCACCCGGTGGCGGACGCAGGGTCGAACCGGCCGGCGCTGCATCCACCAGGATCTGAAACGGCTTCAAACCGTGCACGCGCTTGTCGCGCTCATAGAGCGGGTAGGTGGGCTTGGGCCGATCCACTCCAACCCTTGGCGCCGTGGACAAATCAGCGGTCGCCCCCAACGCCGGCGGTTTGTCATCGGCCGCGTCGCGGTCGGCCGGACGCGCTACCAGCAGCGATGAGACACCGAGCAGCAAAGCCGGCAGCAAAGCCAGCCAGCGTTTCAGGTTCATGGCCGCTTCAGTTCGCCGATGACGTACGCATCTGCCGGCGGCGCAACAGTACCGCCATCATCAGGCAGCCGGATGCCACCAGAAGCAGCGCATAACCCCAGTAGGGATAGGAGAAGGTCGAGAACTGTGCCACCTTGCCTTCGCCGAACACCGTCGGCATGAAGGGCTTGACCGTAAAGGCACCCCAGGGATGCATGTTGTGGCCGAAGAACCACAGCCATCCGGCGTAATCGACGACGAAGAAAACCGGAAGCAGGGCGGGAACCAGTGCCAGCAACAGCGAGAAGCCGGGGATTTTCCAGACTCCCAGCAGGATGATCGCCATTGCGACCACCATCCCGACCATCGACATCTGGGTGGCGAATATCAGATTGGCTTTCCATTTATCCAGCACTTCAGGCTGATTGAAGAAGGTGCTCGCCTCATGATAATAATGAGCAGCGAAGGCGTCCAATTGGCCCATGACGACCTGATCGATCACCATCCAGACGGCGACCGCCGTGAAACCTGCTCCCAGAATCTTCAATTGGGTCTTGCGCTCTGTCGCGAGGAAACCCAACAGCATGACGGCAAACCAGCCGAAGATGAACTTCGACAAACGCAACTCCACCGGAGAACCGGTGTCGATCGGATACATCCCCACATAGTGGTTGATGGTGTTCATTTCGTGGACGCAATCGAGGCTCTTCGCCTCTTTATTCACGTCCTTGTCCTTGTCCAGGATCGGATTGTAGCGAGGCGTGTCTTCACCGACGTCGGCCTGCAGGGTTTCGCTGCCCATGCGGGTACCCTTGCCAACCGCCGTGCAACCGTTGAACACCCCGTTGAAGTGAAAGTGGATGCGAATTCCGTCAGGAAAAGCGTCCTTGGGGTAGTTCGGCGCCGTCAGCGAAACCCACCAGATCGGCGCAAAGTAGGCGGCGATCAAGGCCACCAATGCCACCAGGGTCAGCCCGGTGATCAGCATGTTCTGTTTTTTTTGGTCTTGCATTTTGTTCTCTGTTTACTGGGGTGCAAACTGGCCGGAAGCGCCCCGCACCCTGGCACAGGCCAGAGTGCGGAAGCCCCGGATGAGACGCTTATTTCTTTTTGGCGCCCTTCGCCGCAGCACCTGCCTTGCACATGGAGCCGGGCATGGTCAGGCTCGACTGATAGGCAGAGATGGCTACGAGTTGAGCGTTGTCATACTTCTTGATGATCTTGACCATGTCCGGATTGGCGTTGCGACGCTTGCCGTCACGGATCTCGGTCATCTGGCGCAGCAGATACTTGTAATGCTGGCCGGCCAGCACCGGGTAGAACTTGTCCTTGACGCCCTCGCCGTTGGCCTTGTGGCATTCGATGCACTCTTTCTCGTACATCGTCTTGCCGTCGGCGACCTGCTTGGCGGCATCAGCGCCTTCGTACTTGCCGTGGTCAATCGGAATGCACAGGCTCTCGATGTAGGCCGAGACGTTGGCCAGTTCCTGCGCGTCGGTCAGTTCCTTGGCGAAGGGATACATGGTCGGGTTATCACGCAAGCCGGCGCGAATGTCGGCCATCTGCTTGATCAGCACCGTGGTGTGCTGGCCGGCGAGCTGCGGGAAAGTACCGTCAGAACGCCCGGCCCCCGAGGGCAAGTGACAGGCGCCGCAGACCTCGTAGCCTTCCTTGCCAGCCTTGGCAGTGCCCTTCATCTTGAGCGCTTCGATCTTCTCGCCTTCCTGGGCGTTCCATTTGTAGTCCTTGGACTCGATGCCGGCCTTCTTTTCCGCCGGGGCCTGGGCCAGCGCCAATGCCGGCAGCAGCGCGATCGAGAGCGCCAGTGTCAGTGTCTTGTACATGGTTATTTCCTTCTCAGTATGCAGGGGTCCACTCAATGGTGCCACCACGAACATTAGGGTTCATTGATACTCGTCAATTGAACCCAATTTCGGTCACGGGGGGAATACGGGAGTACTTGTTCCGCTTACTTGATCTCGGAAAGGTACTTGGCGATTTGCTTCATGTCCTCGTCGGAAACCAGGTGCATGACGCCTTTCATCGCGGCGGTATTGCCGTTGGCGCGGGCGCCGCTCTTGATATCCTTCATCTGATTCTCGGCGTACTTGGCGTTCTGCCCGGCCAGCCTGGGATACTCGGGCGTCAGCGGTTTCTTGGCATCCTTGCCGTGACAGGCGATGCAGGTTTTTTCGAGGTACAGGGCCTTGCCGTCGGCCAGAGCCGGTGTGGCGAAGGAAGCGGCAGCGACGGCCGCGAGAATAAATCCTGGCTTCATGGTTATTCCTTTTCGTAAAGTAAAACGGGGGGCAGAGTAACTCCGCCCCCCGGGACCTGCCTTGATCTAGTTACTTACTTGACCTTCTTGGCTCCATTCTGCTCCAGGTAGGTCTTGGCGCGCAAGCCGAGGTCGGCAGTCTTGACCTGGTATTGCCAGATCTGCTCGGCCCAGAGGTTGGCATTTTCCCAATCCTTCTTGGCGGCAAAGGCTTCATGCTTCTCCTTGAGGCCCTTGGTCTTGCCCAGCTGGTCGAATGCGTCTTCGACCATGGCTACGACATCCGGGAAGTCCTTGTAATTGACGCTGGTGATGTAGGCCACGACGGAGTCGATGATCGCCTGCGTGTCGACTACCTTCTTCACCGTTGCCTTGTACTCGGCTTCCGTGTAGCTGCCCTTGGCGAGTGTCGTCGCCTTGGTCGGCTTCCAGCCCTTCGGCTTGACCAGCAGGTAACCCTGCATCTCAAGGTGCAGCGCCGAACAGAATTCCGTGCAGTAGTACGGATAGACGCCTTCCTTGTCGGCCTTGAACTTGAGCGCGACCGTCTTGCCCGGCTCAACCGACGCATGGATGTTGAAGGTCGACACCGTGAAGCCATGGGTCTCGTCCTGCGCACGCTCGAGGTTGGTCAGGTTGATCGTCACTTCGTCGCCCACTTCGACTTCGATGGTTTCCGGCGTGATGTGCGAACGGATCAGGGTGCCGAATACTTCGACCTTGTTGCCCTTCCTGACGGTCTTTTCCTGGCCGGCAAGAGTTGCACCCGGATGCGGCTTGTCGGTGCGGCTGTCGGTACCGACCTTGTAGCGCACGGCTGGCTTCAGCTTCTTGGCATCGATGGCCACGACGTAGTGCGGCTCACCCAGCGGCACCGGCATGTCGTACAGCAACTGCATCTTGTCGCCGCTGATGTCGATCAGCTGGTGGTTCTGCGGATGCAGCGGGCCGACAGGCACGAAGCGGTCGATCGCCAGCTTGTTCAGCGCGACGAGATACTTGCCGGCCGGCTTGGTCGAATCGCCTTCCATGGTCATCAGGTGACCGATGTTGTAGTGCACGCTGAGTTTGTCGAGCACCTTGCCTTCGCAGAAGTCCCATTTCGCGACTTGCGAATCCACATACAGGGACGTGTAGGCGATACAGGGCTTGCTGTCATACTGGGTATGCAGCGGGCCGAGACCCAGCGCTACCTGCGTATGCAGCGTGTCCTTCATGCTGATCACGGGAATGCCGTAGGGATCCCTGGATTCGAACTTGCCGGCCTTGATGGCGGCCATGATCTTCTCGAAGGAATAGACGGAAACGTGCGTGTCGAGCTTGCCGGCGACGATGATCTTGGTGCCGTCCGGGGTCACATCGACGCCGTGCGGTGACTTGGGTTCCGGAATCAGGAACAGGATACCTTCCTTGATCGCGGTTTCCATCATGATCACGTCATGACCGTTGATCTTCTTGGCTTTTCCGGCGGCAACCAGTTCGGCCGCTTTTTTCCAGTTGATCACGTGCATGTAGTCGGTGTCCTTGGCGGAACATCCGGCTTCATACGGGGGACGGCCCTTCTCGATGCCACCGACGTAACGCTCGGAGCAGAACGAGTTGGTGAAGGACCAACCTTCCGACGGACCCTTGCCGGCATCGGAAAGATCCTGCGAGTAAGGCGGCAGTTCGAGCGAGAAGGACTTCTTGGTGTCGATGCGGCCTTCCTTGCGATCGAACTTCCAGTAGGTCACGCCGCCACGATACTTCTCGTTGAACTCTTCGAGCGGATAGAACTTCTTGTTCTCCAGCGGAGCAGCATATTGCGCGGCTTCGATCACGTACTCGGTATTGGTGGTGACAAAGGTGCCACCGTGTTCCGACTTGAAGATCGGATTGACGACGATCTGCTTGGTTTCGAAGTCGCGCAGGTCGATAACGGCAATGCGCGGATTGGCCTTGTCGTTGATGAACAGGAACTGGCCGTCGTATTCGCCATTGGTTTCCGACATCGCCGGATGGTGGGTATCGCCCCAGGTGATTTCCTTGCCATCGATGCGGCCACCGGCCAGCACCTTCTTCGAGCTTTCGTCGAAGCCATAACCCTGCCAGGGTTCCGGCGTAAACACGCCGATGTACTTCAGAATACGCATCGACGGAACGGCATAAACAATGACCTGACCTGACTGACCACCTGAACTGAAGGCGACAAATTCATCGCGCTTGCCGGTAGGCACATAGGTCTTGGCCGCGGCCAGCAGATCCTGCTGGCTCAAACCACGCTGTTTCAGCACATCCTGCAGGCTGTCGGCCGACCAGACTGCGGTCGCCGCGAGCCCCATTCCGGCCGCCAGCAGCAGCGAGGTGGCTTGCTTGTTAAACTGCTTCATGTTTGTCTCTCCCATTCCGGTTGATACGTCGTTGGCACAGCTTCCGATGCGTTTCTTACTACCTGATCACCGCTGCGACACTTCGCCGCTGCGACAATATGCCGCATATTTGACGCCGGAACAGGCCGTTAGGGCTTGACGTAGGTCAACTTTCTGCAATGCATCAATCGGCCCTATTCAGACATAACCCGCGCTATGGAGGCTCGGTCTTGAAACTCGGTAAATCCCAGCTGATCAACCTGACGATGATCGTCGCTCTGCTTGCCTTGGCCCTCATCGGCACCTACCTGTCGCCGCTGCTGCTGCCGAAGGCTGATGTCACGGCCGTGCCCGAGCCCGGTTGCGACTTGCAGCGCCGGGCATGTTCGGCCGCATTGCCGCAGGGCGGGCGCCTGGAACTCTCCATCACGCCGCGGCCGATAGCCTTTCTGCAGCCTTTGCGTGTCGAGGTGATCGTCAGTGGAGTTCAACCGGGAAAAGTCGAAGTGGACTTCGCCGGTGCCAGCATGAACATGGGCTACAACCGAAGCGAGCTTCCCGCCGCCGGCCCCGGGCGCTATACGGGCGAAACTTCGCTGCCGGTCTGCGTTTCCGGCGGCATGACCTGGGTGGCAACAGTGATTGTCGAAACAGACCGCCAGCGAATTGCCGTGCCCTATCGCTTCGATGTCGGACACTGACTCCGACACAAAACTACTGCTTGGCAGGTCTTTTCAAAAGCTTTCGCTGCAAGGTGCGCCGATGCATGTTGAGCGCCCGTGCAGTGGCGGATATGTTGCCCTTGTGTTCGCGCAAGACGCGCTGGATGTGTTCCCATTCCATGCGTTCGACCGACATCGGCACCTGCGAAATCGCTGCCGGCGAACTGGCTGCGGCAGAGGGTTCATCTGTCTGGAGTGCGTGGCCGAATGCCCGCAGCAGGGTATCGACATCCACCGGCTTGGCCAGGTACTGCACCGCCCCCAGCTTGATCGCGTCGACCGCCGTGCTGATGCTGGCGTAGCCGGTCAGGACAACGATCCGGCAGGCGGGGTCGATCTCGCGCAAGCGCGGAATCAAGGCCAGGCCGGATGCGCCGGCGAGATTGAGATCGAGCACCACCCAGGCCGGTGCGGCCGTTTCCATGAGGCTGATCGCTGCTGCCGCGTCCTTTGCAGCGACCGGCTGGTAGCCGCGCCGCTTCAATGCGCGCACCAGGGTTGCACTGAAGGTGTCGTCGTCCTCGACGACCAATATGCTCTCGTTCATGTCGCTCCAGTCATGCCCCGGTCCTGCGCGATCGGCAATTCGATCCTTGCCCGGCCGCCCCCGCCAGCCGGATTGTCCAGCACGACGTGCCCGCCCAGCCGCTCGATCGCCGAAAATGCCAGCAGCAGGCCGATGCCTGCCCCGCCATCGCTTGCGGGCAGCGGCACGCGCCCGGCCTGGCGCAGCACTTCGGCGGGGAAGCCGGGGCCGCCGTCCGTGATCAGGATCGTCAGTGTCGCCGGATTCCAGAGCAGCCTGATCTGAATTTCAACGTCGCTGGCATCCGCCGCATTGTTGAGCAGATTGATCAGCGCCTGCTCGAGCGTCGCCTCGGTGACGATCAGCGGCACGCCGGAGCCGCCCTCAAGCGTCAGCCGGCTGGCCGCCTGCGGCCGCATCGCCTGCCAGCGCACGCGAAGGCTTTCCAGCCAGGCGCGTGCATCGACGACCTCGACCTGCTCCGGCCGCCGCATTCCGGTTCGTTCCGCCAAGGTGCTGATAATTCCCTTGCAAAGCTCGATCTGCTCCATCACCACGGACAGATCGCGACGCACCTCGGCATCGAGACGATCGTCCCGTTCCAGTTCGCCGACGATTACCGCAATGGTCGCCAGCGGCGTTCCCAGCTCATGCGCGGCGCCGGCCGCCAGGGCGCCCAGCGCCACGACGCGTTCGTCGCGCAAGGCCTGCTCGCGCGCGGCAGCCAGCCGGCTGTCACGTTCGCGGATCGACGCGGTCATGCGTGCCACGAACCACGCGATCATGGCCGCGGAAACCACAAAGGTCAGCCACATGCCGGCCAGATGCAGACGCGCTGCCCGCTCGGCGTCGGCAACCCGCAGCGGAAGAAACTGCCACATCAGCAGCGAGTAGATGGCAACGGCGAGCAGCGCAACCGCGGCCGTGAGCCTTCCCGGCAGGGACAGCGCGGCCACGGCGACCGGCACCAGCAGGAAGGAGATCAGCGGATTGGCCGCCCCGCCGGACAGATACAACAAGATCCCAAGCGCCGCCAGATCGACGCATAACTGACCGAACAGTTCTGCCGCGCCCACCGGTTCGTCCGTTCCCGTGCGCCACCGCACATAGCCATTGAACCCCGCCATCAGCGCGACTACCGCGAACATGGGGAGTTGCGGCAGGGCAATATCCAGAAGAGTCGGCGCTGACGATACGGCGATCACGGCAGCGGCCAGCAGCCACCAGCGAAGTATTACCGTGCGGCGCAGGTCGAGCCGCAGATTGGAACCGTCCTCATGAGTAGTAAAATTTGTCACAGGCGGATTATCCGATACGGATCAAGGAAACGCGCGTCCTGCGACTGCGACAATGCGTCGCATCACCCTGTTCATGGATTGAAGCAATGAGAATACGTTTTCTACTGGCGCTGATGACGCTCGGCATCAGCGCCTTCGCGTACGCCCAGAATCTCGAGAAGGGCAAGGAAATCAACAGCACCTGCGCCGGCTGCCATGGCGAGTTCGGGCAAGGCGGCTCGCGCGGAGAGTATCCCCGCATCGGCGGTCAGGGCGCCAAGTACCTCGAATCCCAGCTCAAGGCATTCCGCGCCCGCACGCGAGTAAATATTCCGATGTATCCCTACACCCAGGAGCGGGAACTGCCGAACGAAGACATCAAAGATGTCTCCGCCTACTTGGCATCGATCGAGCTTCCCACCAAGTGGCCGGTATTCAAGGATACGGACGACGCGCTGACGCGGCTGACCCTGACCGAGCGCGTCATGATCATTCCGCGCGTGACCGGCAACCTGGCCAACGGCGAGGTCATCTACCAGAAGAAGTGTGTCACCTGCCACTCACCCACCGGCATGGGACGCGGCATGTTCCCGATGCTGGTCGGCCAATACACGAGCTACCTGAAGCGCCAGATGGAGAAGTACGTGAAGGGCGAGCGCTCCCACGATGAAGAAGACGTCGGTGGCATCCTCGACACGCTCAAGGAAGAAGACATGCAGGACATCCTCGCCTACATCACCTCGATCCAGGAACAGCAGTAGTAGCCGGCGACGGTTCGTATCGCCCTTCCGAATTCCGGGCGGAGTCAGTACGCGAGCAGACTCTGCACCTGATCGTCATAGCCGCGCCACTGTCGTGATCCGTTGGTCGCGACCACGCGGCCGGTTTTCGCGTTGATGCCGATGCGCTGGCCGCCGTGGCCGAATATCCAGGTATTTCCGTCGGCGCCGACGTGCAGGCCGAGACCGAAGCGTGGCGCGGAATCCCAATAGCCCTTTTGCACATGAGGCGTCGCCGCGTCCTTCATGAATTCGTTCATGCACGGTTCGTTCGCTTTTGCGGTGAGGCGGTCAAGCACGTACAGGCCGACCCGGGCGAAATCCCGTGTAGTCGCAAAAAGCAGTACTTCGGCCACGCCATTGCCATCGCGATCCAGAAACCAGCCTGCCTCGAACTCGGCGCCGGCTTTCTGCCAGACGGTTGCCTCGAACCATTGCGGAAGCGGCATTCCCGTGGCGCCACGCACGACCAGGCTCAGGGCCTCCGAGTCAAGGCCGTTGTAGATGAATTTCTTGCCCGGCTCGAAACTTGTCTCGCCGTACTTCTTCATCAGGTCGACCAAGCTGAGCTTGTGTTCGACCATCGCGCGGAAGTCGCGGAAATCATGGATCCCGGCGTAGCCGTCACCGCCAGGATCCTGGGCGCCGCTCGTGTAACTCAACAGGTTTCGGACGCTGGCCGAACCGTAGGCCGTTCCGCCCAGTTGCGGCGCATAGGTCGACGCCGGATCGTTCAGGCTCTTGATCTTTCCGGCGCAGAAGGCCTCGCCGACGGCAAGCGCGGTGAGGCTCTTGGTCATCGAGTAGGCGTTCAGTTTCGATTCGCGGGTCGCCTCGTGCGCATAGCCCTCGAAGAGCAGATCGCCGTTTTCGATGATCATCGCCGACATGGTTTCATCGGCGAAGCGCTTTGCCGCCCCGGCGATGCGAATCACGGCTTCCTGGTTCTTGCTCTGCGCAAGTTCGCGCCGCACCTTGGCCGGCTTGAGAATATGAAGGCGCGACTGGTATCTCTGCCACTGTCCGAGTATGGCCTCGGCGCTTTCGTGGTCGGCACGCGCCGGTGAGGGCGCGATCCATGACGCGAGAAAGAGGAACAAAACAAGAAACCGGTTACCGTGATTCATGGCGTTTCCTCCCGATTGTCATTTCTGATTGCCGGGAGGATACCCGACACTATGGATATCAGGCAAATCGTGGCGACTATTCAGGCCTCCAAGCAACGGTGGTCGAGAAAACCCGTGGAAGAATCCGCCGCCAGTCAAAAGCGCGCCTCACCCGGATATGCGCAGCCCGGTCTTCTTGAGTATCGCCGTGCTGTAGAGAATGTCGTGCGCCCTGCAGGCATCTCCCAGAAGAAGCGCAATCTCGGCCACGCGGGCAGCAACCTCTTCCCGATTCTGACTGTGTACCATGGCGAACAGGTTGTAGGGCCAGTCCGGCAGGCGGCGCGGACGCCGGTAGCAATGCGTGACGAACTCCAGGGCGCCGACCTGCATGCCCAGTTCGTCGATGCGCGCGTCATCGACATCCCACACCGACATGCCGTTCGCCGTATAGCCGATGGCGTAGTGGTTCGGCACGGCGCCGATGCGGCGGATGACGCCGCAATCGAGCATGCGCTGCAGGCGCCGCAAGACCTCGTCGGCGGCAATGCCCAGCGGCTCCGCGATTGCGTGGTAAGGGCGCGAGACACGCGGCAGCCCTGCCTGGGTGGCGACAATCAGGCGCCGGTCGGTGGCGTCGAGTTCGGGGTCGGGACCCGGCTTCAGCTCAGGCATGCAGCTTCATCTCCACGAAGTATTCGCGCTCTTTCGGGAAAGCGAATACCGGCAAGCCGGTTGCGGCCTCGATGGCGCCAATGGTTTCGGCAATCCCTTGCGGCGTGGCCGTGGCGAGGACAAACCACATGTTCAGTTCATGCTCGCGGCGATAGTTGTGCGCCACTTCGGGGAAGGTGTTCACCTGCGCCGCGACCCGCTCGAAATCGGCTTCCGGCACGCGCAGCGCGGCCAGCACGAAGGCGCCCCCGGCGCGCTCGATCTGGAACATGGGTCCGAAACGCGTCAGTACGCGAAGCTCGAGCAGCGAATCGAGACGCCGCAGCAGTTCCGTCTCGCTCAAGCCGAGGCTGTCGGCGACCCGACGGTAGGGCTCGGCGACCAGAGGGAAGCCGCCCTGCAAGGCATTGATCAGCCGCCGGTCGACCTCGTCCAGCTGCGCAACAGGCGCCCGACCGGACCCTGCGGCTTCATTCATCGAGCAACTCGGCTGCTTCCGATTCGGGGGTTTCCGCAAAATAGCGCGCGCCGCACTGCTTGAAGCGGCGCGTCGAGAACAGTGCCTGGGCCGGCAAGCCCGCAACCCGGCTCAGGCGTTCGATCACCGGCTGGACTTCGCCACGGGAACGGCCATGCACCATGCAATACAGGTTGTAAGGCCATTGCGGCAGACTGCGCCGGCGCCGATAGCAGAGCGTGACACCGGCTTCGGTCGCGAGTTGCCCGCCGATCCGGTCGACCTGGTCGTCGGGTACATCGAACACCACCATCGCATTGGCGTGGAAACCCAGTTCCTGGTGGCGCACCACCACGCCAAAGCGCTTGATCAGGCCGTCCTCGAGCCAGCCAACGATGCGACTCAGCACTTCCTCCTCGCTTATGCCGACGCGTTCGCCGAGTCGCGCAAAGGGCCGTTCCACCAGTTCGAGTCCCGGCTGCAGCGCCGCGATGAGCTGCCTTTCCCTCGCGTCCGGCTCGCACAACGCAGTGCCGGATACATCAACGCGATGCTTGTGCGGCGACTTCAGATCGAAGCCGAGGTCGATGTGATATTCCTCCTCCAGCGGCAGGGAAATCACGGCGCAGCCCGTCTCGCCTTCAATCGCCGCCAGCGCCGCCGCCAATCCTGTCTGATCTGCGGCCGTGGCGACGAACCACAGGTTGTAGCGATGCTCGCGCTGGTAGTTGTGGTTCACTTCCGGCCGCGCGCTGACCTGTGCCGCAATCTGCTCCAGCCGCTCGGCGGGAGCAGCCAGTGCGGCCAGCGTCGAGGCACCAATGCGCCGCGGGGCGAACACCGCGCCGACGCGACTGACGGCGCCGCGCGCCTGCAGCCGCTTGAGCGTCGCGAGAATCACCGTGCCGTCAGCGCCGTCCCCGGGGATACCGCTTTGCATAACTCTTGTGCCGAGCTGCTCGAAGGGCCGCGCAGTGACGGGAAAGTCACGCTGCCAATCGTTGAGCAGGGCGAATTCAAGCGGGCTGTAGGGCGAGTCCACCATCAGAACCCGATGCGCGCAGCACGGTTGGTGAAGAAGATGCCGGACGGCGCCTGAACGTCAAAGTCGCCCAGCTGACGAAAGGTCCTGGTGTCGTAAATGACGACGCGATTGTCATCGCGCGCTGAGATCCATACCGCCTCGCCGCGCGGCGTGAATTCCATGTGCAACACGGCCTTGCCCGGCTGCAGGGTTTGCACCACCTTGCCGGTCAGGGTGTCGATCACCTGCACCCAGCCATTGTCGGGAAAGGCGAAATTGACCCAGACCTGGCGGCCGTCGGGGCTGGCGATGACAAACACCGGCTGACCCTTCACCGCTACCCTGCCCGTCTCCTTCCAGGTCGTCGCATCGGCGACCAGCACCTCATGGCGACCGATCGCCGGCAGCCAGGCGCGGCCTGCCGCCACCGACCAGCCGCGCAGATGCGGCATCTTGAACACCGGCAGCTTTTCTTCGCCGCGGCCGTACTTTTCGAGGATCTTGCGCGCGCCCTTCTCCGGCTGCCAAAGGTCGAGCAGCGCAATGCCGTCCTCGCCGAACAGGCCGGCAAGGTAGTGGCGCCCGTCCGGCGTGACCAGCCCGTCGTAGGGTTGCAGGCCGGCAGGATAACGCTGGGTCACCGGCCGTTTCGGGTCGGAAAAATCGCTGACCCAGATTTCGCCGCCATCGAACAGCGCGTAGGCGAACTTGTTGCCCGGAACATCGGCGAGGCCCACCACCTTCGAGAAGCGCCCCGGCTCATACTCGGCGGGGACTTCGGAGAGCAGTTCGAGTGTTTCCGAATCGAAGGCCTTGATCCCGCCCGGCGTGTAGTTCTGCGCGACGACAATGCGGCCGTCCTGCGAGATCGAGCCGCCGATGGAGTTGCCCGACTGCATGACGCGCTTGACGATGAGGCCCTGGAGCAAGTCGACTTTGGTCAGCCCGCCATCGCGACCGAAGACGAAGGCGTAGCGGGCGTCACGCGAATAGACGACGGATGCGTGCGAGAGATCGCCGAGCCCGCCGATGCGGGCATAGGGCTGACGGCTGCTGGTATCCACCAGCGTGACATGGCCGCTGGCGCGCTCGATCACCAGGCCGAGATCGCCCGTGCCGCGCAAGGACATTCCGCCGCATGCACCGAGCAGAACGGCCATGAGTCCAAGCAAAACCAGTTGCGCGATCCGTTTCATTCGGGGAATCCAGTCATCAGCTTTCCAACGATCCATTGTGCTTCATCTTCCGTCAGAAAGCGGTGCCATGGCGGCATCGGCGTACCCGTGCGGCCGCCGATGATGGTCGCCACCAGTCCCTCGACCGGCTTGCCCGCCAGCGTGGCAGGCAACAGCGCCGGGCCCAGCCCGCCCTGCAAGGTCAGGCCGTGACAGGAACCGCAGTCCTGCCGCACGAGATGGACCAGTTCCTTCTGGCGCGCCGCGGGGGGCTCTGCCAGCGCTGCTACTGCAAAGCCGCCGAGCAGGATTGCCATCAGGGCGGGAAGAATGGCGCTACTCGACAACGACCAGTCCCTTCATTTCCTCATGCGGGCCGCAGCGGTAGCTGTAAGTGCCGGGCTGCGTGAAAGTACGCTGCCAATGCTCGTCCGGAAACAACCGCTCCGATTCGAGGCCGTTCTCGGCCGGAAAGAGCACCGAGTGACTGGTGCGCTTCTCGCGATTGATCCATTTCACCGTATCGCCCGCCTTGATGCGAACTTCCGGTGGAGAAAAACGATAGTCCCGGATCGTCACCTCGACCGTTTGCTGAGTGGCGGCGACATCCCGCCGGGGGATACCGTCCCCGGCGAGGACGCCGGGGACATAAAAAGAAACGAGTGCCAGCAATGCCAGCACTCGTCTCAACAGCTTGCCGCCGGTAAACATCTCCGGGCTGCGCAGGGATTTACTGCTTGGCGGCCTTTATGTCGCCATCGGCGCCGATGCCCAGCGTGTAGCCCATGGAGACGTGGTGGAAACGGCCCGAAGCGTTGTCGGCGTGAATCGCAACGCCAAAGGGTACTGCCTTGCCTTCGCCCGGATTCTTGCGGGTGAAGGTGATGGTGTAGGCGTCGCCGCTCTTGCCGCCCTCGGCCTTGGCGCCGCTCGCGCCACCGCTCATCTTGCGTTCCGTGGTAACGCTGCCATCCGACACCTTGTTGCCCTTGCTGGCCCACTGCACCAGTTCATAAGCGCCTTCCTTCGTGTACTTGGTCTTCTTGTCGTCGGCGCCGGGCATGGTGCGGGCATCGGCGTGGCAGGTCTGCCAGCAACCATACTGCGACGCCTGCGGCACCTTGGCGTCAGCGAACAGGATTGTCGCCTTGACCTCGTTGTCCTTGTCACCCTTGTCGGCACCACCGCTCGGCGCCTTGAAGCTGAGGCGGATATACAGATTGTCCTTGTCGTAGGCGGCCTGGAAGGCGACCGGGAAAGTCATGGTCTTCGGTGCCCCCTTGGGCTCCAGCTCCTTGTCCGCCAGACGCTTGAAATTGAAATTCAAGGCGCCCTTTTCCTCGTGGCAGCCGGCGCAGGTTTCTCCCTTGCGCATGCCAGCCGAACCGCTGTGATCGGATTTCTTGGTCGCCCATTCGATCGGCGTCACGCCGGCATGGAAAACGTGGAGGTCACGCTTGGGCACCTTGCTCCAGTCGGGCGCCGCAATGGCAGCGTGGGAGCCGAGCGCAAGCAGAACACCGGCAACTGCCGCGGAAACGATGGACTTATTCATTTGATGCTCCTCTCGAACAATGCGAATGGGGATTGACTCGAAACCAATTTTAAACGACGACTCACTCGTCTTCCTCTTCCTTCATGCCCTTGGGCTTCTTGTGGGCGATGCCCTTGTGGCAGTCGATGCAGGTCTTCTTCTCGGAGATGCCGATCTTGTGCATCTTCGAACCGCGCAGTTTCTGCTTTTCGACATCCATGGCGTCGAAGCTGTGGCAATTGCGGCATTCGCGCGAATCGCTGGCCTTCATCCGCGCCCACTCGTTTTCTGCCAGTTCCAGACGCTTGGCCTCGAATTTCTCGGGGGTGTCGATGCTGCCGGTGATCTTGCCCCAGACCTCGCCGCTCGCCTTGATCTTGCGGATCATCTTGTGCGTCCAGTCCTTGGGCACATGGCAATCGGAACAGACGGCACGGACGCCGGTGCGGTTGGTGTAGTGAATCGTCTTCTTGTATTCCTGATAAACGTTATCGTGCATCTCATGGCAGGAGATGCAGAAATCCAGAGTATTCGTGGCTTCCATCCCGGTGTTGAAGCCGCCCCAGAAAAAGATGCCGGAGAAGAAGCCGACCACCAGCAAACTCACCAGCGAGTACTTTGCGCTCGGTCGCCGGAGCACTGCCAGGAATCCGGATTTTTCACTATCTGCCATGAAGCTATCCCCTAAACAATCAGTCGTTCATTAAGGCCTACATGATAAAGGGGCTTGCGCCCCCTTATCCTTGCTACCGATCAATTTTTCCGCACGTCCGCCGGGTCCGGCAGCCAAAAATCCGACCTTGGCCCCCGGCGGAACATTGCCGTCAGATCAATAAATGTCGTGCTGCGTGTTGTAGACGTTGAACTTGCCGGTCGGGGTGATCATCTTCGGATCGGTAATCACCTTCTTCATCGCGAGCGTCTTGTCGTCATACACGACAATCGCCGACTGGTCGGTCTTGCCGCCCCACAACGAGATCCACACCTCGGAACCATCCGCGCTGTACTCGGGATGCACCGCGCGACGAGTTGCCTTGGTCACCGGCAGGCCGGAGTCCTTGGCCACGTTGATGATCTTCTTCGGCTTCGACAGGTCAGCCATGTCCCATACCGATACGGACTCGGCGAGTTCCTTGTCGGGATTCTGCGGCGAGTCAGCCCACAGGTTCTTCGACTTCGGATGGGTCTTGACGAACAGGTTGCCCGGCACGTGCTTGACTTCCTGAACCACCTTCCAGTTGAACTCCTTGAACTTGGCGTTCTTCTTGTCGTCCGACGGCGTGCTGATCAGCGTCACGACATCCGCGCCGAGGTGGCCCGTGGCCCAGACGGGACCAAACTTCGGATGA
>JAPLQY010000110.1 GCA_026399475.1 Rhodocyclales bacterium
CAGTAGTAGAGGATTGGTCGAGACGCTCGGGAATGTTACATCTTCACTTAGAACCAATGCGCCCTCGACTACTTACAGTTACACAGTATCTGCATGTGATGCTGTTGGTAACTGCTCAGAGCCTGTGAATCTTTCGCTCGCATGACTGGGTAGTCGCGCAAACGTGGTTGCCGCCGACGTGCGGGGCGTGATATGCCTTTTGCATCAATTATCTCGCTATTGACCGCTCATTTGTGGAATTCCAGCGAAATTCTCGCCCTCAAGCCATCATTCCGGGAAGTACGGACGTTCCTGTCCCTATCCCGATCAAGTCCGGCGCCAAGCTGACCATGCGCATCAGGTTGTGCGCCAAGGCGAAGATCAGCATCACGCACTTGACCTTCACCAGTCCGCGCACCTTGAACTGCTGCAAGCCCCGGTTGCGGCTTTGGGCATTGACGCATTCGGCCGTCGCCGCGCGACGTTTGTAGATGTCTTTCGCCTCGTCCGTGCCCATTCGCTCCCGCCAGGCCGCTACGGCGTCGCTGTCGCTCGCCTTGGCCTGATGCGGATCGACCGTCTTGTCCTTGGGGGCCGGCACCGGCCCATAGACCACGGTGGTTTCGCTGGCGCGGTCGACCTGGTCGTGCCCGACATAGCCACCATCTACCAGCCAAGCGTCAGGCGCTCGACCGCAGCGTTCGCTGACCTGTTCAACCATCGGCATCATCTGCGCCTGGTCGCTGCCGACCGTAACAACATCGACGCCCACAATCACCAAGGAGTCCGCATCGCTCGCCAGTTGCGGGTTATAGGCTGGACGGAAGCCGCCATCGCCCATCTTCATCACCGTCGCCTCGGCATCCGTCATCGATGCCCGTGCCTGGTCCGGCTTCTTGCCTTGCCGTTGCTTGATCGCTTCGAGTTCCGGCAGTCGTGCCAACGCCTTCTCCAGACGCGCTTCCAGTTCCTGCGCCGCGCGCCGACGCGCCGCGTCCCGCGCCCGTTCCGCCGCTGCCGGGTCGGCTTCCAGTTCGGCTTTCAGTCGCGCGACTTCCGCCCGCGCTGCCTCTAGGTAGCCTTCCAGCTTCTCTTTGCGACGGAAGGATCCCGCCCCGGCGCTGGCGCGCACCCGAATTCCGTCTTGCGCCACCTGTTTGAGTTTGACCACCCCGGCCGCCATCAGGCTGGCGATGCTCACGCTCAGGAGTTCGTCCAACGCTTCGCCGTGATCCTTCCGAAAGTCGGATACGGTGTGATGATTGACTTGGACTCCGCCACACAGCCACCGGTAGGCGTCGTGGACTTCGGTCAGTCGAACGATTTCCCGCGCACTGCCCACCCCATCGAGCGTGGCGTACAGCCACAGCGCCAGAAGTATCTCCGGCGCAATCGCCGGCCGTCCCACGCTTCCTTCGACCGACCGGATGCCTTCATAGAACCGCTTCAGGTCTTGCCGCTCAACATAGGACCACACCAGTCGCGCCCGATGCCCTTCCCCCAGCAGCGACTCCAGGTCGCTCGCCCGAAATTCCATCTGCTTTCGGTTCGGCGAGAGCACTCGCGCACGTGTCTTGGTCATCTTCGCACCCATTGCATCAAATTAGATCGAAGTATACCATACGCATAACGCGGAAGGAAGCATTTACTGGGGACAATTTTTCACAGCCTCTCAGTCGCCTTGCAGTCTAGCGGGATATCTTTGCTGTGAGTTGGCAGGCACAAGATACCCAGGCCTCGCGTGTTGTGGAGATCAAAAATAAACGTGCAAACCTTCGGATACCTTGGCAACTATTATGAAGAAGCAGATCG
>JAPLQY010000089.1 GCA_026399475.1 Rhodocyclales bacterium
CTCCGGCGACGTCAATCCCCTGCACATGAGCGACTGGTACGCACGCCGCTTCGGCTATGCGCGCGCCTTCACCCATCCGCAGCGCGCCATCGGCCAGTGCCTCGGCCATCTCGGCGCGGCGCATCATGTGCCGATGCAGCTTGAAACCTGGATCAAGGGCCCGGTTTTCTATGGCACCCGGGTAAGCCTGCGCAGCGAACCGCGGCCGGCGGAACACCTCTTCGCACTTCACGTGGATAGCGACGCGCGGCCGGCCATCGTCGGCCGCTTCGTCACCCCCAACGCAAGGGAATCGACATGAGCAACTTCAAGCACTGGCGCCTCGAACGCGAAGCGGGCGACGCCGGCGTGGCCTGGGCCGTCCTCGATACGGCGAATTCCTCGACCAACACGCTGGGCGCCGCGGTGATGATCGAACTGGGCCTGATTTTCGACGAGTGCGAGAAGAACCCGCCAAAAGGCCTGATCTTCAAGTCGGCCAAGGATGCCGGCTTCATCGCTGGAGCCAACATCGAGGAATTCGTCTCGTCCGATACCCCGGAGAAGGCCAGAGCGCTGATCAGGCGCGGCTGGGACACCTACAACCGCCTTGCCGCCGTCAGCTACCCGACACTGGCGCTGGTGCGCGGCCACTGCATGGGCGGCGGCACCGAGCTGGCGCTGGCCTGTCGCTACCGCATTGCGGTCGATGAACCGGGCACCAAGTTCGCGCTGCCGGAAGTGATGCTCGGCATCGTTCCCGGCTGGGGCGGCATGCTGCGCCTGCCGCAGATCGTCGGCCCGGCAGCGGCGATGGACATGATGTTGACCGGCAAGAACATCGATGCGAAACGGGCGAAAAAGATGGGCCTGGCCGACGCCTGCGTGCCGCCGCGCGTCATGGAAAATGCCGCGCGCATGCTGGTGCTGTCCGGCAAGCCGTCGCGTCAGTCGCAACTGCCGTTGATGCAGACGCTGATGAACGGTCCGCTGAAAGGCTTCGTCGCCAGCGGAGCCAGGAAGCAGGTGGCGAAGCGCGCGCGCCCCGAGCACTATCCGGCGCCCTACGCCATCATCGACCAGTGGCAGAACTACGACGGCGATACGCTGGCGGTGCCGGCCGACCGGCCGACCTCGCTCGACGCGCTGGTGATGCACCCGACCACGCGCAACCTGATCCGCGTCTTTTTCCTGCAGGACCGGCTCAAGGGCTTTGGCAAGGAAGCAAGAGATTTCGCACCGCGCCACGTTCACGTCGTCGGCGCCGGCGTCATGGGCGGCGACATCGCGGCCTGGTGCGTGCTGCGCGGCATGACGGTGACGCTGCAGGACCAGTCCGTCGAACGCATTGCACCGGCCATCGGCCGTGCCGCGAAGTTTTTCGAGAGAAAGCTGCGCGACAAGAAGCTGGCGCGCTTTGCGCTCGACCGGCTGATCGCCGATCCGAAGGGCGACGGCGTGCGTCAGGCCGATGTCATCATAGAGGCGATCTTCGAGAATTTGGAAGCCAAGCAGAAGTTGTTCGCCGACATCGAGTTGCGGGCCAAGCCCGATGCGCTGCTGGCGTCCAACACGTCGTCGCTGAAGCTGGCCGACATCGCGGCGAAGTTCAGGGATCCCTCGCGCCTGGTCGGCATCCATTTCTTCAATCCGGTGGCGATGATGCCGCTGGTCGAGGTGGTGGCCGGCGAGATCACCGCACCGGAGGCGGCGCAGAAGGCCGCCGCCTTCATCCGCAAGATCGACAAGCTGCCGCTGCCGGTGAAAGATACTTCGGGCTTCCTGGTCAATGCCGTGCTCGCGCCCTACATGAACGAGGCGATGCGCTGCGTCGATGAAGGTATCTCGCCCGAAGTCATCGATGCGGTCATGCGGGACTTCGGCATGCCGATGGGGCCGATAGAACTGGCCGACACCGTTGGGCTGGACGTTGCCGTGGCGGCC